>CAZUHI010000056.1:36465-46991 GCA_964620495.1 uncultured Rickettsiales bacterium | reverse complement strand
GGAGCTTCATCGGTGCCATGGGGGTCTAGGCATACCTCGCGGACCCCGACCGCGTCGAGGAGACCCCGGCGCATCGGCGGGCCCATCGGTCCGCGGACCGGGCATGATCTCCGCATGTACAGGCGCTCACCGACCCTCGCCCTGCTCGCGTCCCTGTCCCTCGCGGCGGCGTGCCCGACAGACCCCGCGGACGACGACGACACCGCCGCGGACGACGACGACGCGACCGACGACGACGACGCGACCGACGACGACGACGTCGCGACGGACTGCAGCGCGGCGGCGCCGTGCGACGGCAGCTTCACCATCGAGAGCCCCGAAGACCTCGACGAGGTCGGGCTCTGCAGCAGCATCTCCGGCGACCTGATCCTCACCGGGCTGGACTGGCTCACGGAGGTGGAGCTGCCGTGCCTCGAGGAGGTCGAGCTCGACCTGAACATCAGCGAGAACCCGGCGCTGGTCGAGCTCGACGGACTGAACGCCGTGGCGGCGGCGGGCGGCCTCTTCATCCTCGACAACCCCGCGCTGATCCGGGTCTCGGGCCTGTCCGCGTTGGCGTGGGCGAACCGAGCCGTCTCGGTGTGGGGCAACCCGGTGCTCGAGACGCTGCCGGGGCTGGCGAGCCTCGAGATCGTGATCGGCCACCTGGAGCTGTACGACAACCCTTCGCTGCAGAACGTCGACGGGCTCGCCGGGGTGCGATCGGTCGGCTACCTGGACATCGTCCGCAACGCGTCCCTCGCCGACTTGGGCGGGTTCGCCGAGTTCACCACCGTCGACAACTTCCTCCGCCTCATCGACAACGAGTCGCTCACCGGCCTCGAGGGACTGGAGTCGATCGAGACCATCGGCGACACGCTCCTCGTGGTCGACAACGACTCGCTCGTGGACCTGGGAGGCCTGGGGGGCATCAGCAACGAGCTCGGCAGCATGGTCGTGAGCGACAACCCGGTCCTCGAGGACATCTCGGGCCTCGCCGCGGTGATGTCGGTCGGCGGGTCCATCGACATCACGGGCAACCCCGAGCTGCTCGACATCTCGGGCATGACGGATCTGACCTCGATCAGCGGCAGCATCGAGATCCGCGACAACGCGAAGCTGCGCGACGTCACGGGGCTCACGTCGCTGGGCGCGGTGACCCGGGACCTGACCGTCGCGGAGAACCCCGACCTCGTGGGGCTGTCCGGGCTCTCGGGCCTCGGCCAGGTCGACGGCGCGGTGAACATCCACGACAACGCGTCCCTGTGCCGGAGCGTCGTGGACGCATGGGTCGACGCCTGCACCTGCGGGAGCGTCGAGGACACGTCCGGCAACGACGACGGCTGCTGACCCGAAGCTAGAGAGGTGAACCGCTTACCTCAGGTCGCCCCGGCGGATTGCGACTCCGTGGAGCGTCGTTGCTCCTCGGTCACGGGCCCCGGCCCGCTCCCTCGTCCCGCCTCGCCCACGAATCCACACTCTCACCGGGACTCCGCTTCGCTAAGCGGATCACCTCTCTAGGCGGTCCGGGGCGCGGGCGGATGCTCCCCGCGGGTGGCGCGCACGTAGCGTCGCACCGCCTCGGGCAGGCCCACGTGGATGGCGTCGGCGAGCAGCGCGTGGCCGATGGACACCTCCAGGATCTCGGGGACCTCCCGCGCGAGCAGGGGCGTGTTGCGCAGGTCGAGATCGTGGCCCGCGTTGACCCGCATGCCGCACGCCACGGCCGCCCGGGCGCAGTCGCGCAGGCGCGCGAACTCCGAGGCCTGTCGAGGGGTGTCGAAGGCGGCGGCGTAGGGCTCCGTGTAGATCTCGATGCGGTCGGCGCCGGTGGCGGCGGCGGCCTCCATGGTCTCGGTCGCCGCGTCCATGAAGATCGACGTGCGGATCCCGGCATCCTTGAGGCGGGCCAAGAGGGGGCGGATGGCGTCCGACTCGCGAGGCAGGTCCCAGCCGTGGTCGCTCGTGATCTCCCCGGGCGTGACGGGCACGAGGGTGAACTGGGTCGGTCGGACCTCGAGCGCGAGGGCGATCATCTCCGCCCGTCCGTCGCCCTCGAGGTTGAACTCCACGCCTCGCTCGGCGGCGTACGCGCACAGGGTCCGCACGTCGTCGGCGCGGGTGTGTCGCTCGTCGGCCCGCCAGTGCAGCGTCAGCCCCCCGGCCCCCTCGTCCACGCACACCTCGGCGGCCCGCAGGGGAGACGGGTTGGTCGCCCCGCGCGAGTTCCGCAGCAGGCAGATCTTGTTCAGGTTCACGGAGAGGTTCATGGCCGGCCTATAGCATCTGCCATGCTGGAGCGGAGCCATGTCCCGCCCATCGCCCCGTGCTCGCCTCGCCGTCCTCACGCTGCTCACGGCGCTCGTGTCGATCGGCTGCGAGGAGCTGCGGCTGGAGGTCGACCACCCCGTCGTTGCGCGGGACGTGGACCTCGCCGACCTCTTCCTGTCGGTGCGCCTGGAGACCGACGACGGCGAGATCGACGTGGGTCCGCGCGGACCATCCACGGACCCGGCCACGGTCCGCTGCGAAGGCACCCTGGACGACGGCACGCGGAGCGGGTTCGTCGCGCGTCGGGAGATCCGGGGGACGGCGACCGTGGACGACACGGGCTGGTGGGCGGACGACCACGTGCTCATGCCCGCGATGCGCTTCGAGTTCGAGTTTCGTTGCCTCGAGGTGCAACCCGCCGCGCCTCCGATTCCGTACCCCCCCGTCGAGTCCGGGATCGGCTGATGCGGCGCCTCGTCCTCCTCCTCCCTGTCCTCCTCGCGGGTTGTCCTGCGGCCCCGGAGGTCGAGCGAGATCCCTGCGGGGACACCCCCGCGCCGGCGTCGTCCTCGAGCGAGCGGGAGACCCCGGCCCCGGCGGTGCTGCCGAGAATCATCGGTGTGTCCCCGGACCAGGGAGCCGTGGACTTGTTCCATCGCCTGGACGTGTGGGTCCGATTCGATGTCGCCCCCGAGGGCGCCGGGATCACGCTGCGGGACGAGCATGGGACGGCGGTCGCCGGCGAACTCACCTCGTGGGAGAGCGGCCGTCGCGTGGTGTTCACCCCCGACGAGGACCTCGAGAACGACACGACGTACACCAGCACGCTCGTGTGGGACTACGGCGTGTGCGAGTCGCCCGCGGAGTGGTCGTTCACCGTGGGTCCCTACGGCGATCGACTCCCCGAGCAGGAACCGCTGGTCGGATTGGTCTTCCACGCCGACCTCGCCTCCGGAACCATCGTCGAGCCTCCCGGGGTGGGCTCGCTGCTCCGGGGGTTCCTGGTGGACGTGAGCCTGCTCTGGCGCGTGGCCCCGGAGTCGGACCTCGCCGCCGGGACGCTCCATCTGGAGGCCGCGCGAGGAGTGCTCGACGTGGACGGCGTGCGCCAGGACCGATGCGAGCCCCTGATCGCGGTGACCGCCGGAGCGGACGGACTGTTCGACACCGCGGACGACCAGCTCGCGCGATGGAGCAATCCCACCCTCGAAGCGTCCTCCGACGTCTTGACCATGAATGTCGGGGGCACCGCTGCGAGCGTCCATGACGTCGCGTTCGAGGCGGTGGTGCACCCGGATCTCTTCGGCTTCGCGGGCGGCCGCTTCGAGGGGACGCTCGACGCGCGCGATCTGGTGAACCTGCTCGCCCCCGAGGAAGACGCCCGAGGCCTGTGCGACCTGGTCTTCAAGACCGTCGGCGTCGGCTGCCTCGAGTGCGGGGCCGCCCGTCCCGGCGAGTTCTGCTTGGACGTCGAGGTCGACCGGCTGCGTGGGGCGGCGGTCCCGGGGACGATCGTCCGGGCTGCGGAGGACGGGACGCCCGTGGGGCCCGACCACCCTGGTTGTTCCCGATGATGTCGGGGAGCGCGGCCTGCTGACAATTCTTGGACACCTGGCGCGCGTGGATGGCATCGACGCCCCCGTCATGTCGCAGTTTGGTCAGGCGTCGCTGGGCTCCGGCGACATCGTCGGGCGCGCTTGGTCGGCGGCGCCGCGGATCGACGACCCGCGGGTGAGCGAGGCCCACGCCCGGGGCTGAAGGTGGATCTGTCCCCCGACTCGGGCATCGAGGTGCTCGACGTCTTCCTCCCCAGCGAGGTCGAGGCATCGAGGGCGCCGGCCTCGGGACCACCGCCCTGCACGGCATGTCCGAGAGCCGGTACGACCAGCCCATCACGCCCGCCGGCTACTTGCAGTTCGTCGGCTGCCGCGGCCCCATCGGCAGCCTGCCGTCCCTGAATGACGTGCGCCTCTGGTCCGTCACGCGCACCGAAGAGGACGTCGCCGCGACCATGTGCGACAAGGTCGAGTCGACCGAGGTCGGCCTGATCCTCAACTGGGACAGCTCCGCCGAGGACGCGCTCGGTCAGCCGGTGGGGAACCCCCGCTCGAGGTAGTCCAGGGCCTCGAGCCCGAGCTGCGTCAGGTCGTCCTCGCAGCGCCGCGCGAACCAGTAGCTCATGGTCGCGCGCACGACGCCCATGATGGCGCCGGCGGTCACCCGCGCCCACAGGTCCGAGGTGGGGTCCTGGCCGGTGCGGGCGGAGAACGCGGCCGCGATCGCCTGCTCCCAGTCCCGGTCGATCTCGGTCTCGCGCGCGAGCAGGGCAGGGGACGACGCGATCATCTCCTGGGTCGCCAGCAGGTAGTCCTTGTTCTCGCTGTAGCGAGCCCCGAACGCCCGCGTGGCCGCCCGGAGCGAGTCGAACGGGTTCTCGACCTCGCTGTGCGCCCCGAGGAACCGGATGAACTCCTCGAGCCGCTCCTCGCGCCGGGGGAAGACCAGCGACTCCTTGTCTCGGAAGTACCGGAAGAACGTCCGCTTGCTGATCTCGGACTCGTCGCAGATCTGCTTCAGGGTCGTCGCGTCGAACGAACTCTTCCGAAAGAGCCGATGCGCGACGGCCAGCACGTTGGCCTGCGCAGCGGCCTTTTTTCGTTGGCGAAGGCTGGTTTCCGGTGGCGGATTCATCCCCCCCGGAGTATAGCGGTACACTTCGCGCCACTCGGTGGCACTTGCTACTCAGGCGCAACTGCCTCATCGGAGCAGATTTTGACCACGACCGCGTTCACTCCGGCCGAGATCCCGGCCGTCGCCCAGCGGGTGCGCGAGCCGATGTTCGTCCTCCGGGATCCCGCCTCGGGGGCCATCGGCGTGGGGCTCACGGCGTCCGGTTCGCCCCCTCTGGGGATGCTCCCGCCGCTCTACCCCGAGTGGCTGGGGTGCCGCAGCTTCGGCGAGGTGCACGGCGTGCGCTTCCCCTACGTGAGCGGCGCCATGGCCAACGGCATCGCGACCACGCGCCTCGTCGTCGCCATGGCGGAGGCCGGGTTCCTGGGCTTCTTCGGCGCCGCCGGGCTCTCGCTCCCGCGGGTCGAGGCCGCCGTCGCGGAGCTCCAGACCACCCTCGGCGACCGCGCCCCGTGGGGCTGCAACCTCATCCACTCGCCCCACGAGCCCGCCCTGGAAGAGGCCGTCGCCGACCTGTACATCCGCCGCGGCGTGCGGCGGGTGTCGGCGGCCGCGTACATGGCCCTCACCCCCGCCGTCGTGCGGTTCGCGCTCCGCGGGATCCGTCAGCTGGCGGACGGGCGCATCGTCCGCGAGCGACACGTGTTCGCGAAGATCTCCCGACCGGAGGTCGCCCGCCGGTTCCTGGAGCCCGCGCCGGACTCCATCCTCGACGGCCTCGTGAGGCGCGGCCTGCTCACCGCCGAGGAGGCGCGCCTGGGCCGCCGCGTGGCCGTCGCCGAGGACATCATCGTCGAGTCCGACTCCGGCGGGCACACCGACAACCGACCCCTCGCCGCGCTGTTCCCCGGGATCCTCGCGCTGCGCGACGACGTGGCCGCCGCTCACCGGTACAGCCGCCCGATCCGGGTCGGCGCCGCGGGGGGGCTGGGGACGCCGACGGCCGTCGCCGCCGCCTTCTCCCTGGGCGCGGCCTTCGTGGTGACGGGCTCCGTCAACCAGGCGTGCGTCGAGTCGGGGCTGGACGCCGAGGGCCGCGCGATGCTGGCCGACGCGACCATCGCCGACGTGATCATGGCGCCCGCCGCCGACATGTTCGAGATGGGCGTCGAGGTGCAGGTGCTGCGCCGGGGCACCATGTTCGCGGTCCGCGCCGCGAAGCTCTACGACCTCTACCGCGCCCACGATTCGCTGGACGCCGTGCCCGCGGACGAGCGCCGCAAGGTCGAGACGCAGATGCTCCGCGCGACGTTCGACGAGGCATGGGCGAGCACCCGCGCCTTCTGGAGGGAGCGCGACCCCGCCGAGGTGACCCGCGCCGAGGCGAACCCGAAGCACAAGATGGCGCTCGTCTTCCGCTCCTACCTGGGGCAGAGCAGCCGCTGGGCCATCGCGGGCGACACCGACCGTCGCGCCGACTTCCAGATCTGGTGCGGGCCCGCCATGGGCGCCTTCAACCGCTGGGTCGAGGGCACCTTCCTGGAAGCGCCCGAGAACCGCGGCGTCGTCCAGGTCGCCCGCAACCTCATGGAGGGGGCCGCCGTCGTGACCCGCGCGCAGCAGCTGCGCAGCTACGGCGTCCCCGTCCCCGCCGCCGCCTTCGACTTCCGTCCCCGACCCCTCGCGTGACCTCGATTCAGAGGCCGGAGCGAACCATGACCGACCCCAAGACCCCCCGCCCGAAGATCGCCGTCGTCGGCCTGTCCGCCCTGTTCCCGGGCTCGATCACGTCCGGCGGCTTCTGGCGCGACATCCTCGCGGGCAAGGACCTGCTCACCGACGTCCCCGAGACGCACTGGCTGCCCGAGGACTACTACGACGCGGACCCGTCGGCGCCGGACAAGACGTACGCGCGTCGCGGCGGCTTCCTGCCCGACCTCGACTTCGACGCGATGCACTGGGGCGTGCCCCCCAGCATCCTCGAGGCGACGGACACGTCCCAGCTCCTCGCGCTCATCGTCGCGGAGCAGGTCCTCCGGGACGCCGCAGGCGGGCAGTTCGAGTCGATGGACCGGTCCCGCATCTCCTGCATCCTCGGCGTGACCAGCGCCCAGGAGCTGCTCGGGACGATGGTGAGCCGCCTGCAGCACCCGATCTGGCGCAAGTCGCTGCGCGAGCACGGCCTCCCCGAGTCCGAGGTCGAGGCGGTCGTCCAGCGCATCGGCGACCACTACGTGCCGTGGCAGGAGAGCAGCTTCCCCGGCCTCCTCGGCAACGTCGTCGCGGGCCGCATCGCGAACCGGCTCGACCTGGGCGGGACCAACTGCGTGACCGACGCCGCGTGCGCGTCGACCTTCTCCGCGCTGAGCATGGCCGTGCAGGAGCTGTACCTGGGCGACTCCGACCTCGTCATCACCGGTGGCGTGGACACGCTCAACGACATCTTCATGTACATGTGCTTCTCGAAGACCCCGGCGCTCAGCGCGAGCGGGGACTGCCGCCCCTTCTCGGACGAGGCCGACGGCACGATGCTGGGCGAGGGGCTCGGCATGGTCGCGCTCAAGCGGCTGGACGACGCCGAGCGCGACGGCGACCGCATCTACGCGGTCCTCGCGGGCGTGGGTTCGAGCTCCGACGGACGCTCCAAGAGCGTCTACGCGCCGGTCGCCGCGGGCCAGGCGAACGCCCTGCGTCGCGCCTACGAGCACGCAGGGTTCGACCCGTCGACCATCGAGCTGGTGGAGGCCCACGGGACGGGCACGATGGCGGGCGACGCGGCCGAGTTCGGGGGCCTCTCGCTGGTGTACGGCGACGCCGCCGGCCCCGACGGTCCCCACGTCGCGCTGGGCAGCGTGAAGTCCCAGATCGGCCACACGAAGGCAGCCGCCGGGGCGGCCGGGCTGTTCAAGGCCGTCATGGCCCTGCACCACAAGGTGCTGCCGCCCACCATCAAGGTCGCCCGGCCGAGCTCGAAGCTGGACCTGGACGACTCCCCCTTCTTCATCAACACCGAGGCCCGGCCCTGGATCCGCGGCGCGGCGCACCCGCGTCGCGCGGGCGTGAGCTCCTTCGGGTTCGGAGGGTCCAACTTCCACCTCGCCCTGCAGGAGTACGACGGCCCGTCGCCTCGGGCGGACCGCGTGCGCGGCCTCTCGGTGGAGCTGGTGGCCCTCGCGGGGACCGCCTCCGAGGTCGTGGCGGGAGCGCGTGAGCTGGCGGACCGGGCGAGGACCCCCGGGATGCTGGAGCGCATCGCCTGGGAGTGCGCCCGCGACCTCGGCGCCGGGGACGCCCGACTGGCGGTGGTGGCGACGGACGAGGCGGATCTCGCGACGAAGCTGCGGGCCGCGGCGGACGCGGTCGAGGCCGCGCCGACCGAGGCCTTCTCGCACCCCAACGGCGCTGCCTACGGCGTCGGGACGGCGTCCGGTGACGTCGCGTTCCTCTTCCCCGGCCAGGGCAGCCAGTACCTGCGCATGGGCGCGGACGCGGCGATGACCTTCGACGTCGCGCGCGGTCCCTGGGACCGGGCGGCGGACCTCGACTTGGGCCCCGAGCGCCTCGACCGCGTCGTGTTCCCCCTCTCTCGGTTCGACGACGAAGCACGCGCCGCGGACGACGCCCGCCTGCGGGCCACCGAGTGGGCCCAGCCGGCCATCGGGGCCACGAGCCTGTCGATGTTGGCGCTGATGCGCGCCCTCGGCGTGGAGCCCGCCGCCGTCGCGGGTCACAGCTTCGGCGAGATCACCGCGCTGCACGCCGCCGGGGTCCTGAGCGAAGCCGACATGCTCCGCGTCTCCCGACGTCGGGGCGAGCTCATGGCCGCGGCCGGCGATCGGCCCGGGGCCATGACCGCCGTGTCGACCGACCTCGAGACGGTGGAGGCCGCGCTCGCCGCCCTCGGCCGAGACGACGTGGTGGTCGCGAACCACAACGCGCCGACGCAGGTCGTGATCTCCGGGACCGTCGCGGGCGTCGAGGCCGTCGAGGCGCGGTTCGCCGCCGACGGGGTCCGCACCAAGCGTCTGCCCGTCGCCACGGCGTTCCATTCGCCCGTCGTAGCGTCGAGCGCGGAGCCCTTCGGGGCGTTCCTCACCGGGATCGACTTCGCCGAGGCGACGACGCCGGTGTGGTCCGGTGAGTCCGCGGCCGTCTACGAGGGCGACGCCGACAGCGCGCGGGCGCGCGTGGCCCGCCAGATCGCGAACCCCGTCCGCTTCGTGGATCTGCTGCGTGGGCTCGCCGGCTCGGGCGTCGAGACGTTCGTGGAGGTGGGCCCCGGCTCCGTCCTCACGGGCCTCGTGGGTCGCACGCTGCCCGACGCGACGGCCGTGGCCCTCGACCGGCGCGGCCGCGAAGGGATCGTGTCGTGGACCCGGGGCCTCGCGCAGCTCGTCGCGGCGGGCGTGCCGTTGCGCCTGACGGCCCTCTGGGACGGCTTCGGCGAGCCCGAGGACGTGACCCTGCGCACGCCGCCCCGCCTCGCCGTCGCCATCAACGGCAGCAACCACGGCAAGCACTACCCGCCCCCGGGCGGCGCCGCCGCGTTGCCCCCGGCGAATCCCGAGAAGCCCCCCCTCGCGGCCCCCGCCGCCCCCGTGTCCGCTCCCGTCCCGGAGACCCCGATGACCCGCCCCACTCCCTCCGCTCCTCCCGCCGGCTGGCTCGCCGCCTGGCAGGAGGCGCTGCAGCAGAGCGCCCAGGCTCACACCGCCTTCCAGCAGTCGATGGCGCAGTCGCACACCGCGTACCTGTCGACCATGGAGACGAGCATCGCCGTCCTCGCGGGCATGGCCGGGGCCCCGGTCCCGACGGTCGGTGCGCACGCCCCCGCGCCACCCGCGCCCGTCGCGATGCCCGCGCCCGTCGCGATGCCCGCGCCCGTCGCGATGCCCGCGCCCCCGGTGTTCACTCCGCCGCCGGCGCCGGCCGCCGTCCCCGCAGCCGCCGCTTCGGTGCTCCCGCCCGTCGTGGCTCCGGCCCCCGTCGCAGCCGCCCCGGCCCCGGCGGTCGCGCCCGCCCCGGTGGCCCCCGCGGCCGCTCCGTCGGTCGATCTGCACGCCTTGATGGTGGCCGTCGTGGCCGAGAAGACGGGGTACCCGGCGGAGATGTTGGAGCCGTCGATGAACCTCGAGGGGGACCTCGGGATCGACTCGATCAAGCGCGTCGAGATCCTGGCCGCGGTGCAGGACCAGGCGCCGGGGATGCCCGAGGTGGACCCGTCGCACATGTCCACGCTCACGACCCTGGGCGAGATCGTCGAGTACATGCAGGGCCTGCTGGGCGACGTGCCCGCGGAGTCGGCGCCCGCCGCCCCCGCGCCGGTCGCTCCGTCCGTCGATCTGCACGCCTTGATGGTGGCCGTCGTGGCCGAGAAGACGGGGTACCCGGCGGAGATGTTGGAGCCGTCGATGAACCTCGAGGGGGACCTCGGGATCGACTCGATCAAGCGCGTCGAGATCCTGGCCGCGGTGCAGGACCAGGCGCCGGGGATGCCCGAGGTGGACCCGTCGCACATGTCCACGCTCACGACGCTGGGCGAGATCGTCGAGTACATGCAGGGCCTGCTGGGGGGGGGCGCGCCGACTCACGCGCCGACTCACGCGCCGACTCACGCGCCGACTCACGCGCCGACTCACGCGCCG
>CAZUHI010000056.1:0-36365 GCA_964620495.1 uncultured Rickettsiales bacterium | reverse complement strand
ACTCACGCGCCTGCCGCGGACCTCGGTCGCTACGTGTTGGAGCTCACGCCGAGCCCGCCCGTCGGCCTCGCCCAGCCCGCGCTGCGGGGCGCCGGCTCGGTCTTCGTGACGCGCATCGGGACCGGGCTCGCCGACGCGCTGGTCACCGACCTGCAGGGCCGCGGGGTGAACGCGACGGCCGTGGACTCGGTGCCCGCGGACGCCTCGGCCGTCGTCTTCCTCGGCGGCTTGCGGCCCGTCGCGGACGTGGACGCGGCCATCGACGTCGAGCGTGAGGCCTTCGCGGTCGCCCGCACCCTCGCGCCCGCGCTCACCGCGCGCGGCGGCTTGTTCGTGACCGTGCAGGACACCGGCGGCAGATTCGGGACCACCCCGTTCCCGGCGGAGCGCGCCTACCTCGCGGGCCTCTCCGCGCTGGTGAAGACGGCGTCTCAAGAGTGGCCGCTCGCGTCCCTGAAGGCCATCGATCTGGCCGCCTCCGACCGCGACCTCCCGACGCTGGCGAAGGTCCTCGGGGACGAGCTCCTGCTGGGCGGCGGCGACGTCGAGGTCGGGCTCCCGGACGACGGCACCCGCCTCACGCCGCGGTCGGTCCGCACGCCCGTGCAGCCGACGAGCTCACCGATCGGCGAGGGCGACGTGGTCGTCGTCTCCGGCGGGGCCCGGGGCGTCACGGCCGCGTGCGTGATCGAGTGGGCCCGGCGCACCCGCGCCCGGTTCGTCCTGCTCGGTCGCTCGGCCCTCGCCGACGAGCCCGCCTGCGCCGCGTCCGCGAGCACGGACGCGGACCTCAAGCGCGCGCTGCTCGCCGCCGCCACGGCCCGCGGCGAGAAGATCGGCCCGGCCGACCTCGGCAGGCGCGTCCGCTCCATCCTCGCGGGCCGCGAGATCCGCGCCACGTTGGCGGCCGTCGAAGCGGCGGGCGGCAGCGCCCGGTACCGGTCCGCGAGCGTCGTCGACCCCGCGGCCGTCGCGACCGTCCTGGACGAGACGCGACGCGACTGGGGGCCGATCAAGGCCCTCATCCACGGGGCCGGAGTCCTCGCCGACCGCAAGATCGCCGACCAGACCGACGCGCAGTTCGACGCGGTCTTCGATACGAAGATCGAGGGCCTGCGGGTCCTCCTGGCCGCGCTGAAGCCCGACCCGCTCGCGGTCCTGTGCCTCTTCTCGTCGGTCTCGGCGCGGTGCGGCAACAATGGCCAGTCGGTGTACGCGATGGCCAACGAGGTCCTGAACAAGGTGGCCTGGGCCGAGGCCCGCGCGCGCGGCGACGTGCTCGTGAAGTCGCTCGGCTGGGGCCCCTGGGAGGGCGGCATGGTGAAACCGCAGCTGCGCGCCCACTTCGCGAAGCTCGGCGTGCCGATGATCCCGCTGGACGTCGGCGCCCGGATGCTCGCGGACGAGCTGAGCGGCGCCCAGCCGGGGCAGGTCGAGGTGGTGCTCGGCGGCGAGCCGCGGCCCGAGGCCCTGCTGGTGGTGGGCAGCGAGGCGCGCACCCTGCGCCTGGAGGTGGCCCTCAACCGCGCCACTCACGCCTACCTGGCGGGCCACACCATCGACGGCGAGATCGTCGTGCCGGTGGTGCTCGCGCTCGAGTGGTTCAGCCGCGTGGCCCGGGCCTTCCGCTCGGACCTGCACCTCGAGAGCGTGAACGACCTCAAGGTGCTCAAGGGCATCCGCCTGCAGGACTTCGACGGCGGCGGCGACCGGCTCGTCATCACCTGCCGGCAGATCAGCAACGGGCACGGGGCCGTCTTGGCACTCGAGCTCGCGGGACCGACCGGCACGCTGCACTACCGGGCCGAGGCGAAGATGGCCGAAGCGGTCGTTCAGGCCCCCGGGGGCGACGCCCCGAGCCTGGCGCTCAACGACTGGGGCGGCGGCCCGATCTACGGCGGCGTCCTCTTCCACGAGGGCGAGTTCCAGGTCATCCAGGCCTTGGACGGGGTGGGCGACGACGGCATCTCCGGGACCCTCTCGGGCGTCGAAGCCGGGGCCTGGGACTGGGAGGAGTGGGACACGGACGTGGCGGCCATGGACGGCGGCCTGCAGCTGATCCTGCTCTGGGCTCGGGAGTCGATGGGCGGGGCGGCGCTCCCCATGAGCATCGGCGAGGTGCGCATGGCCGCGGACGCGCTCCCCGAGGGCCGGATCCAGTGCGTGGCCAAGTGCCGCGCGGAGTCGAAGAACCGCGGCGTGGCCGACGTCGTCTTCCACGACGAGGCGGGCACCCGCTTCGCCGAACTCAACGGCGTCGAGGTCATCCTGCGGCCCGACACGAACGCGAACGCGTAGCCCGATGACGTCCTCGCCCATTGCCGTCGTCGGGCGGGCGTGCGTCCTCCCGGGGGCGCTGAGCCCCGACGCGCTGTGGACCCTCGTGGCCGAGGGCCGGGACCTGGTCGGTCCGGTCCCCGACGGTCGATGGCGGGCGGCGCCGTCGGACGTCCTGTGCGGGCCGGGCGAGGACGCCGCGAACAAGGCGTGGTCCGACCGCGGCGGGTACGTCACCGGCTTCGAAGGGGTCTGGGATCCGACGGGCTTCGGGGTCTCCGCGGACGAGCTGGCGCCCCTGGATCCGCTCGTCCACTGGGCGCTCCACTGCGCCCGGGAGGCCCTGGCCGACGCGGGCGACGATCGACGGGGCGCGGTCCATCGCGGCCGAGTCGGGGCCGTGTTCGGCAACCTGGGGTTCCCGTCGTCCGGGATGACCCGCTACGCCGAGGCCTTCTGGCATGGCGACGGCGCCGGGGAGCCCGCCGACCGCTTCATGTCCGGCGGGGCCGCGGCGATGCTGGAGCGCGCGCTGGGACTGGCCCCGGGCGTCCTGTGCCTCGACACCGCCTGCGCCAGCTCGCTGTACGCGATCAAGCTCGCCTGCGACCAGCTGCGGGACGGGGCCGTCGACCTCGCCCTCGCGGGCGCCGTGAACCGAGCAGACGACCTCTTCCTGCACGTCGGCTTCACCGCCCTCGGGGCGATGAGCCGGACGGGCCGCAGCCGCCCCTTCCACGCCGGCGCCGACGGCCTCGTGCCCGGCGAAGGGGCCGGGTTCGTCGCCCTCAAGCGCCTCGCCGACGCCCGACGCGACGGCGACCACGTGTACGGCGTCCTCCGCGGGATCGGCCTCTCCAACGACGGCCGAGGCCGCGGGTTCCTGGCGCCGAGCGAGGGCGGCCAACGACGCGCCCTCGATCGGGCATACGCCGCCGCCGGGCTCGCTCCGTCCGACGTCTCGCTGCTCGAGTGCCACGCCACCGGGACCACCCTGGGCGACGCCACCGAGATCCGCAGCACGGGCTCTCTGTACGCCGGTTGCGACGTCCCCATCGGCTCCCTCAAGTCGAACCTGGGACACCTCATCACCGCCGCGGGGGTGGCGGGCCTCATCAAGGTGCTCGAGGCCTTCCGGCACGGCGAGCGGCCCCCGACGCTCCACACCGAGGACCCCAACCCTGCGTTGGAAGGCGGCCCCTTCCGCCTGCTGAGTCGCCGTGAGCCCTGGACGTCCGACGGGCCCCGTGTGGCGGGGGTGAGCGCCTTCGGTTTCGGCGGCAACAACGCCCACCTGCTCGTGAGCGAGGACGACGCGACGTTGGTGGATGAGTCCACCCCGGCTGCGCGGGTCCCGGTGGCGGTCGTGGGCATCGGCGCCGTCGTGGGTGACGCGCACGACCGGGTCGCGTTCGCCCGGGCCGCCGCCGCCGCCGACCTCGGCCCCAGGGGAGCCCGAATCGGGACGTTCGAGCTGGCCCTCCGTGGGCTGCGGTTCCCCCCGAAGGACCTCGAGGCGACGCTCCCCCAGCAGCTGCTGCTCCTCAAGGCAGGCCGTGAGGCCGTGGGCGAGCTCGACGTGAGCGGCCCGGACACCGGCGTGTTCGTGGCCATGGAGCCGGACGTCGAGGTCTGTCGCTTCGGCCTCCGCTGGCGGCTCGCCCAGCGCCTCCGCGACGCGGACATCGACCCCGACGGCGTGACGGGGTGGACCACGTCGGTCGCCGACGCGATCGTGCCGACGCTCACGTCCGCGGGCGTCGTGGGCAACATGCCGAACATCCCGGCGAACCGGCTCAACAGCCAGTTCGACCTGGGGGGCGCGAGCCTGAGCATCTCGGCGGGGGAGGCGTCGGGGCTGCGCGCGCTGGCCCAGGCCCACCGCGCCCTGAGCGTCGGGGAGCTGGACGTGGCCCTGGTCGGCGGCGTGGACCTCAGCTGCCAGGACGTGCACGTCGCGGCCTTGGCGCAGATCGAGGGGCAGCGGACCGCCCCCGGGGACGCGGCCGTCGTGCTGGTCCTCGAGCGGGAGGACGACGCGCGGCGCCGGGGGGACCGCATCCTCGCCGTCCTCGAGGAGGCCCCTACGTCGGCCGAGCCCGCGCCGTCCCTCGACGATCGCTTCGGCCGCAGCTGGGCGGCGGGCGGCCTGCGGGATCTCGCCGCTCACGCCCTCACCCCGGGCCCCGCCGTCGTGGGCAGCGGCCCCGATCGGTTCCGAGTCACCCCCGCTCCGCCCCGGCCGCCGGGGGACGTCGCCTTCGTCTTCACCGGCGCGGGCTCGGCCTACCCCGGCATGGGCGAGGCTCTGCTCGCCGCCCACCCGGAGCTCCTCGAGGACCTCGCCGCGCGCGCCCCCGAGGCCGCCGCCGCCCTCGCCGCCCCGTGGCCGTCCCCCGAAGAGGTGCCTCCCCGGCTGCGTCTGTGGTCGTCGTCGGCGTTGTGTCAGGCCCACGCCGCGTTCACCCGCGACGTGCTCGGGATCACCCCCGACGCCGTGATCGGCTACTCGTCCGGCGAGAGCAACTCGCTGTTCGCCACCGGTGCGTGGACCGACCTGGACGCGATGATCCGCGACGCCGACGCGAGCCGGCTGTTCACGGACGACATCGGGGGCCCCATGCGGGCCGTCGAGCGAGCATGGGGGAGGAGCCCGGACTGGCAGACGTGGACCGTCCTCGCGCCCGTGGACGAGGTCCAGCGTCTCGTGGACGCCGAGCCCCACGCTCACCTCTCGGTCATCCACAGCGACCGCGAGTGCATCCTGGCCGGCGCGGCCGACGCGTGCGCCCGGGTGCGCGAGGCCGTGGGCCGGAGGCGCTGCCTGCGCCTTCACTACGACCTGGCGGTGCACGTCCCCGAGCTGGACGCGGTGCGCGAGCCCTGGCTGAACCTGCACCGTCGGGCGACCACCCCCGGGCGGACCCGCGTGTATTCGGCGGGCCACGGCGGCGCGTACGAGCCGTCCGAGGACGCGTGCGCCCAGGCGATCCTGGCCCAGGCGAACCGCACGCTCGACTTCCGCCGCGTCATCGAGGTGGCCTACGCCGACGGCGTCCGCGTGTTCGTCGAGCACGGCCCACAGGCGGCCTGCAGTCGCTGGATCCGCGACATCCTCGGGGACCGCGAGGCCGTCGTCGTGGCGCTGGACCGCAAGGGCGCGGGGCTGCAGCCGATCCTCGACGCCGTCGCGACGCTCCGAGCCGCGGGCGTGCCCGTCGCCGACTCCGCCCTCGACCGAGTCGCGCCCCGCGCGCGCGGCCCCGTCCTGCGGTTCGACGCTCACCCGGCGCCCGTGTGCATCCCCCCGCTGCCGACGTCGGTGGCCGACCCCGTCCCTCGGACGACCCCACCCATGCAGACCATGCCGCCCGCCCCCGCGCTGCCGTCCGTGACCGCGGCCGGCCCCGTCGCGGTCCCCGTCCCCGTCCCCGTCGTGGCGTCGGCCCCGGTCGTGGTCGCTCCCGAGGCGCCGGTCGAGGACTCGGCGATGACCGTCCTCCGGCGCCGGCTCGCGGCCCTCGGCGCCTCCGAACAGGCCCACATCGCTCGACAGGCCGCGCTCCACCAGCGGTTCCTCACGATGCAGGGCCAGGCCATGCAGCTGCTCGGGCGCGGCCCCGTCGCCCCGTCGTCGGCCCCCGTCGTGGTCCCCGGCCCGCCCGTCGTCGAACCTCCGGCCCCGGTCGTCGAGCCTCCGGCCCCGGTGGTCGTCGAGCCCCGGGCCCCGGTCGTCGTCGAGCCCCCCGCGCCCGCCGTGAAGGGCCCCCGCGCGCCCATCGGCCCGACCTTCGACCGCGCCCGGCTGGAGGTCCACGCCGGCGGCCGCATCAGCTCCATCTTCGGCGAGCAGTTCGCCGTGCAGGACGGCTTCCACCGCCAGGTCCGCATGCCCGAGCCGCCGCTGCTCCTCGCGGACCGCGTCACCGGCCTGGACGCCGAGGCGGGCAGCATGGGGAAGGGGACGATCTGGAGCGAGACCGACGTCGTCGCCGACGGCTGGTACCTGCACCAGGGGCACATGCCCGCGGGCGTGATGATCGAGTCCGGCCAGGCCGACCTGATGCTGATCTCGTGGCTCGGCGTCGACTTCACCAACCGGAACGACCGCGTCTACCGCCTGCTCGGCTGCGAGCTGACCTACCGCGGCGGCCTCCCCGCCGTGGGCGACACGCTGCGCTACGACATCCACATGGACGGCCACGCCACGCAGGGCGACGTCCGGCTGATGTTCTTCCACTACGACTGCCGGGTCGGCGGCGACGTCCGGCTGTCCGTCCGGAAGGGACAGGCCGGCTTCTTCACCGACGCGGAGCTCGCAGACTCGGACGGCTGCCTGTGGACGCCCGAGGGCCAGGAGCTCGCTGCCGATCCGCGGCTCGATCCGCCCGCCGTGCAGTGCACGAAGACGGAGTTCAGCGCCGGCGACCTCCAGGCCTTCGCCGACGGACGCCCCTGGGAGTGCTTCGGCCCCGGCTACGAGCGCACGAAGACCCACACCCGCACCCCGGCGATCCAGAACGGCCGGATGCAGCTGCTGGGCCCGATCACGGGCTTCGATCCGCGCGGCGGACCGTGGGGACGCGGGTACCTGAAGTCGACGTTCGCGGTGCAGCCCGACACCTGGTTCTTCGACGGACACTTCAAGAACGACCCGTGCATGCCCGGCACGCTCATGTTCGAGGGCTGCCTGCAGGCGATGGCCGTCTACATGACGGCGCTCGGCTTCACCGTCCGGCGCGACGGCTGGCGCTTCGAGCCCACGCCCGACCTGCCGTTCCAGCTCAGCTGCCGCGGGCAGGTCACGCCGCGGAGTAAGGAGCTGATCTACGAGCTGTTCGTCGAAGCGGTCCACGACGGCCCCGTGCCCGTCCTGTACGCCGATCTGCTCTGCACCGTGGACGGGCTCAAGGCCTTCCACGCCCGGCGCGTCGCGCTCCGGCTCACGCCCGGTTGGCCCCTGGACGAGGGCGACGCGCTGCTCGACGGATGGGTGGAGCCCAAGCCCGTCGCCCACGCCGACGGGTTCCCCTTCGACCGTCGCTCCCTGATCGCCTGCGCCAACGGGCGCCCCTCCGAGGCCTTCGGGCCGATCTACGACCGCTTCGACGGCCCCGGCCGGGTCGCCCGACTGCCCAACCCGCCGTACCTCTTCCTCTCCCGCGTCGTGCGCACGCAAGGCGTGATCGGCTCCATGGAGGAGGGCATGGAGGTGGACGTCGAGTACGACATCCCGCCCGACGCCTGGTACTTCGACGAGAACGGATGCCGCGCGATGCCCTTCGCCGTGCTGCTCGAGGCCGCGCTGCAGCCCTGCGGGTGGCTCGCGTCCTACCTCGGCTGCGCGCTCACGACCGACACCGAGCTCTGCTTCCGGAACCTCGACGGCACGGGGACGCTGCATGTCGATCTGCTCCCCGACTCGGGGACGCTGAGCACGCGCGTGAGGAGCAGCGGCATCTCCCGCGTCGCGTCGATGATCATCGTCGGCTTCGACGTCGAGTGCTTCGTGGGCGACGTCCTCGTCTACGAGCTGAACACCGTCTTCGGCTTCTTCCCGCAGAGCGCCCTCGAGAACCAGGTGGGGCTGCCCACGTCGGACGCGCAGCGGGCGCTGCTGGAGGCGCCCGGCGACGTCGTGGACCTGACCACCCGGCCCGAGGCCTGGTGGAGGCCCGACCGACCCCGGCTCGCCGAGCCGATGCTGCTCATGCTCGATCGCGTCACGCACTTCGATCCGACCGGCGGTTCGGCGGGGCTGGGCGCGGCCCGGGGCGAGAAGGACGTGGACGCCGGCGAGTGGTTCTTCAAGGCCCACTTCTTCCAGGACCCGGTGCAGCCCGGCTCGCTGGGCATCGAGGCGATGATTCAGCTGCTCCAGTGGGCGATGCTCGAGCTGAACCTCGACGACGGCATCCCGGCCCCGCGCTTCGAGACGCTCGGCCTGGGTGAGGCGATGACGTGGAGGTACCGCGGCCAGGTCGTCCCCGAGAACGGGCTCATCTCATCGACGCTCGAGATCACCGAGATCCGGCGCGAGGAGGGGGGCCTCGTGGCGGTCGCCGAGGCGTCGCTGTGGGTCGACGGCAAGCGGATCTACGAGGCCGAGGGGCTGGCGATGCGGGTCGTGTCCGGGGGCACTCCCGACACGCCGACGGTCACGCTCGATCCGGCGACCGACACCTGGCTCGCGGACCACTGCCCCACGTGGACGCTGCCCGCCTTGCCGATGATGTCGATGGTCGACCTGCTCGCTTCGGGGGCCTGCAAGGAGCAGCCGGTGACGGCCCTCCGCGACGTGCGGGTGCGCGGCTGGGCGACCTTCGAGGGTCCCCGTGAGCTGCGGACCGAGCGTCGGGGCGAGCGCGTCCGGCTCCTGGCGGTCGACGGTGCCGACGAGACGGAGCTCGCCGCGGCCCGGGTCGAGACCGGCGTGTATCCGCCGCGCCCCGAGGCCTGGCCGCCCCTGGAGGGCGAGGAGACCCCCCTGCCGTACGCGAGCGGCGCGCTGTTCCACGGCCCCGCGTTCCAGGTCCTGGAGTCGCTGATCCGCACGACGCAGGGCGCCTCGTCGGTGCTGCGCGTGGACGGCGGAGTGCCCGCGGGGCGAGTCGCCCCCGGCTTGCTCGACGGCGCGACTCACGGCATCCCTCACGACCGCCTGGACCTCTGGGATCCGGCCATGTCGCCGGATGAGGTGGCCTACCCGGCCCTCATCCCGGAGATGACCTTCCACGGGCCGACGCCGACCCGGGGCGCGGTCCGCTGCGAAGTGCGTCCCGACGGCTTCCTGGGCACCCGAGCCTTCCCCGCCTTCCGCGTCCAGCTGATCGGCGAAGAGGGGGTGTGGTGCAGCCTCCGGCTGGTCGAGGCGTGCTTCGCCAAGGGCCGCGTCGGCTCCGCGCCGGCGGCGGATCGTCGGGCGTTCCTGCGGGATCGGACCTTCGCGGGCGGCGTGAGGACCAGCCTCGACGTGGACGGCGTGACCACCCTGCGTGAGGCCGACCTCGCCGCGATCGACTGGCTCCCGGGCACGGTCGAGGCCGTCTACGGCACCCGCGACGTCGCCGAGATCGCGCGGCGTGAGCACGTCGCGGCGGCCCTGGGAGTGCACCCGAGCGTGGTCCCCGACGGGCTCCCGTTGCGACGCTTCGAGCTCGTCACGGAGCCGCGTGAGGACGGCGTGAGTGTGAGCGGGGACGGCCGCGGGCGGCTCCACCTGGACCCCGTCGTGGACTTCTGGACGGAGCACTTCGACCGCGAACCCTGGCCGGTGGAGGACCTCTACTACGGGCTGATCGAGCGCTTCGTCGGCGACGTCGTGATCGAGGCCCCCGACGCGTTCGAGGCGGTGCGCGGCCGCAGCCTGCTGTACCTGGGCAACCACCAGGTGGGCGTGGAGTCGCTGCTCTTCTCGATCCTCGCTTCGGGGCTGGGTGGGGTGCCCACCGTCACGCTCGCCAAGGCGGAGCACCGGCACACGTGGCTGGGCAGGCTGATCGCCCACTGCTTCGCCTACCCGGGCGTCGTGGACCCTCGCGTGATCTCCTTCTTCGACCGGGAGGACAAGGCGTCGCTGCCGCGCATCCTCGGGGAGCTGGCCCGGGAGATGACGGGGCCCGGTCGCAGCGTGATGGTCCACGTCGAGGGCACCCGGTCGCTCGACTGCACCACGCCCGTGCAGAAGATGAGCGGGGCGTTCCTGGACATGGCGCTGGCCGTGAAGGCGCCGGTGGTGCCCGTCCGGTTCGTCGGGGCGCTGCCTCGGGAGACGCTGCCCGCACGGTTGGAGTTCCCCGTCGGGATGGGCACTCAGGACATCTTCATCGGCCGTCCGATCCTCCCCGAGGAGCTCGCGCCGCTGCACTACGGGGCGCGCAAGGAGCTCGTCATCGACGCGATCAACGCGCTGGGGCCCGCCAACGCCGTGGAGCAGCCGACGGCGGGCGACCCGGGGTTCGCGGCCCGCGTCGTCGCCTGGCAGGAAGCCCACGGGGTGGACGAAGAACACGCGGTGCTCGGATGCACCCTCCGCGAGCGCGCCGACCAGGGCCGGGCGACGGCGGAGACGGTCACGCTCTTGGGACGAGAATCCCGCGGAGGGCCCGTCGGCCCGGCCGGCGCCTGGCGGGCGGGACTTCGATCCCGGATCTTCGGGGCGGGCTGACTACACCGCGCGCGGTCGGCGCCCCTCGATCAGGTCCACGTCCCGCTTCAGGACCTCACGCATGTGAGCGAGGAAGACCTTGATGCGGGCCGTGCCGCGCAGCTTGGGGTGCGTGAGCAGCCAGACCTTCAGCGCCGAGCCCTCCGCGGAGGAGCCGACGCGGCGGAGGGTCGGGGCGGCGTCGCCGATGACGCACGGGAGGACCGCGAGACCCACTCCGCGGAGGACCGCGTGGGAGATGAGGGGCATGGAGCCGAACCGCATCACGAGGACGGCGCGAGGCGCGTGAGTCGCCAACCACTCGTCCGTGGAGCGGCTCACGGACGGGTCCCAGCCCACCCACGGGAACTGGTCGTACGTCGCCTCGGACCCCACCCGTTCGACGAGCTCCCGGCTCCCGAAGACGGCGTACGCCATGGTCGCGAAGCTGCCGCCGATGAGGTGGTCCGGTGCGCTCCGCCCGATGCGGATCGCCACGTCCGCCTCCCGCTGGGTCATGTTCGCGAGGGTGGCCTTGGAGTCCAGCTCGAGGTGGATGCGTGGGTACCGCTCCCGGAACGTCGCGAAGTCCAGCAGGAAGTGCTTGGTGAGCATCTCCGTGGACGTGACCCGCACGGCTCCCTCGAGGCTGGAGTCCAGCCCGTGAATCTCCGCGTCCAGCTCGTTCGTGAGCGTCTCGACCGACTCTGCGACCGCCACGACGCGCTCCCCCGCCCCCGTGAGGACGGCCCCGTGCTTGAACTTCTCGAAGAGGGCCGTGCCCTGGCTCTCTTCGAGCTTGCGCAGGCGACGGGACATGGTGGTGGGGCTCACGCCCAGGGCGCCGGCGGCGGCCAGGATCGTCCCCTCCCGAGAGACGGCGAGGATGTAGCGGAGGTCGTCCCAGTTCATGGGGCAACTATTCCAGAAAACGCAGTTTTCGGCCCCGCCCCTGTCTCCTGAGCATGCGTTCCTGTCGTTACCACGCCCGGACCGACGGTAGGCTGCTCCTTCGCACGGAGCCCCATGACGACCCCCGCCCCCGACGACTTCCTCCACGTCACCCTGCCCGTGTTGGGGAAACGCGTGCACCGCCACGCGTTGGCCTGCAGCTACGGCATCGACGACGCGGGCATCGAGACCGCGCTGCGCCCCGTGGAAGACGGAGGTCGCGGGCTCGGGTTCGTGTTCTGGACGCCCCGACAGAAGGGGGAGCGCGCGCTGAAGGCGGCCCTGAAGCGGGACCGGGAGAGCATCGTGCTGATGACGGGCCCCACCACCGCGCGCTGGGGCGGCAACGTCACCCGGTACGTCGACAAGGCGCTCGAGAGGCTCGACATCGAGTACGTCGACGTGGGGATGGTCTTCTGGGTGGGGGTGACGAGCGGCCTCACGGAGGCCCGCTTCGAGGAGCTGATCAAGCTTCGGGACGCGGGCACGCGGTGCTCGGGGGCCCGGCAGCGTGGCGCAGCTCGACGAGAACCTCGAGGGCCTCCAGCGGGGCGCGTTGAGCGAGGACGAGGCGCGCTGGATGCGCGAGTACGGCCGCGTCGTGCACGGCTGACGTGAGGCGCGGGCCTCCCGGCGCGACCCGGGGCCGGCGCGAAGAGCCTCAGGACGGTGACCGGCCGTCTACAGTGGCTCATGCCTACCCGCCCCCTCGCCCTCGCCGCCGCCTCCCTGGTCCTCGCAGCGATCCTCGGGTGCCCGCCCGACGTGCCCCTGGAGACGAACGACGACGACGTCGCGGACGGGATCCGAGTCGAGCGGATCACCATCAACCAGGGGGTGCAGCGCACCCTCGTCGAGGACGGCGCTCCGGCGACGTCGAGCGTCCCCTTGGTGGAGGGCAGACCCGGCCTCCTGCGGGTGTTCGCCGCCGGCGAGGGGGCCGTCGTCGCGCGCCTCACCTTCGAGGGGGGGGACGAGCTGAGCGTCGAGACCGCGCTGAGCGCGTCGCCGGCGGAGGCGGACCTCGCGAGCACCATCAACTTCGAGCTCCCCGGCGACCGCGTGGCGGGCACCCTGCGGTTCCGCGTGGAGCTGTTCCTCGACGGGTCGGACGAGGCGGCCGCGGTGTACCCCCCCGAGGGGCTCGCCGAGGTCCCGACCGACGTCGCCGAAAACGTCCTCCGGGTGAGGATCGTGCCCTACCGGTACGACGCGGACGGCTCCGGGCGGCTCCCCGACACGTCCCAGGCTGCGCTGGACGCCTACCGCGATCGGCTCCTCGGGCTCTACCCGGTGACCGACGTGGAGGTCACGGTGGGCGATCCGCGGCCCATCGAGACCGCCGTGGGCCCGGACGGATCGGGATGGCAAGAGGTGGGCCAGGATCTCTACTTCCATCGCGAAGCGCAGGAGGGAGCGGGGGGCTCGGTCTACTACTACGGCGTCTTCCAACCCACGGAGACCTCCGCCGAGTTCTGCGCCGGGGGCTGCCTGGCCGGAGTGACCCTCCTGAACGCCGTCCCCGAGGACGTCGGGTCCCCCTCGCTGCGCATGGCGCTCGGGCTCGGGTTCCCGGGTGTCTCGCCCACCGGACAGGACCGGACCGACATCGCGGCCCACGAGCTGGGCCACGCTCACGGCGTGGCTCACGTCGACTGCGGGCCGGGGGTGGATCCCGGCAGCGTCGACGAGACCTACCCCCACGACGGGGACACGATCGGGACGTGGGGCTGGGACATCGTGAGCGAGGAGCTCATCGACCCCGACGAGCACACGGACGTCATGGGCTACTGCCCGGACCAGTGGATCAGCGACCACAACTACACGAAGCTCGCGTTTCGAGGACGGAACGTCAACGAGCCGCGCGACGCCGAGTGAGCCCCCACCGGCCGCTCGTGCCCCCGGAGCGAGGAGCCTGCGCGCGCGGTCACGCATACTCCCGCCATGCGCCCCATGCCTCCGATGGTCCGCCGCTTCGTCGTCGTCATGCTGGGCGCGTGGGCGGCGTTCGCGGCGTGGACCGCCTGGGACGACGGCCTGTGGATGCGCTGGCTCCTGGTGATCTTCCTGCTGTGGACGGTCTCGTTCGTGGGCCGCAGCAACGACTCGGGCGCCGCCACCCTGCTCCCGCCCGCCGCCATGGGCCTCTCCTTCGGGCTGGACGCCCTCCACGCCGAAGACCTCGCCGTCGCGACGCTGTGCCTGCTGGCCTTCTTCGCCATCCTGGTGGTCGTCCTGCGTCGGATGCCGCGGCCCGAGTAGCCCTCCGGGAGTCCCCATGCGCCACCTCCTCGCCCGGAACGCCGACGGTCGGGCCACCGGCGCCCTGCGCGAGCGGGAGACGATGAACGTGTACGCCGCCGCCTTCGAGGCCGCGGGCGTGTGCGGGGCCGACGTGCGCTGGCGCGTCGAGCACGCCCAGCACCTGCATCCGGACGACATGCCCCGCCTGAAGGAGCTGGTCACCCGCGCGCTGCCCGACGGGTCCCGCTTCTTCGAGGCGCAGAAGATGACGCGCGAGGAGGCCCTGTACAGGGACACGATGGCGGGCGCGTGCGCTGGCTTCGAGGAGGCGGAGAAGGGCTCCGTGACCGTCGGCAAGGTGGCCGACCTGCTCGTCCTGAGCCAAGACCTGCTCACCGTGCCCGAGGACCGCATCCGGGACACGAAGGTCGACCTCACGTTCGTGCACGCTCGGCAGGTCCACGCCCGGGAGGGGACCTGAACAGCAGCCCCGACGTCCTGCTCGTCGTCCCGCCCTTCGCGAGCGCCGCGCTGCCCGCGCTCGGCCCCTCGGTGCTGGTCGCCGCTCTCCGACGCGCCGGGCTCGACGCGCACGTCGTCTACGCCAACCTCGAGCTCGCCGCGGAGATCGGGTTCGGGCGCTATCGCCGCTTCGCCGCCGCGTCGTGGCTGTCCCACGGCGACCTGGTCTTCGCCGAGGCCGCCTGGGGTCGGTCCGTGCCCCCCGAAGCCGTCGCCTTCGGGCCGCGCGCCGACGCCGTGAGCCGCGAGGACTGGGCCGCCACGCGGGGGGCGCTGCCCGCCTGGATCGAGCGGGTCGCGGACGCGATCGCGGCCCGGCAGCCCGGTGTCGTGGGCTTCTCGTCGGTCTTCGAGCAGAACGTGTCCAGCGTGGCGTTGGCGCGCGCCGTGCGGGCCCGGCTGCCGGACACGCCCCTCCTGCTTGGGGGCGCCAACGCCGCGGCGCCCATGGGGGCCGCCATCGCCGACGCGACCGACGTGTTCGATCTCGTCGTCGGGGGGGAGGCGGAGCACGAGCTGCCCGACCTCGCGCGTCGCCTGCTCGCCGGATGGCGCCCCGCCCAGCGCTCCTTCCACTGCGCGCCGGTCCCGAGCCTGGCCGAGTCGCCCCGCCCCGACTTCGACGACTACTTCGACCAGCTCGCGCCCCTCGTCGAGGCCGGCCGCCTGCCCGCGGGGCTCCCGGTCGCGCTGCCCTTCGAGTCGTCGCGCGGCTGCTGGTGGGGAGAGCGCTCCCACTGCACGTTCTGCGGCCTGCTCGGCACCGAGATCGCCGAGCGCGCCCACACCCCCGAGCGCGTCCTGGAGGACATCGAGGCCCTGAGCGAGCGGTGGGGGGTCCCGAACCTCCAGGCCGTGGACAACCTCCTCCCGATGCGGATCCAGCGGACCGTCCTGCCCGAGCTGGCCCGTCGGCAGGCCGCCCGCGACCGCCCCCTCCGCTTCTTCTACGAGGTCCGCAGCCACCTGAAGCGCGCGGACCTGGAGCTGCTCGCGGCGGCGGGTGTGCTCCAGGTGCAGTCGGGCCTCGAGTCGATGTCCACGAGGACGCTGGAGCGCATCGGCAAGGGCGTCACGGCGCCCATGAACGTCGTCTTCCTCCGAAACGCCCGCGCCGTGGGGATCAAACCCCACTGGAACTGGATGGTGTGCTTCCCGGGCGACGAGCGGGAGGACTACGAGGCGTTCTTCCGCCTGATGCCGTTCCTCGAGCACCTGCAGCCGCCGGTGGGCGTCGTGCCGGTGCGCCTCGACCGGTTCAGCCCCTACCACGCCGACCCGGGGCGATACGGGTTCCGGGACGTCGCACCGTTCCCCGCCATGGCCTCTGCGTGGCCCGATCACGCCGACTTGGAGGCGATCTCCTATCACTTCACCGCGGAGGTGGAGTCGGCCTGGCACGACCCGACGCTGGCGGCGCGCGCGAGCCGCCTCCTGGGGCGGTGGATGGCGGCGTGGTCGGGCGAGCCCCCGACGCTCGAGGCCGAGTCGCTCGAGGACGGTCGGCTACGAGTCCGCGATACCCGCCGGGTCGCGATCGAGGGCGAGGCGGTCCTGTCGGTGAAGGCTTCGGGGCTGCTGCTTCGCCTGGAGAAGCCGGGGACGATCGAGGCCGTGGGGAGCCCGCCGGGGCTGGCGGAGCTCCTGCATCGGGGCCTCGTCGTGCAGCACGAGGGGATGTTGATCAGCGTCGTGGTGCGCTGATCGACGCGCCGCCCGCGCCGCCTCCAGCGGTGTCGAGACCCGCGCCCGCCTCAACGACGCCTCCTCCACGGGACGAGGAAGAGTCCGGTCGCGACGAGAATCGTCCAGTCCAGGGACCGGTCGGCGGTGAGGCTCGAAACGCAGGTCGGTCCGTCGGACTCGTCCACCTCGCCGTCGCAGTCGTCGTCGACTCCGTTGGCGACCTCCTCCGCGCCGGGATGGATGGCCGACGAGAGGTCGTCGCAGTCGACAGGAGCGCCGAACCCGTCTCCGTCGCAGTCGACGCAGTCGGTCGCGTCGTCGTCGTCGGTCGCGTCGTCGTCGTCGTCGGTGAGGTCGTCGTCGTCGGTCGCGTCGTCGTCGTCGTCGGTCGCGTCGTCGTCGTCGTCGGTCGCGTCGTCGTCGTCATCACCGGTCTCGCCGCCCAGCGCGCCGGCGGACCACAGCAGGGAGTTGGCGATGAGCCCCGCCCCGTCGGTGGCGACGTCCCACCCCGCGTTGTCGTAGTCGCTCGATGCCGCCGTGAGATTGAGCCCCACGCTGCGCCCCGCGGTCGGCTCGATGACGGCCAGCGCAGGGTCGCCGTCGTCCCAGTGGGCCACGGCCACCGCTCCGGGCACGAGGTCGAGGCCGTCGTGGTGGTTCGCGTTTCCGCAGTTGAAGCCGCCCACCCCCTCGAGGATCGGGTGGTCGGCGACGTCGGGGACAAGCCAATTGAAGCTGCCCCCGACCGGCACGTTCGACGGCTCCCACGGGAAGTACGAACTCTCCCGAAGCCGTCCCTCGATCTGGGTGCCGCCGCCCGAGGCCAGCATGCCCCTCGCGAGCACCACGCCACCGCCGGCGTCCATGAAGTCGGCGAGGTTGTCGCCGAGCTCGTGCTCTTCGAAGTACCCGCAGCACCCGAAGATGAGGACCGCGTCGTACTGCGACAGCTCGGAGAGGGCAGGGGTGTAGTAGCTGATCGAGCCGCCGTCGACCGTGGAGAAGAGTCCCGTCCCCAGCATCTTCGTCTGCACGTCGTACCAGGCAGCGTCGGGTGATCCGTAGATCTTCACCGAGACCGCCTCGGCCGGTCCGGCGCCGATCGTGAACACACCGAGCCCGATGAGTCCGGCACACAGCCGAGTCGTGTTGCGGTTCATTCGGCCTCCAATCCTCCTCACCCTACATCGTGCGGACCCTTCCTTGGGTGGTCCCTAGTTCGTGGCGCGAGGGGGGTCCCATGCTCGTGGCGCTTGACAACTGCGCGGCCGTCGGCGTCGAATTGCCCTCCCCGCATACTCGGGAGGTGCGTAAGGTGGCGTGGTGGAGGTGAAGCGGTGGGAATCATGTCTTTCGATAGGTACTGGTTGCCGCTGTCGTTGGTGTTGACGACAGGTTTCGCTTGCGTCGAGCCCGAGGGGGAGATCCCGGTCACCGAGGAGCCCAACGAGCCGCCCGGACCCGCCCTCGTGACCATCGGCCCGGAGGCCCCGCGCACGACGGAGGAGCTTCGCGCGGCGATCGTCACTCACGCCGAGGATCCCGACCGCAACTTCTCCGGCATCTATCACTACCGCTGGTCGCGTGACTTCGTCGCGGTCCCCGAGCTCGACGGGTCGGACACGGTCCCCGCTGCCTTGACCCGGCGATTCGAGGCTTGGTCCGTCGAGGTGCGGGCGGAGGACGACCGGGGGGAGCTGGGTCCCGCGTCGGGCGCTTCGACGAGCATCGTCAACTCGAGGCCCGAGGTGGATGTCGTCATCCTCCCGGAGCTGCCTACGAGCGACGACGATCTGACCGCGTCGGTGACCGTGGAGGACCCGGACGAGGACTCTGTGACGACGACCTTCGCCTGGTTCCTGGACGGAGAGCGGGTGTTGGAGCTGGAGGACCGAGAGGTGGTGCCCGCGTCCGCCACGGCGCCCACGCAGCGTTGGGAGGTGCACGTCCTCGCCTCCGACACCCGTGAGGAGACGACGGCGGTGGCCGACTCGGTGATCGTCAACCGCGCGCCGGCCATGGTCTCGGTCCAGATCACGCCCGACCCGGCCTTCTCCGACGACACGCTGACCGCGGCGGGGGTCGGTGAGGATGCCGACGGCGATCCCGTGACGCTCTCCCACTCGTGGACGGTGTCCGGCTCGCTGGTCCCCGGCGTGGACGGACCGACGCTGGGCCCCGAGCACTTCGAGCGCGGCGACGCGGTGGTCGTCGAGGCGACTCCGCACGACGGACGCGAGGCGGGGCCTGCGCTCGCCTCCTCGGACGTGGAGATCATCAACTCTCCGCCCACGGTTCTGTCGACGTCGATCCGCACCGCCACGCCCGTCCCTCAGTTCTGGGCCCAGACCCTGGGCTGGGTCGATGTGGACGGCGACCAGGAGGCCTACCTCTACGCCTGGAGCGTCGACGGCGTCACGATCGGCACGGACCCGACCCTCGACTACTCGCTGCTGACCTTGGGCCAGACGGTCCTGGTCGAGGTGACGCCGACGGACGGGCTCGAAGCAGGCCTCCCGGTCACCGACTCGGCCCTCTTCAGCCCCGCGCTCTCTCTCACCCCGACCACGCACGACTTCGGTGATCTGGACATCGGCTGTGTGTCCACGGCGACCTTCGACGCGGAGAACACCGGGACGATTCAAGTCAACGTGTCCAGCACCACGCTCACGGGCGACCCGGGCCTCGCCCTCAGCTCGTCCGTCCCCTCGATCCTCGCGGGGGGGGCGACCGGGTCGGCGTCGGTCCAGTTCGGGCCCACGACGCCCGGGCCGATCAGCAGTGTCCTCGCCGTCGAGAGCAACGCACTCCTCTCCGAATCGCTCACGGCCACGGTCACGGGGGGATCGCACTGGGGGCCGACGATCGTCGACTCGGTGTCGGCCAACGACCTGGTGGACATCCTCTTCATCGTCGACGACTCCCCGAACGCGACCGGCGAGCAGGCCCTCCTGGGCGCCGCGGCCGCGGACTTCCTCACCGCCCTGCAGGCGTCGGGGACGGCGGACTGGAGAATCGGAGTGGTGGCCGCCGCGGCGCCGACGCTGGTGGCCGATCTCATCACCCCCACCACGACCAATCCGGACGCCGACCTCGCCGCGGCCCTCGCCGTGGGGAACACCGGAGGCGGACTCCAGCTCCTGGGGACGGCGTACGACAGCGTCACCCCGCCCGACGTCAACTCGACGAACATGGGGCTGATCCGAGACGGCGCGGACCTGCGGGTCATCGTCCTCGCGCTTTGGGACGACGCGACCGCGGGGCCCGCCACGGGTTGGGCCGACTCCCTGCGACTCCGCAAGGACCACCCCTCGCGGGTGCGGGTCTCGTCCATTGATGGCGGTCCCGCAGGCTGCTCGTCCGTCAACGGCGTCGCCGGCGCCGCGCCGCGCCTGGCCGAAGTCGTGGAGGCGACCGGAGGGCTCGGTGGCGACGTGTGCGCGACCAGCTACTCCGCCCTCATGACCGATCTGGGCGACTGGGCGGATCCGGGCGGAGTGACCAGCACGATCCCTCTGACGGCGACCCCGTGGGAGCCCAGCATCGTCGTCGAGCAGAACGCGACCGAGGTGTCGCTCTGGACCCTCGTGAACGGGGACGTGGAGCTGGACCCCTCGGTGGTCGTGGCCTCCGGCGACATCCTCGAAGCGACGTACTCCGAGAGCGCCGCGTCGTGCGTGTCGAACGACGCCCCCACGGTGGTGCTGACCGCCCCCGCAAACGCCACGACCTGCCAGTCCGTCGTCTTGGACGGCACCGGCTCGAACGACCCCGACGGGATCCTCAGCTGGAATTGGAGCGTGCAGCAGCTGCCCGCCGGGTCGGTCTTCACCGAAGCCATGATCGACACGTCGACCCCGGGTCAGGCGGAGGTGAGCCCCGATGTGGATGGGCTTTGGGAGTTCGGCCTGCGCGTAGAGGATGTTCTGGGAGCCGCCTCGGAGACGCAGACCGTCACGCTGCCGGTCAGCGTGGGCGGCGGGGGAGCCAACATCCCCCCGATCGCCGATGCCGGCCCCGACTTCGTGACGACGTTCGACGAGACGTGCACGACGAACTCCTACGGCACGACCACCTGCACATGTGTGGCCGAGACTCTAGTACTCGATGCGGGGAACTCGTCCGATCCCGACGGCAACTGGCTGCTCCATGAGTGGGCCGTGGTGAGTGGCACCGCGACACTCTCGTCCACCGAGGGGGCCATCGTGGGATTGGACGCGTTCACCATGACCGGCACCGGGCCGCTGTCCGAGACCGTCCAGGTCGACCTGACCGTGACCGACTGCAACGGTGCAGAGGCCACCGACACGCTCACGATCACCTACGACTGTCAGTAGCCCGGTCGGGTCGTGACCCTGCCCGCGCTGAGGCCGGGTCGGTCGATCAGTCGGCGGGCGCGCTCAGCGCGGCGTCCCGCGTCCAGCCGAAGTGCCGCTCCAGGCCCTCGAAGAACCCCGCGCTCCCTTCGTGGGTCACGGAGACCGTCCGCGGAGCGGTGCGGGCGCGCCTGCGGGCGATCTCGCCGCCCGCCGGCCCGACGATCGCCCGAAAGCCCAGGTACATCGCGTTCGACTGCAGGTCCGTCCGGGGGAAGAGGACCAGCCTGAGCTTCGCCGCGCGCGGCGTGACGCCGAGCGCGGGCAGGAGCGTCATGAGGGCGGAGGCCGGGTTCTGGGCCAGCGGCACGACCTCGAGGCCGTCCGCGGTGGGCCTGAGTCGGGACTTGAGCGAGCGCGCCACCCGCTCGACCTCCGCGACGTCCTCGGGCAGCGCGCCCTTGCTCCCCTCGATCGACAGCGGGAGGCGGAGCTTCCCTCCGGTCCGGAGCGGCTTGAGGGACTTCATCTTGGGCAGGGCGGCGCTCAGGGCCTTGCGCCCCGGCCAGTCGGTGAGCAGCGCCTCCTCCACCGCCCGAACGCGATGCAGGCGGGACCCGGCCTGAATGCACGAGCCGGCCTCTGAGATCACGGCGTCGGGCCGCGGGAGGTCCCGCTCCGCCACGCGCTCCTGGAGCTCGCTCGACGGCCCGTCGTGCCAGTAGATCAGGCCGATCTCGTCGCGGCGCTCCTCGATCCACGGAGTGACGGCGTCGCGCACCTCGGTCTCCGAGAACAGCGCGTCGACGTCGGCCACCAGGAACAGGGACCGTCCCGCGAGGTTCGGGGGACTCACGAGTCCTCGGGGGGCATCGCAGGCGCGTCGACCGGCTCCCGCGCGGGGGCCTCGATCATGCGCGGACCCTCGGGGAGCGAGCGCTCGAGCTCCGCGGCGCAGGAGGGACAGACGGTGAGGGATCGGACGGTCTCCCAGCCCTCCCCGGCGGTCTGGGTGACCCTGCGCTCGCCGTGCCGACCTGCGGGTCGCGAGCGCTCAGGGTAGGCCCTGCGCCGTCCTTCGACGACGATGTGGACGGCGCGTTGGCCGCGGGGAGAGACGAGCTTGCATTGTTGGCATCGGTACACAGGGGGAGGGATAGCACATGCCCCGGGCGACCCCTCGGCAGCGGCCCTAACCCCGCGGCGGGAACAGGTACCGGACGAGGTCGAGGCGGAAGGCCGCGTTGACGTCCGGGTAGTGGTCCGAGCCCTCGATCTCCCAGAGCTCCACCGGCTCCTCGCAGCCCTCTTCGTAGCGACCGACGGTGGTCTCGTCGCCGATGCCGTCGTAGACGTACTCGCGGCCCTCTTCCTCGTAGGTCCAGGAGCCGACGTCGCAGCCCGCGCGGTCGGCCCAGCGGTCGACGACCTCCTCGGCGCCGGGCGCCGTCTCGTCCCCGTCGAAGGGCATGACGTCGTCCTCCGATCCGTGCACCTGGAGGAGGCGGATGGGGTGAGTCGCGTCGCAGTCCTCCGCATTCAGCCACGACGAGCCCGCCATGGACACGAGGGTCGTCACGGGCGAGTCCGGCTCGCAGGCGAGGCGATACCCCATGAAGCCGCCCGCGCTGTGGCCGATCACGGCGACATGCTGCGTCGTCGCGAACCGCACCCGGACCTCATCGACGAGGCCGAGCAGGTACCCGACGTCGTCGGTGCCCGCCTCGTCGAAGTCGCAGCAGGTGTCGGTCGCGTTCCAGGTCGGCGAGCCTTCGCTGTCGATCAGCCCGTCCGGCATCACCAGGAGGAACTCGTCGCGGTACCGCGAGATCCCGATCCAGTCGTCCAGGTCGGCCGCGAACCAGTCGTACCCGCCCAGGAGCAGGACGATCGGGAGGGCCGGCCTCCCGGCGTAGTACCCGTCGGGCAGCATGACGAGCGCCTGGCGATCCTCCGGGCCCACGAAGACGGGGGCCGGCGGCTCGGCCTCGGGGCGATCGTCCCAGCCGTCGGCGGGGGTGCAGCTCAGGCTCGCCACCGCGAGGATCAGGATCGTCGGGAGAGGGCGGATGTCTACTCCGCGCCCGTCTCGATCTTCTCGATGGCGATGTGGGGGGCGACGCCGCCGTGTACGACGGCCAGCAGCCCGGGCAGGTAGGTGTCCATCATCAGCAGGTTCGCGAGCACCATGTTGCGCAGCATCGTCGTCTCGAGCTGCGTGTCGGTGATGTCCAGGCCCGTGCGGTAGCGCACCTCGCCGTCGTCCACGTTCATCTCGAAGCAGCCCAGCACCGCCCCGAGGTTCGCCCGCAGGATGAACTCGGCCAGGTCGACCCGGAGCCCCTCGGCCACGGCGATGGGAGCCACCGAGTAGAAGAGGATCTGCTCCTCGTCCTCGCGGCAGAAGACGAAGCAGCTCCAGATGCCGCTGCCGCCCTTGTAGCGGAAGACGAAGGCGCCCTCCTCGTCCTTCGAGTCGTACTCGAAGTCCTGCTCGGTGAGCCAGCCGCGGACGGCCTCGAAGATCGGTGCTTCCATGTCGGGATCCTACGGGAAGGTCGGCGAGGCTCAGTCGGCCAAGCGGTACTTCTTCACTCCGGGCAGGAACTTGTCGACGGACGGCTGGTCGATGCCCTTCCACTCCTTCTTGAACTTGCGCAGCTTGCGGGCCCAGTCCTTCTTGCTCATCTCCTGGTGCGGGTCCGTGCCCTTGTCCACGGCGCCCACGAACTCGAGCGCGCCCGCCGCGTAGCTCATGCCGCCTCGACTGCTCACGTCGTCCCACGTGCAGGCGCTGCGGTTTCGCCAGATCGACGCGCGGTAGACCGACATCGGGTCCTCGTAGCCGTTCATCTTCTTGGAGACGCGCTTGACCTTCTGCAGCGTGATCCAGGCGTTGCCCTTGAAGTTGTAGACGCCCTCGGAGTTCTCGAACATCTCCTTCACCGACGGCCCGGAGAGGTCGTTGATGATGTCGTTGTAGTCCTTGAGCAGCTCCATGGTCTTGCCCAGGGACCCCTTCTCGGCGATCAGCTTGTCGAGGACGCCCGACTCCTCCGCCTTGTCGAGCGCCTGCGACAGCTCGAGACACGCGTTGGATGCCGCCATGAACTTGCCCTGGCCCACGATGGCGATGACCGTCTTGACGCCGGGCGGCACCGACGAGATCCCGAGGTCGGCGAGGGCGATCCCGGCCTTCACCGTGGCGCCGAGGATCTCCATCGTGGCGATCTTCTCCTCCATCTTCTTCATGGAGCCGCCCGCGCCCCCGGGCACCTTCGTGGCGTCGGTGACGGGCGTGTCGGTCACCCCGGTGTCGGCCTTGTAGTCCTTGGTGGCGTCCTCGGCGATGCTCTTGTCGGCGGGGATCGCCGTGTCGCCCGTGAGCTCCTTCTTGCCCTCGGCCTCGCCGAACGCCAGCTCCGTGGAGTACTTCCAGCCGAACAGCTGCCCGAAGTCGAGGGTGTCGCTCCAGAAGTCGGGCAGCTTCTCGGTGTGCCCCACCAGGATCGCCACCAGCGCCAGCGACGCGTCCAGGGAGGCCTTGGCGTCCACCGAGAAGTCGGCGCCGAGCTTGCCGCCGAGCTTGCCGCCGCGCGCGTAGATCGAGCCCTTGGGCGTCAGCTTCGCGGTCAGCTTCGGCTTGAGCTTGCCGCGCGCGCGCAGGCCGGCGTAGGCCGCCTTCTCGTTGCCCACGCCGAGCAGGCCGTCGAGCGTCAGGTGGCCCTTGGCGTACGCCTCGCCCGTGACCTCGGCCTTGGCTGTGAAGTCCGGCAGCTCGAGCTTCTCGGGGTTGAACTCGCCCGTGTCCAGCTTCGACTTGAGGAACAGCGGCTCCGTGCCCACCTCGTACCCGGCGGTCAGCATCATCGCCGCGCGGATGCCCTTGATGGTCACGCCGAAGTTCGCGAGCGTCCAGGGCTTCTTGCCCGGCATGCCCTTCTCGAGGAACTTGTACTTCTTGAGCAGGGGGACGGAGATGTCGCCGCTGAGCTTGATCCACGGGATCATGAGCCCGTCGCCCGGGTCGAACCGCAGGGAGGCGAGCGCGTCGAGGACCTTGTTGGGCTTGTAGCGCGCGGTCCCGAGGCCTCCGAACTTGCCCTTGTCGAAGCTCAGCTTGCGCAGCTTGCCCACGAGCTTGCCGCTGAGCATCTTGAAGTCGTCGACGGCCCCGCCCAGGAAGCTGAAGTCGGGCAGCCCGGCCTTCGGGAACTTCAGCCCCGCGCTCGCGACCTTGCCGTCGGCGCCCTTGCCGTCGTTGAGCTTGTGGACCTTGAACTTGGCGTTCTCGAGGCTCGCGTCGGTCAGCTCGTTCTTCTTGATCGTCGCGCTGGCGGACAGGTCCTTGTAGACGGTGACCAGCTTGCCGATGTCGAAGTCCTTCTTCGTCGTGAACCGGCCCGTTCCCGAGACGACGGGGTCTTCCTTGCGCATGTCGATGTCGACGTTCTCGAGGGCGCCGGTCGCGATCTCCTTGTTCTCTGCGTCGTCGACGCCCAGCTTCAGCGTCCCGCCGATGCGCGTGAACCGGTTGGCGGTCACGTCGGCGCCGACCTCGGTCCCCTTGACCACGCGCACGCCCTTGCCCGTCGGCTTGCCGATCTTGAGGGTGCGGTGGAACTTGAGCTTGCCGCCGCCGGTGAAGACGAGGCCGTCCTTGCCCTGCACCAGCGTCTTGAGCTTGCCGCCGCCGGTCAGGAGCTTGCCGCCCGCATCCCAGGCCTCGAGCTCGAGCGCGCCGCCCTCGGCCTTCACGAAGGCGTTCTTCTTGATCTTGATCTTGTCGACCCCGGCGCCCTTCTTGACGACGGCGTGGTGCCCGGTCTTCTTCCCCGCCGTGATGTCGCGCGCGGTCTTGGCCCCGCCCTCGCCCGTGAAGCCGGCCTTGTTGGTCCAGATGCCCTTGAGGTACGCCTTCTCGACCAGCTTCTCGTTCTGCTTGTCGTAGACCGCGAGGCTCACCTGGCCGTCGACCTTCGTCAGCTTGTTGCCGGAGATGTTGATCTCCTTGACCGCCGACTCCTTCTCGACGTCCACGCGCGGGTTCTCGCCGAAGCTCAGGTCCTTGAAGAGCTTGCCGCTGCCCTTGGCGTCGAGGACCAGGGTCCGCAGGTTGAACTTCACCTGCACGTCGGCCTGCGCCGCCTTCTTCTTCTCCTTGAGGACCAGCAGCGCGATCTTGTTGGTGGCGAACGTCTGGAGCTTGGTGTCCTGGACCTTGAGCGTGGCCGTCGCCTTCTTGGGGACCCGGGTCTGCCAGGTGCCCTTGCCGAGGGTGTAGTCCTGCAGCAGCTCGACCGACACGTCGCCGGACACCGACGTGTCCTTGCGGGCGTCCACGTAGGCCTTCTCGAGCTTGCCGCGCAGGTCCAGGACCCCGTTGTCCGTCTGCGTCTTGAACCGGACCGACGCCCTGCCCTTGGCGCCCGTGAAGCGGCTCTTGGTGATGGTCGCGACGCTGAGCTCGGTGCCCTTCTTCTCGAGGGTCGCGGTCGTCTTCCCCTTGGTCCAGGTGACGTCCTGGAGCAGCTTCGCGCTGCCCTTGCCGGTGAAGTCCTTGCCGTTGTAGAGGCCGTCGGCCTTCGCCCGCACCAGCGGCTTGCCCTCCTTGTCCACGCGCGCCGACACCGCGCCCTTGAACCTGGTGAGCTTGCTCTTCTTGAAGGAGGCCTCGACGTCCTTGCCCTTCGTCGGCTCCAGGCTGACCTGGTACTTGCCCTTCTTCTTGAGCTGCGTCTCCTGCTGGAGGTCGAAGCTGCCGCTGCCGGTGAAGCCCTGCTTCTCGACCCACGCGCCCTTGAGCCCGCCTTCGCCCAAGCGCTTGCCGTCCTTGTCGTCCAGCGCGATCTCGAGCTTGCCCTTGGCCTTCTTGAGCGTGTTCTTCTTGATCAGCAGCTGATCGAGCGGCGAGTCCTTGCGCACGGAGACGGCGGGGGAGTCGCTGAGGACGGTGCCGGCGAAGAGCTTGCCCTTCGCGTCCAGGTCGAGCTGGAGCTTCTTGAGGTCGAGCTTCGTCTTCGCGTCGACGGACGCCGCCTTCTTGCCGTCCTTGATGACGATCAGCTTGAGCGGCGCGCCCGCGATCGAGACGGGTCGGCTCTTGTTCAGATCGATGACCGCCGCCGAGCTCTTCAGGACCGTCGTCTTCCAGCCCCCGGAGCCGATGGTGAAGTCCTTGTCGAGCTTGGCCTTCGCCTTGCCGGACAGCGTCGGCTCCTTCGAGAGGTCGAGCGTCGCCTTCTCCAGGGAGCCCTTGAAGCCCAGGTCGCCGTACTTCGTGGGCGTCTTCACCTGCGCGGCGACGGTGCCGCCGGCCTTCTTGACCGCGTTCTTCACGATCTGCGCGGCGTCGAGGTTGGTGCCCGCCGGGAGGATCGAGCCCTTGGTGCCGCCCTTCTTGAAGTCCAGCTTCGTCAGCAGCTTGCCGGTGCCCTTGCCCGTGAACGACTTGCCGTCGTAGGCGCCGGTGGCCCCGAGCCGGAGCAGCTTCTTGCCGTTCCGCTCGACCCGCACGGACAGCAGCCCCTTGGCCTGCTTCAGCTTGCTCGAGGCGAACTTGAACGTGGCCGTGGTCTTGCCCTTGCCGCCCTCGATGGTGCCTTGCCAGGCGCCCTTCTTCGGCAACGGGATGTCCGTGAGCAGGGCGAGGGACCCGTGGCCGCTCCAGCGCTTCTTGATCGGCTCGATCTTCGCCTGGTCGAAGCGGCCGTGGACCAGCTCCTTGTCGCTCTTGAGGACGGTGGCGCCGAACTTGCCGGACACGGAGTTGAGCTTGTTGTTGGAGAAGTCGGCGTCGGCGGACGTGTTCTCGTCGAGGCGGACCGAGTAGGGGGCGGTGCTCCACGTCGGCATGTCGGGGAACTTGAAGTTGCCCTTGGCCTTCTTGAGGCCCTTCCCCTTGAGCCAGTCCACGTCGATGCTGCCGAACGCGAACTTCGGCCCCTTGAAGACCCCGAGGTCGATCTTGCCGAGGAACTTCATCAGCGCGCCGGCCTTGAGGCTCAGCGACTTGAGCTTGCTCTTCTTCGCGCCGCCGAGGCCCCGGAACTGGAAGCCGCCGAAGGTGCCCATGTCGAAGTCGCCGAGCAGGTCGGCGATGCCGGTGCCGGTGAACTTCCAGGTCTTCGGGTCGAACGAGATGCCCTTCCAGAGGCCGCCGAAGATCGACTTGCCGCCCAGCTCGAGCTCCCAGTCGGCGAGGCCCTTGAGCTTCTCGAGCAGGCCCTTGCCGAGGTTGATGCCGAACTTCGAGCCGCCGCCGATCTTCGGCGTCCAGCCCTTGATGGTGGGCAGGCGGAAGGGGAGGTCGACGTCGAAGGAGCCGAACCCGCCGAGGCCGAGGCCGTCGAACTTCAGCTTGTTGATGAGCGACTTGAGCTTGCCGCCGCCGAACTCGATGTTCAGGGGCAGGTCGACGAACGACCAGGAGCCGAACTTGAACTTGCCCTTGGCCTTCTTGCCGGACTTGACCTTGGCCTTCTTCGCGGTCTTCTCGAAGGGCTTGATCACGTCCACGTCGCCGTCGCCGGTGAACGTCTTCGGTGCCTTGTAGGAGCCCTCGCCCGTCAGCTTGACGCGATCCTCGCCCTTCTGGACGAGCATGACCTTCGCGGAGGTCGACTTCGCCTCGAGCAGCGTGTCGTGCGTGAACTTGAACTGGGCGTTCGTGTCCTTGAGGAAGCGCGCGCTGAAGCCCTTGACGGTGGGGAGCTTCACGTCGTCGGTCAGCGTGGCCTTGGCGTCGGCCTTGAACTTCTTGCCCGCCCAGGACGCGGACAGGGTGCCGGAGAGGGGACCGTCCTCGATGGGGGCGTCCTTGACGTGGCCGACGACGGTGCCGCCCTTGGCGACGCCGAGCTGGAAGCCGGCCTTGAGCTTCTTGTCGCCGAGCTTGGCGCCGAACTTGCCCTTCACCGAGCCGCTCTTGACCTTCCAGTGGTCGTCGAACTTGATCTGCACCCGGCTGAGGGTGACGCCCTTGGCGATCTCCTGGGAGACGCTCTTGGTGAAGGACTTCTTCGCGAGCGCGGGGGGCACCATGACCTTGACGCGGATGCCGCCGATCCTGAGCGTGACGGTGTCGGGGGCCTTCGCGGCGGCGGCGTCGCGCTGGACGGCCTTCTTCTGGACGGGGGCGTCGGGGGGCGGGTCGGCCGAGCCCATGCCGCCGCCGCCCTCCGACGCGCGACCCTGGACCGCCTTGCTCTGGACCTCGGGGCCGCCGTCGTCCGCCCCGGCCGGGGCGCCGTCCCCGCCGCCGCCGGCGTCGCCCATGGCGGAGATCATCCCCTCGGCGGACTCGCCCTGGACGACCTTGTCGGCGATGGCGTCGGCCTCCTGCTCGAGCGGGTCGCCCTCCTTGCCGACCCCGCCCGCGGGCGTCTTGCCCGCCTTCTGCTGCATGACGTGGGCGGCTTCGTGGGCGGCGGTGTGCAGGTCCGGAGAGCCGGCGAAGGCGACCGAGTCGCCCTGGGCGTAGGCCTCTGCTCCGAGGGCTCCGGCGGCCTCCTTGGCGGCGCCGCCGGTGCGCGACTTGATTCCGGAGACGTCATGCCTGCCGAAGGCCTTCTGGACGGGGCCGAAGTGGGGGAGCCGGCCCGAGGCGCCCTCGACGCCCGCGGCGGCGGTGCTCTGGACGGCCTCGACGCCCTGGGTCTCTTCGTCGTCCCCCTGGAGCTGGACGGACTGGTCGGCCTGCTGCTTCTGAACGTCGAGCCGGGCCCCCGCGGCGGGGGAGAACTGCGTGACGCCGCCGGCCATGGGCATGCGGGTCTGCTTCTGTTGGACGGGGCCGCCGGTCGCCTTCGACTGGACGGGGCCGCCACGTACGGAGCGCTTGCGGCTCACCCCTTCTCCTTTCAGGCAACGCCGAACGACGGTTCAGGTTACGCCGAAGAAGAGGTGAGCGCTGCAAGAAACGGCGCGCCCGAGGGTCTCAGCCCTTCAAGAGGAGGATCACGACGGCGATGGGCAGGAGGGCTGCGAGTCCTTGGACCGCGCGCCGGATGCCGGTCAGTTCCTTCATCAATCGCCCGAACTGGGAGTCATCCAGGCGTCTCTGCTCACTCATCTCTTCCTCCCAAGGCTGATGTGGCCGGTGTCGGTGTCGGTCGGTGAGTGTCGCTCCTCACGGTGCGGAGGGGGGGCGCTCCCACGAAGACCCCTCTATCTCAGGCTGTCCCGGTAGGCCGCCAAGGCCGCCTTCTCCGAGAGCCCCTTCGCCATGAGGCGACTGATCCACCGGGCCTCCGTCTCCTCATGGAGTTCCCGCCGGGCGAGGTCCTGATCGCCGAAGGCGACGAGGGTCCCCGCCGAGCTTGCGGAGCTCCAGGACATCGTGAAGGGCAGTCCGTGACCACGAGTCACGTCCTTGACGGGCGCCGCGTCCACGTTGTTGACGCCCAGCACCTGGAGGAACGCAGCACAGCGCCCGCCCTCGCAGGTGCTCCACTGGAGACCCGCACGCCCCCCGAGCGCCTCGGCGACATCGGAGTGCAGATCCAGAGTGGCTTCAGCGCGCTCCTCGAGCGTGGCGTCCGCAGGCGCCGTACGCGCGTGCGCTGCAACATGCTCGCGTGTGGCGGCCTGCTCATGCACCGGGCGGGCCTTTCCTGACTCCACTACGGCCTCGCCGACGACGATCGAGGGGCCACCCTGCGGCGCCCGGACGAGCGTGACCACGGCGGAGAACACGACGACCATCCCCACGAAGATGGCGAAGCGGCGAATCACGGCGCACCTCCCGGACCGTTCACTTGCGGCTTCGGCCAAGGCGGAGTGTTCGGGTAGGGCTCCATGTAGCCGAACGGGCAATCCTCACAGTCGAAGTCGTCCCTGAACTGGTCGGGCCCGCAGTTCGGGGGGTTCTCCACCTCGTCGCAGTCGCCCACGAGGAACTCCTTGTGCCACTCCCAGGAGCCGGTGCATTGCTTCTGCAAGGTGTCCCAGAGCCCGAAGCCGTCGTTGTTGAACGTGCCGCCGTCATCCGGAGGCTCGTACCAAGAGGCTCCGTCCAGATCGGCGTCCACCAACATCCCGTTGTTCCACGACCAGTCCCCGATGCTCTCGACCATGCCCTCGGCTCCGGCACCCATGGCGCCCAGGAGACCCGCCAGACCGGGCATCGGCTGACACGTGATGGTCCAGGTGGCCGAGCCGCTGTCGTCCTCCTCCTCGCACTCGCAGGGCGTCACCAGCCCCCCCTCGCCCGAGCCCGACGTGGAGAGCGCGCCGCCCTCTCCCTCGTCGGCCGCGAACGTGCCCCCGGGCAGGGTAAAGGTGACCGCCACCGCGACCAGGGCCGCGAGCACGACGTCCTGCGTGGGCGGGAGCCCGCGCTTCAGATTGTAAAGGTCCATACCTCCTCCGAGACGGCGCGGGGAGGCGCGGTCCCACCTCCCGGGGGCGGGCCTCTCTGGTGTTGCCTCCGGGGGTGCGTTGCGCCCCCGACGGCAACCGCGAATTTTCCAGCCTACACGGAATCCCGGCCCTGGCACTCCGTTGCGGGCGACGGGAAGGGAGCGGGGTGGTGAGTGCCCCGAAGATCGCGAGGGTGAGGTGGCGGAGAGGGCGGGGACGGTCATGTTCGGCTCCTGGATCAGGGGGTTCGCCTCGGCCGGTGCAGGACGCACGGACCGGGGCTCTTCCTCCCTGACGAAGAACGCGAGATGGAGCGGCCGATTTTCTGGGGTGGATCGGAAACGGGTCCGATGCGCCTTCCGCGGCCACGCCCGATCCGGACGACCTGGAATGGACGAGTGGCAGGCAGAGAAGAGCGAGCAGCAGTTCGTCGTCGGACCTGGTCCGGGGAGGTTGTCGCCTCGGGCAATCCGAAGCGCGATCTGCATGCAGCCTCGACGCGCGAGCAGCGTCTGGAGGCGCTTGCGTCGCTGAACATGCGTGCGTGGGTGGCCGCCGGACGCCCCCTTCCCGACCCCGTGCCTCGTGCCGAGTGGCCCGGCGAAGTATTCGTCATCCACTGACGATGCGGAAGCTGCTCGACGGGGACGCCTCAGAGCAGGGGTAGCTCGTCTTCATCCTCGGCGTCGGAGGGGGCGAGATCACGCCGAGGGTTCTTGTCGCGCAGTTCTTCCATGCGCTCACGCGCGGCGAGCACCTCGGAGCGCTGGAAGCGCCAGTGGCCGCCGGGCGTGCGGAAGGCGCCGGGAAACCAGCCGCCTTCGAGCCAGTTCTTGACGGTGTTCGCGGACGACACGCCGAGCAGGTTCGCGGCCTGCTTGCTCGTGATCACCGCGTCATCGCGCAGGGCCGCCAGGCGCTTGACCAGGTCGTCGCGGTCGGCCGCGCTGAGGGCCTCGGTGACCTCGTCGTACAGCAGCTGGGGCAGGGCGTTCATGGTGTCTCCTTGAGACTATCTGTAGGTCGAATCGTCAAAACCGTCAATGGCAATCGCCAAAACCGTCAACCCCGGTGCGTCCTGCGGTGTGGGAGTTCATCGTGCGTCGCGTCAGGACTTGACGTAGCATCAAGCCAAGTGCGGTTTCATGGTCAGCGCACGGAGGCTGAGATGCGGTGCTTGCAGTGCGACGGACAGACGAAGGTCCGGCCCGGTCCCGTGCGCTACGAGGGCGCGGGCCTCGCGCACGTCTACCTCGACGGCCTCGAGGTTCGGGAGTGTGCGGAGTGCGGTGACGTGCTCGTGCGGATCCCACGGGTCGAGGAACTCCACCGGAGGCTGGCCGAGGGCGTGGCGACCAAGGAGCAGCGGCTCTCGCCCGACGAGATCCGCTTCCTGCGGAAGTACCTCGGCCTCTCGGGTCAGGACCTGGCCCGCCGGTTGAAGGTGCGTCCCGAGACGGTCTCGCGGTGGGAGCACGGCAAGCAGTCACTGCGTGAGTCGGTCGAGCTCGCCCTGCGCCTGCTCGCGCTCGTCGAGGAGCCGCGCGCCACCTACGCGGGCGAGGAGGTCGATCGCTTCGCGACGAGGGAGTCCGAGCCCGTGTCGTTCCTCGTCCAGGCGACGAGCACCAGCTGGAGCGTGCCGCGCGTGCAGCCGACCGAGGTCGCTACTCAGGCGTAGCGTCGGACTCAGCCGCCCGGTCCGGGGGCGCCGGCGCGCCCGTCCTGGCGGATCGCAGCTGGGCGATGACGCGTCCGTCAGCTGTGGGACTTCGGGAACGAGATCCAGACGTCCAGGTACTCGTGGTGGCACCCGAAGCCCATCTTGGTGAACTGGAAGGCGATGTCGCTGACCACCTTGTACTGAGCCGACCGGGGCATCGCGAACGTCGTGATGAGCTGGTGTCGATCGTCCGCTTGCACGTGGCGGACGGCGACGCTCGAGGGGGAGTCGGTGAGCCGTTCGGCGTCGCGACGGACGCAACCCAGCTGGTCATCGGTTGGCTCGTCCTGGAGCGCGAAGCCGACCTCCACGTTCATCGATCCGAACCCCATGCCCCTACCCGTCCGCCGCCGTCGGAGAGATGGGCTCCCCACGCTCCGCGTCAGGACCATTCCGCTCTCCCAGGTTGGCCGTGACGGCCTCACGGGCCGCCGCCCAGGTGCCGAAGCTACGCCGCGCGGCCATGTAGAGGTTCTCGTCGCGTCGTCGCATGGCGTTGGCGCCCATCGGCCGTCCTGCTTCAACCTCGGCGCGAAGGGAGCGAAGCACGCTGGCCCGGGTCCACCTGCGGCCCATGTCGGGATCGATCCCGGCGGCCAGCAGGGCGCCCCGCCAGGTGCCGAAGTGGCCCCTCGCGGCATGGTGGAGCTTGCGATGCTCGGCGGAGCGCACGGGTTCTCCGCTCTTCCCCAACTCCTCGAGTTCAGCGATGACCTCCTGCCTGGTCATCGGCCGGGTCTTGATGTCGGCGTACGAAAAGCCCGCTGCCTCGACGGCCTCTCCCAACGCGCCGAACTGCTTGACGGCCTGGGCATAGAGCCAGTCGCCGCGGTTCGCCCCGGAGTTGAGGGGGTGCCCGACGTCAGCTCGGCGCTGGATCTCCGCGATCACGTCCTGCTTCGTTCTCATGGGTCGCATCCTACCCATCCCGAGATCGCCCACGGCTCTGGGCTCGCGCCGCGAGCGGGGAGTCTGACCCTGCACGTTCTCACGGACCACCTGGTAAGCAATTCCAGGAGGTTCGATGTCGACGAAGAAGAAGCGCAGGGAGTTCACGCCGGAGTTCAAGGCGGAGGCGGTCAAGCTGGTCCTCGAGGAGGGGCTGTCACGTGCCCAGGTCGCGCGTGACCTGGGGCTGAGCGCGAGCATGGTGTGTCGGTGGCTGGAGCAGGCGGAGCGAAACCGCGCTCCTGGAGCCCTGACTTCGGAGGAGCGGGCGGAGCTGAAGCGTCTGCGCCGGGAGAACAAGGTCCTGCGGACGGAGCGCGAGATTCTAAAAAACCATCGACGCAACCGGCTTCGCTCGCCCGCGACCTGTGGACAAGAAACTCCCCCTCGGCCTAGCGTCCGAATGCCCGGGAGGAGAGACCGTAAGCTTTTTGGTGACTCGACGAGCCCGTAAAAAAACCTGGTCCACGGAGGGATGCGGACCTGCAAGTGGTGACGCTTCGGCGATCCCGTTTAGGAAAGTGAGCTGGACCGCCCTCCCACCTCCCGGGCTTCCCCCAACCGGAGACAGCCCATGGCCGAGTCCACGAAGAAGAGTCCTGTAGCAGCCCATTTTCCGGTCGTGCATCGACGAGCGGCGGGCGTCGATATCGGCTCGCGGTTCCACGTCGTCGCCGTCCCCGCCGAATGCGACCCCGAGCCAGTTCGGTCTTTCGACAGCTTTACTGGATCCCTACATCGGCTCGCGGATTGGCTGGGGGCCTGCGGCATCACGACCGTGGCCATGGAATCCACCGGTGTGTACTGGATCCCGGCCTACGAGATCCTCGAACAGCGTGGATTCGAAGTTCTGCTCGTCAACGCCCGTTTCGTGAAGAACGTCCCGGGCCGGAAGACGGATGTGAACGATGCCCAGTGGATTCAACGGCTTCACGAACATGGCCTGCTTCGAGGGAGCTTCCGTCCCAGAGAGGAGCTGGTCGCCTTGCGCGCATACCTTCGTCAGCGGGAGCGATTGAGTCAGTACCGGGCCGCTCACATCCAGCACATGCAGAAGGCTCTGATGCAGATGAACGTGCAGCTTCACCACGCCGTCACCGACATCACCGGTGTGACCGGGATGAAGATCCTGCATGCGATCATCGGCGGGGAGCGCGATCCCGGGGCCTTGGCGGCCTTCCGCGATTGCCGGTGCAAGGCGACGCCGGAGACACTGGAGGCGGCGTTGACCGGGAACTACCGTGCCGAGCACGTCTTCGCCCTCCAGCAGGCCGTCGAACTCTACGAGAGCTACACCGCCAAGATCGTGGCCTGTGACCAGCAGATAGAGGTCGTGCTTCACGAGGTCAACGACGCTCAGGAAGCCCCTGCGACCCCGTTGCCGCCGAAGAGAACGAAGGGACGCTCGCGGAGCGACCCGGCCTTCGACGTACGGAGCGCCCTCTACCTTCTGCACGGCGTCGACCTCACCCAGATCCACGGAATCGGTCCGTTCATCGCGCTCCAGCTGACCGCCGAGTGCGGCGACGACATGAGCCGTTGGCCGACCGCCAAGCACTTCACCTCGTGGCTGACCCTGGCGCCGGGGAGCAAGATCTCCGGCGGAAGGGTGTTGAGCTCCAAGACTCGCCGTTCACGGAACCGGGCTGCGTACCTCTTCCGCCTTGCGGCACGAAGTGTCGGTCGAACGAACACCGCGCTCGGCGCCTTCTACCGACGGTTGGGGGCGAGAGTGGGCAAGGCGAAGGCGATCACGGCGACAGCTCGGAAGCTGGCGGTGCTCTTCTACGGCGCCTTGGGTCAAGGCATGAATTACGTCGATCCCGGTGCGAACTACTACGAGGAAAACCACAGGAACCGCGTTCTCTTCAACCTCAAGCGCCGCGCCAAGGAGATGGGCTACGAACTGGTCGGGAACACCTCAAGCACGGCGGCCGAGGGGGGAGTTTCTTAGGAAAGCCGCGGCCTTCTTCGCGAAGGAGAACCTGTGACCGCCTACCGGTTCATCCACGCGGAGAAGGCCGGCTGGTCGTGCAGGGCGATGTGTCGAGCTCTCCGGGTCTCTCGCTCGGCCTACCACGCGTGGGCTGCGCGGAAGCCGAGCGAGAAGTCCGCCGAGGACGCGCTCCTTCGGGTGCACATCAAGGCGACTCATCGCCGCAGCCGCGGCACCTACGGTGTGCCTCGCATGACGGTGGAGCTCCGCGCCGAAGGGCAGGACGTCGGTCGAACGAGGGTCGCTCGTCTCATGCGGGAACTGGGGCTGCAAGGGACCCCGAAGCGTCGATTCCGGGGCTCGACCACAGACTGACCACACCGACCGGGTGGCGGACAACCTCCTGGGCCGGGACTTCGAAGCCGCGGAGCCGAACACGGCCTGGGTGGGCGACATCACGTACCTGCCGACGGCGGACGGCTGGGTCTACCTGGCGGTCCTGCTCGACCTGTTCAGTCGCAAGGTGGTGGGCTGGGCACTGAGGACCCACATGAGGACGGAGCTGTGCCTGAGCGCGCTGCAGCAGGCCCTGGCCACGCGGACTCCGGCGCCGGGGCTCCTCCACCACACCGACCGAGGCTCGCAGCTCGGGTTCAAGCGGTCGTCGCAACACCTCTGGAAGAGGAGTTGCGATGGCGAAGAGAAAACGAAGGAAGTCGGATCGGGCACAGCGGGCGGCCATGCGTTCGCCCGGTCGTCCTTCGGTGTGGCGGCGTGAGCACTTGCTCGGATTCTGGGAAGGGATCGCTCGCGGCCTCTCCAGCGAAAGGGCTGCCGAGCAGGTCGGGGTATCGCCAGCGGTCGGAGGCCGCTGGTTCCGCGAAGCTGGTGGCATGTCACCGGTTCGTTCGACGCCCCAGACGGGCCGCTACCTCTCATACGAAGAGCGAGAGGAGATAGCCCTGCTCCGCGCTGAGGGCCACGGCGTCCGGGAGATCGCTCGACGTCTCCATCGGTCGCCGTCCACGATCTCACGGGAGATTCGGCGAAATGCGGCTACGCGCGGCGGCGGGTTCGACTATCGGGCCACGACCGCCCAGTGGCACGCGGGTCGTCGCGCTGCACGTCCGAAGGTCTCGAAGCTCGCGGCGAACGACCGGTTGAGGGCCTACGTCCAGGAGCGGCTCGCCGGCACGGTGTCAAGCGCCACGAGCATGGGACCCCCCTCGCGCCACGAACTAGGGACCACCC
>CAZUHI010000055.1:0-47276 GCA_964620495.1 uncultured Rickettsiales bacterium | reverse complement strand
CGTCGTCGTCGTCCACCGCGTCGTCGTCGTCCACCGCGTCGTCGTCGTCCACCGCCCCCGCGGTGTCGTCGTCGTCGGTGTCTTCCGAGGGGCAGGCCGGCAGGGCCAGGAGCGCCAGCAGCGCGGGCAGGAGGGAGAGGTCGCGGGTGCGGGACATGAGGGCTCCGGGGCTCGGGGGGTCTGGGACGAGCCGACCTCTCGACGGTAGTCGGAGCCTCCCCCCTCAGGACCCTTCCTCGATCAGACGTCCCCGGGGCACGAGGTCGTTGATCGTGGGCCCGCCCGGCAGCGGCGTCCCCCGGCTGGCCATCGTCCGCTCGAGCATGATCCGGTGCAGCCGGGCCATCGCCGCGCCCGCCTCGGGGCCGTCCACCGCCTCGAGCAGCCAGGCGACGGCGTCGATCGTCGACATGCCCGCGTGCAGACACTCGATCCTCAGCCCTCCCCGAGGCGCCGCGCCGTCGGGCAGTCGAAGGCGCGGCAGGTCGCGCAGCGCGTCGTGACGACCGACCATCTTCCGGCACTGCGCCCAGGTTCCGTCGGGGACCACGATGGTGGGCCTCTCGCCGCGTGCCTCGACCCCGTCCACCCACTCCGCCGCCTCCACCGGAGGAGCCTCGTCCTCGCGCGGGAGAAACAGGACGGCGGCGTTCGACAGCGCGACCGGCGGGTCGAAGGGTCTCCCGCGCCCCACGAAGAAGGAGAGGGTGGAGCCGTCGATCCCCAGGGCGGCGATGCGGCCCGTGGAGGTGGTCTTCCAGCGCTCGGCCGGGTGCACGACGAACACGAACCGCGCGCGGCTCTCGATCCGCGGGATCTCGGCGCAGATGCACAGGCGCACGTGCATCCGGCAAGCGACGCACCGCACCGAGGCGTGCGACCGCTTGCCTCCCACGTCGGCTATCCGGGGACGAAGAGGTCGAGCAGCAGGGCGACGCCGAAGCCGGTCCCCCGCTCGTCGGTCGTGCCCGCGGGCCCCGCGATGTCCACGTGCAGCCAGGGGCCGTCGTAGTCGACGAGGTGCTCCGCCACGAACTGGCCCGCGCACGACGACTGGGCGTTCATGCGGTCCTTCACCGAGTTCTTCAGGTCGGCGACCACCGACCGGAACTCCTTGCGGAAGAACTCCGGGGCGTAGGGCAGCGGGTGCACGAGGTCGCCGGACGTCTTCCCCGCGGCGATCGCGCGCGCCTCCAAGGCGTCGTCGGAGCACACGACGGCCGCGTGGCGCTTGCCGGTGGCGACGAGCTGCGCGCCCGTGAGCGTCGCCATGTCGCAGACGATGTCGGGGTCGAGGTGCTTGGTGGCGTAGGCGACGCCGTCGCCCAGGACGAGGCGGCCCTCGGCGTCCGTGTTGTTCACCTCGACCGTCTTGCCCGAGTACATGTGCAGGATGTCGTCCGGGCGGGTCGCGTTCGCGGCCACGGAGTTCTCGGCGAGGCACAGGATGCAGTGGATGCGCTGCTTCGCGCCGCTCTTGACGGCCGCGATGAAGGCCCCGAACACCCCCGCGGCGCCCCCCATGTCCCCCTTCATGCCGGGCATGTTCGTCTTGCCCTTGATGCTCAGCCCGCCGGTGTCGTAGACGATGCCCTTGCCGACCCACGCGAGCGTCTCCGTGGCGCCCTCGGGATCGTGCGTGAGGACGACCAGCGACGGACCGTGCACGGCCGCCTTCCCCACGCCCCACAAGCCCCCGAAGCCCTGCGCGTCGAGGTCCTCGTCGTCGATGCGGAGGATCTCGCAGCCGAGCTCGGCCGCCCACTCCTCGGCGAGGGCCGCGAAGGCCTTGGTGTGCAGCTCGGACGTCGGCTGATCGGTGAGGTGCTGGGCGAGGCGGATGCCGATCGCCGCGGGCTCGAGGCGAGCCGGGGGATCCGCGGGCCCGTCGGGGGACAGCGAGGCGATCGTGACGGTGCGGTCGTCGCCCGAGCCGTCCTTGCGGGAGTAGGAGGGGAACGCCCGGGAGGCCGCGCAGCCCGCCGCGAAGGCGTGTTCCGCCTCGTCGATCGCCAGGAGGACGGAGACGTCGCCCTTGGCGGGCGCCTTGCCCACGAGGGAGGCCACCGCGTGGGGCCGCGACGGGCTGTTGTGCCGCGAGCAGGGCTCCGGGAGGACGCCGACGACCACGCGCGACGGCGTGCCCTCGACCCAGGTGGTGGTCGAGCCGCCCGCGTCGCCGGGGGACACGCTCGCGAGCATTGCCGGCCACACCGCCGCGACCCCGTCGGGGAGGGCCGCGAGGACGTCGGCGGCGGCCAAGCGGTCGGCCCGGCCCACGACCACGAGGGTCTCGGCGGCGGGCAGGGAGTCCGAACGGCAGAACATCAGCTGAGTCGACATGCCGCGGAACGTAGCAGGCTTACGCAGGGCCGACGTCGCCCGGTCGGATCCGCAGCAGGTCCGCCGGGCTCGCGGCCTCACCCGCGCCGATCAGCCCCCGGGACGCCGCCAGTTCTCCCACCACGTCGCGCGGGTCGCGCCCCGCCTCTCGCAGGGCCTCGATCGGCGGACTGCCTCGGCGCTTGGCGAGCCGATGCCCGTCCTCGTCGCGGACCAGGGGGACGTGGGCGAACCGGGGCGGCGCCGCCCCGAGGGCCCGATAGAGCAGGAGCTGTCGCCCCGTGCTCTCGGCGATGTCGTCCCCGCGCAGGACGTGGGTGATGCGCTGCTCGATGTCGTCCACCACGCAGGCCAGCTGATAGACGGGCCCGCCGTCCTTGCCCCGCACGACGAAGTCGCCGCACACCGTCGACGGGTCCTCGCGCGTCTCACCCTTCTCGAGGTCGATCCAGGTCAGCGTCTCGGGCTCCACCCGGAACCGCAGGGACTGACGTCGATCGGGGTGCGTCGGCCCGTCGCGGCACGTCCCGGGGTACGCGATCTCCCCCGTCGTCGCCCCGGTGGCGGCGCGGATCTCCTTCCGCGTGCAGGAACACGGGAAGAGGCGATCGCCGAGGCGATCGACGGCCGCGGCGTAGCGGTCGAGGCAGTCGGACTGACGATAGGGGCCGAAGGGCCCGCCCACGTCCGGCCCCTCGTCCCAGTCGAAGCCCAGCCAGGCCAGGTCGCGCAGGATCGACGCCTCGGAGTCGGGCTTCACGCGCGATCGGTCGATGTCCTCGATCCGCAGGACGAAGCGCCCGCCCGCCCGACGCACCTGCAGCCACGCCGACAGCATCGTGCGCGCGTGCCCCAGGTGGAGCCGCCCCGTGGGGCTGGGCGCGAACCGCCCCCGGACGAGCTCGGGGGGCGCAGCGGAGACGGGCGTCGGCATTTGCGCGAGGATACGGCCGTGTCCGGTCCACAGCGAGTCGGCCTCTTCGGGGGATCCTTCAACCCGCCCCACGTGTGCCACCTCCTGGCGTCGCTGTACCTCCTGGAGACGACGGACCTGGACGCGGTCTGGTGGGTGCCCGTGCACCGCCACGCGTTCGCGAAGGACCGGAACCTCGCCTGCTGGGACCACCGGCTCGCGATGTGCGAGGCCGTGGCGGCGGACCACCCCCGCATCCGCGTGGAGCCCATCGAGCGGACCCTCGGCGCGAGGTCCTACACCGTCGACACGGTGGCCGCGTTGCGCGGTCGGCACCCCGGCGTCTCCTTCTCCTGGGTGATCGGCACCGACCTCCTCCCCGAGCTGCCGCGATGGCACCGCTGGTCCGAGCTGCGCGACCTCCTCCGCTTCATCGTCCTGGGCCGGGGCGCGCCCATCGATCCCGCGGCCCTCCCCGAGGGCGGGGAGTTCGTCCTTCGGGACTTCCACCTGCCGGACATCTCCTCGTCCGCCGTGCGCCGCGCCCGCCGCGCAGGCGAGCCCGTCGACGCCCTCGTCCCCTCCGCCGTCCGCGCCTACCTCGCCGAGCACCCCGATCTCTACGCCTGAGCGCCTCCACCCGGCCCTCGCGTCGCTCGCGGTCGCCGCCCTCCTGCTGTGGGCCATGGCCGTGGCGAACCTCGCGGCCTTCGGACTCGCGTACGTCGATCTCGGCATCCCCTGGGAGGACTTCGAGTTCGTGGACGGGCTCTCGTGGATCCGCTCCCGCCTGCTGGTGCTGGGCGGTCTGCAGTGGCTCTTCTTCCTGCCCCCCGCCCTGTGGCTCGGCCCCCGCCTCGGCTACGACCGCAGCTCCATCGGGCTCGATCGCCCGGACCGACCCCTGCACGTCGTGGGCGGAGGCGCGCTCCTGGGGGCGGCCCTGCTGCTCGGTCCCGCGGCCGTCGGTCGCCTCGTCGGCGGGTTCACGGAGGGGGCCGCGGTGTTCACCGTGCCGTCCTGGGTGGCCGCGTTCGGCGTCCTGTTCGTGATGGCCCTGGGCGAGGAGGTCCTCTTCCGCGGGATCCTCCTGCGCCTGTGGGTCGACCGACTCGGGCCTCGCGGCGCCCTCGTGCTCACCACGCTGTTGTTCACCGTCCTGCACACCGGCAACCCGGGCGTGGACCTCCTCGGCACCTTCGGGGTGCTGCTCGCGGGCGTGCTGCTGGGGCTCGCCGCCCTCCGCAGCGGCGGCGTGTGGTGGCCCTTCGGCGTCCACCTGGGCTGGAACGTCGCCACCGGCCTCATCGTCGGGCTCCCGGTGAGCGGGATCAGCCTCCCGTCCCTCGTTCGCTGGTTGCCGGTGGGGGACGGGCCGAGCCTGTGGGGGGGCGACTTCGGGCCCGAAGCGGGGCTCGCGTTCCACACGGCGCTGCTCGTGGGGATCGTGGTCGTCGCCCGGCCTCGGGGTTCCTCCGGGTCGACTAACCTGCGCCCATGAGCTGGTCTCTGGAGCTGGGGCCGTTCGTGCTCGACCACCCGATCGGGCGCGGGGGGATGGGGGAGGTCTGGCTCGCCAGGCACCGGGTGGACGGCGTGCGCGTCGCGATCAAGGTGCTGACGCACGCGGGGGCGGGGGATCCGAAGTTCATCGCGTCGTTCCGGGACGAGGTCCGCGCCGTGGCCGCCCTGGACCACCCCGCGATCGTGCGCGTGTACGACTACGGCGTGGTGCCGGACCCGGCGCCGCGCGATCCCGAGGGCAACGACCTCCCCGCGTCGAGCCCCTACCTGGCCATGGAGCTGCTCGAGGGCGGGACCCTCAAGGACCTGTGCGGCACCTCCACCTGGCCCGAGATCCAGTCGCTCCTGCTCGGCCTGCTCGACGCGCTCGCCCACGCCCACGCGCGCGGCGTGACCCACCGCGACCTCAAGCCCGCCAACATCCTGCTGGGCGAGAGCCTGCGCGACCTCCGCCTCGTCGACTTCGGCCTCGCTCACGCCGCCCGAGGGCACGCCGCCGGGCCCTCGGCCCAGGATCGGAAGGTCCGCGGCACCCCGGCCTACATGGCCCCCGAGCAGTGGCGGGGCCAGTGGCGGACGTCCGGCCCGTGGACCGATCTGTACGCCGTCGGCTGCCTCGGCTGGGCGCTCACCACGGGCGAGCCGCCGTTCGGCGCCAAGGGCACCCCCCAGCGCCTCGCGGAGTCCCACTGCTACGCCGAGCCCCCGGCCCTGCGCGCGCCCGTGGACGTCCCCGAGGGCTTCGAGTCGTGGCTCCGCCGCCTCCTCGAGAAGACGCCCGAGTACCGCTTCCGTCGCGCCGCCGACGCGGCCTGGTCCCTGCAGGATCTCCAGCTCTCCGGCGCTCCGGACGTCGCCTTCCGCACCGACCCCTCGCGGGCCACGCTCTCGCTCGTCGAGCCCATCTCCGCGCCGTCCCACGGCGACGCGATCGAGGTGTGGTCCTCGGCGTCGCACACCCTCGTGCTGGAGCCCTCCACCGCGAGCCCCGACGGCTGGACGAGGTTGCGCACCGCGTGGCTCATGGACCGCGACGACTCCGAGCTCGCGCCCATCCCGAGCAACTGGCGCCGCCCGTCGGACATGGCACCGCCGCGGCGGCTCACGGGCGTGGGGCTCGGCCTGTACGGGCTCCGGTCGATCCCCCTGGTGGACCGCGAAGCCGAGCGGGACGCGCTGTGGGAGGAGCTTCGGGCCGTCCGGGCCACGCGGCGGGCGCGCGGCGTGGTGCTCCGGGGACCCGCGGGCTCGGGGAAGAGCCGCCTCGCCCAGTGGCTGTCGGAGCGGGCGCACGAGCTCGGCGGCGCAGGCGTCATGCGCGCCCTGCACAGCCCCATGCCCGGGCCCGTCGACGGCCTCGGCCCCATGGTCGCGCGAGCGCTGTCCCTCGTCGGCCTCGATCGCGAGGACACCGTCGGCCACCTCACGGAGCTGGCCCAGGCGGGCAACATGGCCCCCGGCGACGTGCTCCCCCTCGCCGATCTGCTCGTCCCCGACGTGGAGGCGTCCGAGCGCAGCGACTCGCTCCCCGGCGCCCTGGAGACCCACCTCCTCATCGAGCGGCTCTGCCACGCCCGGACGCGCGACCGTTGCCTGATCCTGTGGCTCGACGACGCGCAGTGGGGCTGGGAAGCCCTCGGCCTCGCGCGCTACCTGCTGTCCGGGAGCGGCGCCGAGATCCCGGCCCTGGTCGTCGTCACCGTGCGCGACGACGCCCTCGAAGAGCAGCCCGCCGAGGCCGAGCGGGTGGCCGCGTTGGAGGACCTGGGCACGGTGCGTCGGCTCGACATCGAGGCGCTCCCGGAGGTGCACCGCAAGGCCATGATCGACGCGCTCCTGGGCCTCGATCCCGCGCTCGCCAAGCGGGTGGAGGACCGCACCGACGGCAACCCGCTCTTCGCCGTCCAGCTCGTGGGCGACTGGGTCCACCGGGGGCTGCTGGAGCCCGGCGATCGCGGCTTCCGGCTCATCTCGAACGAGGACGCCACGGCGTTCCCCGACTCCCTCCACGAGATCTGGCTGAGGCGCCTGGATCGCCTCCTCCGGGACCGACCCGACACGGACCTCGTGGCCCTGGAGGTCGCGGCCGCGCTCGGTCTGCAGATCGCCGTGCAGGACTGGCGGGTCGCGTGCAACGAGGCCGAAGCGAACCCGTCGCCCGGGCTGGTGGACGCGCTCCTGTTCCAGCGGCTCGCCCGACGGGAGGGGGGCGGCGACGGCTCGGACTGGGCCTTCGTACACGGGATGCTGCGCGAGAGCCTGGAGCGGCGGGCCCGGGAGGAGGGGCGCTGGCCCACCCTCAACCTGGCCTGCGCGCAGATGCTCGAGGGCGTGCCCGGGCTGCGGGTGTCCGAGCGCATGGGCCGGCACCTGCTGGCCGCCGACCGCGTGGAGGCCGCCCTGCCCCGCCTGGCCGAGGGGGCGCGCCTGCGCCTCGCGTCCGGCGACTACGTGCTCGCGGCGCAGCTTCTCTCCGACCGCGAGGCGGCCATGCGCGCCCTCCCCCTCCCCGAGGACGACCCGGCCTGGGCCGTCGGGTGGGTGCACCAGGCTCGCCTCGAGCGCGTGAGCGGCGACCCCGATCGCTCCCTCGAGTACTCGAATCGGGCGGCGGCGCTCGCGGCCCGGATCGACCACGCGGGGCTCCAGGCCCGGGCCCTCGAGGAGGTCGCGCGCATCACGAACGTGACGGGCGATCCCCAGCGCGCCGCGTCCCTGATGGCCGTCGCCTGCTCGCTGGCGGACCAGGCCGACGACACGCGCCTCGCCGCCCAGTGTCGCCAGGCCCGGGCCGAGACGCTGCTCCACTGCGGCGCGCTGGACGAAGCCGACGCCGAGCTCCGGGCCGCCCTGACGGGCTTCGAGTCGATCGGGGACCTCATCGGAGCCTCCCGGAGTCGGCTGGGCCTCGGGGCGCTGGCGCGCGGGCGGGGCGAGTTCGTGGAGGGTCGGGTGTGGCTCCAGTCGGCGATGGAGCTGTGCGCCGAGGCGGGCTCTCGGATCGGCGTCGCGCAGTGCGAACACGACCTGGGCGAGAACCACCGCGCCGCGGGCGATCCCCTCACGGCGGAGGGCTACTACCGGAAGGCCCTCGAGGCGTTCGAGACCCTGGGCTCGCGGGACCAGATCCACTGCCGGATCAACCGCGCGCTGTGCCTGCTCTCCCTCGGTCGCCCGGCGGAGGCCCGAGACGCCCTGGAGGTGGGCCTGTACGAGTGCATCGAGCGCCGGCTGGTGACGATCCGAGCCGCCGTGCACGTCTTCCTGCTCCCCTGCTTCGTGGCCGACGACGACTGGCAGGCGTGGGACCTGCACTTCGCCCAGGCGCAGGAGCTGCTCGAGAGCACCGGGTTCACGGACGTCGACGTCGGCCTCATCGCGAGGCTGGCCGGGCAGATGACGTTCCAGGCCGGGGAGAAGGCACGCGCGGCCGCGATCCTCGGGCTGGCCCGCGACCAGTGGGCGACGCTCGGGCGCGCCGACGAGCTCGAGGCGATCGACGCGCTGCTCCAGCACCTGGACCGCGGGCCCGAGGGGTGACGCAAGCGCACCCAGCGCGCGCAGCGGAGCGCAGTGAAGCGGAGTTCTCAGGAGGTACCGCGGGGCCCCCGGCGACGAATCTCTGATTCGTCGAGAGGGGTGCTTCAACCGCAGTAAGGCTCCTGGGCCTGCTCGCCGTCGTCGAGGCGGACGGCCGTGAGGAGGCGGCGATGGACGCAGCCGCTGTCGAGCGCGAGGAGGCCGGGGCGGCGGTGGACGCCGAGGGCGGACCAGTGCCCGCAGATCACCCGCACCGACCCGAGCACCGGGCTCCGCTCGAACCACGGCGCGCTCCCCGCCGCGACGGCGTCGAGACCCCCGCCGTGATCGAAGTCCGGGGCGCCGTCCGCGCCCACGACCCGCATGGCGGTGAGCGCGTTGGCGGCCAGCCGGAGTCGGCGCTCCTCGGCGACGTCCGACCAGCTCACGTTCTCGCGACCGCCCGGCTGGACCGACGCCAGGAAGGCCTCTCGCGGCTCCTCGGGCCCCCGGAGGACGGCCTCGATCCGCCCCGCCCACTCGGTCGCGTCGGCGAGGCTCCAGTCGGGCAGCAGCCCCGCGTGGATCAGGACGTCGTCGCCGTCGCGATGGAGCAGCGGCAGGCCCCGCAGCCAGCCGATGAGCTCGGCGGCGTCGGGCGCGTCCACGACGGGCAGCAGCGTCTTGTCCTTCCCCCGACCCACCACCCCGTCGGCGACCCCGAGGAGCCGGAGGTCGTGGTTGCCCAGCACGGCCACCACGGAGTCCCGGTTCCGACTGGTCCAGCGCAGGAGCTCCAGAGAGCGGGGCCCCCGGCCCACGAGATCGCCGGCGAGCCAGAGGACGTCGCGGCCGCGGCGGAAGCCGATGCGGTCGAGCAGGCGACGCAGGGTCTCGAAGCATCCCTGCACATCGCCGATCGCGTAGACGGACATGTCCTGCTTTTCACAGAACGGTCAAGACCACGTCAAGGTCCCGCGCGCGTGAGCATTCTCCGGCCCCGTCGGGACGATCGGCCGGCATATTGCCGCCGCAGCGTGAAATCCCCCCCTCGGGAGAGCCTCGTGATTCGGTCCCTGATCCTCGCCATCACCGTCGCCGTCGGCGTCCTGGCCGCCGCCCCGGCCCTCGCCACGAGCGTCGTCCTGCTCGACCTGGAGACCCACCTCTCCGAGTCCACGGCGGTCGTCGAAGCCGTCGTCGAGACCAAGGAGATGCTGCTCGACGAGCGCACGCAGCGCCCCGTCACCGACGTCGCGGTCCGCGTCACGGAGGTCGTCCACGGCGACGCCCCCGCCCGCCTGACGGTCCGCCAGCTCAAGGGCAAGGTCGGCGACGTGGAGCTCTACTTCGCGGGCGCGGGCGACTTCGTCCCCGGCGCGCGGGTCCTGCTCTTCCTCACGAAGGCCGAGGGGCGCTGGTGGCTGACCGCCCTCGCGCAGTCGCTCTTCGAGGTCTCCGGCGAAGGCGAGGACGCACTCGCGGTGCGGCACCTCGACCAGCTGCACCTCTTCTTCCGAGACCCCGACCTCGGCGTCTTCCCCCTCGAAGGTCACGAGGAGGCGCCCGCCAAGCTCTCGGCCCTCAAGGCCCGCGTCCGCGCCACGTCGAAGGGGAAGTGAGATGAACCGTCTCGCCCTCATCGTCGTCCTCACGGCCGGCTTCGCGACCGCCCTCGCGGCCCCCGCCCACGCCTGGCAGGAGCAGGGCGTCTGCCCCGACGGCAGCTACTACGCCTGGCCCACGGGCTCGACCACGTGGCACATGTACGACAAGTACAACTCCGCCCGGAACTTCTACTCCGGGCTCGACGACGCGGACGTGCTGGCCGCGGTCACCGGCGGGTGGGACGTGTGGGCCAACACGACCACCTGCGGGTCCGCCTGGACCCACACCTACGGCGGCACGACCACCCAGCCCGCCAACGGCGGCTCGAGCGGTACGAACAGCGTCGAGTTCTTCGAGAGCGGCTGGATCCAGGGATTCGGCAGCGTCCAGAGCACCATCGCCATCACCCAGAACGTCACCACGACGCAGGGCTCGAGCTGCTGGTATTCGTCGGCGGACCAGTACTACAACGGCAACACCTTCATCTTCACCGTGAACGGCAACACCGGCGGCTGGAACACGGATCTGCAGAGCATCACGGCCCACGAGAACGGGCACTGGCTCGGCCTCGACCACAGCTCGTCCACGGCCGCGACGATGTACGCCAGCTACGGCGGCGGCACCGGCGACCGCGTCCTGTCGAGCGACGACGAGGCGGGCGTCTGCACCATCTACCCCGGCACGATCGGGCCGAGCGAGACGAACTGCAACAACGGCGTGGACGACGACGGGGACGGCCAGATCGACTGCGCCGACTCCGACTGCGCGAACTCCTCGTCCTGCACCTGCGTCTCCGACGGCGCGCTGCCCTGCAACGCCACGATCTCCGGCACGAACAGCGGCGGGGTGAACACCGCGTCGTCGTTCTCGTGCGTGACCCACCAGACGACGGGGCCCGAGGGCGTCTACACGATCACCAGCCCGTCGACGGGCACGGTGACCGTGAACATGACGGGGCTCTCCGCCGACCTCGACCTCTTCGTGACCACCGGCAACGGGATCGGCTGCCTCCCGGGCTCCTGCATCGACTCCTCGGACAACGGCAACAACAGCTCCGAGAGCGTGTCGTGGACGGCGACCGGCGGGACCACCTACTACGTCGTGGCGGACGGCTACCAGGGCGCGACGTCGAGCTTCTCCCTCGCCTCGACCTGCCCCGGCGGCGGGCCGACCACGGAGACCAGCTGCAGCAACGGCATCGACGACGACGGCGACGGCCAGATCGACTGCTCGGACCCCGACTGCAACGGCGACCCGGCGTGCACGGGCGGCTCCTGCGAGCCGGAGGCGGCGCTGGCGTGCGACGGCTCCCTGAGCGGCAACAACGCGGGCGCGCCCACGGACGTCGACCAGTACAACTGCTTCTCGTGGCCGTCCACGGGGCCGGAGGACGTCTACACGATCGTCCCCGGCGCCGGTCCGGTCACGGTCGACCTCACCGGCCTGAGCGCGGACGTGGACCTCATCGTCACCACGGACGGCGGCGGGGCGTGCGACCCCTCCAGCTGCGTCGGCTCCTCGGGCGAAGGCGGGACGGACCCCGAGCGCGTCGAGTTCATCGCGCAGTCGAACACCACCTACTACGTCGTGGTCGACGGGTACGACAGCGCGACCTCCGGCTACACGCTGTCCGCCGAGTGCGCGGGCGGCGGCGGCCCCACGACCGAGACGTCGTGCACCGACGGCGTGGACAACGACGCGGACGGGATGCTCGACTGCGTCGACCCGGACTGCGCGGACGATCCCGCCTGCGCGTCCGAGTGCGAGAACGCGGGCGAGTGCGGCCTCGCCGCGGAGCCGGAGAGCCGCCCCGAGTGCGACCTGTGGCTGCGCGAGGACGCCGAGGACGAGTGGGCCGTCTGCTCGTGCTTCTGCGACACGAACAACGACTGCCCCTCCGGGTGGGAGTGCATCGACATCGGCAACGACGACACCGCCTGCTGGCCGGGGGAGAACCCCTGCCTCGACGGCGACGACGACGACGCGGCCGACGACGACGACGCCTCGGACGACGACGACGACGGGGGCGGCGGCAACGTGCGCGGCAACTGCGGCGCGTGCTCGACGGCGGACTCCGGGACCTCCGGCTTCGCCCTCCTGCTCCTGCTCGGAGCCGCGATTCCGCGCCGCCGTCGGGCGTAGAACCCGCCCCGGACGAGCCTCAGGGACAACGCAGGACCGGCCCCAGCGGCGGGGCGAGTCGCCTTGCTATCGGGGCTCGCCCAGAAGCAGCGCGCTGGGGAGCGCGTCGAGCTCTTCGGCCCCCGCGGCGTCGCCCAGGTAGGCGGCGATGAAGGCGCGGGTGCCGGGCACCACCTTCTGCGCGAGGTGCAGGTACAGCTCGGTGCCCTCGTGGTCCCAGGAGACCTCGACGGACTTGATGCGCAGGTAGCCGATGTCGCCCAGCTCGCCCCGCACGACGCCGAAGCGGACGCGCTCGGCGAGCCACTCGGGGACGCGCTGCTCGAGGCCGGTGTCGGACGGGATGCGGTAGGTGCTCACCACGTGGACGGTGCGGCGGGTGTGCAGCTGGTAGGTGTCGATCGCCTCGATGAAGGCGCGCACGGCGTGGCGCTCGGCGCGGCGGGCGAGGGTGAAGTCGATGCCCTCCACCTGCGCGGACTCTTCGGCGACGGGACCGGCCGAGCCGAGGCGGCGTCGCAGACGGGCCCACCATCCGGTCCCTTCCGGCTGCTCCAGCGTGATCCGTCGCTTGTCGGCCATCCCACTACCCTTCCTTACCCATGTTAGTGCGCCCACACCGGGCGTCCAAGGGTTCTGACGGGCGAGGCGCCAATCCATTCAAATCGATCGACGGCGCCGCATTCCGAGGCCGGCGGCGAGGAGCAGCAGCCACGCGCTCGAGGTCGGGTTCCCGTCGGCGACCTCCGCCCCGCAGCTGCACCCCAGGGCGCCCACGGAGGCGCGGCCGGAGCCTCCCCCGTCGAGCTCCACGTCGTCGTCGTCGTCGTCGCCGGACGGCCCGTCGTCGTCGTCGTCGTTGCTGCTCTGGGACGTGCGGTCTTCGCCGTCGCAGTCCTGGTCGATGCCGTCGTCCTCGACCTCCTCGGCCCCGGGGAACACGGTCCCGTCCGTGTCGTCGCAGTCGTCGTCGCAGGGCGTGAAGCCGTCCTGATCGAGGTCCTGGTCGTCCGTCACGACGCCGTCGCAGTCCGTGTCCATGCCGTCGCAGATCTCGACCGCGTCGGGGTTCACGGTGTCGAACACGTCGTTGCAGTCGCCCCCGCACGAGGTCCAGCCGTCGCCGTCGGCGTCGAAGCCCTCGTCGATCTCGTCGTCGCAGTCGTCGTCGGCCTCGTTGCAGGACTCCTCCGCGCCCGGGTACACGAGCGGGTCGTCGTCGTCGCAGTCGCCGTCGCAGTTGGCCACGCCGTCGCCGTCCTGGTCGGCGTTCTCGTCGATCTCGCCGTTGCAGTTGTTGTCGATGCCGTCGCACACCTCGGTCGCCGCGGGGCTGATGAGGCCGTTGGCGTCGTCGCAGTCGCCTCCGCAGGTGGTCACGCCGTCGCCGTCCGCGTCGAAGCCCTCGTCGTCCACGCCGTCGCAGTTGTTGTCGCCCCCGTCGCACACCTCGGTGTTGCCGGGGAAGTTCGCCGGATCGGCGTCGTCGCAGTCCCCGGCGCAGGGGTTCACGCCGTCGTTGTCGCCGTCGATCGCGTCGTCGATCGTGCCGTTGCAGTCGTCGTCCACCCCGTTGCAGGCCTCGAGCCCGCCGGGGTTGATGAGGCCGTTGCCGTCGTCGCAGTCGCCGTTGCAGGTGGTGAAGCCGTCGTTGTCGTTGTCGAAGCCCTCGTCCACAGGGCCGTCGCAGTCGTTGTCCACGCCGTCGCACACCTCGGTCGCGCCCGGCGAGATCGAGGCGCTGCCGTCGTTGCAGTCGCCGTTGCACGTGGTGTAGCCGTCGTTGTCGTTGTCGAAGCCCTCGTCCACCGACACGTCGCAGTCGTTGTCGATGCCGTCGCACACCTCGCCTGCGCCCGGGTAGACCGAAGCGTTGCCGTCGTCGCAGTCCACGTCGTCGCAGTAGCTGTCGTTGTCGTTGTCGGTGCAGGCGGGGCCGGGGTAGTAGCCGATGGCGAAGTTGTTCGACAGCGACGGGGTGTTGCACGAGAACTGGAAGGTGTTCCCGCCGCCCGACGTGCCCACCGTGCCGTCGCCGCCCCAGTCGTCGCCGCCCGGGTCGCCCAGGTCCACGTCGTCGTAGTGGAACTCGATCGCGCCGTCCGACTCGTGCAGCTGGACCTGGAAGCTGGCGTTGCCCGTCTGGGCGTAGTTGCTCATGAGCCACCACTCGGCCACGAAGATGCGGTTCGGGGACGAGCCGATGTTCCCGTAGTAGACGGTGCCGCCGCTGAGGGGGTTGAAGTCGTCCCACAGGGGGGCCGCGATCGGCGCCTGGGACGACAGCGAGCACGTGTTGATCCACGTGAGGGCGCCCGCGAAGCTGCCGAAAGTGATCGCGCCGTTGCTGTGGATCTCCACCTGGGTGTAGTTGGTCCCGTAGAAGGGGAACGTCCAGCCGATGGAGACGACCTGGGAGTCGTCGTCGCCCAGGGTGGTGATCGAGGTCGGAGCGAACAGGTAGTTCACGACCGGCCCGGACGCCTCGTTGGAGTCGGCCCAGGTGTAGCCCGCGGCGTCGGGCCCGCCGGAGGACGCGAAGGCGGCTCCGGGGAGCATCGCCGACAGCGCGAGGATCAGGGTCGTGCGTGCGAAAGACGGAGACATGGCCGGACGCACCCTAGAAGCCCCGCGCGCGTGAGCCAAGGCCCTTTCGTTGGGTGGTCACGACAGTGACCATGCCGATCGGTGCGACGTCCATCGAATCGCCGCATCGAGGAACTGAATCATCGCCTTGATCGGGGATGAGGACGACGGTATGACGCGGCCCCCGCGTCCTCCCTGCCGCCACAAGAGTCTCCGGAGTCCCGATGTTCCCCCTTGGTTTCGAGCCCGAAGCCCTGTCGGACGACCACCTCGCGCGCCTGCGCGGCCTCCGCGCCGAGTGCGCGGGAGACATCCTCGCGATGACGACCCTCGCGGGTTGCGGGCACCCCGGCGGGTCCCTCTCGTCGCTCGACTTCCTGATGCTGCTGTACGTGAACTGCCGCATCGATCCGAGCGACGTGCACGCCGCGGATCGGGACCGGATCATCGTGTCGCACGGGCACATCTCGCCCGGCGTCTACTCGGTCCTCGGGAACTTCGGGTTCGCCGATCGTCGGGACATCGTCCGTCGCTTCCGTCGCTTCGGATCGCCCTTCGGCGGCCACGTCGAGATCTCCGTCCCCGGCGTGGAGTGGAACTCCGGAAACCTGGGCCAGGGCCTGTCCGCGGGCGTGGGCTCGGCGCTGGGCGCGCGCCTCACGAACGCCGACCCGACCGCCGACCTGCGCGGGCAGACCGGCTCGAGCTACCGGGTGGTGGTGGCCATGGGCGACGGCGAGCAGCAGAAGGGCCAGATCTCCGAGGCCCGGCGCCTCGCCGTGAAGTACGGCTGCAACAACCTGATCGCGATCGTGGACGTGAACCGCCTCCAGATCGGCGGAGCGTGCGACGACGTGATGCCCCAGGACATCCGCGCGGGCTGGGCGTCCGACGGGTGGAACGTGATCGAGGTCGACGGGCACGACGTGGGCGCCCTCTACAGGGCGCTGCGCGCGGCCTATCGCTGCGACACCGCGCGCCCCGAGCGACCGACGGTCCTGCTCGCGAGCACCGTCATGAGCAAGGGCGTGCCCTTCATGGAGGACCTCGCGAAGTGGCACGGCAACGCCCTGAAGCCGGACCAGTGCAAGGAGGCGATCGCGCTGCTGGGCGCCGACATCGACCTCGACGGCCTCGCCGCGGAGCGCGCCGCGCTGCCCGAGGAGCCCCTGGGCCACCACTTCCCCATGTTCGACGTGCCGGAGATCGTCGTGGGCCCCCCGAAGGTCTACTCGGCGGACACGAAGACCGACTGCCGCTCCGCGTACGGCGCGGTGATGCTCGACGTCGCCGAGCGCAACAACGTGGACGGGGTGAAGGTCGTGGCCTTCTCCGCCGACCTCGAAGGGTCCGTGAAGCTCAACGGCTTCCACGCCAAGTCGCCCGCCGCGTTCATCGAGGGCGGGATCATGGAGCACAACAGCGCCACCGCCTCGGGGCGGCTGTCGCGCGACGGCTACCAGGTGTTCTTCAGCACCTTCGGCATCTTCGGGGTGACCGAGGTCTTCAACCAGCAGCGGCTCAACGGCTACAACCGCACCAACCTGAAGCTCGCGTGCACGCACTGCGGCACGGACGTCGGCGAGGACGGCCCCACCCACCAGGTCGTCGACTACGTGGGCCTGCTCCGGTCCACCTTCGACTGGACGATCCACGTGCCCGCGGACGCCAACCAGTGCGACCGCATCGTCCGCTGGGCCGCCCCCGCGCCGGGGAACGTCTTCATCGGCATGGGCCGCAGCAAGTGGGCCCAGATCACCAAGGCCGACGGCTCGGTCTTCTACGACGGCAGCGTCGGCTATACGCCCGGTGAGGCGGACGTCCTGCGCGACGGAGACGACGGCGCGATCCTGGCGGTCGGCCCGATGGTGCGCTTCGCGGTGGCCGCCCACGACGCGATCCACGCCGCGACCGGCAAGCGGGTCCGCGTGGTCAACATGGCGAGCCTGCGCCCCGTGGACGAGGACGCGATCCGCTCCGCCGCCGCGACCGGATGGGTCCTCACCTGCGAAGACCACCACCCGGACACCGGGCTCGGCGGGATCGTCGCGGCGGTGCTCGCCGACTCCGGCATCGGCGTGAAGCTCGAGCGCGCGGGCGTGGATCAGTGGCCCATGAGCGGCAAGCCCGACGACATCTTCGCCGCCTATCGCCTCGACGCCGCGGGCCTCGCTGCCCGGGCGATCGCCGCGCTCTCCTGATATACAGCCCTCCACGGAGATTCTCATGAGCGTTCGAAGCCTTCTCTCTCCCTTCGCCTATCTCTCGGCCGGTCTCCTGAGCGCCGGCGGGGTGGTCGCCGTCGGCTGCCCGGTGGAGGCGGACGACGACGACACCGCCGGGGTGGGGGACGACGACGACGCGGTCGACGACGACGACGCCACCGACGACGACGACGTGGTGCCGGAGCACGAGGGCACGGTCTCGGCCCAGGTGCAGGACCCGGACGGCAACGTCATCACGGGCTTCAAGGTCACGCTGTGCGCGAAGGTCTGCGTGGACGCCGACTCGGACGACGACGGCAACGTCTACTGGGACAACGTCGCCCCGAACCTCTACGTGCTCGAGAACCTCTTCGCGCCCAACGGCGACCCGATCACAGGGTGGAGTCGGTTCTTCGTGTTCGTGGACGTGGCCGAAGACGCCCAGGTCGTGCTCGAGGACCCGCTGATCGTGCCCCGGGTCTCCGACACGCAGACCGAGCTGACGGGGGCTCAGGAGATCCAGACCCAGGACGGCCTGTTCGTGCGGTTCGACGCCGACAACGTCGAGTCCAGCCCGTTCCTGGCCGATCAGATCGCGTTCGGCGCCGTGGCCCTCCCGCCCGAGCAGTGGCCGACCCCCGGCGAGGGCGCCATGCCCGCCGAATACACGATCCACGGCGCCTGGGCCTTGTCCGTGTGGGACCAGGTGGGCGAGGACGAGTTCCACGCGTCCGCGTTGCTGAACGAGGCGATCCCCGAGGGCCGCGTCCCGCTGTGGCTCACCGCCGACTACGAGCTCGCGGTGTTCGAGGGCGAGTGGCACGAGGAGCCGGCCGAGTTCGACGAGGGCGACCGCGCGTTCGTGAACACCACGGAAGCCGACGGGCTCGACCGCACCACGATGTGGATGGTCGCGTCGCGCCCCGAGTAGCCCCGGGAGGCGCGTGACGCAACCGGAACACGCCGCCCTCGACCTTCACTGTCATTCGACCGCGTCGGACGGGCTGCTGAGCCCGACCGAGATGGTCGCGCGCGCTCACGCGAAGGGCATCACGCTGTTCGCCATCACCGACCACGACACCTTCGGGGGAGTGGACGAGGCGACGACGGCCGCCGAGGCCGTGGGCATGCGCCTGGTGCCGGCGGTGGAGATCTCGACCCGCTATCGAGGTCGCGGCCTGCACCTGCTCGCGTACTTCCGCGACCGAGCGTGCATCCCGCAAGACTTCCGGGCGTTCCTGGACGCTCGCACCGAGGCCCGCGAGGCCCGACTCCTGCGCATCGCCGAGGCCCTGGAGCGCTGCGGCGTGGAGCTGGACCTGGCCGGGGTGAAGGCGCGGGCGGACGGCGCGGTGGGGCGCGCGCACGTGGCGCGGCAGCTGGTGGACCAGGGCGTCGTGACCACGATGCAGGAGGCGTTCAATCGCTTCATCGGTCGCGACGGACCGGCCTACGTCTCATCGGACGAACCCGACGTCCTGGACGTCATCCGGCGGGTCGTGGCTGCGGGCGGCGTCACCTCGGTGGCCCACCCCGCGGACGCGGACCTCGGCCGGGTCCACTTCGAGGAGCTCGAGGCCGCGGGCCTGCACGGGATCGAGGTCGTGCACGGGTCCGCCGGGGGCCCGCGGCGGCGCAAGTACCGGAAGATCGCCAAGCAGCTCGGCCTCCTGAAGACGGGCGGCTCGGACTGGCACGGGACGGGGCCCGAGGGCCTGCTGGGCGGCGTGCGACCCGAGCGCTGCATCCCCGCCGAGTGGCGCGCACAGTTCGTGGCCGCCCTGGACGCTGCGGCGACCGATCCCGCTCAGGCCTGAGCGCGGCCCTCGGCGGCCGCGATCGCCATGCCGCCGTACTTCCGAAGGTACGAGCCCAGGTCCAGGGTGGTGACCAGCTCGCGCGTGATGGTGTAGCTCCCGCCCAGCGTCCGGTGGAGGTACAGCATCTTCGCCGGGGCCCGGATCTCGGGATGGAGCAGCAGCGGGGTCGTCGCCTCGGTGACGTGCTTGAGGACGTCGTCCTGGGGCCCGCCGAGGGTGTAGCCGGCCTGGCGGTAGGGCCCGGCGAGGGCCTCGCAGAAGCGCCAGAGCTTGCGGCCCGCCTTGGGGTCGTCCCCCGCCCACGCGCCCGTCTTCTGCGCGTACTTCAGCGCGTCTCCGCGGCGGCCGTCGACGGCGGCGATGGCGCAGCGCGCGTAGTCGGCCATGAAGAACTCGTCGAGCCGCTTCACGCACCCGAAGTCGATGAGCCCGACGGTCCCGTCCGGCTCGAAGAGGTAGTTCCCGGGGTGCGGATCGGCGTGCAGGAAGCGGTTCTTGAAGGCGGACCGGTAGTACAGCTCGGCCAACATCTCGCCCGCGGCCTGGCGCGCCTCGGCGGTGCCCGTGGCCTTGAACTCGGCGAGCGGCACGCCCGGGAGTCGGTCCATGGTGAGGACCCGCTCGGTGCTGGCGTGGGGATGGACCTTCGGGATGCGGATGCGAGGCTCGTCGCGGAAGAGCTCGCCGAACCGCACGATGTTGGCCGCCTCGTGCAGGTAGTCCAGCTCCTCGTCGAGCCGGGCGCGGATCTCGACGAACGCGTCTTCGATCTCGTCTCGGTCGCGTCGGAGGACACGTCCGCCGATCAGGAGGGCCTTCAAGGCGCCCAGGTCGGCTCCGACCGTCTCCTCGATGCCGTCGTGCAGCACCTTCACCACGACCTCCGCCCCGGTCGTGAGGCGGGCGGCGTGCGCCTGGCCGAGGCTGGCCGTGCCGAGCGGCTCGGGGTCGATGTCGGCGAACAGGTTCGCGAGGGGCTCGCCCAGCGAGTCCGCCATCGATCGCTCGACGTCGGTCCAGGGGACGGGCTCCACGTCGTCGTGCAGCTTGCCGAGGACGCCCTGCACCTCCGGCGGGAGATCGAGGGTCGACGCCAGCTGCGCGAACTGCTGGCCGACCTTCATGGCCGCGCCCTTGAGCCGGCCCATCGTGTCGACGATCTGCTCGGCGTTGCGCAGATGCAGCTTGTCCAGGGCCCGGCGACGCGCGTCCTCGTCCTGGAAGACCCCCGCGACCTTGCGGCCGACGTACGAGCTGGTCACTCGCCCGGTGAGGCCGGACAGGCGGGCGAGGCGGCCGAGCTTTCCTTTGGGGGGAGCGGACACGCCGGATCGATAGCACCGCGGGCGGCCGGCGGCCGGCGTTTGCCCTACCGTGTTCGCGTGCGACGCATGATCCCGCTGCTGGTGTTCCTGCTCGCGGGGTGCCCCGAGCCCGTCCCGGACGCCACCGACGACGACGACGCGACCGACGACGACGACGCGACCGACGACGACGACGCGACCGACGACGACGACGCCTTCGACCCCGGGCCGGAGCCCACGGTCCCCTTGGTCCCCGTGGCCGGAGAGGTCACGATCATCCAGCTCGAGCTGGGCCCCACGGGGCTCGGCGAGGCCGCCGTCGTCGTGGGGCCGGACGGCTCCCTGCTCCTGCTCGACGTGGGCGGAGCGAGCCACGACGACGACCTCCGCGACGCGGTGGAGGAGCTCAACACCGTCCACCTCGTGCCCGCCGCCGGCTTCCCCGCCCGCGACCGCCTGCAGGTGGAGTGGGTGCTCCTCACGCACTTCCACGGCGACCACGTGGGCGGGTTCGAGCACCTGGCGCTGGACGACGACCCCGTCTCGATCGTCGACGGCGTGATCCACCGGGGCTTCACCGGCATCGGGCCCGCCGCCAACGAGAACGACGTCGAGACGCTCCAGGAGGCGCTGGAGGGGCCCATGTCGGACCTGAATGTGCCGCTCTGCGTGTCGGGCAGCTGCCCGGGCCTCTGGGGTGGGGACCTGTCGGTCGAGGGCGACTCGGGGCGCGCGTTCGTGGACCTGGGGGGCGCCCGGATCGAGATCGTCGCGGCCAACGGCCACGTCTCGGACGGCGAGGGCGCGGCCTGGACCGGCGGCGTGGTCATCGGGACCGACGAGGGCGGGATGGAGAACGCCCGGTCGATCGTGGGGGTGCTGTCCCACGGGGGCTTCCGATACCACTTCGGGGGCGACCTCACGGGCGAGGGGCCCGGGGACGATCCGGACGTCGAGTCGGTCGTCGCGGAGGTCGCCGGGGACGCGTTCTACGGCTCCCTGGGCGTGGACGTCGCGCACGTGCATCACCACGCGCGGGCCGGGAGCTCCAACGCCGCGATCGTCGACCTCCTGGCGCCCGACGACGGCCGGGATCGCAACGTCGTGGCGGGCGTGGGCGAGCTGTACTTCGGGTCCCCGGACGAGGAGGTCGTGGAGGCCTGGACCGACGACGGTCGCCTCGGCACCGGTCGCTTCTGGTCCACTCGTCGCGCCCTGGGCGGCGCCGATCCCGACGACTACGCGAACCTCGTGATCGCGAACGGACCCGTGATCGTGCAGACGATCGACGGCGGGCGAGGCTACCGCGTCCAGGCGGCGGGCGACGCCCTCGTGTCCGCGGCGTGGCCCGCCCTGCGCTGAGGCTCGACTCAGCCCACGAAGGCGGCGATGTCGTCCATGGACCGGATGATCGTCGCGCGGGGGTGGTCCTCCAGGTACGCGACCTCGTACGGCGGCGTGAACTGGTTGGCGCACAAGCCGACGCGACCGCCGAGGGCGAGGGGGACGCAGAGGTCGAGCTCGAAGATGTCGCCCACGACGACGACGTCTTCCCAGGCGAGCCCGGCGTCGCGGCGCAGACGGTCCAGCGCCTCGAAGTAGAGGCGGCGGCGGAGGAGGACCGGGCGGGACAGGTTCGGGATCTCCATCGCCCGGGGCAGCCCGTCCCAGGCCGGGTCCACGACGTACTTCTTCGCCGAGCCGAAGACGCGCTCCACCAGCCAGTCGAGCTCCGCCGCGTCGTCGCCCTGCGCCGAGAGGGCGCGGATCTTGTTCTGCACCGGCTCGGTGTGGGAGTTGGTGATCACGTACGTCTCGGTGCCCTCGCGAGACGTCAGGAAGTCCCGCGCGCCGTCCTTGAACGCGATGGCGGACTTCCCGTAGTTGTACTTGTACATGATGTTGTCGAGGAGGCGATCGCGGTCGTCGAGGTCCATGAACACGCCGCACTCGTCGAAGACCTTGCGCGCCACCGGCATGATCCGCAGGTACGGATCGACGGCCGCGGGGGCGACGATCTCGCCTCCGAACACCCAGCCGAAGCCGGCGACGTCGTTCTTCACCTCCTCCTCGAACCGGTCGGCGAGCGTCCGCGTCTCTTCGAGGGACCGGCCGCACAGCATCGCCAGGTCCTCGAGGTAGCCCTCGCGGAAGGGGGCGCCTTCGGCCTCGGCGTCGGTGAGGGTGCCGTCGAAGTCCAGTACGAGCAGGGTCACGGGGCGTCTCCGGGGATGGGCGCAGGGGTGGGGGCCGGCGTCGGGGTCGCCAGCGGCGTGTCCATGGTGTGGACGAAGTCTTCGATGGCCGCGCGGTCGGCCTCCTGCTGCGCGCTCCCCGCGCCGGGCGCAGGCAGCCCCGCGAGGAACTCCTCGACGCGCAGCAGCAGGGATCGACGGGCCGCGTTGTGAGCCCTCAGGACGGCGACCTCCCGCTCGCGTTCGTCGGCGGCGGCCTCCTCGGCCAGGATCGCCAGCCGCCGCGCCGTCTCCTCGGCCTCCTCGGCGACGGCCGCGGCCTCGGCCTCCGAGCGGGCGCGCTCGTCGCTGGACTTCAGGAGGGCCCGGGCGCGCGCCGCCGGCTCGGGGTCCTGACCGAACTCCGCCGAGTACCACGCCGCGAACGTCTCCAGCTGCGCAGCCGCGGGCTCCAGCGCGGCGGGGTCGCCCAGCGAGGCCTCGACGCGTTGGGTGAGCAGGTCCGCGAAGACGTCCGCGAGGTCCCCGATCTCGCCCTCGAGCGGAGGGGCGTCGTCGCCGAGGCTCCAGGGGACCGGCGCCCACGCCTCGTCCCCCCCCGCGGGGGTCCAGGGGTCCCATCCCCAGGGCGCGAACACGCCGCGCTCGAGGGTGGCCCCCGCCTCGCGGGGCATCAAGCGGTACTCGTCGTGGTGCCGCCACGCGGACACGAGCATGAGGACGGCCAACAGGAGCGCGGCCCCCGCTCCCGCGCGCGGGACCCAGCCGAAGAGGGCCTCTTCGGGGCCGAAAGGCGCGTCGTCCGTCACGCCCGAAGCCTACAGCAGCGGCACCACGGCGCGGCCGCCCGCCCCGACGTCTACACTCGCGGCGATGTCCCTCCCCGTCGTCGACGAACCCGCGGCCGAGCTCTACACGCGCGAAGGGAGTCCTTGCGCGACCTGCTCCTGCTCGTTCATGACGATGCGGGGCGGCGCGGGCGTGGCGCCCGGGTTCGAGGTGGGCGCCGGGCTGACCCTCCGGGTGTGCCGGGTGGGCCTCGATCCGGTGATCGCCGACGAGGGGACCGACCGCCTGTGGTGCGACCACTACAAGGGCTTCTCGGAGCTGGTCCCGATGAGCCCCGACGACCTCGAAGCGATGCAGACCGAGTGCAGCCGCGGCTTCCTCGGAGACCTCGCCCAGGGCATCCGCCCGGTCCCTCGCCAGGTCGCGGACCTCCCCTGGTACGACCGCGGCTTCCGCGAGGGGTGGCTGCCCCCGCACCGCATCGAAGAGGAGCCCCCACGCGAAGGCGACGCGCCTCACATTCGGGGCCCGTGGGACCAGTTCGTCGTGGTCGGCGCCACCCCCGCGTACGGCGACGGCCACACCCCGGCGAGGGCCCGGTGCGTGCTTCAGGCCAAGGATCGGCGCTCGTACCTCCTGTCCCCCGCGCCCGACCGCGAGCAGGTGGCGGGGACGCCCAAGGCCCACACGTGGTGGGTCGGGCAGGTCGCGGCCGGGGCGGCGGTCCCCCTCGAGGCCCCCATCGCCGCCAAGCGCCACCACGCGATGCTCATCCTGCGGGGAGGCGACCGCGTCCTGGAGCCCCACGCGTACGCGTACGCGCCGGACGCGGACCTCGAGGCCGAGCTCGATCGCATCGCGGACGGGCAGCTCGCCGCCGCCCGGGCCGCCCTGAAGCACGACAACCCCGTGGTCGCGGACCTCTGCATCCGGAAGGGCCTCAAGGCGCGGCCGGACCACGCGGGCCTCCGCGGGCTGCAGGAGCAGCGGGGATGAACCGCGAACGGCTCCGGGCGGCCCTGCCCTACGCGCTGCCCGCGCTCGTGATCGTCGTGTTCGTGGTGCATCGCCTCTACGTCGCCCTCACGGCGGGCGACCTCGTGTACCCGATCGAGCCCAGCGAGGCCAAGAACACCCAGATCGCGTGGGACCTCATGACCGGCCGCTTCGGCGAGCACGGCTACGAGCTGCGGTCGTACATCGCCAACTCGGGCTCGGTGCACCACGCCTCGTACAGCACGACGGCGTTCGTCTACTGGACGGTCAGCAAGTTCCTCGGCTTCACGCTGCTGTCGGTCCGGATCGTGCCGCTGCTCTTCTGGATCGTCGCCCTCGTGCTGTGGTTGGGGCTGCTGGTTCGCCTCCTGGGCACCACCACGGCCACCCTCGCGGGCGTGGGCCTCTTCCTCGTGCCCACCCTGTTCATCGGCTTCCAGCTCACGTTCCTCGGGTGCCACTCGGAGTCGGTGTTGCCGCTGACGGCGCTCATCGCGGCGTGGATGTTCTGGAGCGCGCACGACGGCTCGGACTGGCGACGCTGGGCGATCTTCGGCGTCGCGGGCGGCTACTGCGCCATCTTCAGCTACCTGCTGTGGCCCATCATCGGGCTGCTCCTGGCCGTCTCCCTGCTGCCTCCGCGGCCGAGGGGCGACCGCCGGGCCTGGCTGGCGCTGGCCGCCGGGTTCGCGGTGGGGCTGTGGCCGCTGTGGCTGATCCTCGTCCTCGACCCCCGGGCCCTGACGGTCTCGATCACGGAGCAGCAGGACACGACGCTGGTCAACACCGCCCTGGGGCGCGGCCAGGGGATGGACGCCTTCGTCTCGGCGTTCAAGCAGAACCTCCCCTACGGCCACAACGACTACTGGAAGGCGCAGAACACCGCCGGCCCGCTGCACGGCGGCCCGAACTTCGAGGATCGGGCCTACCGCCTGCTCGTGTTCGGACCTCTCCTGCTGCTCCCCTGGGCGATCACGGACAAGCGCCCCCTGGTCCGCAAGCTGGCGACGCTGGTCGCCATCGTCCCGCCGATCACCTACACGTGGCTGGCGTTCGCGTCGCCCTGGAAGCCCCACATCCCCGTCCGCTACTTCATCCCGTTCGCCCTGCTCGGCTTCAGCGCCCCCGCGGTCGGCGTCGGGCTCGCCCTCGAGCGCTGGAAGGGCGGAGCGGCCTCCCGGGTCGGCGCCGTGGCCCTGGGGGCGGCGTGCGTCGGCTCGATGCTGTGGGTCGCGGGGCCCCGCCTCGAGGAGGCGAAGGCCGCGGTGCGCATGGACCGCCTCGACGCGCTCCAGGAGCACCGCTACGTCACCTACTACAACCTGGGCATGGGCAACGTGTGGCCCCAACAGGCGCCCGAGGTGAACGACCTGCTCGACGTCCGCACCGCCCAGGGAGACCCGGAGAGGTTCTTCGGCCTGCAGGCCGCGTTGTGGGGCAGCGGCGGCCAACGGCTGGGCCTCGGCCTCGGCAACTGGGACCCCCCGGAGTACGTCTGGGACGCGATGCGCGGAGGCATCTCCGAGTGGCACGAGCGCCAGCAGTGGAAGCCGGTGGAGGAGTGGGAGAACCCCGCGAAGGTCGCGAACAACATCGGCTGGGGGTCCGGGATCCTCACCGCTTGGGACGCCGCCGCGGTCGCCCGGATCGCGGCCGACGCTTCGGCCGACCCCGACTGGCCCGAGGTCCTGCCGTGGGCCGACTTCTGGGAGGGCTACGGGTTCGGCTGGGGTCGCGCCCGGGGCGACGCGCCCTCCACCATCGACGCGCTCCCGGCGGTCCTGCCGGAGCTGCACCGAGAAGCGATCATTCGCGGGCTCGAAGCGGGCCGCGCGCTGGGCGACGTGCCTCCCGCCACCGGGAAGCCGCTCTTCGCCTCCATCCGAGGATGTGCCACGTGAGAATCACCAAGGTCTACACGCGAACCGGCGACAAGGGCGGCACTCGCCTCGTGGGCGGGCGCAAAGTCTCCAAGGACGACATCCGCATCGAGACCTACGGCACGTCCGACGAGCTGAACTCGATCCTGGGCATCGTCCGGGCGGAGTTGGCGCGTTCGCAGGCCCCATCGGATGCGCGTACCCAGCTCGATTCGTGGCTCGAGGCCGTCCAGAACGACCTGTTCAACCTAGGAAGCGACCTCGCGACCCTCGTGGAGGACCGCTGGGAGGGGATTCGCCTCGTGAACGAGGCCGACGTGAAGCGGCTCGAGGACGAGATCGACGCGATGAACGAGATCCTCCCGCCGCTCGAGGAGTTCATCCTCCCGGGCGGCGGTCCCGTGTCGGCGTTCCTGCACCAGGGGCGCACCGTCTGTCGTCGCGCCGAGCGGCTCGTGGTGACGCTGCAGCGGGAGCAGGAGATCAACCCCCAGGCGGTCGTCTACCTCAATCGGCTGTCGGACTGGCTGTTCGTCGCGGGCCGCTGGGTCGCGAAGGCGATGAACGAGCCCGAGTTCCTCTGGGATCGCACCCGGTGAGGGACCTCAGCGGCGCTTGAGGGCGCCCAGCGCCTCGGCGCGCCGCAGGAACTGCTCGTAGATCGCGTCGGTGCGGTGCCGCTGATCCCAGTCCGGCCGCTCGGGCAGCGCGTCGAGGTAGGCCTCCAGCTCGGGCTGGCCGGTCACCGGGGCGAGGTCCCGTCCGCCGCCGCCGATGGAGCTGCACTCGGGGCGATACAGGACGTCGTCGTCGGCCTCGATCACCGGCAGGTCGAGCGGCGGACGCGGGTCGAGCGCGGCGATGCGGTCCCAGTCGAGCAGGTCGGTGAGGTCGTTCGCGGCGGCGTCGCGCTCGTTGAGCGGCTCGAGCCCGAACCGACGCTCCAGGAACGCCAGCCAGGACGTGTGGTCGTAGACGGTGTCGCTGACCATCTGCTTCACGTAGGGGCCCGCGACCACGGTCGGCACGCGGAAGCCCATCCGGGTGAATTCGGCGTACGGATCGGCCGTCTCCGGGGGTGGGACGTGATCGAAGAAGCCGCCGTGCTCGTCGTAGGTGATGACCAGCAGCATCCGCTCCCACTGGGGGCTCGCGGCGAGGGCGCGGTACACCGAGTTGATCAAGACCTGCCCCGCCAGGGGGTGCGCCGGCGGGTGGTCGTCGTTGCGCCCGAAGATCGGGTCGATCACGGTGGCGGGGGGCAGGATCCCGCGCTCGGCGTGGCCCCAGAAGAAGTCCATCTCCTCGAAGGTCCCGTTGGCCCGGGCGTCGGGCACCAGGCCTGCGAACCCGACGTTGCCGAAGTAGCCGCCGTAGGGGATGCCCGCGTCGTGCAGCCGGTCGAAGATCGACGGCGCGCCCCCGAAGTCCGGCGGATCGTTGCCGTGCTCCCCGAAGCTGCTCGCCATGAGCGAGTAGAAGCGGTTGGGCCAGGTGGAGGAGAGGACCGAGCAGAACCACCTCTGGCAGAGCGCGTACTCGTCCGCGAGCGCGTAGGACGCGGGCAGCATCTCGCGATCCCAGAAGCCCATCACGCGGTGCGCTTCGTCGGGTCCGTGGCGGTCTTCGTGCTCGCGGACGAACCCGTCGTTGGCGCCGTCGCCCCACTGCGTGTGGGTGTCGGCCCAGCCGTGAGGCGGATCCGGGATGCAGTCGCGGTCCGCCGGGTGCACGAACACCGGGGTGCCGTCGCGCGTCGGGTTCGACATGTCCTCGGTGAGGCCGTCGACGTCCGCGCGGCCCTCCACCAGCGAGTACGCCCCGAAGTAGTGGTCGAACGTGCGGTTCTCCATCATCAGGAAGACCACGGTGTCGATGGCCTCCTCGAGGGTGCCGTCGGTGCGCGGGGCCTCGTCGGTCGGCTCGCAGGCCGCCCCGCCCGCGAGCGCAGCGGCGCCGAGGCCTTGGAGGGCGCGCCTGCGGGTGGGGGAGAACGGCTTCTTCGGGCTCATGACTACTCCTCGACGAACGGGAGGAGGGTAGCGGCCGCGGTGACGTCGCCGAAGTCGTTGGGATCAGAGCTCACCGGCGAGGGCCTTGCGGTACAGCTCCTCGAGGTCCGCGGCGGTCACCGGGATCGGGTTCGTGGGCGCGGTGGGATCGGCGGCGGCGGCGGGCGCGAGCTCGGCGGCGTGGTGCTCCTCGAAGCCCAACGCGGCCGACGTGTGGGGGATGCCGATGCCCTCGCGCAGGTCGAGCACCCACTTCAGGAACCCGTCGAACGACGTGTCGGCGAGGCGCAGGTACGCGGCCAGCCGGGTGATCCGATCCTCGATCGCGGACCGGTTGTGCACGAGCACGTACGGCATGAAGACGGCGTTGGTGAGGCCGTGGTGCGCGTGCAGGGCGACGCCCACCGGGTGGGAGAGGCTGTGGATGGCGCCGAGCCCCTTCTGGAACGCGGTCGCGCCCATGGTGGAGGCGACCAGCATGTCGGCGCGCGCTTCGACGTCCGCCCCGTCGTAGACCGCCGGGTGCAGCGACTTGGCCACGAGCCGGATGCCCTCCACGGCGATCCCGTCGGCCATGGGGTGATGGCCCGGGGCGCAGTAGGCCTCGAGGTTGTGGGCGAGGGCGTCCATGCCCACGGCGGCGGTGATCTTCGGCGGCAGCCCGACGGTCAGCTCCGGGTCCGCGATCACCCGCCCGGGGAGCATCTTGGCGTGGAAGACGATGATCTTCCGACCGCCCGGCGCGGACCGATCGTCGGGGTTCACGATCACCGAGCAGCGGCCCACCTCGGACCCCGTCCCCGACGTGGTGGGCACGGCGACGACGGGCAGCATCCCCTCTTCGTCCACCCGCAGATGGTTGTCGCCGACGTCCTCGAAGTCCCACAGCGGGCGGGTCTGCCCGGCCATCAAGGCCACGGCCTTGCCCACGTCCAGGGCCGACCCGCCCCCGAACGCCACGACGCCGTCGCAGCCCCCGCCCCGCAGCGCCGCCAAGCCGCGCTCGACGTCCGCCCCCGCCGGGTTGCCGCCCACGTCGCCGAACAGGATGGGGCGCAGCCCCGAGCCCTCGAGCACGTCCAGCGCGCGCTGCGTGATCGGGAGCGGCAGCAGCCCCCGATCGGTGAGCAGCAGCGGAGCGGACATGCCCAGCTCCTTGCACGCGTCGCCCAGCTCGGCGATGCGACCGGGGCCGAAGCGGATGGGGGTGGGGTAGTTCCAAGAGCCCGTGATCATGTTCAGGCCTTTCGCAGGTGGAAGCTCTTGGGCCGCGTGAGCTGCTCGTAGCCGACGCGGGAGAGGGTGGCGCCGCGGCCGCTGTCCTTCACCCCGGTCCAGGCGAGATCGGGATCGAGGTAGTCGCACCGGTTCATGAACACGGTGCCTGTCTCGAGGCGCTCCCCGAGGGCCAGGGCGGCGGCCTCGTCCTTCGTCCAGATCGACGCGGTGAGGCCGTAGCGGCTGTCGTTCATGAGGCGGACGGCGTGGTCGTCGTCGTCCACGGGCATCACCCCCACGACGGGGCCGAAGGTCTCCTCGGACATGAGGGCCATGTCGTGGTTCACGTCGACGTAGAGGTTCGGCGCCACGAACGCGCCGGAGGTGTCCCATCGGTCGGCGACCACGCCCCGGGCGCCCGCGGCCTCGGCGGCGGCGATCTGGGCGCGCACGGCGTCGGCGTTGCGCTCGCGGACGAGCGGGCCGAGCGTGGTCTCCGGGTCCATCGGGTCGCCGACCACGTACCCCGCCATCACCTCCGCGGCCGCCGCCACGAAGGCGTCGAAGGAGTCGCGATGGACGTAGATGCGCTCGATGCCGCAGCAGGACTGGCCGCTGTTGAAGCACGCGCCGTCCACGAGGTTCTCGGCCGCGTTCGCGACGTCCGCGTCCGCCCTCACGTAGGCCGGATCCTTGCCCCCGAGCTCGAGACCCACGCCGACGAATCGCTTCGCCGCGGCCTCCAACACCGCGTGCCCGCCCTCGACGGAGCCGGTGAAGCACACGTGGTCGACCCGGTCGTCGCCCACCATGTCGGCGACGGTGGCGTGGGTGGCGTGCACGTACTGGAAGACGCCCACGGGGAGCCCGGCCTCGCCGGCGGCCTCGGCCCAGCGCTCCGCCACCAGCGCGGTCTGCTCGCTGTGCTTCAGCACCACGACGTTCCCCGCCACCAGCGCCGGCACGACCGCGTTCACCGCCGTCAGCCACGGGTAGTTCCAGGGGGACAGCACGAGCACCACGCCCAGGGGCTCCCGCCGCACGAAGCGGGTGAAGCCCTCCCGGGCCGGGGCCTGCACGTCCGCGAGCGCGTCGTCGGCCATCGCCAGCATCGCCCGCGCCCGCTGCTCGAAGCCCGCGATCTCGCCCCCGCAGTACCGGATCGGGCGGCCGACCTGCAGCGCGATCTCCCGGGCGAGGTCGTCCTTGCGCGCGACGACCGCGTCGACCATGGCGGCGACGGCGGCGATGCGGGTGGAGCGAGGGGTCGCGCGCCACCCGGAGAGGGCGGCGCGGGCGGCGGTCAGGGTCGCGTCGACGGCGTGGGCGTCGGCGTAGTCCCGGGAGAAGAGGACGTCGCCCGAGGCGGGCGAGGCGGTCGAAAACTGCATGGCTCGATCTCCGCGCGCACCATGCCCCCGGAAGGCGGCGGGCTCAATCGCCACTGGCAGGTACGCTCCGATCGTGCGGTTCGACGAGACCTACGAAGAGGCGGTCCTACTGGCCGACGGCCGCGCGGTGGTGCTGCGGCTGCTCCGACCGACCGACGAGCACCGCGCGCTCCTCCGCGAGGGCTTCTCACGGCTCTCGGATCGCTCTCGATACCTCCGCTTCTTCTCCGGGAAGCCGCGACTCACGGACGCGGAGGTCGCTTACCTCACGGACACCGACGGCCCGAACCACCTCGCCATCGGAGCGCTCGACGAGACGTCGGAACCGGTGAAGGGCGTCGGGGTCGCGCGGTGGCTCCGTCTTCCAGACCGTCCGGAGGCAGCCGAACCCGCCGTGACGGTCGTCGACGAGGCGCAGGGCCTTGGGCTCGGGACCTTGCTGATGCGTCGCCTGGTGGAGGCAGCCGTCGAGCACGGCGTGCAGGAGTTCCACGCGGAGTTTCTCGGCGAGAATGAACCCGTGCGGGCGATGCTCCGAGACGTCGCGCCGGACACGATCTTTCGCGACGACGGCGACGGCGTGATGGTGGCCGAGATGCCCCTCCCGGGAGCTCGGCCGCACCTCGCCTCGGTGGGCTCGACGCCCGTGGAGGCACTCATTCGCCGGGTACTGAAGCATCACGCGTCCATCGCGAAGGACCTGGTCCACGGGACCATGTGAGCCGGGGGGAGGGGCAGTGGGCAAGATTTCCCACTACGGCCTCGCCGGCCCCCCCGGCACCCCTGCCGTGGGAAATGCCGGCCACCGCAGGAGCCGCCCGGACCGCAAGGGCCGTCCCCCGAGCTAGATGATCTCGAAGTACCGCTTGAGTTCCCAGTCCGTGATCGCCTTGCGGAACTCGCGCTCTTCCCACTCGCGGGTGGCCGCGTAGTGCTCCACGAACTCGTCCCCGAACACGGAACGCGCGGCCTCCGAGCCCTTCAACGCGCCCGCGGCGTCCCAGAGCGTCTGGGGCAGGGCGGACTCGTCGGGCAAGTCCTGGGTGTAGGCGTTGCCCACGATCATGGGCGGCAGCTCGAGCTCATTCTCGATCCCGTAGAGGCCGGACCCGATCACGGCCGCGAGCCCCAGGTAGGGGTTGATGTCGGCGGCCCCGAGCCGGTACTCGAGGCGCTGGCTCTTCGGCGAGCCGGGGATCACGCGCAGGGCGCACGTGCGGTTCTCGACGCCCCAGGTCGCGTGCGTGGGCGCCCAGGCCCCCGGCACCATGCGGCTGAAGGAGTTGATGGTCGGCGAGACCATGCAGAGCACCTCGGGCATGAGCCGGGCGCAGCCGGCGACGAAGTGCTTCATCGTCTTCGACATGCCGTGTTCGTCGTTCGGGTCGTGGAACGCCGAGCCGCCCGTGAGCTTGTTCACGGACACGTGCAGGTGGCCGGACTGACCGGGCCAGTCGGGAGACCACTTCGCCATGAACGTCGCCATGAGCTCGTTCTTCTGCGCCACCACCTTGGTGAACGTCTTGAAGAGGGCCGCCTTGTCGGCCGCCGACAGCGCCTCGTCGACTCCGATCGCGGCCTCCACCACGCCGGGGCCCGTCTCCTCGTGCAGTCCCTCGATGGGGAAGTCCATGCGCAGGGAGGTCTCGAGCAGCAGGTCGTAGAACTCCGACCACACCGAGTTGCGGATGACCGAGTAGCCGAAGGTGCCCGGGGCGATGGGCTTGAGGTCGCGGTAGCCCTTCTCGCGCACGGAGTGGGGCGTCTCCTCGAAGACGAAGAACTCGAACTCGAGGGCGGCGGCGGCCGAGAAGCCCATGTCCTCGGCCTTCTTCAGCTGCTTCCGCAGGAGCCCGCGGGGGCAGATCTTCTCGGCCTCTCCCACGAACTCGGCGATGAAGAAGACCGTGTCCTCGAAGGGCAGGTCGCGGCAGGTCTCGGGGAGGATCCGGACCGGGGCGTCGGGGTAGCCGGTGTGCCACCCGGTGTACTTCACGTTGTCGTACAGCTCGTCGTTGGCGTCCCACCCCAGGACCACATCGCAGAAGCCGAACCCGCCGTCGAGGGCGGACAGGAACTTCTTCTTCGACATGTACTTGCCGCGACAGATGCCGTCCATGTCGAACAGACCGACCTTGATGTACTCGAGTCCGCGCTCTTCGATCAGCGCGCGGGCGTCTTCCTTGGTGCGGACCTGACGTGCTTCCACGGGGGCTCCTCCCGACCTCTTCGCGCGGCCGTCGCGCGGGGGGGCCGCATCCTCGCACGCGCGTGACATACTCGGCACCGGAGACTCCGAAATGCGGCTGCATGCATCGATTCTGCTCGCCCTGAGCCTCGCCCTGACGGGCTGCCCCGAGGACCCCGCCACGGCGTCCGCGTACGTCATCGAGACGCGCGACCAGTGGGTCGGCGGGCCCGCGGCGGACGCGCGCGAGGGCGACTTCGTGGTCCAGAACGACCACATCAAGATCGGCATCCTGTCCGAGCGCTGCCGGACCGAGGGCGCGACGACCGTGTGCTCGTCCCCCGGCCCCGGCCTCTTCGGCGGCTCCCTCGCGGACATCGACCTCAACCGCAAGGACTCCCGCTTCGGCAGCGGGCGCGGCCTCGACCAGTTCATGGAGATGTTCGACGCGCTGAACCTGGACGTGATGTCCACCCAGACCGTGTCGATCCTGGCCGACGGCAGCGACGGCGGCCCGGCCATCGTTCGCGCCGAGGGCCCGTCCGGCGACTACATCAGCTTCATGGGCCTGCTCGGAGGGCTGCTCTCCCTCCCCGCGACGTACCACGTCACCGACTACATCCTCCGCCCCGGCGACCCCTACATCACCGTCCGCACCCACGCCGTCATCGTCCCGAACCGAGACACGCCCCCCACCCAGGACCCCTGCGGCTGGACCCAGGGCGACGACGGCCTCCCGTGCGACGCCTTCGTCATCGCGAACTCCGCGGCCGCTCCGTCGGTGACCGAGACGGCCAACGCCGCGGGCCTGCTGTTCGGCGACTTCTTCTTTGCGGGCGGCGACGTCGACCTGTTCCTCCCGGGCATCGGCCGACACGAGGCCGCCGCGGTGGTCGAGGCCTTCGAGTCCGGCGCCAACCCCTTCGTCACCCCGTTCGACATGCCTTACCTGGGCGCGTCGGGCGACGGCCTGTCGTACGCCATCGGCAACCACGACGGGGCCCTCGGGGCGCCGATCTTCAGCTCCTCGCTCACCGCCGTGTTCGGCGCGCGCGTCCTGCCCGACCGGGACGACGACGACGAGCCCATCCCCTTCACCGTCGGCGACGTCTTCACCTACGAGCGGTTCGTGGGCGTGGGGTACGGCGACGTGGGGTCCGCCGTCGACGGGCTGCTCCAGGCCTCCGAGGATCGCGGCGACCTCCAGCTCGGCGAGGTGTCGGGCCGGGTCCTCGAGGAGAGCACCCTCTCGGGGCGGTCGGGCGTCGAGGTCCTCGTCTACCAGGACACGGGCGCCGAGCTCGGGCGCGACGGTCTCCCCCCGATCACGAACCTCTACACGTCGTGGCGCACGGACGCGGCCCTCGGCGACACCACGCCGGACGGCTCCTTCGGCGGACGCCTGCCCGTCGGCACCTACCACCTTGTGGCGAAGTCGAGCGACGCGGCGCCCTCGGAGATCGCGACGATCCAGGTCTCCGCCCAGGAGGCCGTCGAGGCCGGACTGGTCATTCCCCGGCCGGGTTCGCTCGAACTCACGGTCCTCGACGACCGGGGTCGGGCCCTCCCCTCGAAGATCTCCCTGCGCCCCGTGGGCGACACCTACGCGCCCAACCCCGACATCGGCGACCCCTTCATCGGCAGCGACATCAGCAAGGTCGTGTGGACGGCGGACGGCACCACGCGCATCGACGTCCCGCCGGGCCGGTACCAGGTCTTCGTGAGCCGCGGCGTCGAGTACTCGCTGTGGGACAGCGACGCCGAGGGCTGGGTCGGCGGCGTGGCGGTGGCAGCCGGAGCGACCACGCCCATCGAGGCCGTCCTGGTGCGCGAGGTCGACTCCACGGGCTTCATCGCCGCGGATCTGCATGTGCACGGCGTCCCCTCGCACGACTCGGGCGTGCCTCTCACGGTGCGAGCGCTGACGATGGCGGCCGAGGGCGTGGAGTTCTTCGCGGCCACCGACCACGACGCGATCACCGACTACCGCCCGACGATCGAAGAACTCGGCCTCGACTACTGGCTGCAGTCCACGCCGGGCCTCGAGACCACGACGATCGAGGTCGGCCACTACCTCGGCTTCCCGCTGGCGGTGGACTACGACCTCGAGCGCAACGGCGCGCCGGACTGGACCGGGCGGAGCCCCGCCCTGATGGTCCAGGACCTCCGCGCGGCGCGGGCGTACGACGATCTCGACCCCGTCGTCTTCGTGGGCCACCCCCGCGACGGCATCCTCGGCTACTTCGACCAGTACGGCTTCGACCCGTTCGAGGGCGAGTACCTGGCGCCCCTGGTGGAGCCGTCGCTGCTGAGCACGTTCGCCAACAACGCGAACCCGTCGCCCACGTCGGAGCTGCTCGCCGATCCGTTCACCTTCAGCCTCGACTTCGACGGCCTGGAGCTGTTCAACGGCAAGCGCTTCGATTTCCTGCGCACGCCCACCCAGTTCGAGATCGACTGCCTCGTGGCCCAGCGCGACGGCGTCCCGTTGGAGGGATGCGACGCAGCGCCCACGGCCCTCGACCTGGTGACGCGCACGGCGGCGGAGCAGGAGGCCGCCGAGACGGACGAGACGTTCACGTTCACGACGGAGCTGGAGGGCCAGGTCGACGACTGGTTCACGCTCCTGAACCTGGGCTACCGCCACACCGCGCTCGGCAACTCCGACACCCACGGGACGACCAAGATCGAGTCCGGCTGCCCGCGCAACTACATCGTGAGCGACGTGGACGACCCCGAGCTGATCGACGAGCGGGACGTCACGCTGGCGGTCCGCGAGCACCGCGTGGTGGCCTCGTACGGGCCGCTGATTCGGATGAACATCGCGGACGCGGGCATCGGGGACGACGTCTCGATCACCGGGTCCGGGACCCTCGCCTTCGAGGTGCAGGCGCCGCGCTGGATGCGGGTCGACCGCGTCGAGGTCTACGAGAACGGCCGCATGATCCGCGAGTTCGGCGTGGACGAGATGTCGCCCGACGCGGTGGTGAAGCTCGACACGGAGATGACGATCACGCCCGAGGTGGACGCCTGGTACGTCGTGGTGGCGCTGGGCGACGACGACCTCGGCCCCGTCTTCACGTCCGTCGATCTGCCCGCCCTCGAGCTGAACGAGATCGTCGTCGGCGCCCTCGGCGAGCTCGAGCTGGGCAGCATCGCCGACTCGCTCGCCACGGAGTCCCCGCCCCTGCCGCGCCGGCACCCGGTCCACCCGTACGCGCTGACAAACCCGATCTGGGTCGACGTCGACGGGATCGACCAGGACCTCGACGGGTCGCCCTTCGACGCCCTCGGGCACGTCCCGGAGTGGTTCCGCCCCCACGTGGGCGAGTAGGGCGGCCCCCTATCGCGGGACGATCTTGAGGATCCGACCGGGGTTGTGCTCGGCGAGATGTACATGTCGCCGGTCTCCCGGTCGAAGCTGAAGCGCCACGGGTTCCGCAGCCCCCACGCCCAGGTCTCCCCGCGGTGGTCGCCGTCCCCCACGAACCGGTGTCGGGCGGGATCCCGTAGGGCTCGCCGCCGTCGCCGGACGCGACGTACAGATGGCCGTCCGGCCCGAACGCGATGGCGCCGCCGTCGTGGTTGGAGTCCGGCTGGTCGAGCTCGAGCAGGATCCGCGGATCATCACGCGCCCACGATGCTCCTAGATCCGGCCCTGGACCTGGAAGACGAGCGAGCTGTTGGGCGTGTTGTGCCCGTCGCTCAGCTCGAGGCGGTGCACGTAGAAGAGCTGCATGCGCAGCCGGCCGCTCCACAGGTTGCTGTTGAGCCCCACCGCGAGATCCATGCGGTCGCCCGCGTCCTCGACGGTGCGGTTGTCGTTGTACCCGTCCACGCGGAACGCCACCTCGAGCTTCTCGGGGAGGATCCCGACGCCCACGCGGCCGTACCAGCCCAGCGACTCGCGCGCCTCCTGCAGCGTGGGGATGCCCTCCGTGTCGAACGCGGGCTGGGCCGACGCCCAGAGGATCTCGCCCTGCAGCGACACCCGCCACACTCGGACGCCCACGTCGGCCCCGAGGGACAGGGTGTTCGCGTCCAGACCGCGGTTGTAGGACGCGCTGCCGCCGACGGACAGGGCGGCCTTCTCGGGCAGCGTCCACGCCGACTCGTTCTCGTCCCAGTCGCTCCCGAGGTCCAAGCGGACTCGCCCGGCGAAGCGCGGCTGCGGGTCCACGTCGCCGAACCAGTTCGCCGAGCCGTTCGACACGCCGAAGTCCCAGTGGAAGGCCGTTGCCGGGAGGACGGCGTGACCGTCGGGACCGAGGGAGCCGCCGAAGAAGACGCCCGCCTCGCGGCCCTTGCCCATGTGCTCGCTCGCCATGGAGCGCTCGTGCATCAGCAGGGTGGCGGACGACGCGGTGGCCTCGCGACCGAACGCGACCTTCCGGAAGCCGACGCTCACGCCGACGGCCTGCTTCGGCTGGAACCCGACCGACGCCTCGGTGAGACGGAACCCGGCCTGGACCGAGTGGATGGCGTCGTACCGGTTGTCCCAGCCGCCCTCGACGGCGAGGCGGAAGCAGTCCATGACGTTGCCCACGACGCCGATGCGCGCGCGGCGGATCGAGACGCCCTCGCGCAGGCCCGGATCGCCGTACACGACGGGATCGTTGTTGGTGGGATCGTCGCCGTCGAACAGCGTGGCGCGCGCCTGGACGCGCCCGATGATGGTCAGCTCGACCTTGTCCACGGGGCTGAACGTCAGCGGGGCGGAGCCCAGGACGGCCTTCACCTCGGCGGGGGTCGGGGGGGTCGGAGGCGTGGCGGGCGTCGCGGGGGCGGCAGGCTCGGCGGCAGCCTCGGGCTCCGGCTCCGGCTCCGGCTCCGGCTCCTCGTCGGCGGCCTCGTCTCCCGACTCTTCTTCGGTGCTCTCACCGCCCTCGTCGGCGCCCTCCTCTTCGGCGCCCTCCTCTTCGGCGAACGCGGGGGTGGTCAGGAGCAGGCCGGCGCACAGGAATCCGAGTCGTCGGTACATCTCACATCTCCAGAAATCAGTACAGCTTCTTGATCCGCAGCGGCGCGTCCGCCCGAGACGCTACCAGGGAGTACAGCTCTGGTCCGAGGGTCACGCGGGCCTCGTCTCCGGGCTCCACGGCGCCGACGATCGCGTGGCTCGCCTTGAGGCCGCCGAGCCAGGCGCGGCCGTCCGAGACGTAGAGGAGATCCCCCTCCACGGCGCCGTCCAGGGCGGCCGCCAGCGCGGCGGTGATCGTCACGGCCGGCACCTTGCCGACGCCCTTGAGCTCGTCGCTCCCTCCGGGCACGGGCGAGGCCGCGGCCCACGCGCTCTCGCGCTCCTCGCCGGGCGCTCCCTTGTAGCTCGCGATGGCGTCCTTCACGGTCCCCCAGACCAGGCCGCGAAGGTCGTCGAGCTTGCGGGGCGTCGTGAAGAACGTGGCCGCGACGCCGAGGACCGCGCACACGCCGAGTCCGAAGAAGCCGCGCATGAACTTGTACTGGTCCTTGCCCGCGAGGAAGGCGTCGGGGTCGACCTCCTTCATGGGCACGCCGTGCGCGAAGGGCGTAATCATCTCGGGCCAGAGCATCGACGCGAAGATGACCGCCGAGCCGCCGACCATGGTCACCATCGCGGCCGTCGGCGTGTAGCGACGCCAGAAGACGCCGAACAGCAGGGCGATGACGAGGGGCGGGGTGATCGCGGCGGTGAAGGCGCCGTGGGCCGAATAGATGGACCCGAAGGTCAGGAACACGGGGACGAGGAGGACGCCGAACAGCGTGATGCCCACCGACGAGAACCGGGCCACGCGGAGCAGATCCGTCTCGGTGGCCTCGGGCCGCGAGGGCTTGTAGATGTCGTTGACGACGATGGCCGCGATGGCGGTGATGAGCGTGTCCACCGTGGACATCAGGGCCGCGGTGAGGGCGGCCATGATCAGCCCGAAGACCCCCGGCATGGTGAGGAACTCGGCGGCGATGAAGAAGGCCTCCTTGGGCGGGATGTCCGCCGGGAGCACGCCCGCGCCGACCAGGGCCCTCGCCACCCAGCCACCGGACGCAACGACGACCGCGGCGATGGGCATCAAGACCACGAGCATGGTGATGGTCGCCTTGCGGCTGTCCTTCACCGACCGGGCCGACATGAGGCGCATCACCATGCCCTGGTTCAGGAAGTAGAACATCGCCGAGTTGGCCATGCCGTCCTGCCAGAACACGCCGACGGAGTTGTATCCGGGGTCCTCGTTGAAGTTCACGAAGGCGCGCCGATGGCCCCGCGGGAGGAGCTCCCAGAACTCGGTCGGGCCGCCCAGGAACTTGATGCCGAGGATCAGCAGCAGCAGCCCCGTCGCCAGGAGCATCACGCCCTGGAACAGGTCGGTCATGATGACCGACGTCTGGCCGCCGAAGGTGACGTAGACGGCGGACACGGAGGCTACGAGCACGGCCGCGAGGAAGGTGTTCCAGCCGAGCAGGATGCTCAGCGCCTGCCCCATCGTGAGCAGGTTGATGCCGACGTAGCCCACGAGGTAAGCGAGCAACAGCCAGGTGGCGACGATGCGCGCCGGGCGGCCGAAGCGACGCTCGAAGTACTCGGGGATCGAGACGACGCGCGAGAAGTAGAGGATCGGCAGCCACCCGAAGAGCAGCAGCGGGATCCAGAACCAGTCGTTGAGGTACGTCTGCGAGGACGCGATGCCGTACGAGAAGGCGATCTTGCTGTACTTGACGAAGCTCGCGGATCCGATGGTCGTGGCCACGAGGCTGAACGCGATCAGCCACCACGCGAAGCGCTGCCCGCCGAAGAAGAAGTCCTTCGTCGACTTCTGGTTGCGGCCGAACCACGTGCCGATCCCCAGCATCGCGACGAAGTACCCGATCATGATCGCGTAGTCGAGGTTCGTCCCGATCGTGGCCTCGCGCTTCCAGGCCCCGTCGTAGGGCTTGGGGATCGCCTCGGCCATGGGCGCGTACTCGAGCCACCCCTGCAGGCCCAGGAAGAAGGCGAAGCCACCGAAGCAGACGAGCGCGTTGCGGAGCCCCTGGCCCGAGGCGCCGATGTAGCCCTGGCGCCACGCGTAGACCACCCCGACCCCGAAGACGAGGCCGCCGACGGCGTACTGATAGACGAGGGGTTCCACGACCGAGTGCCTAGAAGGCCAGCATCAGGCCCGCGGAGAAGCGCATGCCCCCCTCGGTCCCGGCGACGGCGGGTCCGACCGACAGCGTGGGCATGGCGAACAGCCGGTGCGGCGCCTCGACCTCTTCGCGCAGCTCGAGGCTCCACAGCAGCGCGGACACCGCGAGGCCCCCGGCGGTGGCGAGGAACGAGATGGAGGTGGTCGCGTCCAGGGGGCGGTAGGTGGCGGCGTCGCCGACGGTGCCGTTGAGGCCCTGGGCGTCGCGCACGGCCCAGGTCACGGCGGAGAAGAGGCCCGCGAAGCCCGTGAGGCCCGCGCCCAGCAGCGCGCCGTCGCGCATCCAGCGGAGCGACTTGATGCGCCAGCGCCGGAGCAGCTTGAGGCGGGCCATGGGGGTGGGGGCGGGCCCGTTGAGGGCGTACTCGCCGAGGAGTCGATGCGACAGGACGGCGTTGGGGACGCCCGCGATGATCAAGCCCATGCCCACGGGCACGCCGACGGAGGCGAGGTAGGGCCCCACGTCCGCGCGACCGCTCAGGCCTTCGATCGCGGCGATGCCCAAGGAGACGCCCGCGACGGCGCCCCCCGCGGCGAGGAAGATGGCCCCGTCCCGCTGCATCGCGCGGGCGTACCGCACGGCCCCGTCGTCCTTGTCGAGGCTGCGGATCGCGGCCGCCAGCTCCTTGGGGAGGAGCTTCGAGGGGTCGCGGATCTTCTCGGTTTCGGACGCTGCGGCCCCCTCTTGGCGGGCCTCCTCGGCGGCCGCCGGGGGTGCGAAGGAGAGGAGCGCGATCGCGACCGCGACCACGGTCGCGAGGGCTTGAGACGGGAGGGCCTTCACCATCGTCGGATGGTAGCGAAGCCGGGGCCCGTTGCCCCGGCGGGGAATCTGTTTAAGATGCGCCGTTCCTCGATTATCGGAGCCGAAATGAACATCTCCTCGCAGTACGAGGTCGTCAAGGGAAGCATCTCGGGTGTGACCCACACCTGTGATCGCGTCTTCCGCCGCGGCTCGACCTTCGTCTGGAAGCACTACACGCTCGATCCCGGCATCGGCGCCCCGTACGTCTGGGGCGTGGCCGTCTGTCCCACCTGCAAGCGCCTCTTCGTCCAGCCGCCGCGGTTCCCCGCGAACGAGCTCCGCGAGACCCTCCGCGAAGCCGTCCACCGGTCCCTGGGCAATCCGCACATCCACTTCGCGTGGGAAGAAGAGGACGAGCCCGCGGCATGAGGCGAACCGGGACCATGCGACCTCTTCCGCTGCTCCTGGCCACCCTCGCTCTCTCGTTCACTACGCCACCGGCCGCGTCCGCGGGCGACCTCGAGGTCGTTCGGGTGCGCAAGGCCGACGGCAGCGTCGTGCCCGGCTTCATCCTCGAGAAGCGGGACGACGGCGTGCTCCTCCGCGGCGCCGACGGCGACGTGTTCATCCCGTTCTCCGAGATTCAGGAGATCGAGCGGGTCGACTCGCCGATCGAGGCCGCGCCTCCCGAGCCGGCACCCGCACCCGCGCCGCCTCCCCGAACGACGTCGCGGGTCCAGCTGGTGGAGCCGGGGGAGGTGTTCCTCTCGCACCCCGGCTGGAACGCGTACGCGAAGACCCGCATCGTGCTCGTCGACAAGCGTGGGCGGGCGGTGGGCCCGGCGTACCTGGGCTTCTCGTCCCGCGACTTCGGGCGCGACGACGACGAGGACTACTACGCCCTGAAGGCGGGGCGGCACCTCACGATCCCGGAGTTCGTCGAGCTGGCGGGCGACGAGAAGCTGATGGACCGCTACGACCGGCAGCTCGAGAAGGCGCGGGTGAAGGCGGACTTCGGGTGGGGGTTCGTGGCGCTGTCGGGTTCGCTCGGCGTGTTCGGGTGGCCGCTCGCGATCGGGGGCATCTCGACGGGAACGCTCGAGGCCTCGTACGTCGGCCCCGGCCTCATCGGCTGGTCGGTGGCGACGTTGGTGATCGCAGGGTTCCTGCACAAGAGCGGGTACGGACGCCTACGCGAGCTGCGGGGGACCCAGTTCGAAGAGTTCGTCGACCGTCGCGACGCCTGGCCCCACGTCCAGAGCCACAACAGCGCGGCGCGCCGCGAGTCCGGGCTGCCGGACGACGAGGAAGCCGACTCGCACTGAGCAGCGGTCCGACGGACCGTCGCCGGGAATTCGAGACATCGAGCGCGCCGCCCTGCGGGCGCCCTCGCTCTGCGTCTCGGCGAGGTTCGGCCGTGCGGAGAGGCAGATCGCGGGGACATCCGGCATGTCGCCGAGATTCGACCGCGCGCAGGGAGGTCTCGGAACGAGGCCGACCGGAGTTCGGGAGGTAGTGCGGGGCCCCCGGCGAGGAATCGGCGGATGCGAAGCGAGCCGACCTCTTCAGCGCCCTGCTAGGGGTTGCAGTCGAGCTGGGCGGTGAACTCGCCCGCATCTCCGTCGAAGCCGTCGACGACGAGGTAGTACGTGTGCCCCGCGACGGCCTCGAACTGCATCGAGTTGAACCCGGCCTCGAGGCACTGGTTGTTGATGCACGTCCCGTTGTCGCCGTCGAGGGCGAAGAGGTCGTGGTTCACCGTGGTCGGGTCCGGGTTGATCAACCCGAACTCGACCGTGCCCGTGACGGACGACACCCACTCGTAGGCCATCTCGGGCCCGCTGTAGTTGCCGACGTTGCAGGGGTAGCCGCCGATCTGGTTGGTGGCCCCCGCGTCCGTGGCGGTGTCGCCGAAGACCACGTCGCCGCAGCTGATCGACCCGACGGACACGCACTCGCTGCCGCAGGACGGGCTGTTCGCGCACTCGCTGTCGTCGCAGTCCACGTCGCCGTCGCCGTCGTCGTCGATGCCGTTGGTGCAGTTCTCACCGCCCACCGGGTTGCAGGAGACCGTGATGGCGTACGGGCCCGGCTGGCTCGTGGAGTACGTGTCCACCGACACCCAGTAGTCCGCGCCCGCGATCGTGTTGAAGTTCGCCGACAGGAGCCCGAACTCGATGCAGCTGCTGCTGTCGCACGGGATCCCGTTGTCCTCCATCACGAACACGTCGAAGTCGTACTGCCAGTCGTAGGAGAGGCTGATGGTGACCTCGTTGGCCTGGTCCGTCGGCGCCTGGAAGTAGTAGCCGACCTCCGGGCCCGTCTCCTGCCACGTGGAGCAGCTGTAGCTGTCGACGTCGTCCGTGGCCGCGCCGCCGTCCGTGCCGTAGAAGTGCGTCGCCCCGCAGGCCAGCACGAACGACTCGGTGCAGATGTCCGTGCACGCGAGGCTGCCCGCGCAGTCGCTGTCGTCGCAGTCCACCAGGCCGTCGGCGTCGTCGTCCGTGCCGTTGTCGCACTCCTCGGCCGTCGACGGGCAGGTGACGTCGATGTCGAACGTCGACTGCGCACCCTGATAACCGTCGACCACCAGGTAGTAGGTCTCGCCGGCGACTGCGTCGAAGGTCGCGCAGTTGTGCCCGTACTCGAAGCAGTTGTTGCCGTCGCAGCCGCCCGCCAGGTCCGAGACCACGAAGATGTCGAGGTCCTGGTTCATGTTGGACAGGCACACCTCGACCTCTTCGGTCTCCTCCGGCCGGAAGACGTACGTGACCTCGGGGCCGGTCTCGTCCCACGGTGAGCAGGCGTACTGGTCGATGTTGTTCGTGCTCGCGATCGAGTAGTTGAACCAGCTGTCCTGGTCGCCGCAGCTCAGGTCCCACGCGTCCTGGCACACCCCGCCGACGCCCGGAGGTCCGGCGCACACGTCGAGCGTCTGGCAGTACGCGTCGTCGCAGTCGATGTCGCCGTTGCCGTCGTCGTCCACGCCGTTGTCGCAGACCTCGCCGCACGCCGGATCGACGCCCGCGCACTCGCTGTCGTCGCAGTCCACGTCGCCGTCGCCGTCGCCGTCCACGCCGTCGTCGCAGTCCCCCTCGGGGTTGCACTCGGGCTCCGCCGTGCAGTCCGTGTCCGCGCAGTCGACGTTGCCGTCGCCGTCGTTGTCGAAGCCGTCGTCGCACGACGTCTCGGTGCTGTCGCAGCCCGGGGCGCCCGCGCAGTCGCCGTCCGCGCAGTCCACGTCGCCGTCGCCGTCGTCGTCGACGTTGTTCGTGCAGTCCTCGGCGCACGCGGGCATGCCCGTGCAGTCGCTGTCGTCGCAGTCCACGTCGCCGTCGCTGTCGTTGTCCGTGCCGTCGTCGCACACCTCGGAGGTGGAGATGCACTCGGGCTCGGTGGAGCAGTCCGGGTCGCCGCAGTCCACGAGGCCGTCGAGGTCGTCGTCGATGTCGTTGTCGCACGCCTCGGGGTTGCACGCCCCGAAGTTGACGCAGCCGTCGTCGTCGCAGTCCACGAGGCCGTCCGAGTCGTTGTCGACGCCGTCGTCGCAGACCTCGCTGTTGCAGCTCGGCCACCCGGCGCACTGGTCGTCGGCGCAGTCCGTGTCGCCGTCGCCGTCGTCGTCCACGCCGTTCCAGCAGAGCTCGTCGCCGCAGTCCACGGAGTTCACGCACTCGCTGTCGTCGCAGTCGGCGTCCAGGTCGCCGTCGTCGTCCATGCCGTTGGAGCAGTTCTCGGGGATGCACACCGACGCCGTGGCGCAGGACGCCTCCGCGCAGTCGATCAGCCCGTTGCCGTTGTCGTCCACGTCGTTGTCGCAGATCTCGCCCGCGTTGGCGCACACGGGGTTGCCGGCGCACTCGGCGTCGTCGCAGTCCAGGTCGCCGTCGAAGTCGTCGTCCACGCCGTTGCTGCACAGCTCCGCCACGCAGTTGCTGTCCACCGAGCACTCGACGTCGGCGCAGTCCACCGCCCCGTCGCCGTCGTCGTCCGCGCCGTTGTCGCAGATCTCCGGGACGCAGGCGGGCGCGGTGGCGCACTCCGAGTCCGCGCAGTCCAGGTCGCCGTCGCCGTCGTCGTCGATGCCGTTGTTGCAGGCCTCGGGGATGCAGTTCGGGTCGCTGTTGCACTCGGTGTCGGCGCAGTCCACCAGCCCGTCGAAGTCGTTGTCCGCGCCGTCCGAGCAGTTCTCGAACCAGCAGAAGAGGGAGAAGAGGCACAGGATGTCGTCGCAGTCGATGTCGCCGTCGCCGTTGTCGTCGATGGCGTTGGCGCAGTTCTCGCCCCCCGCGCCGCCGCAGGCCACGTCCGCCGTGCAGTTCGAGTCGGCGCAGTCGATGTCGCCGTCGCCGTCGTTGTCGATCCCGTCGGTGCAGTTCTCCGTGGGGGTGCCGCCGCAGGCCGGGTCCGAGAAGCACGACGGGTCGTCGCAGTCCACGAGGGTGTCCGCGTCGTCGTCCACGCCGTTGCCGCAGATCTCCACGGGCGGTCCACCGCAGGCCGGGTCGCCGGTGCAGTCGGTGTCGGCGCAGTCCACCGCGCCGTCGCTGTCGTCGTCCACGCCGTTGCTGCAGATCTCGAGGGTCGTGCCCGGGTTGCAGACGGGATCGCCGAGGCAGTCGCCGTCGTCGCAGTCCACCGCGCCGTCCCCGTCGTCGTCGATGCCGTTGATGCAGTTCTCGGACGTGCACCCGGGGATCAGCGCGCACTCGGTGTCGTCGCAGTCCACGTCGCCGTCGCCGTCGTCGTCCACCCCGTTGCCGCAGTTCTCGGCGGTGCAGGCCGGATCGCCGACGCAGTCGGAGTCGGCGCAGTCCACGGAGCCGTCGCCGTCGTTGTCGATGCCGTCGGAGCAGTTCTCCGCCGTACAACCCGCCGCGCCCGCGCAGTCGGTGTCCGCGCAGTCGATGTCGCCGTCGCCGTCGTCGTCCACGCCGTTGGCGCAGTCCTCGGGCACGCCCGTGGCCGCGCAGGACACGGTCACGTCGTAGGTGCCGTTGGTGTTGTTGAACCCGTCGACCACCACGTAGTAGGTGCTGCCCGCGGTGACGGTCTGGGTGACGGACTCGGGGGTCGTGCCGCCGGCGGTGGAGCTGGCGAGGCAGTCCGCGCCCTGGCAGCCGCTGCCCGTGTCGCCGAGCACGAAGAGGTCGAGGTCCGCCGAGAGGTTCTCGAGGGTGACCGTGATCTCGCCGCTGGTGGCCGCCACGAAGCTGTAGCCGTCCTCGTTGCCCGTCTCCGCGAGGGGCGTGCAGGCGTAGGTGCTCAGCTGGTCGTAGATCGACGCGGCGGTGTCGCCGCCGAGGGTCTGCTCGCAGCTGATCGAGTTGAGCGGGGTGCAGATCTGGGCGCAGCTCGCGTTCGAGGCGCACTCGCTGTCGTCGCAGTCCACGTCGCCGTCGCCGTCGTCGTCCACGCCGTTGGCGCAGAGCTCGATGATGCAGTTCGGGTTGATGGAGCACTCGGGGTCCGCGCAGTCCACGAGGCCGTCGCCGTCGTCGTCGATGCCGTTCGTGCAGTCCTCGCCCACGCAGCCCGGATCGCCGAAGCACTCGTCGTCGTCGCAGTCCACGAGGCCGTCGCCGTCGCCGTCCACGCCGTCGTCGCAGGGGCCCTCGGGGATGCAGTCGGTGTCGCCGTTGCAGTCGACGTCGTCGCAGTCGATGAAGCCGTCGCCGTCGTTGTCGATTCCGTCGCGGCACTCCTCGGGCGAGCAGTTCGGATCGCTGAAGCAGAGCGGGTCGTCGCAGTCGATCCAGGTGTTGTTGTTGTCGTCGACGCCGTTGGTGCAGTCCTCGGGATCGCACGCGGGGTCGCCGTCGCACTCGTCGTCGTCGCAGTCGACGTACAGGTCGCCGTCGTCGTCGAAGAGGTTCCCGCAGTCCTCGGGGATGCACTCGGGGTCGAGGGCGCAGTCCGCGTCGTCGCAGTCCGTGGCGCCGTCGCCGTCGTCGTCGAGGCCGTTGTCGCAGATCTCGCCGTCGCCCCCGCCGCTGGGGCACAGGAGCTCGATCTGGAAGTTGTCCGCGCCGCCCGCGTAGCCGTCGACGACCACGTAGTACTCCTCGCCCGCGTTGGCGGTCCAGTGCACATTGCTGGCGCCGTAGGCGATGCAGCTGGTGCCGTCGCACTCGGGGGCCGAGGCGTCGAGGATGAAGACGTCGAGGTTGCCGTGGCCCGAGACGGTGAGGGCCGCCGTGACCTCTTCGGTGACGCTGGGCGTGAAGGAGAAGGTGTACTCGGGGCCGCTCTCGTCCCAGGTGGTGCAGCCGTAGGCGTCGATCGCCTCGGTGTGGCCGGGCCCGCCGTTGTTGGCGGTGATGCTGTCGCCGCAGCTGATGTCCTGGACCGCGACGCACCCGTGGGCGCACGCCGGGTCCTCGGTGCAGTCCGAGTCGGCGCAGTCGGTGTCGCCGTCGCCGTCGTCGTCGAGGCCGTTGGAGCAGTCCTCGTTGTCGAAGGTGGTGGCGTCGTCGTCGTCGGGGATGACGAAGCTGTCGTCGTCGTCCACGGGGGACTCGGTGATGCCGCACTCGCAGCCGGCGTTCGCGGACAGGGTCGCGAGCAGCAGGGCCGCGGCGAAGAGGCGCCCGAAGGCGTTCGTACAGAAGGAGATGCGGGTCATCGAGGGCTCCGGGAAAGCGCGCTCCGATCCTGCCACGGCGAGGGCCGTGAGAGGGGGAGACCCGTCGCTTATGTCAAGGGCGTGTCAAGCGGTCAAGGGCAGCGACGCGAGGCG
>CAZUHI010000054.1:35656-48501 GCA_964620495.1 uncultured Rickettsiales bacterium | reverse complement strand
TGCCCCCGCAGGGGAGCGCCGAGTCGGCTGGATCTATGCCCAACGGACTCCTAGCCGGCGGCGGGGACCAGGATCTGACCCCACCTCGCGCCCGCGGCGCGCTCGGCGTGCTCGACCTCCGCCAGCACCGTGCACCAGTCGTTCTCCGCCGGCGCGAGCAGGACCAGTCGGTGACCCAGGCCGATCTCGAGCAGCAGTCCGTTGATGGAGCGGACGAAGTCGGGGACGTCGAGGGCGCCGTCGTGGACGGTGATCGTCATGGCCCCGGAGCGCGAGCCCCAAGTCCACCGGACCCCGGCCTCGCCCGCGGCGCCGACGCTCCAGTTGGTGCCGACGTCGTTCCCGTCTTCGTCCTGGGGCCCGGCCAGCCTCACGTTGATCTCCTCGAGCCCCTTCGAGAGCGCCGCCACGGTCTGGGCGAGGCCGACGGAGCTGACGGCGCTCGCGTCCACCGCCGTGATCCCCACGCGCGACTGACCGGCCTTCGAGAACTTCGCGAGCGGCTGCCACCACAGGCCCACCCCGCCTCGCTGGCATTGGTCCAGGACGGTCCGACGGAGCTCCTCGCCCTCGTGGTGGTTGGCTCGGCGCATGAGCCCGAGCTTCTCGAGGCGGGCCTGGATCATCGGCGCGTCGAGCGCCGTCAGGGCCTTCGGCTCTTCGTGGATCGGCTCGACCTCCCCGCTGATCGCAAAGGACTTCGGCTCCGGGGGCCCTCCCACGAGCTCCGCGAGCGCGGCGGCGGACTCGGCGGCCTGGCGGTTCAGGGCGGCGCTCTGCCGCTTCTGGGACCGGCCGTGGACGAGCGCCAGCAGGGCCACCAGGGCGAGCAGAGAGAGCAACAACAAGTTGGCCACGATGGTCCTCCCGAACAAGGTGGGTTTCTCCAGCTTGCTTGAACCGAGACCTCAGCGGGGAGGTTCTCGACTCGTCATACTGCTCGGATGCGGACTCGGGACCGGTGGGGGCCTGTCTTGCTCGCTGCGGTGTGGGTTGCGTGCGCGGGTTGTGTCGCGGAGCCCGAGTCGAGCCCGCCGCCGTGGTGGTGGGACGGTCCGGGCGCGGATCTCGCCCCGCCCGCGCCCGACGACGCCCTCGGCGACGGCAGCCCGCCGACGTTCCGCCCCCACGCGATCGTGGCCGTGGACGCCGGGCCCGAGGTCGACCTGGTGCAGGTCGAACACTGGCGGGCCTCGGCGGAGACGACCCCCTTCTGGTCCGGCCCGGCGGGGGCGCGCCTGGTGGGATCGGGCTCGGTCCTCGCCGTCCTCGCCCGGGGGCCGGCTTCCTCGCTCACCGTCGGTCCCTTCGCCTCGGACTGGGACCCGTTCACCGCCGACCTGCCGCCGGACTCGGACCCGGCGGCGTTCGTCCAGGGGACCTCCTGCTCGCTGGTCGCCTTGGAGGGGACCCGAACCGCGCTCATCGTCGGGGACCAGCAGCCCGTCTTCGTCCCCCTCGAGGAGCACGCCGACGACGACGGGGACCCCGAGGTGGCCTCCGCGGTCCGCCTGGAGGAGCGGCTGCTCGTGGGCCTGCAACGCACCTCGCCCGACGGGCCCGGAGACGGCGGGCGGGTGGTCGAGATCGACTGCGAGGGGCAGGTCTTGGGGGTGCGCCCCCTCGGTCCCGGCGCGCGCCTCGTGGGGCCGGGTCGGCCGGGACACGTCGTCTACGTGAGGGAGTGGGCCGCGGCGGGGGAGGTCCTGCATCGCTTCGACCCCGTCGGCGCGTCCGGGTCGGGGGCCCGCGTCCTGGATCCTCCGGCCGAGGGCGGGGTCCTGGGCCCCGTCGCGGTCATCGACTCCGGGCAGGTCTGGGCCGTCGTCGAGGACGGGGACGAGGCGAGCCTGTGGTGCTACGACCCGTTCGCCGAAGAGGGCGCCGAGATTCTGACGTTCGACGCGCCGGTCGTGGATCTCGAGGTCGACTGGATGGGTCACCTGCTCGTCCTCGTGGGCGGGGACGACCCCGAGCTCCGGATCCACGAGACCGAGGGCTGCGTCCTCTCGGACGACGAGCCGCGGCGGTGGGAGGTCTCGGAGGACGCCTCCGATCTGGCCGCGGTCGTGAGGGTCGTGACGCAGGCCGAGTAGCGCGTCAGGACGGCGGGCGGGTGAACGTCAGGCGACAGTCGGAGCACAGGTCGGTCCAGGTCTCGGTCGGGCCGCCCGGCCACTGGACCTCGATCGCGTCGACCCGGTCCGCCGCGCCGGTGCCGAAGAGGAGCACCGGATCGCTGCCGCTGAAGCTCCCTCGCCCCCCGGCCCGCATCTGCTGGCTGTCGCTCCGCCCGTCCACCCGGACCGTCACCCGCGCGCCGATCCCGAACCGGTTGTAGGAGGTCGGGTCCCGCAGCTCGACGACCAGCCGATGGGCCGACGTGCAACGCCCCCGGAGGAGACCCGGCGGGTCGCCGATCCGCCCCACCACGAGGTCCGGAACGCCGTCCCGGTCGAGGTCCGCGAGGGCGGCGCCGCGGCTGTTGGCGACGGTGGCCAGCGCGTCGTCCTCGAGGGTGCGGAAGGCGTCGGCCTCGCCCCAGTCCGGGGCCGCCAGGAACCGGTCCGGCTGCTCGAGGATCGGCTCCGGTTGGTCCGGTCCCCCCGGGGTGCCGTCGGCCTGCGGGACCGCCAGGGGGCCGTAGGTGATGAAGACCCCGGGGTGCCCCTCCCCCGCGAGGTCCACGTCCAGCACCGACCACGACGTCCACGGCCGCGGCTGCGGCACCTCCCCTCCCCACGCGAGGGAGACGTCCGTGAGGAGCCAGGGCCGGTCCTGTCGGAAGATCGGGTTGGCCCCGAGGTTCGAGAACCACAGGTCCGGGAGCCCCGACTGGTCGAAGTCGCGGAAGGCCATCCCCATGGGGGCGGAGAGGCGCCCGAGGGAGGCGTCGTCGGCCCGATCCACGAACACCCAGTCGTCCCCCCGGGTCCGGTTCTCGAACAGCATCGTGGCCACGTAGAAGTCGCCGAAGTCGTTGGTCTGGATGAGGTCGGGGTCGCCGTCGAGGTCCACGTCGACCCACGCGGCGTGCAGACACGTCCCGCCGTCGCCGTCGGGGTAGGGCAGCACGTGCGAGGTGCGCGTGAACCCGCCGACGTCGTTGCGCCAGAGGTCGCTCCGGGCGGCGTACAGGACCCCCGTCGCCTGGTCCGCGTCGCGCACGTGGCGGCACACGAAGAGGTCGAGGTCCCCGTCGCCGTCGGCGTCGCCGAAGCTGAGCCCCGACACGATCCCTTCGCGATCCGTCAGCGCGACGTCCTCGGTCACGTCCCGGAACCGGCGGTCGCCCTGGTTGTGGAGCAGGACGACCCGCCCCGGCGCCCCCACCGCGAGGTCCGGCAGGCCGTCCCCGTCGAAGTCGGCCGCGGACGCGACCGCCGTGAGGGGCGGGAGGGGCTCGAAGCCGGCATCGACCGCTCGCTCCCAGCGACGTCCGTCGACCCCCCAATGCAGCTCGCTGGGGCCCCCCGGCTGGGGGAAGAAGAGGTCCACCCAGCCGTCCTGGTCGAAGTCCGCCGCGACGACCCCGGCGGTCACGTCGTGCATGTAGTCGAGGACGCCCTGGGTGGTGCCGTCGGGGACCGCGGGCTCGTCGTCGTGCACGAAGCCGATCCCGGAGCCCTGGAGGATGTCCTCGAACCCGGGCTCGGCGGGCGCGTCGCAGGTCGGGAGCGGCTCGGACCGAGGTGCGTCCACCGAGCACGCCCCGATGAGGACGCCCGACGCGGCCGCTCCGATGGTCGCAAAGCCCCTCTGCATCGACCCAGTCTACTTCCCGCCGCCTCGAAGCCCCCCCGGAGAGGACGCCGGTCGCCGGGATGTGAAATCCTGGGGACGGAAGGGGAGCCGCATGAAGCCGTGCCTGCCGGTCGACGACCTCGACACCGAACGACGTGCTCGCCTCCTCGCCGAAGCCAAGACCCGGTACCGCTGGAACTACGAGTACCCGTCCCCCCTGCCCCTCGCGGACGAGGTGCCCGAGGCCTCGAAGCCGCCCGTGGAGTGTTGGATCAAGCTCGGGGACCTGCTCGCGCACGTCGCCGAGAACGGCCTCGAGGTGCTGCTGTCGCAGGAGGGCGGGACCGACTGCGGAAGTCGAAGCAGCGAGAGTTCGCGAAGCTTCGAGGTGGGGATGGGCCGCGTCTGGAAGACGAAGCTGCTGTTCTCGGTCTCGGAGCCCCAGGACTGGAGCTGCCGCTTCTGGAAGCAGCTCGGCTGAGGGCGGCGCTCAGAGCGTCGCGGTGACCTCGGTGCGTCGGACGATGGAGACGGCGCGGTCGCCGATGCCTTCCATCTCCGTGAGGACGTCGAGCAGGGCCAGCGACGTGCGCACCTTCTCGTAGTTGCCCTCGCGCAGCCGCTCGATCTCCTGGGCCCGCAGCTCGCGGCGCAGGGCGTCGATGCGGTCCTCGATCTCCTCGGCGTGCTGGGCCGTGCCGCCGCTGCCCAGGTAGCCCCTGAGGTTCGTCAGCGCCTCGGTCACGGCCTCCCCCATGCGCGCCACCCGGGATCGCTCGGCCTCGGACAGCGCCGAGTCCTTGGCGCGCAGTCGGACCGCGATGCGGACCAGCACCGCGCAGTGGTCGCCGATCCGCTCGAGCTTGTGCGAGTTCGACGACAGCTCGACGATCTTGCGCGCCGCGTCCGCCGACGTGGCCGCCCGCGCCACCCGCGTCAGGTACCCGGTGACCTCGATCTCCAGCCTGTCGAGCAGATCCTCCCTCTCGAGGATGTCCTCCACCATCGAGCCGAGGGACTGGTCGGGGTGCATGAGGATGTGCAGCACGTCCCCGAACATGTCCGAGGCGATCTCGGTCATCCGCTGGATCTCCTCGCGGACCTGCACCAGCAGGAGCTCCGGAGTCTCGACGAGGGCGGGGCTGAGGTACTTGGCCGCCGTCGTCTCCTCGCGCTCGGGGACCCAGCGCGTCACGATGCGCTCGAGCTGGCCCACGAGGGGCAGCATCGCCGCGGTGTTGATGATGTTGAACAGCGTGTGGAACGCCGCCAGGTGCGTCGTCACGATCGTGCGCGCCGTCCCCAGCGCGTCGGGGTCGTTCTGCAGGGTGGCGAAGTCCACGCCCGGGTTGCCCGGCACCAGGTGATCGACCGCGGGCAGCAGGAAGATGCTGATGAGGCCGATCGCCCAGGCGACGCCGATCATGTTGAAGATGAAGTGCGCCCGGGCCGCGCGGACCGCCTCGGACGGTCCGCCGATGGCGGCGAGGTTCGCGGTCGCGGTGGTGCCGATGTTCTCGCCCAGCACCATCGCCGCGGCGAGCTCGTAGGGGAGCACGCCCAGCGCCGCGAGGGTCAGCGTGAGGGTCATCGTCGCCGAGGAGGACTGCAGGATGACCGTGAGCACAGAGCCGATGCCCACGAAGACGACCGTCGACAGGAAGCTGCCGTTGGAGAAGCGCGCGACCCAGGCCAGCTGAGATTCGTCGATGTCGGGCACGGCGCCCTTGAGCAGGCTGAGTCCCAGGAAGAGCAGGCCGAAGCCGACGAGCGTCTCGCCGATCTGCTTGCGGCGCGCCCCGTGCAGGAACGTCATGCCGAAGCCGATGCCGATCGCGGGCAGGGCGAAGGCGGTGATCTTCACCTTGAAGCCGAGCAGCGCCACGAGCCACCCGGTGAGGGTCGTCCCGATGTTGGCGCCCATGATCACCCCGATCGCTTGCGTGAGGCTGAGGAGCCCCGCCGTCACGAAGCTCACGACCATGACGGTGGTCGCCGAGCTGGACTGCACCACGCAGGTGACGACGAGGCCCGTGAGGACGCCGCTGAAGCGGTTCCCGGTGACGGCCCCGACCATCTGCTTGAGCTGGCGTCCGGCGACCTTCTGGAGGCCCTCGGACATCATCTTCATGCCGACGAGGAAGACGCCCAGGGCGCCCAAGAGCTCGAGGATCAACTGGAACGTCTTCATGATTGCGTCGGACAGTAGAAGACGACTTTCAAGATCGCCAGCCGCCCCCCCGGTTCTTCGCGATCAGTCCCTCCGCACGAACCGATAGGGCCCGGCGGTCGCCCCCCACACCTGCGCGCCGCCCGCGTCGAAGCCCCGGTCCCAGGACTGGAGGAGGTCCGGCTCCACCCGCACCTCGCTGGTGGCGTAGCGCGCGCCCTGCAGGGAGGAAGCGCAGCTCGTCCCCACGGTGCCGCCGTCGAACGCCTGCTCGGCTTCGTTCCACTCGCTCACCACGTCGCAGCCCTCCCGCAGGACGGCGTCGGCCGCGGTGTAGGTCCGTCTGTCGCCCGCGCACTGTCCGATCGCCCCGGCCTCGTCGCCCAGGGTGTGGACGATCGTGCGGGCCACCGGTGCTCCGGACTCGGCCGTCTCCGACCGGATGACGTAGAGCCGCTGCCGATAGGGAGCGTCGACGGAGTCCATGACCGCCTGCTCGATGTAGACGACCGTGTCCCCGAGCTCGGGCGCGCGCACGGGGCAGGTCGTGAGCTGGATGGGGAAGTACTGCGGCTCGTCGATGGACTGCTGCTCGCTGTCGAAGGTGCCGCTCAGCCACTCGGCCATGCGCTCCGCGGCGTCGAACGCGGGCGCCTCGGGGTCTCCTTCGGCGGGGGGGGCGGGGCAGCCCGTCAGGACGGCCACGGCGACGGCGAGGGGGACTCGGATGGACACGGGGGAGCTCCTGGGTGGGGGGTGGCGCGCACCTTCGGAGTCCTCCGGTCACAGGGGGGTCACACTGCGTCGGAGTCCCCCCGGGGGGAGCGATCCGGCAAAAAGGCGCCCCGAGATCGCGTCCCGCTCCGTTTCTCCTCTGCAACCCGGGCGGAGAGGCCCCGCGAGGAGACGAGATGAGCCCACGCACGACCACGATCGCCCTGTCCTTCCTGCTGGCCGGCGGGACCGCCTGCACGCCCACCCCGCCCGATCCGAACCAGCCGGGGCCGAGGCCCGGCGACCCGGTGGAGTGCGCGGCGCTCCTGGAGGAGCCTGCGTCCGAGCGGCACCTCGAGGGCGCGCGGGGCTACAAGGGCCTGGCCTTCGACGACGCCGGAAACATCGTGGGCACCGACGCCTCGGCGCTGTTCAAGGCGAACTCGGATGGGGACCAGGAGGTCTTCGTGCCCGGCGTCGGCGAGATCGAGCAGATCGTCTATCTGCCCGACGGCGACCTGATCGCCACGTCGTCCTGGAACAGCGGCAACCTCCAGCGGATCTCACCGCAGGGAGGCGTCTCGACGATCGTGAGCGGCCTCTACATGTACTCCGTCCTCGTGGGCCCGGACGGGATGCTCTACGGCGCGGGGTGGGACGGCGCCTACCGGATCGACCCCGACTCCGGCGCCGTCACCGAGCTGCTCTCCACGTCCGACGGCGAGGAGTGGTCCGCCCGCACCCTGGCCTTCAACGACGACGCCTCGCGCCTCTACATGGGCACCGTCGACGACGCGGGCCGGATCTTCTACTTCGACCTGGACGACGACCTTCAGCCCCAGGGTGCGCCGCAGGAGTTCGTGCGGGGTGTCGGCAACGGCTGGCACGACGGCCTCGGGGTCGACGCCTGCGGGAACCTCTACGCGGCCGACTACGAGACCTCGTCGCTCTATCGGGTGGCCCGCGACGGCTCGCACGTCCACCGCCTGGCCGACTGGTCGAGCGACGACTCCCGGTTCGGCCACGGGCTCATCTGGGGCACCGGCGAGGACGGCTGGCGCGGCGACGCGCTCTACATGCCCGAACCCGCGGGCGGCAACCGCGTGAAGGAGTTGGTCATCGGCGTCCCGGCGCAGGGTTGGGCGGACTGATGAGCCACGGCGGATCGGGCGCTCGGGGGCGTTGTTCACCCGGTCGTGGTTGACGTGGCGTAGATTCGAGGTGACCTTGGAAGGGGGGTGGGCGCTGGTCGAAGCGGCTGCCTCCGCGTGAGGTTTGCTTGACCCAAGAGTTGCCGCTCCCGCTGCCGGACTTCACCTCCAACTCGGACCCGTCGCTGTCGTGGTCGGTCGCGCTGCACATGCCCGACAGCATGAGCCTCGCCAGCCTCGCGCCCTCGAGCAAGACGGGGGAGTGGTCGCCTCCGAAGCGCGATCCGGCGCCCGTGGTCCCCGAGCGCCTCGACGACTTCGTGGTGGGCAAGCGGATCGGAGAGGGGGGCATGGCCGTCGTGCACGAGGCCGACCGCCCCGGCGACGACGTCCGGTACGCCGTGAAGATCATGCGCCCCGGCGACCAGCTTCGCGGGGTGGCGTTCGAGCTCGAGCGCGTGGTGATGGCCTACCTCGATCACCCCAACGTGGTGCCGCTGGTGGGGCACGGCGAAGAGGACGGCGGGATCCGCTGGCTGGCGACGCCGCTCGTCAAGGGGTGGCCGTTGAGGACCGTCCTGGACCGGAGCGCAGACATGCCGGTGGAGGTCCGCCCGAACCTGCTGCGCAACGTCCTGCTCCCTCCGCTCCTCGGCATCTGCGAGGCGGTGCACCACGCCCACACCCGGGGGATCATCCACTGCGATCTGAAGCCGTCGAACGTCGTGGTCACGCCGGAGAAGCACGCTTGGCTGCTCGACTGGGGGATGGCCCGGACGTTCACGGTGGGGACGCCTCCGCCGACCGCCCAGGGCCCCCTGGTTCGAGGCAAGCAGCGGGTGGGCGGCACGCCCGGGTACATGAGCCCCGAGCAGATCCGCGGTGACTTGGACGAGATGGGGCCGTGGTCGGACATCTGGAGCCTGGGCGCGCTGCTCTACGAGCTCATCACGGGGCAGAGGGCGTACCGGCGGGACTCGGTGGCGGGCGTCCTGCGAGCGACCCTGGCGCGTCCCCCGACCGCTCCGCAGAAGCGCACGAAGCTCCCCGCCGATCTCGATCAGGCGGCGTGGATCTGCACGTCGGCGATGGATCCGGTGCCGTCCCGGCGGCCCGCGTCGGCCGAAGCCTTGGCCGCCGCGGTGGCGGAGTCCCTCGAGAGGGGCTGACCGTGGCTACTGCACGATCGGCGCGCGCACCCGGCCCTGGGTGAAGTGGCCCGAGGCGTCCGTCACCACGACCTCCGCCGGCCACCACGCGCGACCGCACATCTCCTGTTCGACGCCGTCCCAGTCGGCGAAGTAGAAGCTGCCGTAGCTGAGGTTCCCGAACTCCACGCTGCCGTCGTCCTGGACGACGAAGTTCTGCTGCTCCGGTTGGCCCTCGCCGTCGCGGTCGGGGTAGAGGCGCAGGGACTGCTCGATGCCCGCGAGGTCCGCCACCCCCTGGGGGTCCGTCACGGTGATCTGCGCCGCGGCGTTGTTGGTGACGCACTCGATGCTGATGTTGGTGACGATCGGGGCGTCGGTGCCGCCGTCGATCGGGAGGGCGCGGAACTCGTCCGGGTCGATGTCTTCGACGCACTCGCCGTCGACGATCGACTCGTCGTCGTCGCACACGAGATCCGCCCCCGACGGGCAGGCGACGGCGACGGAGACGACGAGGGCGAGGACGGAGTGGGGCAGGAGGCGCATGGGGCGATCCTACCGCGTCTGTCCAAGCGACCGCGCCAGGCGGAACCCGTAGCCCGCGTCGACCACCCAGGGCAGCCGCGTGCGGCGGCTCGCGAGGCGGCAGCTGCGCGGTCCGTCCGCCCAGGAGCCTCCCCGCACCGCCCGGCCCTCGGGTTCCAGGAGCCACTCCCTCCCCGCGCAGTGGTCGGCGGCCGACCCGGCGACGTCGCGCACCCCGTAGACCGACACGTCGGTGGGGAAGGCGCCGCGGACCTCCGGCGTGGAGCGCGTCTCGCGGCTGTGCTCCATCTTGCAGAGCGTGGCGTCGAAGGTGTCTCCCCACGGGAAGCAGCGCCCGTCGACCCCGCGCGCCGCCTTCTCCCACTCGACCTCCGTGGGCAGCCGCCAGGGCAGGCCCGTCGCCCGGGCCTTCCACGCGGCGAAGGCGACCGCGTCCTCGTGCGACACGGCGGTGACGGGCCAGTCGGGGTCCCAGCGATCGCCGTCGCGGTCCACCGCGGGCACGACGTACTCCGCCCCCGGGGCCGGGCGCTCCCAGTACTGACCGCCCGCGGGCCCCGCCGAGCGACGCGGCACTCGCGCCCACGCCTCTTCTTCGCGCCCTTCGCGATGCAGCGCGGTCAGGAACTCGCGGTACTCGCCCATGGAGACGGGGAGGGCCTCGATGAGGAACCCGTCCACGTGCACCTCGGCGCGCGGGGCGGGGTTGGACGCCGCGGGGTCGCCGCCTGCGAGGAAGGGCCCGCCGGGCACGTGGACGGCCGTCCCGGCGACCGCGGCCGGGAGCAGCGGGACGACGGGGAGGCGGCGACGGGCGCCGCGGGTCATGAGGACGGGGACGGTGGTCTCGATGCCGTCCCGCGCGACGGTGAGGACGTACGACCCCATCGGAAGCGGGGTGCTCACGAGGGGGGTGGTGCCCAGGTCCCGGACCTCGCCCAGAGGCCAGACGAGGCCCTTGCGCACGACGGGACGGAGGGTCACCCGCGCGCCCGTGGGCCGCGAGTCGATGCTCAGGTTCCCGGTGCCGATCAGACCCTTGGCGAGTCGCCCGTCGTCGTAGGCCCGGACGCGATCGGTGCACATCCGAGCCTCCCGCGCGTTGCCCGCCTGCTCCGCTTCCAGCAGGCGACGAAACCACGCGTCGGCGAGCGCGCTCCGGGCGGCGGGGTTGCCGGGGTCCTGGGACAGCGCCTGTTCGCAGGCGGCCACGACGTCGGCGAAGGCCCGCTCGACGGCGTCTTCGAGGTCCTGGAGGCGCTCCCGGAGTCCGAGCAGGGGACCCTTCTCCTCGAGGGACGCCCAGGCAGGCAGTCCCCGCTCCCACTCGGCGATCGAGGTGCGGGCCGCGCGTCGACGCTGCTCCAGCTCGGCGCGGCGACGCTCCACCACGGCCGCGTCGAGGAGGTGCTCGTCGGCGCGGTCCCGTCGTCGGCGACCTTCGAGGAGGGCCGCGACCTCGGTGGCGAGCTCGGCGGCGGACGCGGGGCGCGCGGCGGGATCGGGCTGCAGGGCGCGCAGGCAGAGCTCGGCGGCGCCGTCGGGGATGCGGCGGTCGGGGGTGCGTCGTCGCGGGTCCTCGGGGGGCCCGGCGAGGGTCTGGTGGATGCGCTGGTAGCCGTCGCCGAGGTAGGCCGGCTGAAGGGTCAGGAGCTCGTAGAGGACGGCGCCGAGGCTGAAGACGTCGGAGCGGCCGTCGAGGTCCTGCGCGCTCGCCTGCTCGGGGCTCATGTAGCCGGGGGTGCCCACCGTGAGCCCGGCCTGGGTCTTCGCGGCGTCCACGGCCATGCCGCCCGACGAGACGACGTCCCTGCTCCCGAGGACACGAGCGATGCCCCAGTCCATCACCAGGACCTCACCGAACGCGCCCAGCATCACGTTGGCGGGCTTCAGGTCGCGGTGAAGGACGCCGCGGTCGTGGGCGTACCCGACGGCGTCGCAGACGCGCTCGAAGACGGCGAGCAGTCGGTGAGTGCTCCAGTCGTCCTCGGTGCCGGCGACGAGGCCGTCGAGGACCTGGCGCAGGGAGCGTCCTTCCACGCGCTTCATGACCAGGAAGCGCTGCTCGGGGGTGCCCCCCATCTCGTGGATCGGGACGATGCCCGGGTGCTGCAGACGGCTGGTGATGCGCGCCTCGGCCTCGAAGCGGGCGCGGTCCTCGTCGGAGCCGTGACCGAGGACGATCTTCAGGGCGACCGAGCGTCCGAGGTCGGGATCGACGGCCTCGAGGACCACGCCCATCCCGCCCCGGCCGAGCTCGCCGACGATCTCGAAGCGGCCCAGCCGCGTGGGCACGTCGGCGGGGAGCGGGCCGCGCCCGGGGAGGGTCTCGCCCTTCATGTCGCTCGGGGGATCACTGGAACCGGAAGAGGGCGCCGGCGTGGGGGCAGAGCGACAACTCCTGGCCCCCTGCGTCGATCACGGCCCCCGACTCGGGGCTCTCCTCCGTGAACGTCACCACCACCTCGAAGTCGACGTCCTCGAGCAGGGACTCCACTCGGATCTCGCCGGCGCTGGGCACGTAGCAGTCGACCTCTCGGGGGGCAGGCTCCCAGAGGATGCCGGTGACGGTCCACTCGGTCGGACCGTACTGTGTGCTCGTCATGGCGCCGCTGCCGTTCGCGGCGGCCGTGCCGTCGGCGTGGACCACCACGAGCTCCCCGGTCATCTCGAAGGCCGCCTCGTCGGGCGAGTCGAGGTCGATGACCATCGTGACGGTGAGTTCGCCCTGGGGTCCGAGGGTGCGCTCCCAGCTGCCGGTGATGGTCCCCTGCAGTTGCGCGCTGAGGACGCGGAAGTCGTCGAACGTGATCGTGAAGGTGCGCTCGCCCCGATCGCGGGTGATGGTCGCGACGCCGCTGTGCGGGGCGTTGAAGAACCCGGTCGCGAAGCACCCCTCCCCGTAGTCCAGGACCACCTCGCCGGGGCGGATCGTGCGATCCGGGCAGTCGCCGGGGCCGCGCTCGCCGGGCTCGACGTCGACGTGGGTGCCGAAGAGGGAGAACAGGCCGGAGGCCTCCATGACGTCACGGACGGCCGAGAGGAGGTCGTCCCCGTCCGGCGCCGCGTCGTCGTCGTCGACTGCGTCGTCGTCGTCGGTTGCGTCGTCGTCGTCGGTTGCGTCGTCGTCGTCCACCGCATCGTCGTCGTTCGGGGTGACGAGGCAGGCCACGAACGCGCACAGGGTGGTGGCCAGGATCGCGAGCAGCACGCGGCGGGTCATGGTGTCCTCCTCGGGGGTGCCCGCACGAGTCTAGACGGACGATCATCGGAATGAGGCCGACGGTGGGGAGCCCGTCGGAGTTGGTGGGCTCGCCCCGGCGAGTGGGCTCGCTACGTGGGGTGAACGTCGCATTCGGGGGCGCTGCGAGC
>CAZUHI010000054.1:2620-35556 GCA_964620495.1 uncultured Rickettsiales bacterium | reverse complement strand
CGTGGTGGGCTCGCTACGTGGGGTGAACGTCGCATTCGGGGGCGCTGCGAGCCGTGGTGGGCTCGCTACGTGGGGTGAACGTCGCATTCGGGGGCGCTGCGAGCCGTCGCGCAGCCCCCTCGCCCGCTACAGAGGCCGCGCGACGAAGGCGACGCACTCGAGATCGCGTCGGATCGTGCCGGCCGCGTCGTCGATGAGGCGACGGACGTGGGCGAGGAACGCGGGTTTCGCCTCACCGAGCGCTCGCACCGGGGACCACGTGTCCATCAGCGCGGTGTATCCGGCGGCCGAGTGCGCGCTCGTCCACGGGGCGCGGACGATCCGGGGGGCGTCGAACCATCCTGAGTCCGTGATCTCCGCGGCGTGCTCGGCGACCTCCGCGTCGATGGGCCCCGGCGGTGAGCCGGCGTCGTCGCCGTAGGCCGCGTCGTAGGCCGGCTGCAGGTTCACGCTCGAGCGGACCGGGCGGTTCCACACCAGCACCAGGCGTCCCCGCGGCTCGAGGAGCTCGTGGGCTCGCCGAAACCCGTCCGGGCCCACCCAGTGCCACGACTGCGCCGCCCACACGAAGTCGACGGTCCCCTCGACCTCCAGCGCCTCGAAGTCGGTCTCCACCACCCGAAATCGGGCCGCGTCGAGGGTGCGACGGGCGAACGCCGCGAGCCTCGGGCCCGGCTCGGCGGCGAGCACCGTGCAGCCCCGGGCGAGCAGCGCGCGCGTCGCTTTGCCCGTGCCGCAGCCGACCTCGACCACCCGCCCCGGCGGCGCGAGCGCGAACACCGCGTCGTACATGGCCGCCGGGTAGCCCGGGCGGAGACGGTCGTAGGCTTCGACCACGTCGTCGAAGGAGAGGCGGCGCGCGTCGTTCACCCCCGGAGGATGCCGGATCCTGGAACCGGCCCCGCCTGTCCGATGTCCCGGCGTCATGTTTGTGGACCACGCGGACCGGATGGTCCCGTCGCCGACGGCGTGGCCCTCCTCGTGCCCGGCGCGCCGCCGGAGCTCGGTCGTCGTCGCGTACAGGCCCGCACACCGCGGCGGCTTCCTCCGCGACGGCCAAGGAGCTGTCCGTCGCCCTGATGCTCGGCGGCTCCTGCGAGTCGGATATCGTGGGCGCGTGACCCATGCCGCCACGAGCTCCCGCCGGGCGTCCTGCCGTGACCGGTCGATGATCCGCGCGGCGTCGTGCACCTGCGGGCGGCTCCGGTCGGTCTGCAGCGAGGACCCCGTGCGGGTCTCCGTGTGTCACTGCCGGGCCTGCCGGCAGCGGACCGGCAGCGCCTTCGGGGTCCAGGCGCGCTACGACGCCCGGCAGCACCCCTGGGTGGAGCTGCACGGGCTCCTCGAACGCATGGACTGACGCCCCCGACGTCGCCCGATCCCCGGTGGCAGCACCAGCGCGAGCGCCGCGAGCGAGCCGGGTCCGGCGCAGGCCGAGCCGTCCTCGTCGTCCGGCTCCTCCGGAGGGTCCGCCGCGGGCGCCGTCCATGGGCCCAGCTGCTCATCGAGCCACTCCGCGTGCAGGTCCAGGCGCGGCGACCCGCTGTTCTCGTAGTCGGCCTCGCAGTCGCCGATGACGTAGCTCGAGATCCCCACGAGCTCCGCGCCCCGCCCGGTGTCGGCGATCCAGGGGCCTCCGCTGTCGCCCCCGCACAGGGCGCCCTCCACAGGGTCGGCGAGCATGCTCGCCGTGTAGATGTAGCCGATGCGTCCCGTGGCCATGCGACGCGGTCGCTCCTCCAGAGGCATGTCGTCCGGCCCACCGAACCCGATCTGCTCCGCCACCACGTCCTGCAGGTCCTGGGCGTCGCGGTCGTTCACCGGCACCCAGTCGCCGTCCTCGACGGGCTCGTGATGGACCACGCCGAGGTCGTCGTCGTGGTCTTGATCGCCCTCCCAGTCGGGGTGAGAGACGACCTCGATCACCGCGGGCGAGGCCCAGGCGGTGCCGAGCGTCGGCCCGACGAGCACGGCGGAGGGGAGGCGACGGTCGAGACAGTGCGCTGCCGTGAGCACCGCGTCCGGGCGCACCCGCGCCGCCGAGCACACGAAGATCATGTCCCCTGAGTCCGTCCAGCGGACCAGCGCCGCCGCCTCCGAGCGGTCGGGAGCGGCGTCCCCCAGCACCGGCGCCTCGACGCGGCCCGCGACAGGGTCCAGACATCCCGCGCTGAGGACCATCGAGGCGAGAACGAGGCGGAGCACACCGCCACCATAGGGGAGGGGGCGGTCGATCGAGGGGGATGCATACTGCCTCCATGGACGCCCCCCCCGCGGAGGACCGCTTCGAGACCGGAGACGGCGACGCGGATCCTTGGATCGGGGCCACCGCGCTCTTCTTCGCCGTCACCGTCACCGTCGCCGTCTTCGGCGCGCTTCAGGCCGCGCGGGCCGAGTCCACGGGGGAGCCCGCGCTGAAGTGGGTCACGCTTGGCCTGCTCGGTCCGACCGTCGCCCGCGCCGTCGTGCGCCTCACCGTCGATCGGGGGCGACCGAGCCCCATGCCGATCTTCGGGCCGCGCTGGAGCGTGGCTCCGATCGGCCTGCCGGTCGTGCTCGCCGCTTCGGTCTATGCGGCCGCCTACGTCGGCGGGCTCCTCGTCGGCGACGTCGCCCTCCGCCCCTCCGCTCCGCCGTTCGCGAGCGGCGGTCTCCTGCTCGCCTTCTTCATCTCCCTGTGGTTCGCCTTCCCCGGCGCGCTCGGCTCCGAGCTGGGATGGCGTGGGTGGCTGCAGCCGAGGTTGGACCAGGCGGGGATCCGCGGGTCGCTCCCGATCGTCGTCGTGCTCGAGGCGGCCGCGTCGATCCCCACGACCGTCCTGCTGGGGTCGGCGGGCGGGCTCGATCCCGTGACCTCGGTCCTGCTGTACGGGTGCCTGCGGGTGGGGGCGACGCCGCTGTGGACCTGGACGATGTACCGAACCCGGAGCGTCTGGGCGGCGGTCTGGTTCCGGGCGGCTCACGTGACCTTCGGCGGGCTGATCTTCGCCGCCCTGTTCGAGGTCACCGGACGGTCGTGGATGGTCGGTGAGATCGGTGTGCTGCCCATCCTCGCCTACGGCGTGGCCGCGGTGGCCGTGCTCGGGAAGCTGTGGGCGGGCGGAGGCTCCTGGAACGGCTTCGCGCGCTGGAGCCTCGAGCCGCCTTCCGCCCCGGACATCTAAGGCCTCTCGACTGCGACGAACCAGGCCGCCCACCGCTTCGCGAAGCGGCGGTTTCCGTCGTCGCTCAGGTGCCAGCCGTCGGACGCCATGCCGCCGTCCGCGCGCCAGGTCTGCTCGAGCTCCTGCGACTCCATGTCGAAGAAGGGGACGTCCGCCTGCGCGGCGGCGGTGCGGGTGGCTCCGATGAGCGGGTCGGACAGGTAGCTGCCCGCGAGGGGGCGGACGCCGTGGTCCCGGGCGGTCGCGAAGAACGCCGTCAGCCGGCGCGTCGTCTCGGCCTCGAGCCAGGCACGGTACTCGGGGTGTTCGGACAGGTACTGGTCCAGCCGCGCCACGTCGCGTCGGCGGGGATCGGGGGGCAGGTCGCGGCCCAGGGCCCGCCCCAAGCGCAGGGCGAGCAGTCGGAGGCCAGTCGGCGCCCCGTACATCGCCCGCTCGGCCGACGTCGTGTGCGTCCGGCCGACGTCGCTCAAGGTGTACGCGGTCCACAGCTCCTGGGAGTTGGGGTTGTTCGCGCCGCTGATGATCATCACGACGTCCGGGGTCCGGCCGGACTCGTCCAGGAACGCCTCGAACTGCCGCTGGTGGAACGGGGTGGGGGAGCCCGCGAGCGCGACGCTGAGGACCTCGACCCGAGGCTGGTGCCCGAGATCGCGCAGGGCGTCGGGCACGTACGCCCACCAACCGAGGTTCGACTCCGAGAGCGACCCGGCGGTGAAGGAGTCCCCCACGAACAGGAGACGCAGCCGGTCCTCGCGGTCGCTGTAGCGGGCCGACCGCGCTTCGATCGCCTGGTCGTCGCGGTAGTGGCGCGCCTTCCAACCCACCGCCTCCACCGCGACCACCGCCGCCACCATGGTGGACAGAACGACCGCCGCGGCGGCGAACCCGACCTTGCGGAATCGGCTCGATGTCACGCGATCAGCCGAGCTGCGCTCGGTAGTGGGCCGAGCCCCCGGCCAGCTCTTGGACGTAGCCGCGAACCCGCTCGCGTCGCTCGTGCGGCAGGTCTCGGAAGTCCGAGATCAGGTGCTCGGGCACGTGCCGGAAGGACACGCTCACCCGGCGCAGCTCGAACCCGTCGAGGGGGCTGGGCATCGCGGGCTCGTCGCCGTAGCGGACCCGAACCACCCGGTGGTAGAGGCGGTCCTTGAACTCCGGTCCGCTGAGGATCACGACGGATCGGTGGCGAGTCCACACCGCCAGCTCGGGGTCGGGCGACCGGGCGGGATCCAGGAACTCGAGCCGCCCGGGCTGGCCGATGCAGAACATGATCACCGGGCCCGGCTCGCCGTCGCGGTGCATCCGCAGGCGGGCGAAGTCCACAGGCACGCCACGCCCCACCCGTCGGCCGTAGTAGTTGATCAGACAGGTGTTGGGGAGCACGCCCAGGCCGGGAGCTGCGCCGCCGTGTCGCTCCTCCAGGGGCACGCGGAGGCGCTCGAGGACGCGCGCCATGACCGGGGGCATGGGCTCCCCGCGCACGCACCGGTCCTCGCGGTGGTCGGGCTCCGCGTAGTAGCCCAGGCACGCGAACTGCCACGCGCCGAGCCAGTAGACGGGACGCGTGAGGTGCCGGCCGTGGTCCCCCGTGCGCGCGTGTCGGCCGCCCGCGTGGCGCCGCTCCCAGAGGGGGTGAAGGGCCCCGAAGTAGGCGATGAGCTCGTCGCCCTCGTCTCGGGAGATGAACTTCGGGAGGTAGGAGAACCCGGGACGTTCGATCGCGCTGTGTCCATCTGCGGGGTCCGTCACGAGGGGGTGATAGCACCCGCCCGCGGGTCCACGAACTGCAGGAGGAACTCTGCGCCCACGTCCGCCGCCGTGCGGATCGACTCGGCCTCTGAGCGGCCGGAGCGCTCGCGCGGCATGAACCGGTGGTTCCCGTCCTCGATCCACACCACCTCGACCCCTTGCGGGAGCGGCCCGAACCCGCGCACGGCCTCGCGGCTGCCGTGGGGGTCCCGGGTCCCCTGGACCACGAGGGTGGGGACCCGCACCTCGGCGAGCTCGTCCCAGCCGTGACGGTCGCCGGGAACGCCCCGGCGATGGAAGGGGTGGCCGAGGCAGAGCAGCGCCGCCGTGGGGCGTTGCCGAGAGATCCGGGCCGCCGCGCGGGCTGCCGCGGAGAATCCGCCGAGGACGGGGGTCTCCATCCCGTCGACGGCCGCGAGGTACCGCGCGTCGATCGCGTCGCCGTCGCCGTCCAACGCGACCGGCACGACGTCGAGGCCGTGGCGTCGCCAGTGCGCTGCGAGCGCGCCGAAGAGGGGGTCCGGCTCCCCGCGGACGGCGGGGAAGCCGAGGACGATTCGGGTCATGGATCGAGGATCCGGACCTCGAGGTCGTAGGGGCCGACGCCTCCGTCCGCGTCGCCCACGACGACCACGTACTCGCCCGCGGGGAGCTCGCCGATCCACACCGCGTCCTCCGCTGCGTTCGTCGACCGCCCGCCGATCCCGAGCGCGAGCACCCGGGCGGCGCGGTCGTCGTCGGGGGCCTCGTTGCTGTCGATGTCCACGAAGCCCGCATCGAAGAAGGGCGCGGTGACGTCGCGGGGATCGGCGAGGGTGTCGAAGGTCCCGAGGTAGTGATCGGGGTCGGTCGCCAGGTTCTGCGCCTGTCGAAGCGCGACCTGCTCGATGAGGTTCGCCGGGGCCTCCTCGGCGGTGTCGGGGACCCCGTCCGCGTCTTGGTCCACCCCGCAGCCGAGGCTCTCGTCGCTCCCGGGGACCGCGCCGGAGGCGGTGAAGGGGGCCTCCACGGCGACGGGATCCGGGAGCAGGATCGCTTGCGCCGCGAGCCAGTCGGGCATCACGTTGGGGTACGCGATCAAGGCCGGGTCTCCGCAGGGTCCCGTCGCCGGGCCGAACCCCCACATGTCCGGGTCGTGCGCGTCCGGGAGGTCCCCCCGGGGAACCACGGCGACGAACGGGTCGTCGAGGGTGAAGGCGAGGCCTCGGTCGAGGTACCGCCGGTGAAGCTGCACGCCCACAGTGGCCGCTGCGTCCAGCGAGAACAGGAAGCGATCGACGTCGGCGACGGGGATGTCGTCGCTCCCCGGGGTGGACGAGCCGACCGTGGTCGGGGGGTCGAGGTTCGCCACCACGCGGCGGGGTGTCGCGGCCGCGACCAGGCCGAGGTCCTCCAGCGCGGTGTCCACGGCCCAGCCCACTTGCTCCACGGAGGTGAGGAGGTCGCTTGGGGACTCGTCCGCGAGCCGCACGACGGCGCCCTGGAGGGCCGGGCCCGTCGACTGGATCACCAGGAACGCCGTCGGCCCGCCGAACCCGCTCGCCTCCACGACGGCGAAGCCCCCCGCGGCGATCCGGCCCGAGAAGGGAGCCTGGGCGTGGAAGACGGCCGGGTCCGGTCCCCGCGTGGCCACCGGGCGCTCCCCGTCGGTGGTGTGCAGGCCGTGGAGGGGGAAGTCGTCGCCGAAGGGCGGGACGAGCTCTTCGTCCACCAGCGGTCGCCCGGTGCGAGTGCTGAGCCCCGACGTGCCCAGCGCGGCGGCCCACTGGAGTCGGAACGCCCCCGGCGCGCCCTCCATGAGGGCGTCGACCGCCGCCATCCCGCGCAGCGTCGACCCGGGCAGGTCCCGGAAGATCGTGTCGCCGCGCTGCTCCCACAGGTACCGCGCGAACAGGTACGGACCGCCGTCGACTTCGGCGTCGGCGAGGTCCGCGGGCGCCTCCAGCGGGTGAAGGTGCGTCGCGTCCAGGAACGCCCAGGCGTCCACGTGAGACCCGTGGCCGAGCCCGGCGAGGTCGGCGCCCAGGGCGGCCAGGCCGCGGAGCAGCCAGTCGTCCTGGGGAGCGGGTCCCGCGATCGTAGGGTCGCCCAGGTCGCAGGCGAGGTCCGTGTGCGCCGCGTGCCCGATGAGCCGGCCGTAGGCGCGGGCGAGGGCGGGCGGAAGGTCCAGGGCGGAGTAGTCGTCCGGGGGCACCGGGACGCCGCTCCACAGGGCTTCGGGATCCGGGACGGCCGCGTAGATCACGTCGCCTTCGCTGCTCCCGGGCTCGACCGACGCGGGCCACAGATCGCGGCCGGGCTCGGCGAACGCGAGCTTCATCGCCGGGCCGGCGGGTCCGTCGGTGGTCGCCGTGACGCCGTTCACACGATGAGAGAAGAAGACGGTGGTCCGGCAGTCGCCGTCCACGTCCGGGCTCCCTCCCCACAGGTCCGACAGGGTGGGGGTGAGGTTCCCGTCGAACAGGTCGACCACCGGCTGGAGGTCGACGTCCGACACCGTCTCCACGTCCACGTAGACGGCGACGGAGCTCCCGAGGGCACGCAGCACCCCGTCTCGCGCCTCGTGGCCGGCGTCCGATCCGGGGCCGGTGCGCAGCCGGAACGAGCGGGTGTGCACGTCGATGTCGCCCGCGCTCAAGCTCGGCAGGCAGGCGCAGGGGGCCATCGGCGCGGCGGGGGTGGTGGTCTCGGGGTCGGGCTCGGCCGCGGGGAGCTCGGTCCGCGGGGGCGGAGCGAGGCCGTCGACCTCGGAGATGGTGTAGCCCGCGTCGACCCCGGCGGGGTTGGCGAGCACGAGCAGGAACCGCGCGGCGAAGTCGGAGGGCTCGGGCGGGCCGGTGGTCGCGAGGATCGGGCAGTCCCCGGATCCCAGGGGGACCAGCGCGAGGTCCGCGTGCCACTCCATCGGCGTCAGGTCGCCGGGCTCGCAGAACGCGCCGGAGTCGGGCTGCGCGACGGCCAAGGGGGCGTCCTGCGGGTAGTGGGCGCAGAGCCCGGCGTTCCCCTCGGCGTCCACGGGGCAGAGCCTGATCCGCTGGTCCAGGGCCGCGTAGGGAATGTCGACCCCCGACGCCCAGACGACGGAGCCGTGCTCGGCGAGCGGGACCTCCTCGCCGCGGCCCTCGACGATGTGCGGGGCCACGGTAGGGTCGATCAGGCTGAGGGGCTGCTCGATGCCGTCGCGGCCCACGCGCCACGCCTCGACCCTCCACCCGTCCGAGTCGACGTCGGTGATCAGGAAGTCCAGCGTCACGTCGCCCGCGGCGGCGCCCTCGGGATCGGGGGTGCTGATCACCAGCTGCGGCGGGAAGAGGCGGTCGCGGGGCCCGTCTTCGAACGGGGCGTAGCCGGGGATGAGCTTCGGGCGGGGCTCGTCGTCCTGCTTGCCTTCGCCGAACCCGAGCACCAGCGGCTCGCAGCCCATCAGGGCCGTCGTCGCGGCGAGCAGGAGCGGCGTGAGCCTCACGGAGCCGGTCGGGCCTTGTCTCGCATGTCCCTCGCCTCGGGGGCGAACACGCTGTCGGGATACAGTTTCAAGAACTCGTCCAGCTTCGCGACCAGGGTGGCCGGGGTCGCCCCCTGGTCCTCGAGGTCGAGGATGGCATTGAAGGCCTCGAAGGGCTCGGGCACTTCGGGCACCGGCTCCGGGTCGGGGTCCGGGGCGGGCTCCGCTTCGTCCGGCTCCGGGTCGGGCTCGGCTTCGTCGGGCGCGGGCGCAGGGGGAGTCCCCAGCGCCACCGGCCGGGGCCGCGACCAGCGCTCGCCCGCGGTCAGCCGCACGACGTCTCCGCGATGCTCGACTTCGACGACGCCGCGGGTGACCGACACGTCGAGGGCGTCGTCCTGGCGCTCCATCCGGAAGACGGTCCCGAGCACGCGCACGGTGACGTCGCCGGCGGTCACCGACAGGGCGCGCTGGGCCCCGGCGGGGTCCACGGACACGTCCAGCTCGCCGCGCGTCAGCTCGACCGACGGTCCCGCGTCGGTGAGGGCCACCAAGGTGATCTCCGCGGCGCCGGTCAGGGTCACGGACGGCCCCGCCTGCACCGCTTCGTCCCCCGACAACCGGGTCGGCGCGCCCACCACGGCGACGACGGGTGGGGGCGTTTCGGGTACCTCCAGCGCCGGTTTCGGGGTATGAGCAGGGACAGGATCCGGGAGGTCGGTGACGACCACCGTCACCGTCTCCGACGTCGCCGTAGCCTCTTCCGTCGGCGTCGGAGTCTCCCGGATCCCGATCCAGATCCCTGCAACGGCCGCGATGGCGACCGGGACCCACACCAAGGCGCGAGGCCTCGGTGAGCTCGAGCTCGTGTTCAGGCGTGCGAGCACGCGGACCGTCTCGGCGTCCCCCGGCGCCGTGGCCTCGGCCGCCCACGCGGCCACCTCTTCGGGCAGCGCCCGCTCGGCGGCCGCCACCTCGTCCTCGCCGGGCTTCACGGCGTCGACGACCCAGGCCGCGGGCTTGCCGTGCTCGGTCATCGTCCCCGCTCCAGCGCGGGCTCGCCGTCCAGCGCCGAGGAGGTGATGCCGACCCGTTGGAGCGCCTCGGCGAGGGCGCGACGCCCGTGGTGCAGCCGGCTGTAGACCGTGCCCACGGGGACGTCGATCAGGGCCGCCGCCTCGACCGCGCTCAGGCCCTCGAGATCGACCAACGCGACGGCCTCGCGCTGGGGGCGAGAGAGCTGCTCGAGGGCGGTCTGCACGGTGCGTCGGCGACGTCGGGTGGCCAGCTGGTCGTCGGGCCCGGGTGCGGTCTCGGTGGGCTCGGGGACGGAGTCCAGCCCGACGAATCGGCGCAGGGCGGCCCGGCGGCGGGCGTTGGCGACCGTCTTGCGGGTGATGGCGAACAGCCAGGTCCCCACCTCGGCGTCCCCGCGGAACTCCGGGAGGCGTCGCACCGCCACCGCGAAGACGTCGTGGGTGATGTCCTCGACGTCGACGTACGGCCCCCCCAGCCGGATCGCCCAGCCCAGCACGCGGCGGGCGTGGTCCCGATAGAAGCGAGTGAGTTGGTCGTCGCGTGTGGTCATGCGTCTATGAGGGTTGGTGTCACCGGCTCGCGGATCCTTCAAAGAAAATCGGACTTCCTCCGATCCTCACCCCGAACTCGACGACCATGGAGACCGCGGCGAGCCGCAGCGGGCCGTCCTCGTCCGTGTCGATGACGACCGTGCGGGGCGTCGTCTCCACCCGCGCCCCGCCGCCCAGCGAGACGCCTCGCTCCAGGGTCGGGCTCCAGAACTGCAGGAACGCGTCGACGCCGGGCGAGGGCCCCGTGCGCGCGATCTCGGGGTTCTCTCGCTCGGCCCACCGAAGCACACGCAGTCCTCCGGTCGCGCCCACCTCCACGGCCACGCCCGGCGGGGTCACGGCTCGAAACCCGGCGCTCCCTCCGACGAACAGGGCCGCTCCGTCGAAGTCCGCCGAGGAGGCGTGGGCCTGGTCCCCGAGCCGCAGCCCGACGACCCCGCCGAGCGTCCAGACCCGGCCCGCGGCCCCGAAGCGCGTGGCGAGGTTGAGCGTCGGGCGGGCCCCGAAGTTCGGCTGCGCGTCCCCCTTCTGAATCGGACCGCCGCCCCCCGCGAAGCCCGCCAGGAACGCCGTCGGTCGAAGCCGAGCGACGGGGGAGGGGACGCTCACGGGGACCTCCAAGGCCGGGTCCGTCGCGGGTCCCTCGACCTCGGACTCGACGACCTCCGTCGTCTCCTCGACGACCGCGACCGACGCAGGCTCCGCCGACCGATGTCGTCGCAGCCGAGCACGCACGAGGACCACCTGGACCTCGAGCTCGCTCCCGGGCCGGAGCCGCTCCTCGGCGCCGCCGAGCACGAGGACCAGCGCGTCGCCGTCGTGCCGCACGCCGTCCACGCCCGGCTCCGGGGCCCCTACCCGCACCGCGACGGGGTGATCGGGCCACAGGGAGGCGAGGGCCCACCCGAGGTCCACGGCGATCTCGGGATCGTCGACCCACCAGGGCAGCCGCGGCTCGGCGGCGGCGAGCCGGGGGGCGCAGAGGAGAGCGCAGACGAGGGCGACGACGAGCCTCACGGCCCCACCTTGGCACGCGAGGGACGGCGCTCGGCTAGCGTCCTCGCATGAGCGCGTCCGGATCCCCCACGATCGCGGCCCTCGGAGGCGGCGGCTTCTCCATGGAGCCGGACCACCTCGCCCTCGATCGCTTCCTGCTGGGCCTCACCGGCGTGGAGACGCCCCGGGTCCTGTTCCTCCCCACGGCTTCGGCGGACAGCTCCGACTACGTCCAGCGGTTCTTCACCGCGTACACGACGCTGCCCTGCCGACCGTCGTGGATGCCCCTGTTTCGTCGCGACGGGTCCTCGGTCGAGGAGCACATCGAGGCCGCTGACCTGGTCTTCGTGGGCGGCGGGAACACCGCGAACATGCTCGCGATCTGGCGCGTACACGGGGTCGACCGGGCCCTGCGCGCGGCCTGGGAGCGCGGGACGGTCCTCGCGGGCGTGAGCGCGGGCGCGATCTGCTGGTTCGAGCAGGGGAGCACGGACTCCTTCGGGCCCGGGCTGGCGGCGCTGGACTGTCTGGGCTTCCTCCCCGAGAGCTTCACCCCCCACTACGACGGCGAGGCCGCGCGCCGTCCGCGGCTGCACGCCATGATCGACGGGGGAGAGCTGGGTCCGGGCTGGGCCGCCGACGACGGCTGCGCGGTGGTCTTCGAGGGCACCACGAAGGTCGACGTGGTGACGTCACGCCCCACCGCGACCGCCTACCGCGTCGATGACGGCGTCTCGGGCGCCGTCGAACGCAGGCTCGACGCCCGCCGGGTCTGACTCCGTCAGGACCCGGACCGACAAAACGTCTCGGTTTCAGGCCCAGGGGCGTTCCGTCGACCCGGATCCGAGACGTTTTGTCGAAGGGGGGCCGCAGGGGCTCAGGGGCTCAGGGCCGCGGGGGCTCAGCCGACGTCGAGGAGGGCGCGGCAGACCGGGTCGTGGAACTCCACCTCGCGGTCGGGGCCGAGGTAGAGGCAACGCACGGCGAAGGCGCGGTCGCCGTCGCTCCCCACCGCGACGTACGCCGTGCCCACGCTGCCGGAGTCCCCGCGGCCCTGCACGAAGCTGCACTCCACGGTGTCGGCGCCGATCCGGCAGGTCGGGCTGCCCATCATCACGGCGCGCGCGCCGGCCTGCCGGAAGGTCTCGAGCACGCGGTCCACCTCGCCCTGCAGGCTCGCGCGGTCGGTCGGACGGACCTGGAACGAGCGCCCGTCGCACTCGATGGAGAGCACGTCGTCCTCGACCCGACCGTCGCACCCGTCGGGGACGCCGATCTGGGCCAACGCCGCGTCGGCGATCGAGGGGTTCGTCGTGCGCCAGTCCGCGGGGCCGACCTCCACGACCTCCTCGGGCTCGGGCTCGACGACGGGCTCGGGCGCTTCGGCCGTCGCGGCGACCAGGGGCATGGGGGTGGGCACGATCGCCGCGCGGGTCTTCGGCGCGCAGCCGGCGAGGAGGGCGGCGGAGACGACGAGGGCGATGGCGTGGCGATTCATACACACTAGTATACACCCACCACCCTCCATCGACAGATGGATTCCACGGGGCAGTTCGTCGGTCACCAAAAATAAACAGACTCGACTGTTTATTTTGCTTATGGTACCGCCATGAGTCGCCCCGCCCGCCGATCGCACGCCACCCGCCGCCGGGAGATGCGCGCGCGGCTGCTGGAGGCGACCGTTGCCTGCCTCGCCGACGTCGGCTACGCCAAGACCACGACCACGCGGGTCTGCGCGGAGGCCGGGGTGTCGCGGGGGGCGCAGGTGCACTACTTCCCGTTCAAGGAGGACCTGCTCGTGGGGGCCGTCGAGCACGTGTTCGAGCAGCGGCGGGGCGCCTTCCGGGCGTCGCTCCAGGGGCTCCGACCCGGCCCGGGCCGCCTCGAGGACGCGGTGGACCGGATGTGGGATGCGGTGGAGGGTGGGCCCACCGAGGCGTGGCTCGAGCTCGTCGTGGCCGCCCGCACCGACGCCGCCCTGCGCCCCAAGGTAGAGGCTGCGACCGAGCGACTTCGCCGCGCCGCCGCCGAGGAGTTCGCTCACCTCGCCGAGGCGGCCGCCCTTCCGCAGGACGCGCTCCTGCTCGCGTCGGCGGTCATGGACGGCCTCGTGGTGCAGCAGCTCGCCGGCCTGGGCGCCGACCGCCGCCGCCGGGTGCTCCGCCTGCTCAAGACCCTGATCCCCCTGGCCTCGATCGCCGAAGGAGGTGCTCCGTGATCCCCGAAGTGACCGCCGCCCGCCCGTCCGACCTGGACGCAATCCACCGCACGCTGCGCGCGAACCGCGCCGACCCGTCTCTCTTCCAGCAGCCGCGCGCGGACCTCGCCGCCGGGATCGACGAGTTCCTGGTCGCGCGGGAGGGGCCGCACGTCGTGGGGTGCATCCAGGTGCACAGCCATGGGCGCGGCGGCGTCGAGATCCTGGCTGTGGCCGTGCACCCCGATCGTCACGGGCGCGGCGTGGGCGGCCTCATGATGCGCGCGGCCATCGCCCGGGCGGAGGCGCTCTCGCCGTTCGTGTGGTTGGGGACGGCGAAGCCCGCGTACTTCGCCCGCCACGGGTTCGAGCGCATGTCCCGCCTGCGGCTGCCCCTGCGGGTGCTCGTGGGCAAGCTGCCGAAGGTCGCCCGTCAGCCCCTGCGACGCTGGTTGCCCGCCCTCTTCGGGCGGCACGTCTTCATGCGCCGGGCGTCGGCGTGATCATCGACGGCGCCGTGGACTCCTCGGAGCCGAGCACCTCGCGCACGTAGCTTCGCGGGATCGCGAGCAGGATCGCCTCGGTGACGGCGTGGAAGTCGTCCAGGTCCGGCGGCGGCCCCCCCTGCACCCAGGCGTCGCCGAAGCTGTCGCCCGGCTCGAGCCTGCGGCTGGGGAAGTCGGGCCGACCGCGCAGGAAGGCCTTGCGGACGTCGACGTCGTGGATCTCCTCGGCGAGGAGCTGATGAAGGCGGTAGAGGTCCACCGTCTTGCGCGCCGCGCGGCGCACCAGCAGGTCGGCGACGGGGCCCACGCGGGCCGCCAGTCGATTCGTGACCTGCGTGAGATCCCGCGCAGACCACGCAGCGAGGTTGGCGGCGGAGTCCTCGTCCGCGCGCCCGCGGGGGCCGGGACCGCCCCGGATCACCCGATTGATCGTGCCCTTGAGGACGATGAAGAGCATGGGCTCCACCAACACGTCGACCCCGATGGGTTCGCCGTCGGTGAATCGAAGGACGCGAGCGCCGCGGCGCACCTCGCGGCTCTGCTCGGTGCTCATGCCCGTGAAGAAGGGGTGGGCGGCGAGGGCCGCGCGGGCCAGGGTCGAGTTCGCGGTGGGCGCGGCCATCATGCCGGTCACGGCGCCGCGGTCGCCCGCCGCCAGCGGCGCGCAGCTGATCTCCGCCCGGTCGAGCGCGTACCAGGACCGTCGCCGGATCAGCGCCTCCGTCCCCTCGAACTCGATGAAGTCGATGGGGAAGTACTGGACCTCGTAGATCCGCGTCCCGACCTGGGGACGCACGCCCGCCATGAACACCTCGGGGGGCGGGTCCCCGGCGACGTTCGGGATCGCGCGGACGGCCCCCTCGATCAGCTCGATGACGTGGCCCGGGGTGGCGTGCGGATCGACGTCGATCTCCACCGTGCGCTCGACCAGCTCCCCGTCCCCGGCGAGAACCTCGACCACGTCGCTGCCCACCACGGAGTTGGGCACGACCACCCGAGACCGCCCCTCGGTGCGCAGGTGCACCGCCCGCCACGTGAGCGCCTCGACCTCGCCCACCGTGTCCCCGATCCGCACGACCTGCCCCAGCGCGAACGGCTGCTCGAGCTGCAGCGAGACGCCCGCGAACAGGTTCTCGAGCGTGGCCTGCATGGCGAACCCGGCGACGGCCCCGATCACCGCGGACGCTCCCAGGAGGCCCCCGATGTCCTGCCCCAGCCCGTACTTGAGGACGAACATCGCGACGCCCGCGTACAGCGCCGCCGAGACCAGCAGCCGCAGCAGGGACGAGGGCTTCTTGCGCCATCCCCGCGCCACCGCCACGTCCACCATGAGGAAGCTGACCAGCCTCACCGCGGCAACGCCGAACAGCGTGAGCGTCCCGAGCTTGAGCCCCAGCAGCACGGTCGGGCTCGCCAGGGCCTCGTCCCCGCCCAGCATCGCCCACGCCAGGCAGAGGCTGGCGCCGAGCACCACGACCAGCAGATCGAGGGTCCGCAGGCGCATGGGCAGCGCGACGGGCTTCAATCGGGCTCGTCCTGGCCCACCGTGCGGCCGGCGAGCTCGATCGAGCGGTTCAGGCTGCGTACGAGCCGGTTGATGGCCGCGTTGAGGCGCCCGAACTCGGCGGTGTCGCTCTCGTCGAGCAGCTCGGGCGGACCCTGGCCGAGGCTGAGCCGCTCGGTCGTGAGGAGCGTCGTCCGCAGGGGTCGGGCCAGCTGCCGAACGACCACCGCGTTCAGGACCAGGAACAGCAGGGCGAAGATGCTGACCAGCGAGATGACGAGGAGCGCGACGCTGTGCCGCACGTCGTCCCTCGCCTGGCTCAGGGGGATGATCACGACGTCCGCGCCGACCACCGCGCCGGCCTCCCAGTCGAAGGCGGAGGCGCCCGGGTACGAGGCGAGCATCGCGGGGGGGGCCGCGTCCCGGGCCCCGTGGCAGTCGACGCACGAGCCCCCGTCGGGCACCACGATCGGACGGGCCAGGTACACCACGTCGTGCTTCGCGACCACGCGGCTCCCGCGGATCTCCGGCGGCGGGCTCGGGCTCTGGAACTCGTAGATGATCTCGGCCTCCCAGTGGGTGGCCAGGTTCTCCGCCCGCATGGGGCTCAGGACCGCCTCGTGCACCGAATAGCCGGTCCAGCGGCCGTCCTCGTCCTCGTTGTTCTTGGTCTGCTGCAGCATCAGCTCGAGCACGCGGCGGGACGCGTAGGAGGGCACCTCGGGCGCGTGGAACACCGCCTCGCCCTCGTACCCGTCGCCCTTGAGCAGGGGCCGCACCTCCGTGTCCGTGTAGACGCGGGTGGCGTGCAGCATGTCGAGCAGGAACCCGCCTTCGCTGAACAGATCCTCGCGCACCTGGCGGCGCTCGACCCGGTAGGTGAGCAGGCTCGCGAGGACGAGCCCCGGCAAGAGAACGCTCAGCAGCAGCAGGTTGAGGCGGCGTTGCATGCGCTCACCAGTGTACCGGAGCGCCGATCGGGCCCGTTCGGGGCTAAGGTCGCGGGATGCGTCGCGCCGTCTCCGCTTCCCTGCTGGTGCTCCTCCTCGGATGCGAGGACGAGGGGCTGCTCGTGGAGGTCGCGACGCCGCCTCCGGAGACCGAAGAGACCCCCGAACCCCGCGAGGTGGAGGTCCGCATCAACGAGATCTCGGCCGCGGGCGGCGTCCCCGTGGTCCCCGGGTCCGAGCACGATCCCGACTGGATCGAGCTCGAGAACAGCACCGACGAGGTCGTGGATGTGGGCGGCTGGTACCTCACCGACGACCCCGACGACCTCACCAAGTTCGCGCTCCCCACGCGCACCCTCGAGCCGGGCGGTCACGTCGTCGTCATCGCGTCGGACGTGCCGGTGGAGGGCGTCGAAGAGTCGTTCCGGGCGCCCTTCCTCCTGCGCTCGTCGGGCGAGTACCTCGCGCTCGTGGAGCCCGACGGCGAGACAATCCACGACGGCTTCCCGGGCGACTACCCCGAGCAGCGGTACGGCATCACCTACGGCGTCGTGCCCGAGACGGGCGAGCGGCGGTACTTCGACGAGCCCACGCCGTCGCGCACCAACGTGGGCCCCGGCTGGATCGGCTTCACCACCGACCCCGTGCCCGACGTCCCCCGCGGCTTCCACGAGGAGCGATTCGCGGTCACCTTGACGTCCGACGAGGACGCGTCGATCTACGTCGCCCTCGACGGAAGCGCTCCCCTCGAAGAGCCCGAGTACCTCGTCGACGGGCCCCTCCAGGTCGAGACGACGAGCTTCCTGAAGGCCGTCGCGCGGCGCCCGGAGTACCTGCCGTCGCGGATCGTGGCCCACACCTACCTGTTCCTCGACGACATCCTCCAGCAGCCCGCCGCCCCCGAGGGGTACCCGCCGGTGTGGCAGCCGAACGTCACCGCGGACTACGCGATGGACCCGTCCGTGGGCTCGCCCGAAGACATCAAGGAGGCCCTGCGCGCCTTCCCCACGCTGTCGCTGGTGATGCCGATCATCGACTGGTTCCACCCCAGCAACGACCCGGACCAGGGCGGCATCTACTCCAACTCGACCATCGCCCGCGGCCGGGAGTGGGAGCGGGTAGGCACCGCCGAGTTCTTCGACTTCGACCACGGCGAAGAGATCCAGGTCGTCGCCGGGATCCGCGTCTACGGCAACGCGAGCCGCGCCACGAGCCGCCCGAAGCACAACCTGCGCGTCGTGTTCCGCCGCGAGTACGGGGCGGGCACGCTCGACTTCCCCCTCTTCGGCGACGACGACGTGCCCGAGTCGGTCAACAGCGTCCTGCTGCGGGGCCAGAACGGCGACTCCTGGATCCATCCCAACGGCACCCAGCGCACCGAGGCGCTCTACATCCGGGACCAGTTCGCGCGCAGCCTGCACGCCGCCATGGGACGGCCCGAGATCCCTCAGGGCCACGTGCACCTCTACATCAACGGCATGTACTGGGGCCTCTATCACACGATCGAGCGCATCGAGGACAAGTCGATGGTGCGCAACTTCGGCGGGCTCGAGGAGGAGTGGGACGTGCTCAAGTCCTCGCCGCGCAACCCCAACGGCATGGCGATCGTGGCGGGGAACCTCGACGCGTGGGCCGAGCTGCAGAACCTCGCCGTGGCGGTGGGGGCGGGGGCGGCCGAGTTCTCGGCCCTCGACGAGCACCTGGACCTCGGGCACTTCATCGACTTCCTGCTCGTCAACTTCTGGAACGGCAACCGGGACTGGGACCACAACAACTTCCAGGCCGCGCGACGCCGCACGGGGGGCGACCACTGGCGCTTCTTCGTGTGGGACTCCGAGCGCACGATGCTCGCGGGCAACCACGACTCCACGACGAAGGACGTGACCGGCCGAGCGACCGCCATCCACCAGCGCCTGATGGACCGACCCGAGTACCGGGCGGCGTTCTCCGAGCGGGTCGCGCTGCACTTGGAGAACGGGGGCGTCCTCTCGGCGGAGGGCGTGCGCGACGAGTTCCTGGGCTGGGTGGAGCTACTGCGCGTGCCGCTGCTGGCGGAGTCGTCACGCTGGGGCGACGCCCATCGATCGGGCAACCCGTACACCGTGGACGTGCAGTGGCAGAACGAGGTGGACCGGCGCCTCGAGAACTACTTCCCGGTGAGGACGACCACGGTCCTGGGTCAGCTCGACGCCGACGGCCTGCGTTAGTCGTTCAGGGCGAGCAGTCGAGCTCGAGCTGGAAGGCGCCCGCGTCTCCGTCGTAGCCGTCGACCACCACGTAGTAGGTGTTGCCGCCGGTGGGCGTGAACTCGAGGGTGTTGAAGCCCCACGCCACGGCGGAGGTGTTCATGCACTGCCCGGCCGTGCCGTCCAGGATGATGATGTCGTGGTTCAGCTCGGTGGGCGTCGGGTCCACGAACTTGAACTCGACGGGGTTCCCGCCGCTCGCCGTCCACGTGTAGACGATCTCCGGGGCGTCGTAGTTGCCGACGTTGATCGGGTAGGCGCCCATGGACGCGGAGGCCTCGTCGCCCGACGTGTCCCCGCTCACGGTCTGGCCGCAGCTGATGGTCCCCGACGGGTTGCACAGCGCCGGCTCCGGCCCGCAGTTGGTGCCGAGCGGGAAGGGAAGGGTGATGGTGCCCTCGCCGATGCGGGTGTCGAACGTCCAGGGGCCGAAGTTCTTCTCGAGCTCGAAGACCCACACGTCCAGGTCCAGGCCGGCCCGCAGGTCGACGCCCGCGTCGAAGGCCCAGTCCAGGTCGTAGCACTCGGCCTCGGCCTCGCCGGAGATCCACGGCTGCGCGCCGAAGCTCGGCCCGGCGACCTTGTAGAGCATCACGGTGGCCTCGACGTCCACGTACACGCGCCCGTCCCAGTCGCCCTGGGCCTCGATGTCCGGCCCGGTGCGGTTCGCGTTGAAGGTCTTGCGCTGGGTGAAGGTCCAGCTGCGGCCGCGACGGTAGGTGGCGCCCACGGTCACGTCGGCGTCGGCCTCCATGCCCGCGGTGGCGGTGATGGAGCCGGAGGCGGACGTGGAGAAGCCCGCCTTGAGCGTGACCTCGAGCGTGCCGGTCACGGGGACCGGGCCCGCGGCGAACGCGAAGGGGTAGGTGTAGGTGCCGAGGGGCAGCTCGTTGGAGTAGGACAGCGAGTCCGACAGGCGGGCGAGCAGCTCGAGGTCGAGGTCCACCTCGGCGTCCAACACGGCGCGGGCGCGCTGGAGGCGCAGCCACTCGAAGTCGGTGGAGATGCGCAGGTCGGGATCGAAGTTCAGGACCGCCTGGCTGAGCTCGAGGTCGAGGTTCGCCCCGCCCACCGTGCCGCTGTACAGCGACGTGCCCGAGTGGTCCATCTGGTAGCGAGCGAGGTTCGGGAGGTCGAGGTGCGCGTCGAATCCGCCGTTCTCGAAGACCTGGTCGAGTCGCGCGCGGGTGGTCTCCATCGTCACCGTGGAGGCGTCCACGTCCAGGTCGGTGACCTCGCGCAGGTACCCGCCGTGCGCCGTGCCGACGACGATCGAGCCGACGTTCAGGCCGAGGCTCGAGGGGTCGCACGAGAAGTGGAACGTGAGGACGCGGTCGTCGTCCTCGGTGTCCACGGACTCGTAGCAGGCCGTGTCCTCGAGCACGAACACGTTCTCCTGCACGGTCGGCTCTTCGATGTCGGTCCAGGCGTCGTCGTTCGCGGGGTCGTCGGGGGTGCCCGTGCCGTCCTGCACGGGGAGCTCGTTCTCGGAGTGGCCGCTGCCGTTCGGGTCGTCGCCGTTGCCGTCGCCGTTGCCGTTGCCGCTGCCGTTGCCGCCGGGCCCGCCCGCGCCGTCACCCCAGCCCGGGCCTTCGCCGCCCTCGCCCACGAGGACCGAGCTGTCGTAGCAGCCCAGCGCGAGCAGGGACACGGTGGCGAGGAGGGAGCCGAGGAGCGAGGTCGGGCGACGGGTCATGAGAACCTCCGAGGCGCCACGATGGCTGGCCCGCGACACTCCGTCAACAGAAATGCGACGTTTCGTTGACATTTTCCTGACATCTTTGACGACCCGCCCACATTTGATGGCTCATGCGTACGCAGGCGCTCGGTTCTTGCGCGTGGAGGCGCGCGGCAGGCTCACGTTCATGGTGGCCGGACCGAGGGCCCGGACCTGCGCCGCGGTGAGCGCGCGGACGCCCCCCGGGGCGAGCGGTCCCTCCACCTTCAACCGCACGACGGAGTCGGGATCGAGGGCCGCCAGGCGCGTCGCGATGACCTCCTTGAGATCCGGCCCCGAGAGGCCCTGCGCTCGGATCCGCACCACCACCATGGGCCGGGTCGGGAGCGGCTCGAACACGGCCTCGGCGAGGCGACCGCCGTCGTCGTCCGGGGTGAAGACGAGGCGGGCGAACCCCTTCTCCTCGTACCGCTCGGCGAAGGACACGCGCTCGATCGAGCCGGGATAGACGACCGGCGCCGGCAGCGGCCGCCCTCGGAGATCGACCGTCAGGATCTGCCGCCGATGGATGTGCCCGCCGAGGATGGCCGCGAAGCCGCGGGGGACGTCGTTGCCCGCGAGCACGTCCTTGCCGGGGCGGAACGTGTAGTCCCAGGCCGCCACCTGCGCGCCCTCCACGGCCTGGTGAACGACGAGCAGCTTGATGCCCGCGGGCACGTGCTGGACGCCCGTGGCGCGGACCAACCCCGGCACGGTCTCGCGGTCGAAGCGCCGCTGGAAGGGGAACCCGGCGACGGCCACGTGCACGCCGTCCACCTCGCACTCGAACGTGGACGGACCCGCGAACAGGTGAACGTTCCGGCGGGTCGCGAGGAACGAGTGCGGCAGCTCCGAGCGCTCGTGGTTGCCGGGCGTGATCACCACGGGGACGCCCGCCTCGGCCACCTCCCCCAGGGCGTCGTAGGCGAGCTTCGCCACGCTCGCCGACACCTTGTGCGTGTCGAACAGGTCCCCGGCGTGGACGACCAGATCCACCTCCCCCCGCAGCGCCGGCGCGAGGGCGCGCTTCAGGTTCGCGACGAAGTCGGGGCCTCGGCGTCGACGGTCCACGCGCGGGCGCGCGGGCATGTCCAACCCGATGTGGGTGTCGGAGAGCAGCAGTACTCGCATGCCTCGAGGATACTGATCATTTGTTCAGATATCCAGCGGATGATCGGCGCCCGCGCGGACCTCGGATCGAGCGTGTACTGTGCTGAGCGCTCGCCCCGGGGAGGGGCGGCACGCACGCGCTCGAGGCGCAAAGAAGGAATCAAGATGAAGCTCTTCACCCGCACGCTCACCCTGCTCTCGGCCCTCGCGGCCGCCTCGATGATCACGGGCTGTCCGGCCCTCCTGGACGACGACGACAGCACCGCCGACGACGACGACAGCACCGGCGACGACGCCGAGCTCGACTGCGGCGACGGCGTCGACAACGACGCGGACGGCGTCACCGACTGCGACGATCCCGACTGCGCCGCCGACGCGGAGTGCGCCGGCCCGAACTACATCTGGGTCGCCGTGCGGTCCCGGACCGCCACCCAGGCCGACCTCGACAACAACACGCCCGGCCCGGACGTGGACGCGGTCGAGCTGTTCAACGGCCTTACCAGCGAGTTCGTCGTGGACACATCCATCACGTTCGTGCCCGGCGCGGCCGGCGCCGCGGGCAACGTCAACGACCAGCCCGCGAAGGTCGCCGGCATCCCCGACAGCAACGTCGGCGGCGGCGACTGCGTCCTCGCCGAGGGCGACGACGGCACCTTCTGGTCCATGGGCAGCGGCGACGAGAACCTCGGCCAGGAGGGCTGGTTCATCGCCCAGTTCGCGGCCACCGACGCGATCGTCGAAGGCGACGTCATCACGGTCTACGAGGTCGGCGCCGGCGGCTGCGACAACGTGGGCGCCGCGCGCGACGACGAGTACGAGGTCTACATCGGCACCGACGAGGTCGACGACACCGACGTCAACGCCGACAGCTTCGACGCGGCGCCGTGGATGAGCCTCGGCACGACCGGCCAGGGCGGCGACGTCTTCGAGTTCACCGTCCCCGCGCTCGACTAGTCAGCGCAGCACGCCGGTCTCCGGCCAGGTCTCGGGTACCTCGGCGCCCAGCAGGGTGCCGAGGGCCCGGGGCACTCCCTCGAAGGCGGGCCTGCCCGGCGCCCTCCCGACCTCGATCCCCGGCCCCACGGCGACCCAGAACGCAGGGTTGTCGTGCTCCATGGCCGTGCGGATGCCGTGGTCCGAGAGCAGGACGAACACGTCGTCTTCGTCCAGCGCCGCCGCCACCTCCGCGGCGCGCCGATCCGCGTACCGGTAGGTCGCGAACAGCAGCCCCGCCCCGTCGTCCTGCCCCACCGCCGCGGCCTTCGCGTACGCGCCGTGGGTGAGGATGTCGAACGCCTCCACGCGCAGCACCACCAGGTCCACGCTCGGGTCCCCCGCCAGCCCCACGGCCGTGTCGAAGGCCGCCGCGATCCGATCGAGGTTCTCGTCGTCCGCGCCCGCCTCGCCCAGGCCCGGGAAGGCCGCCATCTCCGCGTCCGTCAGGGACCGGCGGAGTCGCTCCACGGCCACCTCGCCCCTCGCTCCGTGCGGCCCCACCCGGGCGCCGCCCTCCCCCGCGTCCATCGCGCCGTGGGGGAACAGGAGGTTCGCGGCCGAGTGGGGTCCCCCGCCGATGCGCTCGAAGAGGTCGTCGCGGGTGGGGAGGAACATCCCGAGCGCGCCCACGGGGTTGGTCGGGACCGACTCCAGGCCCTCCAGCTCGAGGCCGAGCTCGTGCACCACCGCGAGCACGGACGTCGTCTCGTTGGCGCCGGGCTTCACCAGGGCCTTCATGGCGGCGGCCGTGTAGGGCGGATCGGTCCACAGGACGGCCCGGCGGCCGGCGCCGAGGAGCGCCCCCACGGTCGGCAGCTCCCCGCGGTGGCGCAGGTACTGGACGAGCCGCCAGTCGAAGCAGTCGATCACCAGCGCGAAGACCCTCCGGCGCCCGTCCGCGGGGCGACGCGCGAGGGCGGGGAGCGTCGCGGGCGGCGACGGCGGCCGGATCGTCACCGCCACGTCCACCGTGCGCCCGGTGCGCGGACGGACCGCGCCGGACGCCCGCACCGCCCCGTCGGCGTCGTGCACCACCCACCGCGCGGGGGTGGGGGTGCGGGTCCGCGACCGCACGACCTCCTCGCCCAGGGGCGCGCGCTCCCAGTCCTCGTCCAGGCCGGCCTCGGGGCGGCCCGAGAGGTGGAGCGTCGCGCCCGGGAGCGGGACGTCGGGCCGGAACCGGAGGGCGCCCCTCGCGCTCGATCCCGCGGGCGCGCCCGCGTCGATGGCCTCGTTCTCGATCTCCTCGCGCGTGAGCCCCAGGAGCGCGAACTCCTCGCGGGCCTCGTCGTACAGGGCGAGGGCGTCGGCCGCGCGACCGACCCGCACGAGGCCGACGATCAGCCGCTTGCGCACGGCCTCCCGGATCCAAGGGTCTTCGATGGCCGTCCCCGCCTCCACGGCCTGGACGTACAGCTCCCCGACCGACGCGTCGGGGTCCTCGATGCCCTCCTCGTCGAGCACGAGGGCGTAGATCGCGACGGCGGAGGGCTCGGAGCCGCCCGCCTCCACCCAGGCCCGAAGCGTCGCCCGGGCGCCGTCGCCGTCGGCCTTGCGACCGTGGCTGCGCAGGCGCTGCTCGAACCACGCGTCCCGATCCGGCGGCGGCGGCGCGACCTCCCCGAGGGCCGCGAGCGCCGCGTCGGCCGCCCCCGTGGCCCGGTAGCGATCGGCCAAGAGGAGGCGGAGCGCGGTCGGCTCGGTGAGGGTGGGCAGCCGCGCGGCGAGGTCGTCGAGCACTGCCCGCTCGGGCTCCACCACCGAGCGCATCTCGAGCTCCAAGGCGTGGGCTCCAGGCGCCCCGGGATCGGCCCGCGCGGACCGGCTCGCCAAGTCCGCGGCCGCCGCCGCGCGGTCCTGATCCGCCCACCGATACGCCACCAGCCGGGTGAGCACCGCGGGAGGGAGCCAGCCGTCGTCGGAGAGGGCGCGCTCCAGGTCCGCGACGCACCCGGCCTCGTCGCCCCGGCGAGCGTGAAGGCGGCACCGGCACAGCGCCGCCTCGCGTCCCAGCGTGTCGGAGCCGACGAGGTCGGCCGTGCCCTCCAGGGCGCTCGGGTCCTCGGCGCCGCACACCGCGTCCACCCGCGCGGCGCGACGGGCTTCGTTCACCGCGCGCCACCCGAACACGGCGAGGGCCACGAGCAGCCCCCCGAGGATCGCGAGGCGCGCCTTCATTCGGCCGCCATGGGCTCGAGCACCGCGTGCAGCACGAGGGCGTCGTCCCGGGACGCCACGACCGTGAGGCGGCGCCAGGGGTAGTCGATCGCGACCTCCGGCCCCGTCGCCAGACCCCGCGCCCGGCGCAGCGTGTCGTCGGCGGCCGCGAACCGGTCCAGGTGGACGCGGCCTTCTCCGGTGGGCACCGCCCCCGCCGGGCCCCCCAGCGCGTGCCGCAGGGTCTCCTGGTTCCAGGCGAGCACCAGCGCGCGGTCGGTGGCGGCCCAGCACGGCGCGAAGCCCGGCATGACCCGCAGCCCGTCGAGGCACTGGCCGGCGGCGTCGCCCACCTTCACCGCGCTGCCCACGATGGGCCAGCGCTCGGCCAACGCGTCCACGTACCGCGCGGTCCCCTCGGCGGCGGCGGCGCGCGACGAGACCCCCAGCGCCGCGGCGAGCGGCGGGACCCCGTCTCCTTCGGCCGGGGCATACCAAGCGGCCTCGACCGTGCCGTCCAGCACCGTGCCCGCGAGGATGGAGCTGCTGAGGGCGAAGAGCCGCTCGCCCTGGCCGTCCGCGTCCCCCGTCGCCGCCGCGACCGTCTCTGCGATGCCCGTCGTCTTGAAGCGCGCGTGCAGCAGGGTGGCCTCGCCGGAGAGGACGGCCTCGCTCGGGTCGTCGGTCAGGCCTCCGAGGAGGGGCGGCAGCTCGCTCGGATCCAGGCGCGTCGACAGCGTCGTCCGGCCGCCTTCGTCGACGCGCGCGGTCACCACCACGTGGGCGTCGCCCCGGGGCAGGGCGAGGAGGAGCTGCTCGCCCCCGAGCGCCGCGGCGGCAGGGGCCGCCATCGAGTCCACGCACCGGAGCGCGCCGAGCAGCTCCGCGGCGTCCGTCGTCCGCGCCTCCACCAGGCCGCACGTCGCCGGGTCGACGCCCACGCTCCCCACGGCGGAGGCGACGGGCGTCCCTTCGAAGCGAGCGAGCGAGGACAGGAGACGCGCCAGGGCGGGCCCGTCGCCGGTGAGGAGGAGCCCGGGGGGGAAGGCGGGCGGGGGGGGCGCGCCGGGACCGCAGGCGGCGGCCGTCGCGAGGACGACCGTGAGCAACCCGACGGCGCCGCGAGAGGTCACGACGTCAGGCGGTCTCTGCGGTGTCTTCGCTCCCCGCGAAGCCGCCGATGAGGAGGGCCGCGGCGGCGTAACAGGCCGCCCCGAGCAGGTACGTCGTGGAGAAGCCCGCGAGGATGGCGACCGTCGTGGCGATGACGGGCGCGGCCACCGAGGCGGCGCCGTTGATGGCCCACGCCCACGGGACGGGCGTCGCGGCGTTGCGGTGCAGCAGGCTCAGGCCCACGGGGAAGGGCATGCCGAGCGCGAGGCCGATGGGCGCGATCGCCACCACCGAGAGCACCAGGCGACCGGCGATCGGCAGGCCGATGGCCGCCTCGAAGAGCACCGGCACCGCGAACCGGAACACGACGAGGATGACGAGCGCGATGACGGGCGCGTGCACCGGCTCGAGCTTCCCGCCCTCGATGAACCGCTCCGCCAGCAGGCTGCCCAAGCCGCTGAAGACGAGCATGGAGAACAGCACGACCGACAGCGAATAGATGGGGTTGCCGAGGAAGAGGATGAAGTTCTGCATCATCGGGATCTCGGCGAGCAGGTAGCCGAACCCCAGGGCGAGGAAGTAGAGGTTGGCGGTGAGGCGGGCCTTGAGGGGTGCGGTCGCCTTCTCCCGCCGGCGCATCCAGAGCACGGGCCCCAGCACGAAGACGAGCGCGATGACGATCGAGATGCGCAGCAACCCCATCAGCAGCGCCAGGGCGCGGCCGTGCTGGACCTCGAACCCGGAGCCCTCCGCCACGTTCCCGGCCAGCGCGTCCTTGAGCGAGACGAAGTGGAAGAAGAAGGGCTGGTCGTCCGTGGGCGGCGCGACCGAGATGGGGAGGTTCGCCGAGTCCGCGGCGAGGTCGTCGGTGCGGATCAGGAGGCGGTGCAGCGCGCTGATGACGTCGCCCTCGACCGGGCCCGTCGACGGCGTGTGCACCACCTTGAATCCCCCCAAGGCGGCGCGCGCGCGGAAGGCGGCGTCCTCCTCGGGGGTGACCGCGCCGTTCTTCACGAGCAGGGTCGCCGTCCACTCGTTCCGCGCCATCAGGATCTGCTGCTCGGGGCTCTGCACTCCCCGCGCCCGCAGGCCCTCCGTCACGAGCGCCACCAGCCGCAGGGTCTCGCCCGGGAACCACCGCGTCACCGACAGGAAGCCCCCGTCCCCCAGGCGCTCCATGAACGCGTCGAAGGCCTCGGCCGTGTAGAGGTAGCTCTCCGTGAGCGCGTAGGCGCCCACGCTGCTGGCCGCCCAGGTGTCCGTCACCGAGACGGAGATGGCGTCGTACTCGTGGTCGTGCGTCTCGACGTAGTTGCGGGCCTCGTCGATGACGATCTCGACCGACGGGTCTTCGTACGGCGCGCCCGAGAACTCCGCGAAGACGTCCTGGACGACGTCGATCATGATCGGGTTCATCTCGACGGCGCGGATGCTGGACGCCCCGAACGTCAGCGCGGACAGGACGTCCTTGCCGCCCCCTACGCCGACCACCAGGACCCGGGGTTCGTCCGTGAGGGCGTAGACGATGTCGCTCAGGTCCCTCTCGAAGAGCTCACGGGCCGTCTCGTGGGGCAGCTGCGGATAGATGTAGGTGCGCGCGCCGCCGTCGTTCGTGACCTCCAGCACCTTCGGGAAGTCCGGGGGCGTCGGGTCCGAGTAGAACCACCCCACCGGGCTGCCGGACGCCTCGGGCGTGAGCACCGCGACGCGCGAGACGGGATGCCATCGCTCGTACGCCAGGGGCGGCTCCACGGTCTGCCCGTGGGCCGAGTCGAAGCTCTTCACCCGCGTGATCTTCAGGACGGGCGACACCTCGTTGATCCCCACGAGCGCGAGCACCCCCACGACCCCGGCGAGCCCGAGGTAGCCCGGTCTGTCCTTCCCGGCGGCCTGGAAGAAGAGGGTGGCGGCCAGGAACGGGAACACGCCCACCAGGGCCACGGCCGACGGGCCCGAGAGGCCCAGGAGGATCGGCACGCCCAGGGCGCACCCGAGCCCCCCGCCCACGAGGTCCGCGAAATAGACTCGGTGGACGCCCTCGGCGCTCCGCGTGAACGCGATGGCGAGCACCAGCCCCGAGCAGAAGAAGGGGGTCGCGAGGAGCAGGAACTTCGCGGTGAAGAGGCCGTAGGCGGCGAGCAGCCCGGCCGTGTCGCCGTCCGCGACCGTCCCGAAGGGGACGAACGGCAGCTGCAGGTCGATGGCGAAGACGACCGGGATCGAGAGGCCGAACGCGAGGCACGTCTGCCCCATGCGCTCGAGGGCGCGCTCGGCCGAGAAGACCTTCGGCGCGACCGTGACCGCCACCCCGCCCGCGCCGATGCCGAACAGGCCCAGCGAGATCGCCACGAACGCGAAGTGGTACCACATGGTCAACGAGAAGATCCGCGTCAGCAGAATCTCGAAGAGCAGCGTCGCCAGCCCCACCAGGAGGATGGCGAACGCGGGGGTGCGTATCGGCTCGGAGGGCTCGCTCATTCGGGGCGGGAGCGGACCCTTCGACGGCCGAGGCCCAGAAGCCCGAGGCCGAGGAGCGCGAACGCCGAGCCGCCCGCCTGGGCCGCGGTGAGGTCGCACCGTCGGCTCGTCCGACCGCCGCCCCGGCCGCCGCCGCCGCCGTCGTCGTCGTCGCCCCCCGCGGAGTCGTCGTCGTCGGCCGCGTCGTCGTCGTCGGTCGCGTCGTCGTCGTCGGCCGCGTCGTCGTCGTCGGCCGCGTCGTCGTCGTCGGCCGCGTCGTCGTCGTCGCCCTGGAAGGGAGCGCACTGGGCGTCGTCGAAGTCGGTGTCGCCGTCGCAGTCGTTGTCCAGGAAGTCGGTGCAGCGGCTCTGGGTGTTCTCGGACATGCCCGGGTTCACCTGGGCGTTGCCGTCGTTGCAGTCGCCCTCGCACGTGGTCCAGTCGTCGAAGTCCTGGTCGAAGCCTTCGTCGGCTCCGCCCGCGCAGTTGTTGTCCTGCCCGTCGCAGACCTCGGTGTTGCCGGGGAAGTTGTTCGAGTCGTTGTCGTCGCAGTCGGTGCCGCCGCACGCGATGTCCGTGGCGCCGTCGTTGTCGTTGTCCTGGCAGCCGGACTCGTAGGTCACGTCGACGTCGATCGTCCCCACGCAGATCTCGTCCGTGGTGGTGATCTGCACGGTGTTGGTGCCCCCGTGCACGTAGGACGCGTCGGGGAACGTGGGCGCGCTCCACAGATCCGTGTCGCAGCTGTTGCAGCTGCAGCCGCCCGAGGCCGCGTTCGAGCCCCCGACGGACTGGCCGTTGAGGGTGACGGTGGTCGTCCCCGCGCCCGTGTTGTTGCAGTCGAGGGCCCCCCCGAGGGTGATGTCCACGGCCGTGACCGTCCACGTGCCCGCGGGCAGGGGGTCGGTGAAGCCGGCCACGCCGCCGCTCCAGGAGGGGTCGCCGGAGCAGGTGTAGTCCCCCGAACACAGCCAGCAGCTGCCGGTCCCGAGCCCGGTGAGCCGGATCTGGGTACTCGCGGTCAGGGCCTGGGCGGGCGACGGGGCGGCGATCGCGAAGAGCGCGACGAGGAGGACGGAAAGGGAAGCGCGAGGCATCGAGGGGCTCCGGTGACGGCGAGGACGCGACCCTACCAAGGCGTCGGCGGTGCAGTCGTTCACCCGGTGCTGTCTTCGGGCCGCGTGTATTAGGCTCCCGCGCACCATGCTCCGCTCCGTCCTCCTCCTCGCCCTCCTGCTCCTGCCGTCCACCGCCCTCGCCGAGGTGCCGCTGCCCGTCTTTCCCGACTGCGGCACGGGCGGCGCGTGCCCGTCGGACTACAGCCCCGAGGGCGACTGGAACCTCAGCTCGACCCTCCCCCCGAGCGTGTCCCCCGAGCAGATCCCCGAGGACCAGCGCGCGCTGGGCTCCGGCCTGTGGGCGGACCGGGCCTGGGCGACGACCACGGGCCGCACCGACGTCGTCATCGCGGTGCTCGATTCGGGCATCCAGTGGGACAACCGCGACCTCCTGAACAAGCACTTCATCCACGTCGGCGAGCTGCCCGCCGAGGCCGCGTCCCCCGATCCCGAGTGCGTGCCCGAGGCGCAGCGGCTCAACCTCTTCGACTGCGACGGCAACGGCGTGGTCAACATCGCGGACTGGGCCAACGACCCGCGCGTGCTGCCGGACCTCGGCGACAACGCGACCGGTCATCCCGACGCGGTGAAGGATCCCAGCGACCTCATCGCCCTGTGGTCCGACGGCGTGGACGACGACGGCAACGGCTACGTCGACGACATCAGCGGGTGGGACTTCTTCTGGAACGACAACAACCCGTACGACGACACCCGGTACGGCCACGGCACCGGGGAGGCCCGGGACTCGGCGTCCGAGGGCGGCGACGGCGGCAGCATCGGCACCTGCCCCAACTGCATGGTCCTGAACGTGCGCGTGAGCGACTCGTTCGTGGCCGACGCCAACAACTTCGGGCTGGCCGTCCTGTACGCCGTGGACATGGGCGCGCTCGTCATCCAGGAGGCGCTCGGCGCGCTCAACAACTCGGAGCTCGTGGTCGACGCCATCGAGTACGCCTGGAACCGCGGCGTCACGACCATCGCCAGCGCCGCCGACGAGACCGCGTACCACCAGAACTACCCCGGCAACAACCACCACACCGTCTACATCCACGCCATCCGCTACGACACGAACGAGCGGGAGGCGGCGCGGACCTTCTTCTCGTACTCGAACTGCACGAACTACGGCGGGAAGCTCGTGCTGTCGGCGCCGTCCACGTCCTGCTCGTCGGGCGCCGTGGGGGTGGGCTCCGGGGTTGCGGGGCTGATGTACTCGGCCATGAAGGACGCCCTCGAAGCGGGCACCCTCGCCACGCCGCTGACGGCGAACGAGGCCCACCAGCTGCTGGTGCTGACCGCCGACGACATCGCCTTCAACCCCGACGACGACGATCCCGAGCAGTACCCCAGCCGCGAGGGCTGGGAGCGGCACTTCGGCTACGGCCGCATGAACGCGAAGACCATCGTGGAGGCCGTGGCGGCGGGGGACATCCCGCCCGAGGCCGACCTCCTGGAGCCGACCTGGTTCGAGGTCCTGAACATCCCCGCCGGCGGGACCGTCGACGTCACCGGCTACGCGGCGGCAGATCGGTCGACGTCGTACACCTGGGACCTGCAGGTCGGGGCCGGGCTCGACCCCGTCGAGGGGGACTTCCGCAGCGTCGCGACCGGCGAGGGGACGGAGCCCACGAGCGGCGTCCTCCATCGACTCGACCTCCGGGCGGTGCCCGTGGACGCCGGGGCGGTCATCGAGGCGTACGTCCCGGGGGACGACAACGTGAGCAAGGCCGACAAGGCCTTCGTGCACGCGGCCACCCTGCGGCTGCAGGTCCGCGACGCCGAGGGCCGCCTGGGCGAGATGCGCAAGACGATCTACGTCCAGGACGACCCCGACCTGTTGCCCGGATATCCCCGGCGCATCGGGGCCTCCTTCGACGGGTCCATCAAGCTCGCGGACGTGGACGGCGACGGCCTCCAGGACGTCGTCTACTTCGCCTCGGGGGGCTGGGTCCACGTCACCGACTGGACGGGCGCGCCGCTCCCCGGGTTCCCGGTCCAGGTGCCGCTGCTCGACGAGCTCCGCGTGGACGTGGACGCGAACCACCTCGCGTCGCCCGCGCTGGCGAGCGGGGAGGTGACCACCGAGGCCGGGCACGCCATCACCGCGGCGCCCGCCATCGGCGACCTGGACGGCGACGGCAGCCCCGAGATCGTCGTCTCGACGCTCAACGGGGTCCTCATGGTCTGGCACGCGGACGGTCGCCCGGCGGCCGGATGGCCCTTCCGGCTGGATCCCGCGCACGTCGAGTTCACCGACCCGGACAACGTCTACGACTACGGCTTCTTCGCGACCCCCGCCCTGGGCGACCTCGACCGCGACGGCGACCTCGAGATCGTCGTCGGCGCCATGGACGCGCACATGTACGCCTTCCACCACGACGGGACCCACGCGCAGGGGTTCCCGGTGGAGCTGCGCCACGAGTACGGCACCGAGAACGACCGCCGCAGCAACGGCGAGCGCATCATCTCGAGCGCGGCCCTGGGCGACGTGGACGGCGACGGCTTCCTCGAGATCGCCGTCGGGAGCAACCAGAAGACGACGGGCACCTACGGCATCGGGTACCTGCTCTCCCACACCGGCGAGATCGAGCCGGGGTGGCCCGCGGAGCTGTTCGGGGCCTACACGAACGCCCTGCCGTTCGTGGGAGAGGGCGTGCCCGGGTCCCCCACCCTGTGCGACTTCGACGGCGACGGGACCCTCGAGGTGGCGATGCACACCATCGCCGACAACGGGAAGCTCCTCCGCTGGGACGGCAGCCAGGCGGCGACGATGGCGCGGCTGGCGACGGAGTTCGGCTACTTCTCCAACACGGACGAGCCCGCCGCGAACCTGATCATGATCAACAGCGGGGCTTGGGGGGACATCGACGTCGACGGCGTCCCGGACTACGCCATCGGCTCGGCCGGGTTCGAGTACGCCAACGGCCTGATCGACGACGGTCGCCGACACGACCACGACCACCTGCTCTCGGCTTGGAGCGGCGCGACCGTCGACGCGCCGAGCGGGGCGCGCATGCCGTTCATCGACGGCTTCCCCCAAGTCATGGAGGACATGCAGTTCTTCCTCAACCCGAGCATCGCCGACCTGGACGGGGACGGGCTGCCCGAGGTCGTGAACGGGTCGGCAGGCCACGTCGTGCACGCGTTCGACCGCGACGGCCGCGAGCCTGCGGGCTGGCCGAAGAACACCGGCCAGTGGCTGCTCGGGAGCCCGGCCATCGGCGACGCCGACCACGACGGGTACCTGGACGTGTGGATCGGGACCCGCAGCGGCTTCATCTACGCTTGGCGCACGACCGCCCGCGCCGACGAGGCCCGTCGCGACTGGGGCTCCTTCCGCCACGATCCCGCGAACACGGGGAATTGCGAGACGCCCCTGGCGGTTCTATCCGGGCCCGCAGCCGAAGAGCCCGGCGGCTGCGAAGACTGCGAATCCACGATCCTCCCCGCCGACCCGACGGCCGGAATCGGGGTGTGTATCGTCCTCTCCTTCGCGTGCCTACGGCGCCGATATGGACGCTTTTTCCCCTCCCTAGAGGGCTGGACAAAGGGTTCCTTGGCTCCTACAACTACCTTGGCTGGACGCTTTGACTGAGGGACTTCCGGTGACCCAAAACCCCACCTACTGCTCCAAGTGCCACACCACGCGGCCGCCGCTCCTGGCCGGGCGGACGTACACCTGCGTGATGTGCGGCAAGACGCGCTCCCCCGAGGAGTATCGAACCGAGCTGGCCAAGCTCCGCAGGGCCGCCGAGAAGGCCGCGCGCGCAGGAGGGGCGGACCCCGCGACTGCCCCCCCGGCGGCTCCGCAGGCTCCCGCCCCCGCTGCGAAGGCTCCTCCCGCCCCGAAGAAGGCCGCTGCTCCGGCGAAGAAGGCCGCTGCTCCGGCGAAGAAGGCCGCTGCTCCGGCGAAGAAGGCCGC
>CAZUHI010000054.1:0-2520 GCA_964620495.1 uncultured Rickettsiales bacterium | reverse complement strand
TGCGCCGACGGCCGAAGGAGAGCCATGCGCTTGGAAGGACTGCGAGAACATCACGCGGCCGAAGAGCAAGTACTGCAGCCGGACCTGCAGCAACAGGAACGCGCGCTACCGTCACGCGAAGCGACGCACCCGACCCGACGGGCAGCCGAGCGCCTGACGTCCGCGTCCGTCGCGCAAGGCCCGACAATCTCGGCCGTATCGCAGGTCTTCCGGGCACACCGAAGCCCAACCTGCTAAATCGCCGTGCGACCCGGACCCCGGATCGACGTGCGTCGTCGAGATCCCGGGAGGGACAAAATTCGAGGAGCCGACTATGGCAGGCAATACCTGGGCGAAACGACAGAAGGAAAAGCTGCGCCGTGAGCGGAAAGAGGCCAAGCGCGCCCGCCGCGACGAGCGCCGCGAGGTGAAGGCCGGTCCCGCCGAAGAGGGTCCCACCAACGAGGAGCTGATGCAGCGCTTCGCCGCCCTGAACCGCGAGCACGCCCAGGGTCTGGTGGAGGAAGAAGACTTCAAGGAGCGACGCAACGAGATTTGGGTCGCGATGGGGCTGCCGGCAGACTGAGGTCCGTGCCGGCCTGTGATCGCTGCGGAGCCTTCGCTCCGCTCCAACCATTCCGCAGCCGCTCCTGGTGTCGAGCGTGCTTCGACCGCCGCACCACGGAGCTCGGCGAGGCGCTCACCACCGGTGTCCTCCTGCGCGAGTCGTGGGACCTGTTCAAGGCCGCCATCCTGCCGGTCCTCGTCGTGGTGGTCGTCCTGGCCGCCCCCCTGGCCGCGATCGAGGCCTTCATCACGATCACGTTCCGCATGCAGCGGCTGTGGGACAGCACGGTGGGGCTCGTCTCCTACAGCGTGGTCGTCTGGGCCGCCGTGACCGTGGCGATGGGGCGAGAGATCACGGGGCCGCAAGCCCTCGGGGCGAGCCTGCGACGCTTCGGCGGCGTGCTCCTGGCCACCATCGTCTCGGGCTTCATGATCCTCATCTACTGCCTCGCGCTCATCGTGCCGGGCGTGATGAAGGCGCTCAGCCTCAAGCTCATCGTGCCCATCGCGCTCTTCGAGCCGGAGCGGAACGCGTTGGAGCGGAGCGAGCAGCTCATGCTCGGGCACCGGACGACCGTGTTCTGGACGGTCTGCGCGCTCTACGGGCTCCTCTTCCTGTTCATGCTCTGCCTCGGCTTCGGCCTCGCGCTCGCCGCGGAGTTCGCGGGCATGAACCTCGACGAGCCGTCCCTCTTCGACTCGGCCATCTCCCTCATCGCGGGGGTCTTCGGCATGGTCCCGGCGGGGCTCGACGCGGCCCTGTACCTGCGCCTCACGGACGCGGAGGAGCTGGCGGACGCGGACTGGTCCGAGCCGCCCCCGGCCGCGGTCCCCGACGCTCCCCCCGAGCCGCCCCCGGCCGCGGTCCCCGACGCTCCCCCCGAGCCGCCCGCTTCGTGACCCGGCTCCATCCGAGCCCGGTCCGCCCGGACCAGGAGGTGGTTCTCTTCGACGCGGCGGCCTCGCTCACCGCCGACCGCCGCGGCTGGGTCGTGCCGGTGCACGCGTGGGTGCGGGACGACCGACCCCTCGGCCGCATCCCCAACGTCGTGGACCTCGCGGCGAGGGCGCTCGAGCTCACCCCCGATCCCGACGACGAGGCCTACCTGCGCGAGCGCGCGGCCCCGTTTCTGGCGGACGACGAGTCCTGGAAGCAGGTGAACGTCCGCGTCGGAGGGCGCCTCTGCCGCCTCCCGCTCACCGACTCCGAGGGCCACACCCGGGGGACCACGGTGCTGCCCTCATCCCCGGCCTCGGGGGACGAGGTGTCGGCCCGGGTGGTGCTGCCCCGGGGCGACCGAAGGAGTGTGCAGGCCCGGGTGCGCCTCGTCGGACCCACCGGCCTGTCCGTCATCAGCGACGTGGACGACACCGTGAAGGAGTCCAACGTCGTCGACCGCAGCGAGCTGCTCGCGAACACGTTCCTGCGCCGGTTCCGCAGCATCCCGGGCGTGCCGGAGACGTTCACCGAGTGGGCGCGCCGCGGCGCCGCGTTCCACTACGTGACCTCGAGCCCTTGGCAGCTCTATCACCCGCTTCGTCGCTTCTTCGACGAGGTCGGGCTGCCGGTCGGCCCCATGGAGATGAAGACCTTCAGCGTGACCCTCGAGCGGTTCACCGCCCTGTTCGCCGACCCGCTGCGCACGAAGCTGCCGTCGATCGAGGCGATCCTGCGGGCGTGGCCGGGCCGTCGGTTCGTGCTCGTGGGGGACAGCGGCGAGAAGGACCCCGAGGTCTACGCGGAGGCGGCGCGGCGCAACCCCGGCCGGGTGCTTCGTGTCTTCATTCGCCGCGTGCCCGGCAGCGATCTCGCCGACGGGCGCTTCCGCGAGGCGTTCGCGGGCGTCGCTCCGGAGCTCTGGGAGACGTTCGAGGACCCGGCGAGCCTGCGGCTGCCGACCGGGGCGTTCGCCTAGGGGCAATGCCGATCACTTAAGGTCGATCGTTCGCGGGTAGGGGGTATCCGGAACGGGT
>CAZUHI010000053.1:0-50558 GCA_964620495.1 uncultured Rickettsiales bacterium | reverse complement strand
TGGCGCTGGATCGCGCCACAAGTCGGTGAGATGGCGCGTCCGGGCGAGTAGTGGCGCTGGATCGCGCCACAAGTCGGTGAGATGGCGTGTCCGGGCGAGTAGTGGCGCTGGATCGCGCCACAAGTCGGTGAGATGGCGCGTCCGGGCGAGTAGTGGCACAGGATTGCGCCACAAGTCGGTGAGATGGCGCGTCCGGGCGAGTAGTGGCACGCCTCGGGTCAGCGCCCGTCGGTACGCACCGACGGGCACTCGACCGCTCACGGAACCCTCGGGATCTCCCGCCGCGCGAGCGCGATCGTGTTCACGAAGTCGGCGTCGAGGGCCGCGTAGACCATCCAGACGTACTCGCCGTCCACCCACAGCGCCGGATCGACCACGCCGTCGAGCTCGTACTCCTCCTGGATGATCAACGCGGGGGACGACGTCCGCTCCCACGTCGTGCCGTCCAGCGACACCGCCACGCCCACCGTCTCGTCGGCGGGCGCCTCCAGAAACGACGTGGCCTTGTAGCCCATGACCAGGCACCCCTCCACGTCCACGATCGACGCGTTGCTCGCCCCCGCTTCGTCGTGGGTCCCGTCCGCGCCGGGCCCCAGCACCCGCCCCTGCGACGTCCACGCATCCCCGGTCCGCGTCGCGAGGCCGATCCCGGTCGTGTCTCCGTCCGAGCCCGTGTACCAGAAGCGGTCGGCCTCCCCGACCGGCGCGGCCGGGGCGCCCACGTACCGCTCGGACCAGCTGCCGGGCTCGCCGAGCCCGAGCAGCACCTCGCCGTCCGGCACCGCCCACTCCAGGCCGTCCCCGGACGTCGCCTCGGCGATCCCCATCCGCGTGCCCCCCTCGGCGCGCCCGTAGCGGTAGGTCCACCCGTCGCCGTCCCGCGCCGCGACCCCGTGGCTCACGTCCACCTCGTCGTCCCAGCGGTCGATCACCGGCCCGTCGCCCACGCGCTCCCAGGACGTCCCGTCGACGCCCGCGGCGAGCCCGACGATGCGGGCCAGGCACTGCCCCGTCGCGCACGGTTCCATGGACGCCGACAGGTAGAACAGCCGGAGCCCGTCGTCGGTCGGGACGACGGACGTGGGCCGAATGATCGTCCCCTCCCAACCCCGGGGCTCCAGGACCGGACCGTCCCCCATGCGCTCCCAGCCGCCGGTCCAGGCCGCGCCCGTGCAGTCCACCGCGGGCGGCCCGACGTCGTCGTCGTCCGCAGGCGCAGGCTCCACCGACGGACACGCCACCGAGCCGACGGCCGTGGGCAGGAGCAGAGCCATCGCGAACCTCGAGATGCGCATGCCCTCAGCCTAACGCAGTCGCTCGCTCCATCCGGGGCGCATGTCGCCGGCCCGATGCCTCGGTCGGAGCCCCCCCCCGCGAGGAGGTCGGACCTGCGAGGATCCTCGATCCTGTCGACCCTGAGGGGGTTAGGCTGCGATCCATGTCTTCTTCTTTTCGTGTGTTTCGAGTTGTTTGGGTGGTGCTCCTCGTCGCCTCGGCCGGTTGCGGGGACGTCGCGATCGTCCAGAACACGTGCGACGGGGAGGACGCAGGGGCCTGGTTCCGCGACGCCGACGACGACGGCCGGGGGGACGTGAACGACGTGCGCGCGGGCTGCGAGCAGCCCGACGGCTACGTCCCCGATGCGACCGACTGCGACGACGAAGACCCCGACATCCACCCCGGGGCCGACGAGCTCTGCGACGGCATCGACAACGACTGCGTCGACGGCCCCGACGCCGACGAGGCGGGCGAGGTGGACGCCGACGAGGACGGCTGGTTGTCCTGCGAGGACTGCGACGACTTCGACCCCGACAACGCGCCCGAGGGGGTCGAGGTGTGCGACGGTCGCGACAACGACTGCAACGGCGAGGCCGACTTCGACGAGGCGGGCGAGGTGGACGCCGACGAGGACGGCTCCCTGTCCTGCGAGGACTGCGACGACGACGACCCGGACAACACGCCCGGCGCCGCCGAGGTCTGCGACGGCTTCGACAACGACTGCAACGGCGTCGCCGACTTCGACGAGGCCGAGGAGATCGACTTCGACGAGGACGGCTCCCTGTCCTGCGAGGACTGCGACGACGCGGACTCCGCCGACACGCCCGGCGGGGTGGAGGTGTGCGACGGGCAGGACAACGACTGCAACGGGCTCGCGGACATGGACGTGGACGGCGAGGTGGACGCCGACAGCGACGGGATCCTGTCCTGCCTCGACTGCAACGACGCCGACCCCGCGAACGCGCCCGGCGGGGTCGAGATCTGCGACGGCATCGACAACGACTGCAACGGCCTCGCGGACTTCGGCTCCCCCGGCGTCGCGTCCGAGGGCGACGCGGACAGCGACGGCTCGATCGCGTGCCTCGACTGCGACGACCAGGACCCGGCCAACACCCCCGGCGCCGTCGAGGTGTGCGACGGCCAGGACAACGACTGCAACGGCCTGGACGACGCGGGCAACCCGGGCGTCGCGGGGTGGGAGACGGACAACGACTTCGACCTGTACTCGGAGTGCGACGGCGACTGCGACGACGCCGAGCCCGCGGCGTTCCCGTTCAACCCCGAGATCTGCGACGGGATCGACAACGACTGCGACGGCATCGTCCCCGCCACGGAGCTGGACCTGAACAACAACGGGGTCCTCGACTGCAACGAGGGCGGCGGCGGCGGGGTGTGCCCCAGCACGGGCATGACCTGGGCCCTCACCGCCCACGACGCGGCCCTGGGTGTCGACACCGTGGGCTGCGACGGCTGCCAACCCTACGTGGGCGACCAGAACTGCACCTCCATCATCCCGGTGCTGTGCATCGAGCCGATCGGCCTCGCGGATCCCGGGCTCGCGGGCGCGGGCTTCACGCTGAACTACTACTTCGGTTGGTCGGGCGGCAACGTCGCGGCGTCCACGCCCGTGGAGGGTTGCACGCTCACCTCGCTCTCGGTCGCGGACGCCGTCTGCAGCGCCCAGTTCGGCGCGGGCTGGCGCATGGCCGAGTTCCACGACGGCGGCGGCGGCTGGAACTTCTACGCCTTCGGCAACCTCGCCAACAGCCCCACCCGCATGTGGACGTACATCAACGACCAGCCCGCCAACTGCTGGAACTGAATCCAGAGCCGGGAGCCGCGTAGAAGCGGGCCCTTCGCTGCACGGGCGAGAAAGGTCTCGATGTTTCGGTGCGGATCTTCGTTGTTCGGGTGACACCACCCGGGACACGAGGACCGATGACGGAACAGCTGGACGACGCGGCGCTGCTGGCGCGCTACCGAGGCGGAGACGAGAGGGCATTCGATGCGCTCGTCGACCGCTGGGGGAGCGCGATCAAGGGCTACGCGATCCGCATGCTCGGCAGCCGGGACCAGGCCGAGGACATCTTCGTCGAGACCTTCGTGCGCGCCGCCGCGGCCGAGGGACCGTGGGAGTCCAGGGGCACCGTGCGCGCCTGGCTGTTCACGATCGCGCGGCGGCTCTGCATCGACGTCCTGCGACGCCGCAAGGTGGAGCGCGAGGCGCGCCGGGGCCTGGTGCACCTCGCGGACCTCCGGGGAGCCGACCCGTCGCCCGAAGCGCGCGCGATCCTGGGGGAGCAGGCGGCCGGCGTGGAGGCCGCGATCGCGGCGCTGCGCCCCGAACACCGGGAGGTCCTGCTCCTCCGCGCCGTGCATGGCCTGAGCGAGCGCGAGACGGCGGGGGCCGTGGGCCGGACCGTCCCCCAGGTGCGATCCCAGCTGCACTACGCCCGATCCCGGGTGCGGGAGCTGCTCGCCCGGAGCGAGCGCGACGCCCGTCGCCGCCTGCGGCGGAGGTCGGCCCGATGACGCGCTTCGATCCCGCCACCGACGCGGGCCTCGATGCCCTGCTGGGGGCCGCCGGTCTGCCCGCGGGCGCCCGCCCCCGCACGTCCGCCTCGTCGATCCGGGCCCGGGCGGCGCGTCGGCCCCCGCCCCCGAGCCCCGTCCTGCCCGCGCTGGCCCTGTTCGCCGTGGTGCTCGCGGCGCTCGTCGGGCCGCTTGCGCCGCGGATGATCCCGCCGTCGGGGCGGTCCCCGGCGACCCCGACGGCGGTCCAGCTGAGGGCGCCTGCCGCGACCGTCGCGATCGACCCGCCCCTCCCCGCGACCCTCGCGACCGCCCCGCCCCTCGCGTCCTTCGCCTCGGCGCCGGCGCGCGTCCCTCCCGAGTCGCTCGCAGGCCCGCTCCCTGCCGCCGACGAGCGCACCCTGCCCGTCCTCGACCCCGCCGCCCCGGCCCCCGCCCTCACGGCGGAGATCGCCGCCCCCTCCCCGCCCGAGCGAAGCGCCCCGTCCGCGCCCCCGTCGACGCGCGTCGCGATGTTCGTCGCCGGCGGCGTCGCCACCGACTTCGGGGTGTCCAAGGGGCCGCCCGTCGGCCCCGGACTCCGCGGAGGGCTTCGAGTCCGCGGCCCCGGCACCGCCTCGCCCCTCGTCGGGCTCACGGGGGAGGTCGTCGTCCTTCCCGATCCCTTGGGCCCGGACCGGTTCTCCGGGGGCCTCGAGGGGGCGGGCGGAGTCTCGCTCGGGGCCCCGGCCGCGCGGCTCGATCTGGCCTGGACGGCGGGCCTGCGAGGGATGCCGGACGTCCCCTCCACCCCGCAACGCTGGGTCCTGCCGGGGGGCGCGTTCGTGGCCACCGGCCCCGCCGTCGCCGCCTCGTTCGGCCGCGACGGCCCCCGCCTCCGCGTCGGGTTGGCCGTCCAGGCCCGGCTGCGCCTCCGGGCCGACGGCCCGCCCACGATCTCCCCGTGGGTCTCCGCCACCGTCGGTCTCGAGCTGCCGGTGGCGCCGTGACCCGTCGGGCCCGTGAAATCAGGGGTCAAGAACACCCCTTGCCCTTTGGGCTTGTTTGGTAACCTCCGCGCGGAGGCTTCTCCCGAATGAAGAATTTCTTTATGACACGCACTCTCTCTCTCGCTTCTCTCCTCCTCCTGCTGGTCGGCACCGGCTGCGTCGAGGGGTTCCTCGACATCCCGCCCCCGCCGTGGGAGCAGCAGGGTGACGACGACGACGATGACGACGACGACGACGCCGTGGACCTCGGCGTCATGCTGAGCGGCACGGTCGTCGCGACCGCCCGGGCCACGGGCGAGGTCATGTCCGACTGGGCGTACTTGATCTGCGCGGGCAAGACCGTCCTCTACGTGACCCTCGACCCGAGCGACCTCAGCGACCCCGCGGCCAAGTTCACGATGGACACGCCCGGCGAGTGGGAGCTCCACGTCCAGCGCGACACGGGGCCCTACTACCTCGTGGCCCTCACGGACGACGGGAACCGGATCATCGGCACCGAGGACGTACACCGCGAGTACGCCTTCAACCCCGTGCACGCCGATCGCGACCAGTCCGGCCTCGAGATCGTCATGGACCTCCCCTGCAACGCGGACGGCTCCGACGCGGGCGGCCCCGGTGGCTGGGGCGGCAACGGCGGCGGCGGCTGGGGCGGCGGCGGCGGCGGCGGCGGGAACGACGGCAACCCCGACGATCCCGGCAACATCACCACGTTCAGCGGTCAGGTCATCCTCAACGACCTCGTCAACAGCGACATCATGGTCACCGCGAACAACGAAGACGGCACGGTCGGCCCCATCGAGTGGAAGTTCCTCGAGGGCGCGGGCGCCTACTCCCTGGACGTCGCCAACAACCGCTCCGCGACGGTCCTGATCGCCTACCACGACACGGACGGCAACGGCCTGTTCGAGGCCAGCGACGCCATCGGCGAGCCCACGAGCAACCCGTTCCTCCTCGGCATCGGGGACGTGCCCGGCGTCAACATCGAGATCCCGAGCGGCACCGGCACCCTCCCGCAGCCCCCCGTCTACGTGGGCGTTCAGGGCACCGTGTCCATGGCCGACTTCCCGGGCGGCACCATCCGCCTCTTCGCCAGCGCGGGCAGCACCCAGGGGATGACCTTCTCCTCGGCCACCCTGTCCTCGCCCGGCGCCTTCGCCCTCTCCGCCCCCATCGACGCCGGCCAGGTGCTGGTGTGGGCCGTGTTGGACGAGGACAGCGACGGCTTCTGGGACGCGAACGTCGACCCGTTCGACGGCTACGGCCCGTTCGCCGTGCCCGCCAGCGGCATCGCGGGGATCTCCCTGGACCTCGCGGGCAGCCTGCCCAGCACCATCGGCGGCACCGTGTCCTACAACGGCGACGTCGACGCTGCGGACATCCTGTTCGTCGCGCTGTTCGACAACCCGGCGACCAGCGGCCAGCCCGTCTACACGCTCCGCTACACGGAGCCCGAGTTCCCGGTCGACTTCGTCTTCGAGGGCGTCGCGGACGGCACCTGGTACCCCACCGCGCTCCTCGACTTCGGCGGAGACAGCGACGACGGCCAGGAGATCGGCGCGGAGGACATCTCGACGGTGTACCCGAGCGGCGTGACCGTCAGCAACGGGGACGTCCAGAGCGGGATCAACTTCTCCCTCTGAGCAGGGCGAAGCCCAGCAGCCCCAGGCCCAACAGGCCCATCCACATGCCCGCGAGCGCGCCCGGCGCTCGGTAGCGGAGCTCCACTCGACGCGTGGAGGGCGGGACCACCACGCCCACCTGCACGAGGTTCGCGCGCACGACCTCGAGGGGCGCGCCGTCGGCGCCGCGCGCCGTCCAGCCCGGGTGGAACCGCTCCTGCACGCTCAGGACGCCGCCTCCGTGCTCGGGGAGAACGACGTCCCAGCGTCCGGGGGCCCACGCCTCGACCGTCCCGATTACCGCCGGTCCCGGCCGCGACGCGAGCGAGACCGGGGCCGAGACCACGACCTGGGCGCGGAGGTCCCCGTCGCCGCGCAGCAACGCGTCGAGGGCGACGCGGGGGTCCTCCTCGACCACCAGCGTGGAGGACAGCACGGCGGGCGGACGAGGGTCCTCGAGGTCGACTCGATGGGGGGCCTCGGTCCGCGCCGGGAGGGGGCGTGAGGGCGGGAGCGGCCAGTCGTCGGTCGTCGACAACACCCGGGTGACGCCGAGCAGCTCCAGGGCGCGAGCGAGCGCGGCCGGCGTCCGGGCGAGCTCCGGGCCGGCTCCGGGTCGGGCCGGGGCGAGCCCCTGCGTGAGGACGGACCAGGGCATGGGCGGCACCTTGGCGCGCCCCCCCACCTGCGCGACCCCCGAGGCGCCCCCCGCGTTGCGGCGGAGCGGCCCCCGGAGCAGGGCAGCCGCCTCGGCGGGGATGGCCGACGTGGGGTCGGTCGACGGGTCGTGGCCCCACCCGTGGCCCGGGTGGGACCAGAGGTCGTCGAGGCTCCGCCCCTGGAGCTCCCGGACGGGGCGGAGCGGCAGCTGCACCACCCGGATCGGCGGGAGCGCGGGGGGCGCGTCGTCCATCGCCGGGGGCGTCGCCAGGTGGGTGGATGGGGCCACCCTCGGCGACGGGATGGCCGCCTCCACGCGCCACGCGTAGGCCAGGCCGTCGACGAGGACGAGGGCGAGCAGCAGGCCGCCCGCGGTGCGCGCGGAGAGGCGCGGTCGGAGCCCCGAGAGGACACCCAGCGCGACCACCGCCACGCCCCCGTGCACCGCGGAGCGGGTCGCCTGGCGCGCGGGCGCCTCGAGCGACGAGAAGTAGAGGCCGAGGTCCGCGCGCATCCCCAGGGCGACCGCCGCCGCGCCGACGATCACCAGCGCGGCCGTCGTGCGCGCGCTCGGGGCGGCCGCGGCCACCCGGTCGACGCCGAGCCCCGCCGCCACCACGAGGAACAGCAGGCCCACGGCGGCGGCGCCGGTCTCCACGGGGTAGAGCGCCCAGATCACCGGCTTCAGGAACAACCCGATCGGGCCCGGGAGGCCCATGCCCGCGGCGAAGAGGAGCGCGCCCGTCCCCAAGAGCGCCCACGCGCGACGGTTCCCCGGCAGCGAGAGCGGGATCAGCAGCGCGGCCGCGCCCAGGTGGTACCAGCGCTGGTCGATGACGAAGGCGCGGGGGAAGACCAACCCCGTCACGCCCGCCCAGGGCAGGGCCTGCCCCACCCAGGGCCCGCCTGTGGGCGCGGCCGAGCGGCTCGCCTGGACCTCCATCACCGCCGGGACCAGCTCCGGCGACGCGAGCAGGGTGCCGCCCGCGAGGGCGCCGAGGCAGAGCGCCGTCCACCGCCCGGCCCGGGGTCGGCGACCCGGCTCCGCGAGCAGCCAGGCGAGGGCGGCGTACAGCCCCCAGGCAACGAACGCGATCGCGGCGAAGCGGGCGTGGGTGCCCAGGCCCACGAGCCCCAGTGCCCCCGCCGCGAGCGCCCCCGCGCGCAGGAGGGCGCGGGGCTCGGCGGCGTCGAGCGCGGCGTGCAGGCACACCAACGCCCAGGGCAACCAGGCCAGGAGCGCGACCATGTCGAGCTGGCCGTCCACCAAGGCGGTGACCACGGAGGTGCCCGTGAGCCACAGGACGCCCGCGGCGCGCGCCCCGGTGCGCCCGGCGCCGGCCGACTCCGCGAGGCGATGGACGCCGGCGGCGCCGAGGCCCAGGTGCAGGATCCAGCCCACGAGCACGAAGAGGTCCAGCGGGATGAGCGGGAGGAGGAGCGCCGCCGGGTACCAACCGCCGATGGACGTGGGGTCCGCCGCCACCGGCATGCCCCCGAGCACGTACGGGTTCCATTGGGCCCAGCGCCCCGCCGCGAGCTCACGTGCCTGAAACGCCAGGCTCGCGCAGTTGAACTCGAGGTATTCGTCGGGCAGGTCCACGACGCCCCACCACAGGAGGGCCGGGCAGACGAGGACGACGAGGACGGAGTAGAGCCCCGCCCGCGCCGCGTGTGGCCCGAGGACACGTACCATCCGAGCATCGTACGTACACTCACGGGGATGCGTGACCGGCTCGACCTGTCGCTTCTTCTCGTCGCGCACGGCGGGCTCCTCGCCGCCATCGTGGGACGCGGCAGCCCCTGGGCGACGGCTTCGATCGACTGCGTCACGCCGACCCTGGCGGCCGTGGCCCTGTCCGAGCCGGCCTGGACCCTCGGTGAGAGCCTCGACACGCTCGTGGGCGGGCAGCTCCTCGCCGCCCTCATCGGCCTCCCCGCCTTCGCCCTGCTCGGCACCGGGGGCGCGGTCGGCAAGGGGCTCGCCGTCCTCACGTCGATGGGCGTGGTGGCGCTCGTCTGGGCGGTGTTGAGGCCCGCGGGCCGCGGGGCGGCCGCCCTGGGCGCGGCCGGGGTGGCCTTCGCGCCCCCGCTGGTCGTGCACGCGTCCACCATCTTCGGCAACTGGCACTACTCCCAGGCTGCGTTCGACTACGGCCTCGCCCTGCTGGCGTTGGGGCTCGTGAGTCCGCAGAGGGCGGCGGCCGGCCCCCGTGTCCGCGCCGCCTGGTGGGCGGCCTTCGGGCTCGTGGCCGGGCTCGCCGTGGCCAACTCCTTGGGGTCGGTCCCGTTCGTCGCCGCCGTGATCGTCGGGCTCGCGGCGGTGGGGCGTCGCGACGTCCTCCCCGGCATCGGGCCCGCCGGCGTGGGCTTCGCGATCGGGGCGGCGCCTCTCGTGGGGCGGCTCCTGGGACGCTCCGAGGACGCGACGGTCGCGCGCCTGCTGGACGTGCGCCCGAACGCGGGAGTCCTCCCCGGCCTCGTGCACCCGGACCTGCCGTGGACGCTGCACATGCACGACCTGGCTCCGTCGTCGTGGTTGGACGTCGTCTTCACGTTGGAGTCGGCCTGGGTCGTGTGCGCTTGGGCGGGAGTCGTCGCCGCGGGCGTGTGGGTCGTTCGCGGGGTCCGCCGCGGGTCGGTGTCGCGACGGGCCGCGCTCGGTGTGGCCGTCCCCCTCGCCTTCGTCCTGGTGTTCGTGGCGGCCGCGGTCGCGCTCGACCTGCGCATCGAGCGGATCGCGGCGCGTTACACGAACGTGCGGGACCACACCCACCGGGTCTTCCCGCCGCTCCTCCTGGCGATGGCGGCCGCCGCCGGGCCGGGCTGGGCGGCGGCGTGGCGATGGGCCGCGACCCTCCAAGCCCCGCTGCGGGGCGCGGCCCGCGGGGTCGTCGTCGTGGGCGGGGGGACGGTGCCCGTCCTCGGCGCGGTCGCGGGCCTCACGATCCTGGCGTCGGCCCCGGGCGGGGGGCCGGCCTACCGAGGCGCCTGCTTCGACGTCGCCGGGTACGCGAACGCGGGGGCGCTCGGGACCGGCGCCGCGGCCGCCCGCTGCGAGGCCTTGTCCACGCCGGGTCGTCGCGCCGACTGCCTGGCGGGGGTCGCCTGGGGCACCGGGTTCCACGTCGCGCGCATCGAGGGGCGGGGCTCGTCGGGGGGGGCGGACCGCTGCTCCCACGCCCCGCCCGACGTGCGGGATCGCTGCGCCGGCTGGAGCCCCGGTGAGGTGCCCGGCGTGGGGGACGAGGTGGTCGAGGCCTGCGGCGCCATGCCCGACGAGCACCGCGGCTTGTGCGCCATGGGGGCGGGGTGGTTCGTCGCGGGGTTCGGCCGCCACTGGACCGACGCCCCCCTGCGCGCCTGCGAGTCGTTCCCGGAGCCGCGCGATCGCGACGCGTGCTGGCGGGGCCCCGGGTTCATCGTCGCCGACCACCTGCACGCCACGCCCGGGCGCGTGGCCGCGGTGCTCGAGGAGCTCCCCCGGGGACGGCGGGCCGCCGCGGCGTGGGGGGCGGGGTACAGCGTCGGTCGCACCTACGCCGGGGAGCGGCAGGCGCGCGCGCTGTGCGACGGGCTGGGCGAGCTCGGCGACCCCTGTCGGGCAGGGGTCTCGCAGGCCCGCGCGCACACGGGCGGGTCGCCATGACCTCCGTCGGCCGGGCCGCCGCCCGGGGCGCCTTCGCCGTCCCGTTCTTCGTGCTGCCCGCGCTCCTCACGGTCGACGCGCCGGACATCCACGGGGGGCACGCCGTCCACGTCCAGCAGGGAGTGGCGTTGGCCGCGATCGGGGCGGCGCTGGGGGCGCTCCAAGGAGGCGCCGCGGAGCGCATCGCCCCTCGCGCTCGGGCCCTGTGGGTCGCCGCCGCGGCCGTCGTCGCGGGGGTCGCCCTCGCCGGGTTCGCGACGCGGGTCGCCGTCCGGGCCGCGAACCGGCTGGCCGCCCTCGGCGGTCGCCTGCCCGAGGACGCGGGGGGGCTGGGCGACGCCTACGGGCCGGGGTACGTCGTGATGGGCCTCATCGCGCTGGTGGGGGCGACGGAGGCGCTGCGGGTCCTCCGCGGCGGCGCGCCGATGCCCACGACGGTCGCGGTCGCCGCGGCCTGGGCGGTCGTCGCGGCCCGCCTCGCTTCGATGGTCGGAGGGGACACGTCGGCGGCGGTCGCGTGGGGCCTTCAGTGCGCGGTCCTCGGGCTGCTCCTGCTCCCGCGGCGGGTGACCGCGGCCCCCCTCGAGCCTGCCCGCGGTCGCCCCACCGCCGTCGCGGGCGGGGCGCTCGTGCTCGTCGCGGTCGCTCCCCCGCTGCCCCTCGCGCTCCTGGCCGGCGCGGTCCTGTTCGTGGCGGTGGGCCGAAGCTCGCTCCCGGGGCGGGCGGCCGCGACGCTTCGAGGCGCCTGGGAGCGCGCGCCGCGGGAGTGGAAGACGCCGGGCTTCGCGGTGGCCGTCGTCGCGATGCTGCCCGCGGTCGGCGTCGCCCTTCAGCTCGCCCCCGCGGTGGGCGCGGCGGTCGCGTCGATCGCGCCCGGAGCGCACGCGCAGAGCTACCGCGCCCTGCCCGATCCGGCCCGCATCCCGGGGTTCCTCTTCGCCGTCGTCGCCGTCGCCGAGCTCGCCCGAGGACGCCCTCGACGTCCGGTCCTGGGGGCGGCCGCCTGGCTCGCCGCGGGCTACGTCCTGGCCGCGGTGGTGGGCGCGGGGGGCGGGACCTCCGCCGGCGATCTCTTCGCGGCCGTGCCCGCCCTCGCCGCGCTGGCGGGGGCCGTCGCGATCCTTCGAGGCCGGGGCGCGAAGCTCGACGTCGCGCCCGGGGCGGGCGCGGTGGTCCTCGGCGCCCTGGTGGGGGCCGCCTGCGCCCGGATCGCCGGAGCCTCCGTGATCCCGGCGGTCCTGCCCGTCGCGCCGCTGCTCGCGGGGGGGGCGGTGGTCGGCGGGATCGGGTCCCGGGTCGCGTTCCGGCGCCTGTGCGAGGCGTCCGCCCGACCCTCCGCTGGGACCTTCGCCGTGTGGGCGCTGGCGGCCTTCCTGCCGATGTACGGCGCCGTCGCCTACGGGCTGCACCGCCCGTGGGTGCTGGGGGTCCTGGCGGTCGCGGCCGCGGTCTGGGTCGTCACGCGCGTTCGGCTGCGCTGGGTCGTCTTCGCCACCTTCTACGCGACCTTCGCCATCGTCACCGCCTTCAAGGCGGGCCCCACGGCGGAGTCGTGCGCCCAGGTCGCGGAGCGCGGCGGCGCGACGCTGGTCTTGCCGCGCTTCGGCGGGGAGGTCGAGCGGCTCGCGCAGGAGCCCTACGACGTCCTCCCCGTCCCCGGCAGCTCCCGTGTCCTGGTGAGCTTCAAGCGCTACCAGGGAGAGGGCGGGTACCTGGCGCTGGTAGACGTGGACGCCCGCGCCGAGGTCGCGCGGCTCCGCCCGGGAGACCACCGCGACCCGGCGGCGCCCGCGACGTGGCCCGAGCGGCTGGTGTGGGATGCGTCCCGCGGCGTCGCCTGGGTGCAGGTCCTGGCGGAGGACGGCTACTCCATGTGGGAGGTGCGGCCGGGGCGGGTCGAGCCCACGCTGACCCTCGACCGTCGCACGCTCCTGCGGTGGGAGCCCGGCAACCCGGACATCGACGTCGCCCGCGACAGCCTCGTGGTCAGCTTCGTGCCGAACCGGCGGTCGAACAACCCGCTCGTCGGCAGCTACGACCTCGTGAGCGGGGGGCAGCGGGTGGGCCGCGTCCCGCCCCCGCAGGCCGGCATCTTCGAGATGGCGGACTACGTCTCCGTCGACGCCTGGTCGGGCCTCTACTACACCCCGGCCTTCTTCGACCTCGCGCGCTTCGCGGTGGTCGAGTCGGACCCCGAAGACGGCTCGGTGCGGCGGCGCGCGGAGACCTTCCACCCCTCGGTCGGGATCGCCGCGCACGGGGAGCGGTCGCGGCTGTACCTCACCAACTCGTCGGCGAGCACTTTGGAGGTGCGGACCACGGAGCGGCTCGACCTCGTCCAGCGGCTGCCCACGGGCGCCTTCCCCCGGGACGTCGCCTTCGACCGCGAGCGGGACCGCCTCTACGTGGCGGGGTACGGGGACGGGGTCGTGACCACGTTCGACGTCTCGGGCGCGGAGGTCCGGGCCGTGGGCGAGGTCCGGCTGGGTCCGCTCCTGCGGGGGCTCGGGGTCGATCCCACGACGGGCCGGGTGTTCGGGGCGTCGGGCTGCGGGGTGTTCGAGGTGCCGACGGGCGGTTGATGCTCAGGAGTCGGGGTGGGAGACCCGCAGCACCTGCCGCGTCGACACGTCCGTCAGCTCGACCTCCGCGCCGTCGGGCCAGCGCACGGACACGTCGACCTCCGCCTCGTCGCCGAGCCCGAAGTGGGCGCGCGCCGGACCCTGCCCGAGCGCCCGCTGCCCCTGGATCTCCCGCGTCCGCGTACGCTCCCCCGTCACCGTGATCCGGGCCCCGAGGCCCTGGGGGTTCCCCGGCGCGCCCACCGCCCGCACCGAGAGCCAGCGGCCCTCGTTGCACGTGTTCATGAACAGCAGCGCGGGCCCGGCGTAGGCCGCCACCACGAGGTCCTGGAAGCCGTCGCCGTCGACGTCCGCCGCCGCCATGGACGGGTGGCTGACCGTCGACTCGAAGCCGATCTCGACCTTCTCGAAGCCGTTCGGTCCCCCGCGATACATCGCGTCCGGCTGGAGCCACTCCTCCTCGGTGCCGAAGAACTCGAGGGCCTGCTCCTGCGCCGCGCCGACCACGGGCATGTCGAGCCACCCGTCGTGGTCGAGGTCCACCAGCTCCAGGGACCAGCCGGACCAAGGCGCATCGACGCGGTCGGGGGGCTGCAGCCCCAGCGCCGCGCCGGCCTCGATCCAGCCCGTCGGGTGGCTCGTGAGGCAGATGACCGGGCCCAGGTCGCTGACGCAGTAGTCCATCGCGCCGTCGTCGTTGAGATCGGCGGACGCGAGCCCCATCGCCGACGTCGGCAGCGCGAACCCGAGGTCCGGGCCGTCCTCCACCAGCACGGGCGCACCGCCCTGCACGCCGTCGTTGCGGTAGGCGGTGCTCAGGACCCCCAGCTCGCGACCGCGGTCGCTGAACGAGAGCAGGTCGAGGTCGCCGTCGTCGTCCCGATCCGTCCAGTTCGCGAGGATGCTGAGGCCCGGCTCCCCGGAGCGGACGTACTCGGCCACGGGCGTGAGCAGCCCCTCGTGGTGGCGGAAGAAGAGCTCGGGCGCCGGGTTCGCCCCTTCGTCGCCCTCCAGGTCGGCCATCGTGGGCAGCCACATGTCCAGGTCGCCGTCGCCGTCGGGGTCTCCCCACACGTGGCTGAAGACGGCCGTGGGCGGGCCCGATCCGAAGCCGAGGGTGCGCAGCTCGGTGAAGGACAGGTCGCCGGTGTTCTCCGCGACTTGGAGCGACGGGCCGACCTGGAACACGAGATCGGGCAGGTCGTCGCCGGCCACCTGGGCGAGGCTGAACGTGGCCCAGGGCTGGCGCGCGTCGGGCACGGGGGTCTCGCCCAGGGCGAGGTCGACGGCCTCGAAGCGCCCGCCGACGTTGCGGAAGGCCTGGGGGGCGTCGGTCCCGTGGCTGAAGAGGACGTCCACGTCCCCGTCGCCGTCCAGGTCCTCCACCACCACGCGGCCGGGCGCCCAGACGTTTCCGAAGCCCTCGGGGCCGGCCTCTTGCAGGCCCGGCATGGGGCTCGTGTCGGGGGTCAGGCCCCGGGCGGCGGCCTCCTCCGTGAAGCGGTCGATGCCCTCCACGGGGACCTCACAGACGAGCTCCGCCTGCGGATCATCGGGGCCGGGCACGCACGCCGCCAGCCCCCCCAGGCTCACCGCCACCAGTCCCCGGATCCGCATTTCTCCAGCCTAGAGCACGCGGTGGTCTATTGTGTCGGCTGGGAACAAACGGAGACTCCCATGACAGCTCGAAAACACCGCACCGCGGGGCCGTCCACCACGGGCGCCTCGTCCGCCGCCAAGTCCAGCGCCGGGGGCGGAGGCCCGATGTCGGCCCGCTCGGGAGGAGGCAGCGGCTTCGCCGACCAGGCAGCCGCGCGCTCTCCCCGAGGCGGGGCAGGCGTCCAGATGAAGGGCAACGGCCAGGGAGACGGGGGCGATCGCATCGCCGCCGCCGAGGCCGGGATCGCCACCCCGGTCGTCGAGCTCCCGCACCGCGCCAAGCTCGAGTCGAGCTTCGGCGAGGACCTCAGCTCCGTGAAGGCGCACGTCGACAAGGGCTCCACGAAGCGCCTCGGCGCGCAGGCGTACGCCTACGGCGAGCACGTCGTCTTCTCGAACGCGAACCCGTCGCTCAAGTTGGTGGCCCACGAGGTCACCCACGTGATCCAGCAGCGCGAGGGCGTGAACCTCGCCGGTGGGGTCGGTCGCGCGGGCGACGCCCACGAGCAGGACGCGGACGCGGCGGCCGACAAGGTCGCGGCCGGGCAGAAGGTCGAGAGCAAGGGCAAGGGCAGCGGCGCGTCGCTCCAGAAGAAGCAGGCCCAGCTCAAGGAGGACCTGCAGCTCAAGCAGAAGAAGGCCGTCTCCGGCAAGGCGTCGGCGCGACTCAAGTTCGCGAAGGACGCGATCGCCCACACGAAGTCCGTCATGAAGTTCGGCGCCGGCAACCAGAAGGAAGCCATCCGGATGAGCAAGATGAACTCCAACTACCGGCTCGCCTGCATGCGCGACCCGGACGCGTGGGAGTACGACCGCTCGATCATCAAGCTGGCCAACGCCAACCGCGACGCGCTCACCGCCGCGAAGGCCGATCTCGCCCACGGCGGCAACTGCGGCGAGCACGCGGCCGTGGCCTTCGACTACCTGCGGGTGCACGCCCTCGGGCAGCGCATCACCAAGGCGAGCAAGCAGGGGCTGGACCACGCGTTCGTCCTCATCGGCGATCTCGACTCGGACACCGACGCGGAGCTGGTGAACTCGGATCCCTGGCCGACCGTCGCCACCGCGACCCTGTGGGAAGACCACTTCGCGTTCACGTCCGACCGCACCAAGATCAACCGCTCGTCGGTGGCCACCGGCGACGGCGAGAAGATCAAGGAGGTGATCGCGCGAGGCCTGCGCCTGTCCGCCAAGGGCAAGGCGATGGTCGAGTGGGCGTCCACCGAGGAAGAGACCGAGAAGACGATCGAAGAGGCCAAGGACAAGCACTGGCTGTGGGACCACCCCGACGCGGCGGCCCGCGGCAAGGACTTCGACTACTACGTCGAGGAGCAGGTGCAGGACCAGGACCACGCCGAGGGCGACGCGGTCGTCACCATCGACGACGCTCCGGACGAGGAGAGCTGGTGGTCCTGGCTCTGGCCCTTCTAGACCGAATGTTCCTCCGCCTCGCGCCCCTCGCCCTCGCGGCCATGTGCCTCGCGTGCAGCGGTTCGTCCCCGGCCGTGGCCGCGGACCCGCCCTCCGAAGCGGCCGGCGATGAGGCCGAGCCGACCCCCGCCGAACCGAGCTCCGAACCGACCCCGGACCCCGCCATGACGACCATGCAGCCCACCTCCTCGCCCACCTTCGTGGACGGCCACGCCCTCACCCCGTCGGCCGACCTGCTCGAGTGGCTCGAAGCGGGCAAGGGCAAGCAGCTCCGGCTGCCCGTCGTCATCCGGTTCAAGGACGACATGCGCATGAACTGGGGGGCGATCACGATCGGGACGGCCCTGGGCGACGCCGCCGAGGGCGACATCCACCTCAAGCTCGACGACACGAAGATGGGCGTGGGCCTGCTGGACCGCCTCGCGGGCGAGGTGCCCGAAGGCGACGCCGGCTGCGTGCGCTGGGTCGAGGCCACCTGGGGCCCCGCCATGGAGGGCGGCCCCGACCTGTCGCGCTTCGAGCCCCCCGGACCGAAGCGTCACCCGATCGCGGTGACGGCGATCAGCGAGGGCGTGCCCTCCGACGCGAAGGCGCAGGTCGCGAAGTAGCGCCCGCGCCGGGCCCATGACGACGCTCATGGCGCCCGCCTCCAATGGCGACGAACGTGGTCGGCACGGGGATCCCCCGGTCTCCGTGAGGAGGCGGATGTGCCGAAGCGAATCGTCGCGATGGTCATGCCGCGGACCGGACCTACGCTCCTGTTCGCGCCCTACAACTACATGGCGCTGTCGAGCGACCTGAAGGCGCGCGGGTACACCCCGCTCATCCTGGACAGTCGCCTGGAGGACGTCGAAGCGGCGCTCCAGCAGCCCCACATCAAGGCCGACCTGGCCTGCGTCTGCTTCACCTCGATGATGGGGCCGCAGCTCTCCTACGCCATCGCGCAGAGCGCCTGGGTCAAGGAGACGCTGCCGGGGGTGCCCACCATCTGGGGCGGCATCCTCCCCACCGAGCTCCCCGACCTGTGCGCGCGGCACCCGGCCATCGACTACGTGGTCCTGGGGTGGGGCGAGCGGAAGCTCCCGGACCTCCTGGACCGCCTGGCGGAGGGCGCGCCCCTGGACGAGGTGACGAGCCTCGTCCACCAGGACGAGCACGGCGCGGTGGTGCACACCGCCCGCGAGCCCAGCAAGGACCACCCCCCGCTCGTCTACGACTACGACGACGTGGACCTGAACCCCTTCTTGATGGAGGGCTACGGCCTCGGGCGCCGCACGCTGGTGATGATCACGTCGCGCGGGTGTCCGCACGAGTGCACCTTCTGCTACGGCCCGCAGTTCCACGACCGCACCTGGTCCGGCCAGTCCGCCGAGCAGGTCCTCGCCGACGTCGACCGGCTGTCCCAGCGATACGACTTCGACTCGATCTTCTTCAACGACGACAACTTCGCCGTGAGCTGGAGCCGCACGAAGGCGATCGTCGAAGGGATGAAGGAGCGGGGCCTCACCTACGGCCTGTCCTTCCACGCGAGCTACCTCAACGACCAGCGCATCGGCTTCCTCGAGAAGACCGGCTGCGTGCGCCTCTACTGGGGCCCGGAGTCGGGGTCGCCGCGGATGCTGGAGATCCTCAAGAAGGGCGCGACCCCGGAGATGAACCTGGAGATCGCCGAGGCGGCGCGTCGGCACGGTCTGGGGGCGCTCATGGGCTTCATGGTCGGCCACCCGCGGGAGACCGAGGCCGACCTGCAGCTGACGCTCGACCACATCGACGACCTGATGGCCGTCCACCCCGGGCTGGACATCTCCGACATCAAGATCTTCACGCCGTACCCCGGCACGGAGTTCTACGCGGACGCCATCGCCCACGGCTTCGAGCCGCCCGAGCGCCTGGAGGACTGGGCCGGCTTCTACTGGAACAAGTCGAACCTGCCGTGGCTCAGCGAGGCCCAGCGCAAGCGCCTCGAGCTCATCTCCTACACCTCGCTGTGCGCCTTCGCCACGTGGCGGACCCAGGGCCTGAACCCGCTGCAGAACAAGCTGACGGAGTGGCTGAACCGCGCCGAGCACCTGCGCTGGAAGAAGCGGGCGTTCCACACCGCCCCCGAGCTGTGGGCCCTCCAGGCCTACGTGGACCTTCATCGGCTGGACGGCGGCGTCGCCCGCCAGGCGTGGAACAAGGTGCGGCGCGTGGCCGACCGATGGGATCTGCGATGACTCACACGTACCTGGGCTGGTCCGGGTTCCTCATCACCGGAGGCGACACCCGCGTGGCCGTCGACCCGCACTGGTCGAGCTGGACGGGGCCGGGCGCGCTGCCCCCGTGGGACCTGAGCCCGCTCGACGGCATCGTCCTCAGCCACGGGCACGGCGACCACTCGGCGGACGTCCCCTCGCTGCTGACGCTCCACCCCAGGGCGTGGCTGGCCGTCTCCCCCGGCCTCGCGGACTGGGCCCGCGAGCTCGGGATCGGGGATCGGCTCCGCGTCGTCCGGCCGCGCGCGACCGTGGACATGGGCGAGGGCGTCGAGCTGCGGCTGGTGCCGGGCGTCCACGTGGGCGAGGGGGTGTCTCCCCAGGTGGTCCGCGCCCTCCAGTACGGACTCCGGCACCCGATGGACGCCCTCCACCTCGTGAAGGAGGCCTTCACCGGGCCCGACGGCGGCGTGCACAGCGTCTTCCTCCGCATGCCCGACGGGCGCACGTACCTGCACGCGGCGGAGACGCTGCACCGTGGGACCGACCCCGGGCGCTGGAGGGAGGAGGTGGCGGGCGCGTCCGTCGACGTCCTCCTGCTCGGCGTGGAGCCCGGCGAGGAGCGCGCGGCGGCCCTGCTGGGGGCGGCCGTGGACGCGGGCGAGGTCGTGACGTTCTCTCCCCACGCGGAGCAGCGAGCCCACTTCGGATTGGGCGATCTCGAGGACGTCCGTTGGGAGCGGGTGGACGTGAGGATCGAGTCCCGCCGCGCGGAGCCTTCGGCCGCGCGCTCTCCCTGAGGTGACCATGCGCGGTGGGGTCTTTGTGGCGGTGTTGTCGCTGCTCCTCGTCGGCGTCGGGTCCGGCCGCGGCCGGACGAAGGATGGAGAGAGGGACGGTTCCGGTCCTACTCGCCGGTGTCGCGGATGACCTGGGGCTCGAAGTCCGGGCGCGCGGCGACGGCCAGGGCCCGCGCGTACTCCTCGAGCCGCATGGTCATCTGGAAGCCCCAGACGTCCTTCACCTGCCGGCAGTGGTTCAGGTCGACCTCGGCCACCAGCACGCCGTCCTTGACGCGCGACAGCCCCGGCGTGCGCGCGCCGTTGGGGGCGCCCACGTAGCTCGAGCCGTAGAAGTGGCCGAAGTCGTGGTGCTGCTCCTCGCCGTTGCCCGACGTGAACGCGTTGGGGAAGGTCTCGGTGCCGATGCGGTTGATGTTCGCCGTGAAGTAGTTGTTGGCGATGGCCGCGCAGCGGGCCTCGATGGGCCACAGCGGCTCGGACAGCGCCCCCACGGTCGCCGACGGGTTGAACACGATCTCCGCGCCGTTGATGCCGAACATCAGCCAGTTCAGGGGGTGGTGGCGGCCGTAGCAGATGTTCACGGCCACGTTCCCGAACTCGGTGGCGAACACGGGGTGTCCGTCGTCGCCCTCCATGTAGTAGGTCGACTCGTTGAAGTCGCCCACGCGCGGGATGTGGTTCTTGCGGTGCTTGCCCACGATGTTGCCGCGGTTGCCGATGATCACCGCGGTGTTGTGGATGGTCCCGCCGTGGGCCCCGTCGCGCTCGAGGATGGGCGACACGATCACCATGTTGTGCTTCTTCGCCAGCACCTGGAGGGCCTGCGTCGACGGGCCGTCCACCTCCTCGGCGAACTCGAGCCAGGGCTGCTTCTCGCGGGTGCAGAAGGCGAACGGCATGGTCCACGCTTCCTGCAGACCGAGCACGTTCACGCCCATGGCGCCCGCGGCCTCGATCATCTCGGTGGTGCGCGCGAGGAGCGCCTGGAACTGCGTCTCCACCGGGGCCGACGTGGACTCCACGATGCGGTTCTGGATGACGCCGATCCGCACGACGCGGGGCTTGCGTCGCTGCTCGGCGGCGGCGTGGAATTTGTGCGCCGTCACGTCGAAGTTCGCCGCGTCGGCCTGGGCCTGGACCGCGGCGGGGATCGCGAGGGGCTCGGGCAGATCGCCGTAGAGGATGCGCCAAGCCTCCTTCTGGTCCGCCTCGGGGAGCTTCTTCAGGATGCTCTCGAGGCTGTGGATCTCCTCGGGCGGCGCGGAGTCGAGGAACGCCTCGAGCGCGTCGTGGTCTCTCTTGAGCTTCGTCTGGGTCTTCGCGTCGGACACATCAACACCTGGGGTCGGGGGTCGGCCCGTCAGTGTACGAAAGTCGGGCGGGGCGTGCCGCCCGGGCCTCAGCGGGTGAAGCGGGCGAAGAAGGCGAGGACGTCGCCGTTCATCCAGGTCGTCGATCTCGGGCTCCGCGTCGCAGTCGTCGCACCCCGCCCACCACGCCGCGGCCTCGGGCGGACGCGTCGCACGGCGTCGAGGGGAGCGCGCAGGGGGCCCGAAAATGTCTTTCAAAGCAAAGCGAACGCGATTCCCGTGGGTCGGCGGGGGTGTTTGCAAGGGCCAATGGAACTGCACGATTTCGGGCATTGATCGCTGTGCGTCGCGCCAGTACCTTCTTCCCATCACGCCGTCGCTGTTTGACAATTCGAATTCGTGACGGGGCCGAACGGCCGTCTTCCCCTCGGGGGAGGTGGTGCGAGGTCCCGAACAAGTCCAAGCGGGGCTCGAACCCCCATCCGCGGGAAACCGAGGATGGGCGGTGACGGCCGACCTTCGAGGGCGCTCGTCCGGTAACGGGCAGGCACTTCGGGGCGTCGGGAGCGTCCCCGGGCGGACACGATCCCATGAGCGTCGTCCGGGGAAACCCGGGCCGGGCGGAGAGCGGAGCAATCCGGTCTCGGCTTCGTGCGCTGGAGGGGTCGAAGAACCTCATGAGAGGAGCCCACGTCGGGCGGTCGTTCCTTCGGGAGCGGGCATCGGGCGAGGGCCGGGCGAAGTGTCCGACTCTGAGGGAGAGATGAAGATCACGAGGGGAGTCGTTCGGTTTCTTCGGAGACCGAGCCGTTGGTTGCCGTCAGGCAGCGAGCAAGCGACCCCGGGGAAGACGGCAAGGACCACGTCGAGAGGCGAAAGGTCGTAGCCGGTGCGACGAACGAATGAGTCGCTACCCGAGGTCGTGAGACCCTGAAGATCACATCAACTCCGCGAGAGCCGGTTCGGCGGGGAGACCCGCGGGACGAGGACCTGCGTTCGTGAGACTCTGCAGAGGCGAGTCGCGGATTCGAGTCGAGCTTGCACAGCGTGTAGGAAGCCGGTGTTCCCTTCGGGGGGCACCGGCTTTCGCTATTCCGGAGCTTCGGCTTCGGGTCCCGGAAGCTCAGCCGTCGAAGTCGCTCGCCGAGTGGCGCTCCGGCATGCGCTCGTCCTCGGGCCCCCACACGCGGTTCACGCGCTTGCCGCGCTCGACTGCGGGGCGCGCGCTCAGGGCCTCCGCCCAGCGGATGACGTGGGGGTACTCGTGCACGGCCAGGAACTCGGCGGCGTTGTAGATGTTCGCGGTCACGAGCCCGCCGTACCACGGCAGGATCGCCATGTCGGCGATCGAGTACTCGTCGGCCATGTACTCGTGCTCGGCGAGGTGGCGGTCCAGGACGTCCAGCTGCCGCTTCGTCTCCATCGTGAAGCGGTTGATGGGGTACTCCCACTTCTCGGGGGCATACGCGAAGAAGTGGCCGAAGCCGCCGCCGACGTACGGGGCCGCGCCCATCTGCCAGAAGAGCCACGACAGGGCCTCGGTGCGTCGACGGGCGTCGGTGGGCAGGAACGCCCCGAACTTCTCCGCGAGGTAGATGAGGATCGAGCCGGACTCGAAGACGCGGGTGGGTGGGTCCGTGCTCCGGTCCAGCAGGGCAGGGATCTTCGAGTTGGGGTTCACGGCCACGAAGCCGCTGCCGAACTGGTCGCCCTCGCCGATGTTGATGAGCCAGGCGTCGTACTCCGCGCCCGCGTGGCCCGCTTCGAGGAGCTCCTCGAGCATGACCGTGACCTTCACCCCGTTGGGCGTCGCCAGGGAGTGGAGCTGCAGCGCGTGCTCCCCGACGGGCAGCGCCTTGTCGTGGGTGGGCCCGGCGATGGGCCGGTTGATGTTCGCGAATCGGCCGCCGGAGCCCTTGTCCCAGGTCCAGACCTTCGGGGGCGTGTAGGTCGTCATCGTGCTCCTCCGGGGGGTTGGAGTCGCACCCTACCTGCGGCGTCGCACCCCGAACACGCAGAGGAGCGCGAAGGCGACCGCGGGGGGCGTCGCGCCTGCGGGGGCGATGGACTGCAGGCAGCTGCAGTCGGGATCGCGGGCGGCGTCGTCGTCGTCACCGGCGTCGGGCAGGGGCACGACGAACGCCTCGCCTTCGGCCCACTCGCTCGCGAGGCCGTGCCCGTCGACGGCCCGCGCGGTCCAGTGCCACGTGCCGGACTCGAGGCCCCCGGGGGCGAACGAGACCTCGCCCGGCCCGTCCAGCAGCGCGTTGCCGCCGGGGATCGCGACGGCCTCGGCGACCACGTCCGTGAACGCGGCGTCGGACGCGACCCGAACGTCGTACGCGAGGACGTCCCCGTCGCTGTCCTCCGACCAAGCCGCCCGGACCGCCGCGCCGTCCGGGAACACCGCTCCGTCCAGGGGCGCCACGAGCAGCGGCGCCGAAGGCGCGTCGTTCTCGAGGTTCACGACGAAGGAGGCGAGCGCCCAGTCCGACGCGAGCGCCCCGTCGAAGGCCCGGACGCGGACGTGGTGGGTGGTCTCGTCGTCGAGGACCACGCCGTCGGCGAGGAGCTCCCAGGTGGCGTAGTCCGCGAGCGGGGCCTCGGGGACGTCGGCGCCCGCGAGGATCTCCGCGAACCCGGCGTCGAGGGAGAGCTCGAACTGGTAGGTGAGGGGGCGTCCCTCGGGGTCGTCGGCGCCGGAGGCCACCACCTCGGGCGACGCCTCGGCGACCTCGGAGTTGTGCTCCGGGCGCTCGATCACGGGGGTGGTCGGGGCGCCGTCGTCGGTGCTGACCACGAACACGACGTCGTCGCTCCAGGGCCCGTCGAGGCCGTCCTCGTCGGTGGCGCGGGCGCGCAGCACGTAGGCGGTGTCCTCCTCCAGCGGAGTCGCCGACGCCCAGGACGTGAGGACGCCGTCGTCGCCCACGTCGGTCGCGGCGTCCACCGGGGTGGAGTCCAGCAGCTCGAGCTCGAAGGAGTGGGTGAGGAGGTCGCCGTCGGGGTCCGTGGCGACGGCGAACTCGAGGGTCGGCGAGGTCGAGGCGACGATGTCGCCGTCCAGGGGAGACCAGGGGGTCGGGGCGGTGGGGGCTTCGTCGACCGCGTTCACGAAGAAGGACTCGGCGGCCGACCAGGCCCCGGCCACGTACGGATCGCTCGCCCGGGCGCGCCAGTGGTGTGTCGTGTTCTCGGCGAGCGCGACTGTCCCGGCCCAGGTCGTCCGGCCCGACGGGTCCTCGGCGAGGTCCGTGACCGAGTCGACGAGCAGGGTGAGGGCCGCGTCGACGTAGACCTCGATGTCCAGCGTCATCACGTCGCCGGAGGGATCGGTCGCCCCGTCCACGACGTACGCGGGCGTCGCGGTCGTCACCTCCTCGCCGCCGATCGGGGAGACCAGGGTCACGCCGCCGGGTCCGTCGGACACGTTCGGGTCGGTGTCGCCGGTGAACTCGGCGAGGTTGTCGAGGCCGTCGCCGTCGGGGTCCTCGGTGGCGTCGTCGGCGTTGGTGGGATCGAGGCCGTTCGCGGTCTCCCAGGTGTCGGCCATGCCGTCGTTGTCGCCGTCCAGGAAGGTGACCGTGACGCTCCAGGTCTCGGTGTCCGTCCCGCCGTCCCCGTCGTCCACCTGCACGACGAAGGAGGCGGGGCCGGCGAGCGCGTCCGCCAGGGTGGGGGTCCAGGCGACCGTCTCGGTGGGGTCGAGTTGCGCGCCCGCGGGCGACGTCGGCAGGGTCCAGACGAGGGGGTCCAGGGTGCCCGCGGGGTCGGTGGCGCCGGGGGCGTACGCGTAGGTCGCCCCCTCCGTGGCGGTGGTGGGCGCGGACGTCGTGATGGTGGGCGCCACGTTGCTCACGGAGACCGTGGCGCTGGCCGTGGCGGTGCCGCCGTACGCGTCGGTGACGACCAACGTGGCCGTGTACGTCCCGTCGTCGCCGTAGATGCAGGAGTTGGACGCCGACGCGCCGGAGCCGTCCACCTGCCCGTCCGTCTCGCAGTCCCACGAGTAGCCCGCCACCCCGCCCTGGCCGACGGACGCGCTCCCGTCGAGGACGATCGCCGCGCCCTCCGTGGTCGTGTAGGGCCCGCCCGCGTTCGGGGTGGGGGCCGTGTACGGGTCCACGTCGACGGTGTAGCTGCCGCCGTTGTCCCCGTAGTTGCCGTCGCTGACCTTGAGGTTCACGGCGGTCGGGTTCGCGCCCACGTCGTACAGGAACCAGTACTCGTGCGACGGGGCGTACGGCGGCAGGTTGGTCGCCCCGGGGTGCCCCCCGTTGATCAGCAGGTGGTAGTGGTTCGCGTTGTAGTAGGGCGTGACGCCCCCGAACACATAGAAGGCGTCGTTCAGGGTGCTGCCGAGCGAGAAGCCCGTGCCGGTGACGTGGAACGCCGTCACCCCGCTGTAGGCCGCCGAGGTGTTCACGCCGCCCGACGACGTGAACGGCACGGCCACGGTCTCGGCGGACGTCGGACCCGCGGAGATGAGGACGGCCCCGAGGGCGACGACGGCGGCGAACGAGCGGCGAGACAAGGACATGACGCAGGGTAGATCAGGCGGTTCCGGGGAAGCTGCGTGTATTGATGTCCGCGTGGTTCGCCCCCGCCCGCCGTCGCTCCTCGCCCCGTGGGTCGCGGCGTGCCTGCTCTGGGCCGCCGCCTGCGGGCCCGTCGAGGATCCCGTCCACGACGACGACGCCGGGGACGACGACGCGGGGGACGACGACGACGCCGTCGAGTACGAGCCCGTCTGGACGAGCCTCTTCCCGCTCATGAACTTCCGCTGCACCTGCCACCGCGCCAACGAGGGCGGCGAGGGCGGGTTCGTGGGCATGGAGGACGAGGACCGCGCCTACGAGGCCCTGGTGGGGCGCCCGTCCAACGACGTCCCCTCCCTGAGCCGCATCGATCCCGGCTTCCCCGAGTCGAGCTACGCCTGGCTCAAGATCAACGGCCTGCACCGCGGCGCCGGGGGCGAGGGCGACCGCATGCCGCCCACCGGGAACGCGCTGCCGGACCGGCACAAGGAGGTCATCCGCGCGTGGATCGAGGCGGGCGCCCCCCGCGAGTGAGGCTGCCGACGTCGGCCTCGCCCCCCCCAGCGGTCTAGGAGTCCGTTGCCGATAGGCAGCAGGCGAAGGCCTACTCGGCGAAGGCGAGCCCGGAGAGCGCGGCGAGCGCGGGTAGGCGAAAGCGAGTCCGGAAAGCGCGGGTAGGCGAGGCCGCGGGCGGCGGCGGAGGCCTGAGTGGGGAAGATTTCCCACTGTGGACGTGCCGGCCCGGCCGGCGGCCTTCAGGCGGGAATTGGTCGCCGGAATCGGCCGGCTCGGTACAGCCCATCGGGGAAGCATCCGAGGGTCGTACGGGACCGCGCCCCGCGAGTCCTTGTCTAGCGAGGGGCGTCGTCTCCGGGCGCCGACGCCAGGCCCTTCATCTCTCGGGCCAGGAACGCCACGAAGGCCCGGATGCGGGGCACCTTGCGACGCCCCGCGGGCACGAGCGAGTAGAGCGGCAGCGCCGCCATGTGCCACCCCGGGAGGACCCGCACGAGCAGCCCCCTCGCCTCCGCGCGCAGCACCTCGCCCGGGGCGCGCACGCCGATGCCGAGCCCCGCGTAGGCGGCGTTGCCCAGGGCCGCCGAGTTGTCGATCGCCAATCGGCCGCCCACGGGGAAGTCTCGACGTACGCCGTCGGGGCCCACCAGGGTCCAGGCCCGCGCCGGCCGCTCGTCCACGAACAGCAGGCAGTCGTGGTCCGCGAGCTCTTCGGGCGTCTCGGGGATCCCGGCCCGAGCGAGGTACTCCGGGGTGGCCACCAGCCACGGGGTGACGTCCACCAAGTGCCGCGCGGCGTGGCTGCTCACGGGAGGCGCCCCGATGTGGGCCGCCACGTCCCAGCCCCCGCCGATGAGGTCCACGGGGTGGTCGCTGAAGCTGAGCTGAAGGTCCAGCTCGGGGTGCGCGTCGAGCAGGTCGCGGATGCCGTCCATCACACCCATGGACGCCACGACGGTGGGCAGCACCGCCCGCACCGTGCCCTTCACCTTCGTGGGATCGGGACGCAGCTCCTCCGCGGCCGCGTCCAGCTCGTCCAGGACCCGCAAGCAGCGTGCGTAGAAGCGCCGCCCCTCGTCGGTGATGTGCATGCGACGGGTCGTGCGCTGGAACAGACGCACGCCGAGCTCGTCCTCGAGGCGCGCGATGCGACGGCTCACGAGGGTTGGGGACAGGTCCACGACCCGCCCGGCGGCGCTGAACCCGCCCGACTCCACCACCTGCGCGAAGACCCGCAGCGCCTCGATGCTCTCCAGGCTCATGGTCGGATTCTGCATGAAACATACAAAGAGATTGCAGAATTCATGTCGTTCTCATGCAAGGCGAGTCGGCCTAGCTTCGTCGCGTCGGAGGAACGAACCTCCGGCGACCCTGGAGAACGCCATGCCTGCCGTCACCGTCACCCGCAACCTGTCCTCTCCCCCCGCCGCCGCCTGGACCGCGATCGCCGACGTCACGAAGGTCGCGAACTGGCACCCCAAGGTGGATCGGGTGGACCTCCTGAGCGAGTCCGCCACGGGCCTCGGCGCCGCGCGACGCTGCAACTTCTACGACGGCACCTCGGTCGTGGAGCGGGTCACCGACGTCGCGGACGGACGCCGCGTGAAGCTCGAGCTGAGCGAGTTCTCGATGCCCCTCGCCCACGCCACGGTCGAGGTCGAGATCACGCCGACGGCCTCCGGCGGGACCCAGGCCACCTTCGTGCTCGACTACGCCATGAAGTTCGGGGTGTTCGGCAAGCTCATGGACGCCGTCATGGTGCGGGGTCAGATGTCCAAGATGCTCGGGTCGGTGCTCGCCGGCCTGGACCATCACCTCGCGACGGGCGACGTGGTGGGCGAGGACTTCGTCGCGGCCGCCTGATCCGCCTCAGCGCAGCTTCTGCAGCTTCGCCCGGGCCCCCACGAGTTGCATCTCGACGAGCCCGAGGTCGCGCTCGAAGGAGCTCTGGTCCGGCATCGGCCACGACCCCGGCGCGACGGTCATCGTGCGCAACCCCGTGTGCGCCTGCTCCAGCTCCTGCCACACCATCTGGAGCTCGGTGGCGGCGTCGAACGACGGGCGCGCCGGGGGCTGGACCTTCCGCAGCTCGGCGTCCCACCCGCGGACCCAGTCGTTGTATCGGTCCACGAGCTTCCCCCGCTCCCGCGACCGCTCGGGGTGGTCGTGCCAGTCGCCGAACGCGGCGGTCTCGGTGGCCGCTCGGCCCGCCAGCGCCTCGAGCCCGTCGGCGTACGCGGTGAGGGCATCGAGGTCGACTCCCGACGGCTGGGTCGGCGTCGCGGGCTCGCGTACGGGAGCGTCGGCGTCGCGCATCCACGTGGCGGGGGCGAACCCGGCCCGTACGCGCAGCCACTCCCGTCGGATCGTCGCCAGGTCGGCCGCTCCGTAGCCGCCGTCGCTCATGCCGCCCACGAAGGAGGCGAAGGTCATGAGCTCGAGCCCGAGCTGCTGCTGCTTCTTCGACTCGAGGTATTCCTGGGCGAGCTCCATCGAGCGCGCCGAGATGCGCCCCGGGAGGCCGAAGTCGAGCGGGTCGCCGTCCCAGATCAGGGTCTCGATCCCTGAGATCTCGACCCGCTGGGGAGAGGGGTCGGCGACCCCCGGGACCAGCGCGAGGCCCGAGGGCAGGGGAGCGGCGGGATCGTCCGGCTCGGCGGGCTCGTCGCCGGGGCTGGGGAGGAGCCACAGGACCGCGGCGCCGACCACCAGAATGGCTGCCCAGGATCCGATCGACGAGCCGCCCCGCGCCATGGGCCGAGGCTACAACGAGCCGGGCCGACGCCGCCGAGCCGTGACCGTCCGCGCGAGGTTTCGACCGTTGGAGCGAACGAGCGACCGCCCGCCGGCCGGGACGCTCCCGGACCGTGCCCGTCGACTACGGTCCCGCCATGACGAACAACGCGCTGTTTTGGGACTCCCTCGCCGAGCGGTACGCCGCCCAGCCCGTCGCGAACCTCGACGCCTTCGAGCGCAAGCAGGCCATCACGCGGTCGCACCTGACCCCGGACTCGCGGGTGCTGGAGGTGGGCTGCGGGACGGGCTCGCTCGCCCTGAAGATGGCCCCCCACGCCGCGCACATCGACGCGCTGGACATCTCCTCGGAGATGCTGCGCATCGCCCGGGGGAAGGCGGACGCGGCGGACGTCACGAACGTCGCCTTCCGCCAGGCGGCGCTCGACGAGCCGCTGCCCTTCGAGCCCGGCACCTTCGACAGCGTGTGGGCCTACAGCATCCTCCACCTGGTGGCGGACCGCCCCGCGCTCCTCGCCCGCCTGTGCACGATGCTGAAGCCCGGGGGCACCCTGATCTCGTCCACCGTGACCCTGGGAGAGTCGTGGATCCCCTACCGCCCGATGCTCGCCGTGATGCGCTGGGCGGGCAAGGCGCCTCACGTCTACATCGTGCGACGCGACGAGCTCGTGCAGGAGATGGAGGCCGCGGCGTTCGAGTCCGTGGAGACGCCGGACGTGGGCGCGAAGCAGATCGTGACCTTCGCGGTCGCACGCAAGCCTGCCTAGCCTCTCGAGGGGCGCCACCGGTCCTTCGGGCACGGGGAGCGGGGCGGAGCGGGATTTACGCGATCGATACAGCCTCGCGGGACCCATCTCGGGGCGCGCCCGGTCCACGTCGGTACACGGCGACTTCGCCGTCCCACCCCAGGAGGACCATGACTCGTTCCCGGCTGCTCGCCCTCGCCCTCGTGACCCTGACCCTGTCGGTCGGGGCCCACCCCAACCGCGCCGAGGTGCGCGCCACGCTCGTGGACGGCCAAGTGCTGTTCGGCGACGTGAAGAGCACGAAGCTCACCCTCGTGAGCCCCCTCGGCGAGCTCAAGATCCCGCTCGTCGACGTGGGCGAGGTGGTGCCGGCGGACCCCGACCTGGGGACGGCGGGACCCGTCCGCGTGTGGTTGCGCGACGGGTCGGAGCTGGTCGGCCGGTGGAAGGACCCGAGGATCCCCATGGGCATGCGCGTGGGCAAGGACACGGTGAAGGTGGGGGTGCCCGCCGACCGCCTGGTCCGGTTGCAGACGCGGGGCGCCGAGGTGTGGCCGCGAGACGCCGTGTATCGCGTGAGGACGGCCCTCGGCGACGACTTCCTGGTGGACGCGAAGGCTTCGAAGTTCACGCTCGCCAACGGCCTCGGGGAGTTCACGCCGAGCCTCGCGGACTGCGTATCCGTCCGTCCGATCGACGACCCCGAGGGCGACTGGCGCGTGGAGCTGAAGACGGGGACCGTCCTGGTGGGGCCGATCAAGGACCGGGAGATGACGCTCACGATGACGCTCGGGCCGGACCGCGTGACCGTGCCGCTGGCGCTGTTCGTGACGATGGAGCAGCAGACCTGGGGAGGCACCCGCCGTCGCGCGGTGAGTCGTGCCCCCGCGGGGGCGGGCGCCCCGAAGGCGGCCCCCGGCTACTACGACCAGGAGCGGGCCTACGAGGACCACGCCTACGAGGGCGAGCGGCGCGCCGTCACCGCCCCGACGCAGCGGCAGAAGGAGGACGCGTGGTTCCGGAACGACTCCCTCAAGGCTGCGAAGGACAAGCGCTGAGGGCGAAGCGGACCGCGCCCCCGTCGACCCGGCGCCGGCCTATCATGAGGCAATGAGCCCGCGACGGACGGTCGGGCCGCGGGCGACCGTCCAGGCGGCCCTCCTGGTGACGGCCGGGGCGACCCTCGCGGGCTGCCTCGCCCCCGATTCGCGCCCGCCCCCCGAACCCGTCTCCGAGGCCCCGGGGCAGTCCGCGCCCTGGAGCCGGGCCGTCGCCGATCGCCTCGCTACCGCCGAATACGGCCCCCGGTTCCAACCCGCGCCCGAGGCCGCCAACCGCGCCCAGAACCTGCGCATCCGGTGGCGAAGCGACGGGGCCGCCGTGGTGACCCCGCGCACGGGCGACGACCGGTGGCGCCTCGCCCTGGGGCCGGCCTCCTGGGGCCGCGGGGAGACCCTGCGCGACGCCTCGAGCGCCCCGGGACCCGGCGCGTGCACCGACGTCCTCGCCGCCGACGGGTCCTGCGTCCGACAGGTGGTCGCGTCCGCCGACGGCCTCCGGTCCTGGTTCGAGAACACCCCCCGCGGCCTCGAGCAGGGGTGGACGGTGGACGCGGCGCCCCCGGGCTCCGGGCCGCTGGTCGTCCGGCTCCGCCTCGACGGAGCGATCGCCCAGGTCGACGCGGACGGCCGAGGCGCGACCTTCGTCACCCCCGACCGGGCGCTGCGCTATGCCCACCTCGCCGCCTTCGACGCCGACGGCGCCCCGCTCGCTGCGGAGCTCGCCGACGCCCCCGGAGGCCTCGCCATCGCCGTCGACGACCGGGGCGCGCGCTATCCGGTGACCATCGACCCCGTGCTGTCGAACCCGAGCTGGTCCGTCGAGGGCGATCAGCTCGGGGCGATGCTGGGCAACTACGTCGCGGGGGCCGGGGACGTCGACGGGGACGGGTACGGGGACGTGCTCGTCGCGTCCGCCTTGTACGACTCGGGGCAGACGGACGAGGGGGCGGTGTGGCTCTACCCGGGCGGGCCCGCCGGGCTCGCCGTCAACTCGTCGTGGATGGGCGAGGGCAACCAGCAGTTCGGCTGGTTCGGGACGTCGGCCGCGGGGGCCGGAGACGTCGACGGCGACGGGTTCGCCGACGTCTTGATCGGCGCTCAGCAGCAGAGCAACGGCCAGACCGAGGAGGGGCGCGCGCACCTCTACCTGGGCGGGCCTACGGGCCTCGCGGCGACGCCCGCCTGGAGCGGGGAGTCGAATCAGCCCGGCGCCTTCTACGGCAAGGACGTGGCGGGCGCGGGCGACGTGAACGGCGACGGCTACTCGGACATCCTGGTGGGCTGCATCCGCTGGCACGGCGGGCTCTTCAACGAGGGCGCGGCCTTCCTACATCTCGGCGGGCCCACCGGGCCCGGAGCGACCGCGGCGTGGAGCGTCGAGGGCAACCAGCTGCGCGCCGAGATGGGGTGGTCCGTCGCGGGCGCGGGCGACGTGAACGGAGACGGGTACGCCGACATCGTCGTGTCGGCCTACCTGTGGGACGGCGGCGAGACCGACGAGGGCGCGGCCTTCCTCTTCTTCGGCGGCCCCGGCGGGCCCTCGACGACCGCGGACTGGACCATCGAAGAGGACCTCGCGCTCGCCACGGTGAGCGCGGTCGGGGGCGCGGGCGACGTGAACGGGGACGGGTACGCCGACGTCATCGTCGGCTCCGCGGAGTGGTCGGGCCCCGAGGTCGCCGAGGGGCGGGCTCGCGTCTTCCACGGCTCGCCCACGGGGCCCTCGACCGTCGCCGATTGGCAGGGGGAGGCGGACCAGGCCGACGCCTTCTTCGGGTGGGCCGTGTCGCCTGCGGGCGACGTCGACGGGGACGGGTACGCGGACGTGGTGGTGGGCGTGTCGGCGTGGGACGACCCGACCTTCAACGAGGGGAAGGCGGTCGTGCACCTCGGCTCCCCCACCGGCCTCGCCGCCGCCGCGACCTGGACGTACGAGGTCGATCAGTCGGCGGCCTTCGGCTGGTCCGTGGCGTCGGCGGGGGACGTGGACGGCGACGGGCGCGCCGAGGTGCTCGTGGGGTCCAACTTCTACGACGGCGACCTCGTGGACGAAGGCGGCGCGTTCCTGTTCGAAGGGGTGCCCGCGGGCCCCGGGCCCGAGCAGTGGAGCGCCGCGGGGGCGCAGGCGGGCGCCGAGCTGGGCTCCGCCGCGGCCGGGGCAGGCGACGTGAACGGCGACGGGCGCGCGGACCTGGTGGTGGGAGCGGCCTTGTTCGACGCCGCCGCCGGGGCCGACGCGGGCCGCGCCGCCGTGTACCTGGGGGCCGCGGGCGGGCCCGCCGTCGCCGCGGCTTGGACCGACCCAGGGGTTCAGGGCGGCGAGGGCCGAGGCGGGTCGGTCGCGGGCCTGGGCGACGTGGACGGCGACGGGCTGGGCGACCTCGCCGTGGCTGCCCGGGACTGGGACGGGGCCGCGGGGGCGGACGCAGGGGTGGTCCGGGTGCACGCGGGGACGGCCTCGGGCGTCGCCTCGACGGCCTCGTTCGTCGTGGAGGGAGCCGCGGCGGGCGACGGCTTCGGGATCGTCGCGGGGGCGGGGGACGTGAACGGTGACGGGTTCGCGGACCTGCTGGTGGGCGCGCCGTCGGCGGAGGGTCAGGCCGGCAGCACGGCCGAGGCGGACGAGGGCGCGGCGTTCCTGTACCTCGGCTCGGCGTCCGGCGTGAGCGGCCCCCCGGCGTGGTCGTTCGAGGCGGACCAGGCGGGCGCGGGCGCAGGCGCGGCGGTCGCGGGCGTCGGCGACGTGGACGGCGACGGCTACGACGACATCGCGGTGGGGGCGCCCGGGTTCGCGGGCGACGCCGGGCGGGTCTGGGTGTTCCTCGGGGGGCCGGCGGGCCCCGGCGCGGCCGCCGTCCGGACCTACACCGGGACCGGGGCGGCCGAGCTCGGCGCCTCGCTGGGCCGGGCGGGCGACGTGAACGGCGACGGGTTCTCCGACCTGGTCGTGGGCGCGCCCCACGACGGCGCCGCGAGCGAGGGCGCCGCGTACGTGTATCTGGGCTCCGCCGCGGGCCCCGCCGGCACCGCGTCGTGGTCGGCCCTGGGAGGTCGCGCCGGGGCCCGCCTCGGCGAGTCCGCGGTCGGCGCGGGGGACGTGGACGGCGACGGGTTCGCGGACCTGCTCCTGGGCGCCCCCGGGTGGGACGATCTGGGGACCGACCAGGGCCGCGCGCTCCTGTACCCCGGGTCGGCGACCGGGCCCGCCGCGACCCCCTCGTGGACGCTCGACGGGGGCGCCGCGGGCGATCGCCTGGGCGAGGTCGTCGCGGGCCCGGGCGACCTCGACGGCGACGGCTTCGCGGACCTGCTCGTGTGCGCCCCCGGATCGGGCGACGCGGCCGCCCCTCCCGTGGACGAAGGGGAGTGCGCCGTGCACCTCGGCAACGGCGGGGGCGCGCTCGGCTCGTCCCCCCTTCCCCCCACGGCCCGGGCGGTCCAGCCCTCGTCCTCGACCCCGTTGGCGCCGGGCGGCCGGTCGACCTCGACGACCTCGTTCGACGTCGTGGTGGACGCGCGCTCCCCCTTCGGCCGCGGCCGGGTCAAGGTCCAGGTGGAGGTCGAGCCGCAGGGGTCGGCGTTCGACGGGCTCGGGCTCCAGACCTCGCCCACCTGGACCGACTCGGGGGTCGCGGGCGTGGCGCTGCAGGAGACCGTCACCGGGCTCACCCCCGAGACGGCTCACCACTGGCGCGCCCGACTGCTCTACGACCCCGTCGACGCGGTCCCCCAGGCGAGCTCGGGGTGGGTCCACGGCGGCCGCCCCGGCGACACCGAGGGCGCTCACCTGCGGGCGGGCTGCCTCGTGGACACCGACGCCGACGGTCAGTGCGACTCGTTCGATCTCGACGACGACGACGACGACGATCCGGACGTCACCGACTGCGACGACACGGACCCCTCCGTGTTCACCGGCGCGCCGGAGGTCTGCAACGCGGTGGACGACGACTGCGACGGCGCCGTGGACGACGGCTTCGATACGGACGGCGACGGGGTCACCACCTGCGGCCCCGACGGCACCCCCGGGACGACGGACGACGACTGCGACGACGCCGTCGCCACGACGTTCCCGGCCGCCCCCGAGGCCTGCAACGCGGTGGACGACGACTGCGACAGCGTGGTGGACGACGGCTTCGACACGGACGGCGACGGGGTCACCACCTGCGGGCCCGACGGCGCTCCGGGCACGACCGACGACGACTGCGACGACGCCGTCGCGACCACCTACCCGGCGGCCCCGGAGCTGTGCAACGCGGTGGACGACGACTGCGACGGGGTCGCCGACGACGGCCTCGACACCGACGGAGACGGCTTCACGCCCTGCGGCGCCGACGGCAACGGCGCCACCGCCGCGGACAACGACTGCGACGACACGAACGTCGCGGTGTTCCCCGGGGCCGTGGAGGTCTGCAACGCGGTGGACGACGACTGCGACGCCCTCGTGGACGACGGCTTCGACGGCGACGTGGACGGCTGGACCGTGTGCGGGCCGGACGGGGTCTTCGCCACCGCGGACGACGACTGCGACGACGCCCTCTCGAACGTGCACCCGGGCGCCGCCGAGGCCTGCGACGGCTGGGACACGGACTGCTCCGGCGCGCGCGGGACCGGGGCCGGGGAGCCCGACGAGCTCGACGTCGACGGGGACACCTGGTTCGTGTGCGTGTACGTCCTCGCAGGCGCCAACCCCGCGTTCGGAGGCGGCGACTGCGACGACAGCGAGGCGACCGTCTTCCCGGGCGCCCCGGAGGTGGAGGACGACGGGGTCGACCAGGACTGCAACGGCGCGGACACCGCGACCTGCTGGCTCGACGCGGACGAGGACGGCTTCGGGGTCCCCACGGCGGTGCTCGACGGCGACGGCGACTGCACCGACGACCCGGGCCAGTCCGCCGTCTCCACCGACTGCGACGACACGGACGCGAGCGTCTTCCCCGGCGCGGTGGAGGCGTGCGACGACGTCGACTCGGACTGCGACGTGCCCCCCGACCTCGTCGACGACTTCGACGACACGGACGGGGACGGGGAGCCCGACTGCATCGACGAGGACGACGACGACGACGGCTTCGACGACGACGAGGACTGCGGGCCGATCGACCCCGACGTGTACCCGGGGGCGGTCGAGGTGTGCGACGACGTCGACTCGGACTGCGACGAGGATCTCGTGGACGAGTCCGTGGACACGGACGGGGACGGGATCCCGGACTGCCTCGAGACCGACGCCGACGACGACGGCGATCCCGCCGCCACCGACTGCGACGACACGGACGCGACCGTGTTCACAGGGGCGGAGGAGATCCCCGAGGACGGCATCGACCAGGACTGCGACGGCGTCGACGCGGCGTGGTGCTTCCGCGACGCCGACCGCGACGGCTTCGGCGCGGGCGAGCCCTACGCCGAGCTCTCGGGGGTCTGCTCCATCGACACCCGGTCCTCCACCCTGGGCACGGACTGCGACGACCTCGAACGCACCGTGTACCCCGGCGCCGAGGAGCTCTGCGACGGGATCGACACGGACTGCGATCCGCTGACCACGGCGGAGCCGGGCGAGGAGGACATCGACCTCGACGGGTGGTGGGGGTGCGAGGGCGACTGCGACGACCTCTCGGCGGACGCGTCCCCGGAGGTCTTCGAGGAGGACTGCGACGTCCCGGGCGACCAGGACTGCGACGGCTTGTCGGACGCGGACGAGTGCCGCGGCCGGGTGCGCTTCGACGGCAACGAAGAGGGGTGCGCGGGGTGCGGCGCGACCGTGGCCCCCGGCGCCTCGTGGCTCGCCCTCGCGCTGCTCGGAGCGCGGAGGCGGCGCCGGGGGAGGAGGCCGGCGTAAGATGGCGAACATGACGCTCAAGAAGTCGACCTCAGCCGCCGTCGCCGCGCTGCTCCTCGTGGTCGGGGGGTGCGTCGGCGCCGAGCCGTCGGACGACGACGACACGGCGGACGGAGCCGTGGACGACGACGACGCCGTGGACACGACGGTGGATCTCGACCTCGACCGCGACCGAGTCGTCGCGTTCCTGGCCTCGGGGCTGACCGGCTTCGACCCGGTGGTCACCGAGGCGGCCGTCGCCGGGCTTCATCTGCTCGAGGCGCCGGTCCCGGACGTCGACGACTTCCTGGGCAACTTCGACGACGCCCAGCGCGCGGACGGCACCTGGGCGGGCATCAACGAGCAGGACCTGCACTACGCCGTCTTCACGATGGTCTTCGCGCTGATGTACCAACGCCTGGATCGCAGCCCGCCGAGATCTCTCGACGCGTGGATCGAGGGCATCGACACCTGGCCCGAGGTCGAGGAGGAGATGCGCACCTTCGAGAACCCGGACAACCTGTGGGGCGGGGCGCTCGGCTACGTGATGCTGTGGATCGCCGAGCGCGGCACGAGGCCCCCTTGGATGGACGAGCTGGACGCGCTCGCCGCCGCGGGCGAGGCGGAGTGGATTCTCTACAACCACCAGCGCCCGCGCGTGGCCCAGATGCTCATGGCGGGAGGCAGCGAGGTCCCCCTGCAGGCGGAGATGCTCGCCTCGATCCTCGACCAACAGAACCCCGACGGGGGGTGGGGCAGCGAGGAGGACGAGGTGGTCTCGCTCGTGGACGACACGACGCAGACCCTGACGGTGCTCGAGCGGCTGTACGCCGCCGACCCGGTCGCCCGCACCGCCGCGTTCGAGGGGGCCCGCTTCGTCGCGACGCACTACGTCGAAGACGGCGACTACGCGGGGTTCGCCTTCGAGCCCGGCGGGGACCTCGACATCGACGCCACCTTCTTCGCCCTGGCCGCGATGGTGCAGATGGGCGTGGTGGACGGCGACATCGGGTTCCGCCACGCGATCGGCCACGGCTGGTCCGGCCTGTAGAACCCCGAGTCCCCCCCCCGAACCCCCTGCCCGGGAACGTCGATGCGTCTGTCTGTGCTGCTCTCCACCCTCGCCGCCGCGCTCCTCGTCGCCTGCGGTGCCCCCTCCGTCGACGTGCCCGCCCCCGAGGCGGGGATGCCTCCTCCGGACGGCGCGAACGCCGCGCCGAGCTCGACCGTGGGGGCCGCGGAGGGCGGCGCGGGCGACGGCGCCGACGATCACTTCGGCAAGGAGGAGTACATCGACATCATGGCGGACTTCCTGTGCGCCGATCGGGCTCACCCGAAGGGCGACGCGCGCGACGCCGCCCGGAAGGCCGTGGTCGCCAAGTACGGGTTCGCCGAGGAGCTCCTCGAGCAGACCGAGGCGGACCTCAAGAAGGAGAAGGAGGTCCACCGCCAGATGCAGGTCAAGATCGCGGCGGCCGCCGACGAGGTCTGCGCCGCGGACGGCACCCCGCTAGTGAGCGCGGCTCCAGACGACGAAGAGGGTGCGGGAGAGGAGAAGCCCCTGGGAGACGCCGAGGAGGACCAGCCCACCCCGTAGCAGAGGCCTCCAGTCGGGCCGCGCCTCCCACGTCGCGGCCACCGCCCACACCGACGTGACCGCCACGAACGGGTCGATCATCGCGAAGTAGCGGTGGGGCTCGTCGGCCGTCGAGGCGAGCGCGAACCCGTAGCCCTGCAGCAGCAGGTGGGCCGCCACGAACCCCGCCAAGCCGACCGCCATCACCGCCCCGCGAGGCTCCCGCGCCCGCACGTCGGGGAGCAGCCACAGCAGCAGGGGCGCGTACAGCAGCGGGTTGCTCAGCTCGAACGTGAGCTTGCCGAAGTCTCGGAGCGCGAACAGCGAGTGGTTCTGGACGTTGTCCTGCACGAGGACGTCCATGAGCGAGTTGCGGAACACCCCCGGCTGGGTGCTCACGAAGAAGAGGGTGAGCACCACCGCGCCGATCCGCGCGATCCCCCGCCGTCGCTCGGGGAGCGCGACGGCCCCCATCACGAGGAGGGGTCCGACGGCGAACCACGAGCTCAGGTGGAACTCCACGGTCAGCAGCGTCGCCGCCCCGGCGGCGAGCCCCAGGGCCGCCCCGCCCCGCACGAACCACGCCGCGAGGAGGGCGAGCGTGGCCGTGAGGATCAGGGTCGCGGGCGGGTACTGCTCGAAGGGCCGAAGCCCCGAGGGGGAGAGCAACATCAGGGCCCCGGCCACCGCCCACCACCGCCCGGGGGCGCCGTCGCGGGTCGCGCGCAGCACGATCAGGACGAGCGGAAACGTCAGGACGACGTGCAGCAGGTTGAGCAGGTCGTCGATGGGCCACGCGGCCGCGGCGCTCCACCGCTGCATCCCCGCCATGTACTCGTTGAACAGCGGCGGATGGATGAACTGCAGCCAGGACCAGCGCACGTGGACGCTGTGCTCCCAGGTCTTCCACCACACGACCCGGTGCCGGTAGGCGAGGACGACCAGGAACTGGAGCGCCGCCGCGGTCGACGCGAGCGCCAGCGCGGCGGTCCACCAGCGCCGGCCGGGGGAGGGTCGTGGTTGCACGGGCGCAGACTGCCACGGGCGCTATCCTGAGCCCATGGCTTGGAGTCGCCGCACCTTCCTCCGCAACAGCGCCCTCGCGGGGGCGGGTCTGTCCGTGGGGTGCCCCAGCGAGGAGCTGCCGGTCGGGGGCGGGGGCAGCGGTCCGTGGGGATCGGCCGCGGACTCGACCCAGGCGGCCGCCTTCCTGCCGTCGGGAAGCGCCCCCGAGGGCGTGCTCGAGCTGTTCCTGTGGGGCGGCATGAACGCGCTCGACACCTTCCACGTCATCCCCGAGCACGGCGATCCCGCGGCGGGCGGCGATCCGCGCGGCTGGTGGGTCTTCCAGGACGGCGAGAACGGCATCCCCGAGGTGTTCGCCCGCTGCGGCGGCGGCGACCGCCCGCTCCTCGAGCCGTGGACGACCGACAGCGCCGGGCGGACGGTCCACTTGGGGCCCTTCATCCACCCCTTCCGCGAGCGCCCCGACCTCCTCGCCCGCACCCGCTCCCTGGTGATGCGCCACGACGCGGCGCCTCACCAGGTCGCCGTGCCGCTCGCCCTCGGCGGTCACGTGAAGGGCAACCCGCGGCTGACGGGCTTCGGCGCTCACGTCGAGCGGTTCTTTCAAGCCCGAGCGAGCGGACCCCGGGAGGCCCCGTACGCCTGGGTCCTCGTGCCCGACCGGGTCGACGTCGACCAGCACAACACCGACGCCGCGGTCGCGGTGGGCGCCCACTCGGCCTCCGCCCGGCCCATGGCGCTGCGCATCGGGGAGCAGAGCAGGCTCGTCGATCTGCTCGCGCGGAGCAACCTGCGGGAGCGCACGGCGGACGTCGACGCCGCGCTGTCCCACTACCTGGCGCGGTACCGCGCGGGCTTCAGCGGCCCCGGGGGCGGGCAAGTGAGGGCGCCGGCGCTGGGCGAGTACGAGGCGGCCCTCTCCGGCCTGCGTCGGGCGGACGCGCTGCGAGGCATCCTGCCGCCCGAGCTCCTCGAGGTGACCGGCGGGGAGCGCTGCCAGGACCCGAGCGACCTCGACCTGACCACCACCCAGCTGCGCCTCGCCGCTCACCTCCTCACGCGCTTCGCGGAGCCCGCCAAGTACGTCTGCATGATCGACGGGGGGCTCCACCCCACCACGGCGGGGGCCGTGTACGACACCCACACGGGGCACGTCGTCGAGTCGGCCCGGAACCTCATCCACGTCTTCGATCGCCTGGTGGGGCTCATCAACGAGCCCGGCGAGAACGACCCCGACAAGCTCGACCTCGACCGACACCAGGTGATCATCACCACCGAGTTCGGTCGGAGCCCGCACCCGCAGAACGGCGACGGCCTCAACCACTGGCCGTGGGGGTACGTCCAGCTCGTCCTCGGGGGGTGGGCGGACGAGGACCGCTCCGGCGTGATCGGATCGATCCCCGAGTCCGCCTACGCCGACGACTGGATCTCCCCCTCGGAGTTCCGGGCCGGGATGCTGCTCGGGATGGGCATCTGGCCCTTCAACAAGGAGGGCTTCGGGGTCGGCGACACCCGCGTCGACGGCACCGAGGCGGACGCCGCGCACTGGCTGCGTGAGCGGGTCTTGGGGTATCCGTCGTGAGGCGCGCGCTCCTCGCGATGCTCTTGGTCGCGATCGCGGCCTGCCCCTCGCCCGAGCAGGGCCCGGCGGACTTCAACGACGCCGGCGACGAGGCCTTCGTGGCCCGCTTGGTGCCCCTCATGTGGGGGCGCGCGCCGGGCTCGATCCGCGAGGTCCAGGTGCTGGTGCACATCCTCGAGGCGAGCGATCGGGAGGCGCTGGTCCGCGCGATGGCGCGGTCGCCGGAGTACGTCGAGCACTGGCAGGACAACCTGCTGGACACCACCGGGACGTCGCGCACGTACATCCGCGCCAACGCCGGCTGCTACGACACCCCGATGCTCGACGACGACGGCCCCGAGCTGGCGGCGTTCGTGCGCGACAACGCCGCCCTGTCGGACTTCGGCCGGGTATGGACGATGTACGACCTGAGCCGCTCCGCGCTGCTCCTGGACGACCTCGCGCCCTGGTTCCGGGCGGATCTGTACGCCCACATGGTCTGGGACGGTCCGGCCATGAACGCGATCGAGACGGAGGCCATCCGCGTCAACCTGGCCGAGCTGTTCCAGCGGAACTACCTGAACCGCGAGATGACGTGCCTCCCCTGCCACAACTCCGTCCACTCGGTGACGGGTCGAGAGGACCCGGAGCTCGACCGCACGTGGGAGGTCCCGTCCGACTTCGAGACCCCGCTGTTCGGCGCCCCCGAGGGCATGGCGATGAACCGGCTGCACGGCTTCTTCCGGCGCGACGGGGTCATCCTCGGGCCGACCACCGGGACGGACGAGGAGGAGCCTCCGCCCTTCGATCCCGAGCCCACGTCGCCCTGGGGCGGGGCGGTGATCTGCGGCGACTGGGCCGTCCCCGGCGACGTGAACGAAGACCGCCTGGAGCTGCCCGCCTTCTTCATCGACGAGGCCGGGACCTTCGCCAGCATGTGGGACCTCGAGCCGCACTTGCAGGAGGGGCTCGCGGCCCTGCGCGGCGACGCGGTCGGCGTGAGCGCGGCCGTCGGCGGGCCCGAGGCCTTCGCCTCGCTGCTCGCCCTCTCGGTCGCCGAGAAGGTGTGGTCCGAGGCCTACGGCTTCGGCCTGACGCTCAGTCACGGCTTCCCCCGCAACGAACCCCAGCGCGACCTGCTCGTCTCCCTCGCGGACACCTGGACCGCGGACTACTCCCTCGTCGACCTGCTCGTGGCGGCCTCGCTCCACCCGTACTTCAACCAGAACCGCCCCGCGGACGTCGTACAGAGCGACACCGCCTACTACCTGGCCCCGATCTTCGAGCCCTTCTCCATCGAAGACGAGGACCCCGACCGGCACGGCAACAGCGCGGGCGACGCCACCGCCCGCAAGGCCGCTCGCGTGCTCCTGCGGTCCGCCCAGTACGCGCTCGGGTGGGAGCCGCTGCCCGACTTCCCCGAGCCGCTCCCGTCGGACAACCCGGGCCTGCTCCGCTACGGCGACGACGGCTGGATCCAGCAGGCCGTCGGGCTGAAGATGAAGGACTCGGCCTCCGGCTTCCGGAGCATGGACTTCCAGACGCTGCTCGCCTGGGAGAGCTGGTTCGGGGCCTGCGAGAACCCCTACGGCGAGGACGACTGGGTCGATCTGCTGATCGCGACCGGCGTGGAGCAGGAGGCGACCGTCGAGCAGGTGCTCTCGGCGCTGAAGGACCGGATCCTCACCGACCCCGACGTGTCCGATCCGGCCGAGCGGGAGCTGCTCGAGACGCTGCTGGGCGGCCCCATGGACCTCGCGATCCCGGGCAACGGGAACGAGGAGTTCGAGCTCGGGGTGCGGAGGATCTGCGGGGTCTTCCTGTCGAGCCCGCAGTTCCAGCTGGGGGGCGTCCCCGGCCCCTCGCGGCTCGACTCGCCGCCCGCCCTGACGGTCCCCGGGAGCAGCTACATCGACTACTGCGTGGCCGCCGCGGACGCGATGTTCGGCGGCGACGGCCTCGGCTGCGGGAGCGCGCTCCTCGAGATCTACTGACCGCCCTCAGCGGGGAAAGACCGGCCCCATCGTCTCGGCCGCGGCCGCCGCCCGGGCTTCGAGATCCGCCCCCCCGCCCGCGGGCCGCACGGCGACCAGCCCTCGGGAGTACCCGTCCACGTGGGGGCCGCTCGTGACGAGCTCCATGCTGGAGTGCATGGCCTTCCACCACCCCGCCACGTCGACGCAGGAGCCGAGGCCTCGCATCTCGGCGGGCTCCGAGGTCTTCTTGCCGCGGGCCACGCGACACATGCCCAGCATGTCTTCGGGCGTCGGGACGGAGACCTCCTCGCCGGGGTCCGCGTAGACGAAGAAGGCCTGGAGCCGTCCCTCGCGCTCGAACTCCTTCTCCGGCGTGTACTTGATGACGGCGATGTTGCGCCGGTGCAGCTCGTACATCCACACGTGCCGGAAGCCGTGCACGTCGGGGCGATCTCCGAGCACCTCCATCTTGGGGCCCAGGGGGAGGAGCGCGACGTGCAGGGACCGCCGCGTGGGGTCCTCGACCACGCCGGTCTGCGGCTCCTCCTCCCCGCCGTCCTGGACCTTCGCCAGGGCCAGGAGGTAGGGGAGGTCCCGCGCGACGTCGAACCGCTCCGACTGGAGCTCGGGGGTGAAGGCGCGGGGCTCATTGAACCCGAACTGGTAGCGCATGTACGGCGTGAGGAGGTCGTCCGGCCCCGGCCAGCCGAGCTGCTGGCGACCGGTCATGAGCAGGCACGTGACGAGCAGGGCGACGCGCAGCGGCCGGCCGAACCGACCCCGCGCCGTCGACCAGGCGAACGCCGCCGTGAGCGCCATGACGCCGGGGAGGGCAGGGACCGTGTAGTAGTACTTCTTGTAGGCGAGCCAGGTGTGGAACAGGTACCCGCCCACGAAGGCGGCGACGGCCAACACGGAGGCGGTGCGGGCGCGGCTTCGACCCCGCGTCATGGCCCACAGCACGGCGATCATCGCCCCCAGCGACAGCATCCCCAGCAGGTAGCCCGACTGGTAGTTCAGCAGCATCCGGGTGAAGTAGTAGAGGTCGCGGATCGGGGCGTCGGGGAGGCTGCTGTAGATGCCGTAGTAGGGGAACTCGAGCGGGTCGCCGCGCACGCTGGAGCCCGTCATGCGGGTGTCCGCCCAAGCCCCGGAGTCCGCGCGGTAGCCCAGGAACCCCAGCAGGAAGCCCGCGAAGACGAAGGCGAGGCCGATCAGGCCCGGCAGGCGGTCCCGGAGGCCCTTCCCGCCGAGCCACCACGCCACCACGGCCGCGGGCACCACGAAGAAGGCCATCGTGGGCTTCACCATGAGGCTGTAGGCGAGCAGGCCCCCGACCGCGGCGGCGAGGCCGCGGTGCCGCAGGCCGTCGGAGCGCGCGAGCCAGAGGAGCGACCAGATCGCCGCCCCCGCCTGGAACAGGTCGAGCTGGGGTTGGCGGGCCAGAGCCGGCACCAGCGGGCACGCCGCGAACAGGCCCATCGCCGTGAGCGACACCTCCGTCCGCCGCTCCATCCCGTTCTCGGCGGCGATCCAGGCGGCGAACCGACCCGTCCCGGCGAGGGCCCAGGCGAACGTGATCCCTGCGAGGATGAGCTGGCTCGACCACCGCTCGCCGAACAGCTTCGCGGCCCACACCGACATCACGTGCCACGGCAGGCCGTAGGTCATGCGCGGGTCGGCCTGCTCGATGCACGCGCGGAGCGCCGGGTAGTCGAACAGGGGGACGGCGTGGCAGGCGCCCGCGACGTACAGGGCCTCGGGCTGGCCGCCGTGCGGCGCGGGCCAGCCGACGCCGAGCAGCGCGTTGACCGCCGCCAGCGCCACGGCCCCGCCCCACAGGAGTCGGGTGGACGGCCCTCCCGCCGAGCTCACTCCTCGCCCTGCACGATCAGGACGCGGTGCCCGGCGGGGACGTTGGTGGCGTAGTCGACGGAGCCGTCCGGCCAGGTGACCTCCACGAGGTCGGCGGACGTCGCCCCGGCCAGCCCGAACCAGCTCGTGGTCGGGCCCCCGGTCATGAACGGGTGCACGCCCCCCGGGAGGCGCGTCATCACGCGGTCCCCGACGACCACGCGGACCCGCGCCCCGCGGCCGTCCCGGTTCACCCACGTGCCCTGCAGCCGCACCTCGAGGGCGGAGCCGTCCTCCGGCGGGTTGGCGAAGAAGACGACGGGGGCCGCGTTGACGAGCCCATGCACGAGGTCGGGGACGCCGTCGCCGTTCAGGTCCGCGGCCGCCTGACCGCGCCAGGTGTGGGGCGTGCCCGCGACGCCCTGCAGATCGACGAGCGCGAAGGCGTCGCCGTCGTTCCGGTAGAGGCGGGCGGGCCCGGGCAGGGCGCCGGTGCCGGCGTCGAAGAACGGAGACTCGATGAAGTACACGTCCTCGTCCCCGTCGAGGTCGTAGTCCACCGGAGTCCCGCCCCACTGGGTGGCCTCCTCCGCCGTCGCGCCGAAGCCGAGGGCCAGGCTGGACTCCACGAACGCGTCCCCGTCGCGGACGAAGAGCAGCTCCTCGTGGGACACGTGGAAGATGTCGAGGTCTTCGTCGCCGTCGAAGTCGAAGAAGGCGAAGCCCATCCCGGGCCCGGCGTAGGCGAGGCCCATGGCGCTCGTCGCCTCCTCCCACCGGATCTCGGACCCGGTCCCCTCGTTGGTCCAGAACCGGTTCGGGACGAACAGGCCGCCGCGGTCGTTGCTCTGGTACGCGTCGAGGTCGCCGTCGCCGTCCGCGTCGAAGAACCCCGTGACCATCCCGTAGGCGTCGGCGGTGTCGGCCGGCAGCTCCTCGGTCCGGTCCTCGAACCCGCCGGAGCAGTCGCTCATCCACAGGCGATCCGGGTGCGCGCCGTCCGGCGGGAAGCCCTCCGCCCCCTCGGGCCACGCGGCGTTGACGTTGCTGACGTACAGGTCCAGGCAGCCGTCCGCGTTCAAGTCGGCCCAGGTGGCGTGCGCCGACCGGTAGACGTCGTCCAGGCCGAGCTGCGGCGCGCGGTCCTCGAACCCGCAGGCCCCGTCGCCCACCAGGAGGCGATTCGCGGTGTGCTGGTTCACGACGTACAGGTCGTCGTCGCCGTCGCCGTCGAAGTCCGCGGTGGCGGCCCCCACGGCCACGTCGCCTGCGTGCTCCGCGCCCGTGTTCTCGAGGCGCTCGAAGGTGCCGTCGCCGCGGTTCCGGTAGAGGACGTTGGGCCCGGCGGAGCCCGCGAAGAAGAGGTCGGCGTCGCCGTCGCCGTCGCAGTCCAGGACGGCGAGGCCCCCCCCGAAGTCGTCGAGCCACCGATCGTCGGGGTCGGTCGCGAGCGTGTTCTCCTCCGTGAGGCCCACGTCGGCCGCGGAGAAGGGCCCCTCCCCGGGGCGCGAGATCGGCGCGCTCAGGGCCTCCAGGTGAAGGGCCGGCCGGTCGGGGAGGTCGTCGTCGGCCGCCGCGGAGTCGTCGTCGTCGTCGACGCAGCCGGCGGTGCCGCAGGCGAGGCTCAGGGCCACCGCGGGGATCAGCGCTCGCGGTGGGAATCCCATCGCCCGATGGTAGCAGCGGGGGCGGTGCTAACTTCAGGCGCGATGCAGCCCGTTCGCCGAGCCGTGATCTTCTGTGCCGCGAGCCTGCTCCTCGCGGGCGGCTGTCCCACGGAGGACGACGACGACACCCCCGACCTCACGCTCCCCGACGGGGTGCGGGCGCTGGACGTCGCCGAGTGCGTCGGGCAGGACTCGGGGACCTGGGTCGAGACGGCGACCCGGCGCGGCGTCGACTTCGAGGCCCCCACCCCCGCTCCGGAGGAGGAGCCCGAGCTCGTGATCGACCAGATCGTGGGTGGCGGGGCCGCCGTGATCGACCTGACCGGCGACGACGCCCCCGACCTCCTCGTCACGGCCCCGTGGGGCGACAACGCGCTCTACCGCAACCTCGGGGACGGCACCTTCGCCCGGTGCGACGACGCCGGGCTCGCGGGCGGCGAGCTCACGTACGCGCCCTCCGCGGTCGATCTGAACGACGACGGGCTCCGCGACGTGCTCCTCCTCGAGCGCTCCGCCGTCCGCGTCTTCCGCAACCTGGGCGACTGCCGGTTCGAGGAGGTGGACCCGCTGATGCAGTCCGCGGACCCGAACCACATGCCCACGGGCGCCGCCTGGGCCGACTACGACGGCGACGGCCTCGTGGACGTGTACGTCAGCGTGCGCGGCGCGGACGAGTGGGCCGAGCAGGGCGTGACCCCGAACCCCGCCCCGGATCGCCTGTTCCGGGGCCTCGGGGGCTTCGCGTTCGAGGACGTCTCGGGCCGCGCGGGCACCGAGGAGGCGCGGTCGGGGCACGCGTTCGTCGCGTCCTGGATCGACGTCGACCGCGACGGCGACCTCGACATCTACGTCGCCAACGACCACGGCGCGGACATGGTCCCCAACCGGCTCCTGGTGCGGGACGGCGACCCGGCCGACCCGGCGCCGGGGTTCACCGAGGGCTCCGCCGCGCACGCGCTCGACCTGGGCACCAACGGGATGGGCCTCGCGTTCGGGGACATCGCGGGCGACGGCGGCCTGCAGATCGCCGTCTCGGACACGGCCGAGCTCTACATGTTCGACGTCGGTGGCGGGCCCGCGACGGACCGCACGCTCGCCTGGGGCCTCGGCGTCGACAAGCCCCCCCCCCTGGCCGGGTGGGCCGTGGAGCTGGTGGACCTGGACCACGACCGCGACCTCGACCTCCTCGCCGCCTGGGGCTGGAAGGAGTGGGACCGCGACGAGCCCGTGTCCAACGACGTCTGGATGTGGGACGGAGACGGCTTCGGCGCATCCCGGCCGCTCCCCGGGCCGGCCGACGGGACCACCTGGCGCACGATGATCCCCGTCGACCTCGACGCCGACGGCACGCTCGAGATCGTGTCGACGTCGCTGGTGGGTCCGGTGAGCATCCTCGCCCGGGAGTGCGAGCAGAGCGCTTGGCTCGAGGTGGGGCTGGAGGACGCGGGGGGAAACCGCGACGGGCTGGGGGCGCTCGTGGAGGTGGAGGCCGGCGGCAGGACGACCTGGCGCCGCGTGGGCGTCGGCAGCACGGGCGTCCACCAGGCGGCCGAGCCCGTGGCTCACTTCGGGCTCGGCGACGCCGCGCTCATCGACATGCTCCGCGTGACCTGGCCCGACGGGTCGGTCCTGGAGTTCACGGACCTGCCGGTGCGGGAGCGCCTGCGGGTCGCTCGACCCTAGAGAGAGGCAGGAGACGTGCGACGGAGGGAGTTCGTGAAGAAGGCCGCCCTGGCAGGACTCGGGGCGGGGCTGATCGTCACGCCGGGGTGCGAAGCGATGTGCCCGCGCACCATCGTGATCGGGACCAACCACGGGCACACCCTGGACCTCCCCGATCGCCACGTGCGCAGCGGCAAGGAGCGCCGCTACGACATCGCCGGCGACGGAGTCCATCCCCACGTCGTGACGCTCACCGCCCGCGACTTCGAGGTCCTGCGCAGCGGAGGCACCGTGGAGACCGTCTCCACCGCGGACGGCCTGCACGGCGAGATCATCGGGAGCGCCCACACCCACACGGTCACGATCACCGCGGCCTGCCCCGCCTGAGATGCGCGTCCGGCTCCTCCCTCTGCTGCTCCTCCCCCTCGCGGTCGGCTGCGTGGAGCCCCCGGACGACGACGACGCGGTGTCCGACGACGACGACGCGGTGGAGCCCGGCCCCTTCGGGATGGAGGACGTCACCGCGGCGTGGGGGGTCGACTTCGACGCGCCGGTGTCTCCGAACCAGCCCACCGAGCCCGTCGAGAACGGGGTGGGGGACTGGATCTCCGGAGGGGGAGCCGTCCTCGCCGACCTCACCGGCGACGACCTGCTCGACCTGCTGATCACGGCCCCGCACGGCCCCAACCAGCTCTACCTCAACGACGGCGACGGCCTCGTCCTGCGGCCGGGCTCGGGGCTCGAGGAGGGGCCCTGGGTGTTCGGGGGCACGGCGCTGGATCTCGACGGCGACGGGCTCCGCGACGTGCTGCTGCTCGCGGAGCGCTCGGTGCGCTGGTTCCGCAACGACGGCGGCGGGGCCTTCACGGACCGGGGCGCGATCCTCGAGGTGGGGGAGCTGGAGCGTCCCTCCGGCGTCGCGGCCGCCGACCACGACGGGGACGGGATCGTGGACCTGTTCGTCTGCGTCTTCGGCCGGAACATGGACATCGTCCCCCGCCCGGGCGTGGACCGCGTGCTCCGAGGGCTCGGCGGGGGCGCCTTCGAGGACGTGTCCGACACCGTCGGGACGGAGGCGGACCGCACCGGGCAGTGCTTCCAGGCGAGCTGGCTCGACGTCGACGGCGACGACCACCTCGAGGTCCACGTGGCCAACGACTACGGGGACTGGGGGCCCGTCAACCGCCTGTACGCGAGCGAGGAGGAGAGCCCCTGGGAGATGTCGGACGTCGCGGCGGCGCTGGGGGCGGACGCGCAGGTCGACTCCATGGGCGGCGCGGTGGGGGACATCGACGGAGACGGGGGCCTCGAGATCGCGGTGTCCGACACCGAGCACCGCATCCTCCTGCAGTCGTACAGCGAGGCCGCGGGGGGGTTCGTGGACGTGAGCGCGGCGTGGGGAGCGGCCCCGCCGTCGCAGGCCGACTACGACGCGTCCTGGGCGATGGCCCTCGACGATCTCGACGACGACGGCGACCTGGACCTGGTGGCGACCTGGGGCTACCCGCACTGGCTGCCGGACGACCCGAAGTGGACGGCGCAGAACAACAGCCTGCATCTCTGGGACGCGGACCTCGGGCGGTTCCAGGACGGCTCCCGCCACCTGGCGTGCGACGCGGTGTCCTACTCCTGGCACGGCGCGCTCACCGGGGACATCGACGCCGACGGGACGCTGGACGTCGTCCTCACGAGCAACATCGGGCCCACGTGCATCCTCCGCGGGCTGCCCACGGGGGGCGCCTGGCTCGAGGTGATCCTCGAGGGCCCGCCGGGCAACCCGGACGGCCTGGGCGCGCGCGTGGACGTGCGGGTGGGGGAGCGGACCTGGTCGCGGCGGGTGGCGGCGGGGAACGCCGGGATCCACTCGGACTTCGGCCACGTCGCGCGGTTTGGGCTGGGGACGGCCGAGGCCGTGGACGAGGTGACCGTCCGATGGCCCGGGGGCGCTCTCTCCTCCCTCACGGATGTGCCTGTCCGAGGGCGGCTGCGTGTCCCCACGCCCTGATCGGGCGCGATTCGGTCCGGAACGCAGCGCATGGGGAGTTGCTAGGCTGCCCCTCGAGCACGATTCTCGTGGAGGGTTCGATGAAGAAGGTTCTGTTGATTCTGTCCGCGGTCGCGATGACCGCTCTCATGCTGGCGACCGGCTGCCCCACGGACGATCGCGGAGGCGACGACGACGACGCCGTCCTCGAAGAGGGTCGGTCGCCCGGCGACTGCTCCGACGGCGCGGACAACGACGGCGACGGCCTGTTCGACTGCCAGGACGAGGGCTGCGCCAACTCGCCCGACTGCCAGGGTGACGACGACGACGCGGTGGACGACGACGACGCCACGGACGACGACGACGCCACGGACGACGACGACGCCACGGACGACGACGACGTAGGAGACGACGACGACTCCGGCGGCGACGACGACGACTCCGGCGGCGACGGCCTCGAGGTCGTGGAGGTGGTCGTGACCGGGACCGGGACCGCCGGCTGGGACGTGGCCGTCTCGCTGCTCCCGCCCGCCAACGTGAGCGGCACCGGCTTCCCCACCGTCCCGCCCGATCCGAGCGACCCCGCGGGGATCGAGACCTGGGCCGGGAGCGGCGCGACGCTGTCCCTGAACGCCGCCCCCGGTACGTACACGGCGGTCGGCTTCGCCGGTCCCGCGGGCGTCGACCCCTGCACCGCCGGCAACAGCCAGGGCTTCACCACCGGGGTCACGATCGCCGCGGGCGCCAACTCCGTGGCGTTGAACCTCAACTACACGATCACCGCCGGCGACTGCGCTCCCTGAGCGCCGCTCGCGCCGGGGCGCGCCTCAGCGCTGCATCGCGGCGCGCACGTCCTCGACCGCGGCGTCCAGCTTGGCATCGCTGAGCGCGTCGCCGTCGAGGAGCTTCGCCCGCGTGTAGCGACCCTCGGACAGGAACACGATCGCGGTGGCCCGCGTCTCCGGATTCGGAGCCGTCAGGGCGTCGACCATGACCTCGTTCGCCCCGTCCTCGGGCTTCTCGGCGAGCAGCTTCACGAACACGTCCTTGAGCTCCCACGGCAGCTCGTAGTTCCAGTGCGGGGTCAGCACCGCGGGCCCGACCTCGCTCTCCTGCAGCGG
>CAZUHI010000052.1:21775-50941 GCA_964620495.1 uncultured Rickettsiales bacterium | reverse complement strand
GAGATCCTCATGATCCTCCACGACCTCGCCCGGGATGAAGGCAAGGCGGTCCTCGTGGTCACGCACGACCCGCGCGCGGAGGAGGTGGCCGACCGCATCCTGTGGTTGGAGGACGGGAGCCTGCGGGACCGGCTCGCGCACGACGCGCTGTGGGTGCGCGATCCGGTGTGCGGCATGCGGGTGGACGCGAAGCGAGCGGTCGCGGAGACCGGGGGGCCGGACGGGCGCGTGGTCTTCTGCTCTCGGCGATGCCTCGAGCGCTGGGCTGCCGACCCCGCCGCCTACGCCGCAGAGCCGGCCGGCCCCGGCTGACGGGGACGCTCCCCCTACTCCTCGTCGTGCTCGTCGTGGGCGCAGGTGAGCTCACCCGCCTCGGCGTGCTCGTGCATCTCGTCGTGCAGGTCCGTCGCGTGGCCGGCGTGCAGCTCCACCATGGCCTGGAACGCCTCCTCGATCCCCGCGCGGTCGGCTTCGTCGGCGTCGATCATGGCGTCGTGATGACCTTCGAACGCGGCGTCGAGATCGACGAACATGTCATGCACGTCGCCGGGTCCCGGGTCGTCCTCGTGGGTGTCCATGCCCTCGCACCCGGCGAGCTCCTCCGCGGCGTGCACGGCCGCGTCGAAGAGGTCGTGACCGTCCGAGGCGAACGCAGCTTCTTCGGCGAGCAGGGCGCCTTCGTCCGCGGCGGCGGCGACCGCGGCGTCGTGGGCGGCGGCTGCCTCGACCACCGCCTCGACAGCGGCCTCGAAGCTCTCGAGGAGCACCTCGGGATCGGCGCCCTCCTCCTCCAGGGGGGGCTGACACCCGCCCAAGAGGGTGGCGATCACGAAGGGGACGGCGACATGGAGGGGGTTGCGGTGAATGGCGAACATCATCACTCCTCCGGGCTCTCGGCCCGTGTTTCGACCGCGGCCTGAATCGCCGCTTCTTCCTTGGGGGTCAACTTCGCGCCGTACGAGCGCATCCGAGCCAGGGTGGCGGTCCACCAGGCGGTGTCTCGTCCTGCGGCCATGGCGTCCTGCACCCGATCGACGCCGTGGCAGCGCACACATCGCTCGGCCACCAGGGGCTGATCGGGGAACGCTCCCCGCGCCGTGGCTTCCCGGACTGCGAGCCCGGCCCCTTCGGGCGGGTTCATCCACGCGAGCAGCGCCTCCACGTCGCGCTGGGGGAGGGAGCCGCGGACCTGCATGTGAGTCACGGCGAGCTCCCAGCGGGCGGGGTCGAGCTCCTCCAGCGTCCGGGCGTTGTGGCAGCGATTGCACGTCGCGCGGTAGACGGCCGCTCCGTCCACCGCCGGCGGTTTGGCGGACGCCTTCGTCTTCGCCGCCTTGGGGGCGGCGTGGACCGTGGGAGCCGGCGCCACCGACATCCCTGCGGCGAGGAGGATGCACAGGGCGGGCAGGGAAAGGAGACGGAGGGGGCGAGGGTTCATGTCGGGTCCCATCAGAAGCCCGCCGCGACGCTCAGGCCGAGGTGGAAGTGTTCGACGACGAAGGTGTAGTGGACCCCCAGGCGCACAGCGATCGAGGGGATCGGATAGAAGTTCACGCCTCCCCCGATCTGGTGGCTCCTCCCCGCCGCCAGGCCCGAGTAGTCCCCGGTGCCGTGGTTGTCCTCGGGCCCGGCCCCGTGGCCCACCGAGAAGGCCACCCGCGGTCGGTCGGGGACCGGCTCCTCGATCGTGAGCGCCGCCTCCGCCGTGCCCTCATGCCCCGGCTCGGGGATGACCGCTCCGCCGTATCGGACCACGAACTCGAACTTGTTCAGCGGGCCCGGTGCGCGGTCCAGTCGGTACGCGAGTTGGGCCCACCAGAAGCTCCGGAGGGTCGACTCCGCCTCCTCCTGCTGCGTCCACGTGGCGATGACCTCACCCTGGAAGTTGAGCCCGTCTCGGGCGATCATGAGATCGCCGACGAGCGCGCTGAACCGTTGATCGAAGGCGTCGTTCCACAGGCCCGTGGTGCCCGAGATCCCGATCTCCAGCTCGCGGACCGGCAGCAGGCCGATGCGGCCACCCACGAACTTGTCCCAGTTGTTGTCGGGCGTGGCTCCCCCCAGCGACGGCGCGCCGTCGGCCTCGGAGGGTCCGTTGGTCAGGAAGAACACGTAGTTGAGCGACGAGACGGGCCCGAGGGGAATGGCTCCACGGGCCTGGATCCCGAGCCCCGCCATCGGCAGGGGCCCGGAGTGGTGCCCGCCCTGATACGGGTACGGAGCGTCCATCATTCGGTTGATCCAGCCGGGGTGAAGGCGTTCGGAGAAGATCCCGAGGGGCTGGAGCGAGAGGCCCACGACCACCGTCGTGTAGTCCCAGACGAGCATGTCGAGTTGCGCGTACTCGAGAGCGATGTCGAACTCCCCGCCCGCGTACCCGAACTCCAACTCGGACTCGAACAGGAAGCGGTCGTGGAGCCGCCACAGGAACACCGGGGCGAGCTGGACCGATGCGAACGTCGGGCCTGTCTCCTCGGTGTACTGAAAGTGCACGGTCCCGAAGCCCGCGAGGTGGAACCGCGTCCGTGAGAACGGGCTCGATGCCGGGAGGCGGGGCGCACCGGCGGGGGCGGCCGTGGGGTCGACAGGGGGAGGCGACGCCGCGCCGGGTGCCGTCGCGTCCGCCGGGACCTCGACCGGGTCCGCGACGCTGCGGATCCAACGGACGAGGGCGTCCACCTGGCCGGCGTCCAGCTGCGCGCCGAACGCGGGCATCACCGGCGACTTCCCGATGGCCGCTCCCCCATCGACGATGGCCCGCCGGATGTCGTCGTCGGTCCGCGAGTCTTGGAACGACCGCGCGGTCAGGTCCGCCGGCTTGGGGTCGAGGGCTGCCCCGACCGGGCCGTCGCCCTCGCCGCCGGCCCCATGGCACGTCGCGCAGCCGGCCGCGAACGTCTCCGCTCCATCCGAGGCCCGGGCGGACGCGGGAGCCCAACAGAGGAACAACAAGACGGTCGCACCAATCCTCCCGAGCGGGAATGGGTCGGTTCGTCGGGGCATGGGGTCCTCCAGATCCGAGCCCTGCGACCCACCGTCGAGGCTCGGCGGCTGGGAGTGCATCGGGCGTGCCGGTTGTGCTGATCGAGGGCCTGCTCCGGATCGGCCACGGACGGACCGCCCCTTGGGTCGCATGTCTGCGACTCCGGGGGTGGCATGAGTCGCAGACATGCGACGGCCGAGTGGAGAGTGCCCTGGCACCGTTCGTGCAAGAAGCAACCGAGGTGACGGACCGGATCCTGTTGGTGGAGGACGACAAGCTCCTCCGGTGGAGCTTGAGCCGGGAGCTGTCCGCGGCAGGCTTCGAGGTCGCCCAGGCAGCCGACGGTCGTGTCGGCCTCGAGATGGCCCTCGAGGCGGACTTCGACCTCGTCCTGTGCGACCTGAACCTCCCCGAGCTCAGCGGCATGACGCTGCTGCGGCGCCTCGTGGGGGCTCGGCCCGAGACCTTCGTGATCATGATGACCGGGCACTCCACGACCGAATCGGCGGTGGAGGCGCTCCGCGCCGGGGCCTTCGATTACTTGATCAAGCCGCTCGACGTCGCCGACGTCAGCGAGCGCATTCGGGTCCTCCTGTCCCACGGCCGGATCCGCCGCGAGGTCTCACGGCTGCGGCGCACCGTGGCGGAGCGCCTCGGGTTCGATGGGATCGTGGGCACCAGCTCGGCCATGCGCCGCGTCGGAGAGCACATCGATCGAGTGGCCCCCACGCCCGCCACGGTCCTGATCACTGGAGAGAGCGGGACCGGCAAGGAGCTGGTGGCGCGCGCGATCCACACGCGCTCCGATCGGGCGCGCAAGGAGTTCCTCGCAGTCAACATGGCGGCCGTCCCCGAGGCGCTGCTCGAGTCCCAACTCTTCGGGCACGAGAAGGGCGCCTTCACCGGCGCGGACCGGCGCCGGGACGGGATCCTCCGAGCGGCGCGAGGCGGGACCGTGTTTCTCGACGAGATCGGCGAGATCCCCCCGTCTGCACAGGCCCGCCTCCTGCGGGCGATCGAGCGCAAGGAGGTCCTGCCCGTGGGCGCCGACCGGCCCATCGCGGTGGACTTTCGACTCGTCGCCGCCACCAATCGCGACCTCTCGGCCGCCGTCGCCGACGGGTCCTTCCGCTCAGATCTCCTCTACCGCCTCGACGTCTTCGGGATCCGGCTCCCGCCTCTGCGCGAGCGCGTCGGCGACATTCCCGACCTCGTCGAGCACTTCGGGCGGCTTCACGCGCGCGCCCTGGGGCGCCGGTGGCGGGGGGCCACCAACGAGGCGATGCGGTACCTGACGGGGTACCCGTGGCCGGGCAACGTGCGCGAGCTGAGCAACGTGCTGGAGCGCGCACTCATCCTCGCGGGAGGCGACGTGGTCGGGATGCAACATCTCCCCGAGGCGCCCCCTCCAGTCGCAGCCGACACCCTGGAGCTTCGGCCCGCCATGGCGAACTTCGAGCGGGCCCACATCCACCGCGTCCTGTCGCTGAGCGGTGGGCGCCGCGACGACGCGGCGGCGCTCCTGGGGATCGATCGAGCCACGCTCTACCGTCGCCTGAGACGGCTGAGGCCGGCCGAACTCGGTGGGGACCCCGAGTCGGGCAAGATGACGCTCGATTCGGGGAACGTGAGCCCGCGAGTCGAGCCGAATGAAGAAACATCTACAACGTCGTAGGAAATACCCCGACAGGGGATGGAGGTGCCGCGATGAAGAGGACCTGCACCGCCGCGCTGGCCGTCGCGATCATGACCGGCTGCGCGCCCGCGGAGGAGACTCCGGACCCCGAGGACCAGACCGTCCGCTGCGTGGGCGACGAACTCGACGACGAGGCCCCCATCGGCACCAGCCTGGCCGCGCTCGAGACGCGCTGGGACACGAACCAGGAGCTCGTGAGGGCACTGTTCGTCGGAGAGCCCTTGTGACACACCTGTCGGGCCGGTTCGGCCCGATTGATGGAAGCGCTGGCGGAGGACGACGACCCCCGACTGCGGGTGGACTTCGTCTGGGGCCCGGTCTGGGGTGATGCCGGCTCCAGCTCCACGCAGCTGGACGCCCACCAGCCGCTGTCGGAGGACCCGCGCGTGCGGGTGTGGTTCGACGACGGCCTCCAACTCCACAACGCGCTCGCGGAGTACACCGACGAGGCCGCGCCCCTCATCGACCAGTACTTCGTCTACGCGCCCGGCGGCACTTGGGACGGCGACCACCCGCCCGACCCGGAGTACGTCGAGTACGGCCACGTGTCCTTCGACGAGGACGGGTTCCTCGACCAGATGCGCGACCGGCTTCCGGACTGCGAAGAGGTCGTCGAGGCGGAGTGACTCCGTCGGTCGTTCGGTGCCCCGTCCTCGATCCAGGCTCGAATGTCAGTGAGCGTGCCCGCCATGATGTCCATGCTCACCTCCCCCGTGATGGGGGCCTGCCGGGGCCGTCGCGGGGACCGGTTGCGACACGCCGAGTCCGAACTCGAACACGAGCCGGGCCCCACGGTCGGCCCCCAGGGCGGTGACCGCCACTCCGGCGAGCAGCAGGCCGAGGGCGACGCTCTGGAGCTTCTTCGATACCCGCGTGGCCGCCAGACGAGCCGCGGCGGCGGCCGCAGCGACGAGGACGCTCGCGCCCAGCATCAGGTTTCGATGAACGTGGACGTGCTCGTGCCCCGGGCTGTCGTGCCCGAGCCTGTCGGCGGCGAGAAAGCCCGTGGCGAGCGCAGCGGCGGCGCCCGCCAGGCCGACGTACGCGAGCCATCGACCCGTCTGGAGGGCCCCCTCGTGGTCGCGAAGGACGCCGTACGCGAAGAACGCGGCCGCGGTCGGCCAGAGGGCCACCGGGAAGTGGACGAACAAGGGGTGGATGTCTTCGGCCGCGAGGAGGCCGGGGAAGAGGGGGGCCATTCGGGGCTCCAGGCTGGGGATTCGCCCATCCCGAGAAGCACGCCCCGTGCCGGCGTGTGCCGTCAGCGCACCTCGACGAGCGACATCATCCCGAGCTCGGCGTGCTCGAGGATGTGGCAGTGGGCCATCCACATGCCCGGGTTCGAGAAGTCGGACTCGATCACGACGGTCTCCAGTCCGCCCACCAGGACGGTGTCCCGCGCGCCCGGCTCGTCCACCGGCTCGCCGTCTCGGCTCACCACGCGGAACATTTGACCGTGGAGGTGGAACGGGTGCTCGGGCCCGGCCAGGTTCCGGAGCTCGATCGTCTGCATCGCGCCCAGGTCCGCCTGCCACTCGTAGGCGTCCGGCCAGGCCCGGTCGTTGATCGTCCACACGACCCCATCGACGCCCTGGTAGGCCTGAAACACCAACGGGTGGTCGATCTCTGCGCCGTCCGAGGCGGGAGCGAGGGGCTCGGTGGGGTCCGCCGTGTGACCGGTGGCAGCAGAAACCTCCTGGTCGTCGTCCAGGCGCACGTCGATCTGCTCGACGGCCTGCTCGACCACGTTCCCGCCGGCGTCGAGCGCGAGGACGATCTGGTCCATCCGACCGCGGTCCGCGGCGTCGGCGAGCCGCACCTCGAGCTCCGCCCTCGCGCCCACCGGCAAGGTCAGCTCGTCGATGGACCGCGTGAACGTCTGGGGCCACAGGCCACCGTCCGCTCCGATCTCTCTCACCTCGAGATCCTCGAACCGGAGCGTCATGGTCCGCGCGTTGGCGGTGTTGACGAGACGCCATCGTTCCACGCCCTCGGGAGCGATCTCGACCCGCGTGTCTCCGTCGGAGCCGTTGACCAGGAGCACGTTCCCGCTGCGCCCGTGCATCTGCGTCGGGTGGTTCGTCGCGTGGCCCGCGATCTCGCCGTCGTCGTCCACGAGGATGTCGTCGAGGACGAACAGCCGGTCGGCGTCGACGTCGGGCCGGTCCTCGTCGCGCTCGTGGACGATCAGGGGCCCGTACAGGCCGGCTTCGACCTGGATGTGGCTGCGGACGTGGGGGTGGTACCAGAAGGTCCCCGCGTCGGGCACGACGAACTCGTAGGTGAACGACTCGCCGGGCGCGATGGCGGGCAGATCGCCGTGCACCACCCCGTCCATGGCGACGTCGATGCGCAGGCCGTGCCAGTGGACCGTGGTCGGCTCGTCGAGGTCGTTGGTGACCGTGACGCGCATCGTGTCGCCCACCCGAGCCTGAAGCAGCGGCCCGGGCGAGGTCCCGTTGAAGGTCCACATGTCCGTGCGCTCGCCGTCTACGAGCTCCACGCGGGACTCGCCCGCGGTGAGCGCGTACTCGACGACCCCATCGGCCGGGTCGAGATCCTCGGCCGCCTCCACGCCGAGCACGGGAGGGAAGCTCGCGGTCGGTTCTTCTTCGGCCGGGCAGCCGGCGAGGCAAACGAGGGCAAGGGTCACCAGGGTGGGGCGTCGCATGTGGTCTCCAGAGTGGCGCGGGGAGAGTATCCGAAGGACCGTCGCCCAGGGCGACCGCAGCCTGCGCGCCCGCCGACCGACCGACGCAGTGACGCACGTCATCCCGGCGGGACCAGAAAGCCGGCACGCTCGTGTTCGTCCTCCGGAGGTCCGATGCTCGTCACCCGTCTCGCTCTGTCTCTGGCCGTGATCGTGCCCTTGCTCGCCGGCTGTCCGCCCACCCAAGAGGTCCCGACGGACGATGACGACACCGGGGAGGACGAGCACGAGCACGAGCACGGCACGGGCGAACTCGATGGACACGTCCACGCCTTGCTCCAGTGGGGGGACACGGACGAGATCGTCCTCGGCACCCACACCGGGATGTTCCGAACCGAGGAGGGCGCTGACGAACTGGTGCCGGTCTTCGAGGGGCCCGACTTCATGGGGCTGGTGCAGGATCCCTTCGACGGCGACCGCTACTGGGGGAGCGGACACTGGAGCGCGAACGGGATGGGCAACTGGGGGCTCGCCGAGTCGACCGACCGGGGCGCGTCCTGGACGGAGATCAGCCTGACCGGTCAGGCGGACTTCCATCAGATGACGGCCGCGACGGACCAGGAGGATGTCGTGGTGGGTCGATGGTCCGGTCGGTTCCACTTCAGCGACGACGCGGGCCGCACTTGGACGGAGTACGCCTCACCGGCCGATGTGGCCGACATCGAGGTCGCGAGTTCAGGGATCCCGGAGCTCTTCTGGTGCGGCGCCGGCGGCGTCCACCGCCTCGATCTCCAGACCGGAGACGAGGAGTCCGTGGTCGGAGGGAACGTCACCGCGTTCGACCGAGCCGGGAGCGGCTGGGGCTACGGCACAGCGGGAGGGGGCGTGTTCCTCTGCGACGCGGATGTCTCCGGATGCGAGGAGTGGGACGGTCCGGGCTCCTCGGCCATCCTCCACCTGCTCCCCGGGGCAGGCGACGACCGCCTCTACGTCCTGACCTCCGACTCCGAGGTGCATCACACCGACGACCGCGGCGAGTCCTGGGAGCTCATCGCGTCGGTCGAGTGAGGACGACGACGCGCTCCAGGTCCGTGTGGGCCCGGATGTGGGTCTCCAAGGCGGGCCGCCTGGACGGTCCCCGCTCCTCGCTCAGCCCGGCGCGACGCTCCGGTGGAAGACGAGGGTGTGCTTGCCGACGGTGATCGTGTCGCCTTCGGCCAGGGCCCTCATCTCTGTGGCCGCGCCCCCGACCTTGACTCCGGCGCGACGGTGCAGGGCCACGACGATCCAGGTCCCCTCCACGTCGCAGAGCAGCTCGGCGGCCCGCTTGACCAGCAGCCCCCACCCGGGGAGCTCGAGGTCGCAGTCGCTCGAGTAGCCGATCACGAGCCGGTCCCTGCGCAGCGGGATGGTCTTCGCCCCGTCCGTGCTCCGCCACACGAGGTGGGCGCCCATGCGGTCGCGGATGCGCTCCTGGATCTCTCGGAGCTTGTCGGGGGACATGACCGCCGTGGCCTTCTCCTCGCCGTCCTGGGGCCCTGCCGCCCCCGCTTCGAGCTCGGCCTGCAGCCCCGGCTCGGCGTCGTCCTCCCGGTAGAAGAGGAAGTGGCGACCGACCACGATCCTGGCCCCCTCCTTCAGGGGCGCCCGCTCGACCTTCCGGCCGTCGACGTACAGCCCGTTCCGGGTGCCGAGATCCTCGATCCACCACCCGTCGTCCCGTCGGAAGAGGCGGGCGTGACGGCGGGAGACGAGCGGGTCGGGGATGCGGATGCGGGCGGGCGCCGCGCGGCCGACGATCACGTCGCCGTGGTCGAGGTCGTGGACCGCCTCCCGCTTCCTCCCCAGGTACTGGTGCAGGCGAGGCATGGGCTCAGTCTACGCCGCGGGCGTGACCGACTCGGCGACTACTCCACCACGGTCAACGGGGCCTGTTCTTCGGCGTCGGGGACCACGGACGTCGCCCCCGACGGCCACGTCACCGTCACGTGGTACGGCCCCCCGCACCGGCCCGTCCCGATGCGGAGCTCGCGGGGCAGCCAGGAGTTGAACCCCGACGACGGCCAGAAGTCGCGATGGACGGCCCAGCTGTGAGCGCCCTCGGGCCCGTCGGCCACGCGAACCTTCGCGCCCACCCCGGCCGAGTTCGCGCCTGCCCCATCGAGACGCAGGATGAGCCCGTGCGCGGCCTCCTGCTCGTTGCGCCACATCCGGTTCGGCTCGGCGGTCATGCCGCCCCCGTTGCCCATGAACAGGTCCACGTCGCCGTCCTGGTCGACGTCGAAGAAGCCCATGCCGTGGGAGCGGTAGGGGTACTCGGGGAGACCGTCGGCCTGCGCGGGGGGCACGTCGATCAGGTGGGTGCGGTCCACCCAGCGCAGACCGGGCGCCTGGTCCGTGGGGACGAACGACCCCAAAGCGTTGACTGCGCCGCTGTCCGGGCTCCCGTTCCCGAACACCACCTCCGGGTAGCCGTCCAGGTCGAGGTCCCCGACCTGGAGGCCCATCGTGGGGATGGAGGTGGCCGAATCCCCGGGCTCGTTGAGGCCGGTGCCGAAGGTGAGGTCTCGCCATCCCCCGGCGCCGTCGGAGAGGTACAGCCCGTGCATCGGCAGGTCCGGAAGCCCCTCCATCTCGGGCCCGTACCGTCCGCTCACGAGGAGGTCGGTGTGGCCGTCGTTGTCGAAGTCCGACGCCACGGCCGCGAAGGCGGTGAAGGGGTCCTGGAGGGGGGCGGTGGTGACGTCTTCGAACGTGCCGTCCCCCCGGTTGCGCAGCAGGACGTTCGGGCCCGCGAGCACGGGGACGTAGAGGTCGGGGAAGCCGTCCTCGTCGAAGTCCAGCCAGACGGCCTGGTGGCTGTCGCCCGGGCTCGCCACCCCGGCCTCGTCGGCGACCTCCGTGAACGTGCCGTCGCCGTCGTTCCGGTAGAGCTGGTCCTCGCTGGGCACGTCCGGGGCGGCCCGCAGCGCCTTGCAGCCCTGGAACAGATCGAGGTCTCCGTCGCCGTCGTAGTCGGCCCACGCGCCCCCGAAGTTGGAGACCTCGCGGTCGAGCAGGCCGGCCTCCGCGGTCGCGTCGACGAAGACCGGGAGCCCGTCGTCGTCGAGCCCGTCGTTGCGGAAGAGGCGGCTGGCGCACCCCTGCTCCCAGCGGCCGCAGGCGAGGTAGAGGTCGGCGTCGCCGTCGCCGTCGTAGTCCACCGCCGCCGGGCCCGTGTCGCTCCCCGAGGTGGGCGCGCGCGGGTGGCGCGCGAAGGTGCCGTCGTCCCGCTGCAGCAGCAGGCGGGACGGGGGCCCCGGGTTGGCGAGGTAGATGTCGATGTCCCCGTCCCCGTCGAAGTCCTCGGCCGCCATGCCGTTGTTGACGGTCTCGGGGTCGTCCAGCCCGAGCTCCGGCGCGACGTCGGTGAGTTCGATGTCGGGGGCGGGCTGCGACCACGGATCGCACGGCGGGGGAGGCACCTCCGCCGGGGGGGCGGACGCGCAGGCGCTCAGGCAGAGCGCGCAGGCGAGGACTCGGGACGACACGATTCGGGCCTCCTGGGGCCGTGGGGGACTCCGGGCTGTAGACAGTACGCGATGCGCGAGACACCGCAATCCGCGTTCGCGGCCTCCGACCCGTGCTTGGGCGGGGACGTCGAGCTCGCCGGGATCGAGCGACGCCTGCGTGACGGGGTGCGCCTCGCCGAGGAAGACCCGGCCGACGGGCTCATCCACGCGCTCGCGGCTCGCGGGCCCGATCTCGTCGTGCTGGACGACGCGGACGGCGTGCGCGAGGTCCTCCGGGCGCTCGTCCCCCCGGGTGCCGGCGCGCGCCCCGCGGCTCCGGATCCTGGTCACGTCGGGGACCTCGCCGCCGCCTCGGCGTCCCTCGATCAGTCCATGTAGCCGAGGCCTCGGAGGCGCTCCTCGAGCTTCGCGGGGTCCGTGCTCGCCGTCTCGTAGGCGCCCAGGCCCCGCTCGAGCAGGTGCTCGATCAGCTCGCCGCGCGACGAATAGCCCATGGCGTCCACCACGGCCTCGAGCCGGTCCGTGAGGGGGGCCTCGGAGTCGCCGTCCGGGTACTGCCGCAGGCCGCGGTCGACGAGGTGTAGGCCGAAGTCGGCGTCGCCTTTGAAGCCGTGCGCGCGGCCGGTGGTCTTCAAGCGGGCGCGGTAGTCGCGCGGGATCTTCAGCTTCGCCATGGGTGCCTCGGGTGACCCTAGCGCGCGCGCCGCGCGCAGAGAGCGCGCGCGCCCCCCTGCAGGGCGCCTCGATCTCGCCCGATGCAGCGACGCACCCCGATCTTGGATTTCTCTCACGCCGGCACGGACCCTGCTCCTGGGTGGGGCAAGGAGAGAAACCACCATGAACACTCGAATCGCCCTGTCCCTCGTCCTCGCCGCCTCCCTCGCGGGCTGCGTCACCCCCACCCCGGAGGCGTGCGACCTGCTCGACTCCGTCGAAGCCGACCTCGCCACCGCCGAGATCACCGTCACCCCGCGAGCCCAGACCGGCAACCGCGTCGGCCCGCACCGGTTCAACGGCATGCGCCTGAACGCGCTCGGCATGAACGCGCTCGGCCTCAACGCGATGGGCTTCAACGCGATGTCGCAGAACGCCTGGAACAACGGCTTGTCCAGCAACGCCCTCGCCAACGGGCTCTCGAAGAACGCGATGGCCAACGGCCTGCGCATGAACGGCCGCATGTTCAACGGCAGGAACCTCAACGGCCATAGGTACAACGGCAAGAGCCTCAACGCGCTGACCTACAACGCCTTCAGCCGCAACGCCCTGAGCCGGAACGGCCTCGAGGGCACCCCGGACGTCGCGACGGTCGCCGCCGACGAGCTCGGACGCGAGTTCCTGGAGTACGGGATGGGCTGCGCGCTGCCCGCGGGCTCGGAGCTGCGCGTCGAGGTCGACGGAGAGACGATCGTGTTCCCCGGCGCCCTCGGCTTGGCGCCGGGCTGGATGGAGCGCGGGATGACCGACGCCGAGGAGCGCCGCTTCACCGGCTGCATGATGGCCCACGTCAACGCCTTCGGGATCACGGTCCCCATCTCCGTGCGCACGCCCGACGACCGCATCGAGGTGACCGACGCCGAAGCCGAGGCGTTCGCCGTCCACGAGGCGACCTTCTTCGGGTCCCTGCGCGACGGCGAGCTGAAGGCCTGCTTCGGCGAGACGCCCGAGGACGCGCGCCTGCTGAGCTCCGACCGCGAGGACCGGATCTGCGCGGACGCCGACGAGCCCTGCGGGTTCGACGTGGTGGGCGCGTGCGCGGACGTCGCGGTGCCCGTCGAGGCCGTCTCGGTGCACCTGCGTGACGACGCCGTCGAAGCGGCCTGCGCCGCCCTCTGATCCACGGAGTCGGAGCGCTACAGCCCGGGGATCAGCTTCTTCCACTCTTCGGGAGAGCGGTCCCCGGGCCAGGGGTCGGCGGGCACCGGGGCGGGCTCCGACCACACGACGTCGAACTCGCCTTCGTCGTCGATGCGCGCGATGTGCAGGCTGCGCCACGCGTGCAGGGTTTCCGGGTCGATGTACTCGGCGCCCCACGGGGCCGAGATGGCGAGCCCCCGCGTCGCCTCGCGCACGGCCTCCCGGTCGAACGTGCCCGCCTCCTCCGCGGCCGCCGCCCACAGCTGGACCGCCACGTACCCCGACACGATCGGCTCGCTCACCGGCGCGCCCGGGTGCCGATGGCGCCACCGGCCGAGGAACTCCTGATTCTCGGGCACGGGCAGCGAGTCCAGGTACGACCAGGCGACGTAGTGCTCCCGGTCCGATGGCGGGAGCGCCTCGGCCTCCACCTCCGAGATGGCGAACGAGAGCACCGGGTGGGTCGACCCCGCCCGCTCGAGGGCCGCGAGCAGCTGGGTGTTGGTGTCCCCGTTCACCGTGTTCACCACGACCACCGCGCCCGACGTCATGAGCGCCTGGACGGCGGCCGCCAGGGACCGATCGAACGCCTCCGGGGCCTCGGGATCGCGCTGCAGGGGGATGAACTCGCTCCCCACGACCGCGCCCCGGTAGTCGGCGAGGTCGTCCTCGATCAGCTGGTGCGCCGCGCGCGGGAACACGTAGTCGCTCCCGATGAGGAAGAACTTCGGCCCGAACCGGATGCGCGCCCAGCGCGTGGCGGGGAGGATGCGCTGGTTCGCCGTCGCGCCCAGGTGGATGACGTCCTCGGACGTCTCCAGGCCCTCGTAGAACACCGGGTAGTACAGCAGCGCGCGGTCCTTCAGCACGTCGATCACGGCCCGCCGCGAGGCGCTCGTCCAGCACCCGAAGATCGCCGCCACGTCCTGCTCGATCAGCGACTCGGCCGCCCTCGCGAAGGACGCGGGATCGTCGGCGTCGACGGGCGGCGCCAGGACCTCCACGCGGTGCCCGAGCACGCGCCCCACCTCCTCGACGCCGAAGCGAGTGGCCTGCAGCACCGGTCCCTCGCTCGCGGCGAGCGAGCCCTGCGTCGAATGCAGGATGCCGACCCTCACCGTGCGTTGGTCGCGCAGGTACACGACCGCCCCGAGGATCACGATCCCCAGGAGGCCGGCCAGGAGGGCTCGGAGTCGTCGTCGGCCGCCGGTCACCAGAAGATCACCGCGGTCACCAGCGCGATGCCCAGCATGTACGCGGGCCAGAACGCGATCTTCGGGATGAGGTTGTCGCGGAACATGATGATCCGGCCCCGCTCCATGGCGAACAGGATGGCGTTCGCGCACACCGACACCAGGGCGACGTACATCGCGAAGTAGAAGTACTCCAAGTAGAAGGGCTTGGTGGTGGCGAGGTCGTCGCGCAGGGCCGAGTGGTCGAAGATGACGACGAAGAACAGGGCCGCGGCGCCGAGCACGACCTCGAGCGCCGTGAAGCCGAACGCGCCCTCGAACTTCTCCCGGCGCGTGCCCAGCAGCAGCATGCAGAACAGCATCGCGGCGGCCACCGCGAGGGGGATGATCTTGCCCACGAACGGGCCGAGGAAGCTGCGCCGCAGGGAGATCGTGTAGACGAGCTCGGGGAACTCCGTCTGGCCCACGTAGTCGGAGATGCCGAAGTCCGTGTCGTAGGCCCGGCGGCGGTAGGCGAAGCCGGACCCGGCGAGCTCCCAGCCCGGGAGGATGACCTCGTGATCAAGGCCGGGCAGGGCGCTTCGACCGATCCGGTCGTAGGCCAGCAGGTCGGGGACGAGGACGATGTTCTTGTCGAACTCACGGGGCAGGACGCGCACCCAGATCTCCTGGGGATCGAACGGGTACAGCAGGTAGTCGAAGTCCTGGCGCAGCAGGGCCCGGAAGCGCCAGCCGAGCACGTGCTCGCGGCCGTCCGTCGAGCAGCGGCTGTAGGCCGGGCTGATCTGAAGCTCCTCGCCGGGGTCGGCCTCCGGGAAGATGAAGTCGGGTTCGTCCGGGTGCTCGGGGGGTGCCTTCGGGTCGCAGTCCTCGCTCTTGAAGCGCTGCCACACGAGCCCCGCGATCGTCACGTTGTTCGCGGACTGGAACTCCAGGGACTGCATGAAGATCCCCGTGGGCACGAACGAGGCGTCCTCGGTGGACTCGCTCCACGACTCCTGGAAGTTCGCCAGGTCCGCCGCCGAGAGGATGGGCTGGTCGTTCGGCGCGGGCGGGCTGGGGTGCTTCGCGGCCGCGTACCAGAGGCCGACGATCGTCACCACGGCCCCCACCGCCAAGGCGGTCGCCGCCCACCAGGCCAGGTGCTCCGGGGAGCGGACCCGCAGCAGCAGGACGAGGATCACGAGGAGGACCAGGATCGGGACGCCTCCGGTGACGCGGAATACGAGCCAGTGGCGCATCTGCTCGGGGGGGATCGTCTCCGGGATGGGGAGGTGGACGACGAGGCCGTGGGTGGCGTCCCCGGCGGCGTCCACCATCGGTCGCCAGAGCAGGAACTCGCGCTTGCCGCTCCCGGGATCGTCGCGGGGCCCCAGCTCGCCGCCCCTGCCGTCGGAGACGTCCACGAGGGCCTCGCCGAGGGCGTGATCCCCCACCTCCCAGGCCTGCACGTGGGCGCTCGTCCGGCGACGGACGAGGTCCATCTGCCCGTGGACGAGGAGGGCCCCCGATGCGTCGACCACGAAGGGTTCGGCGCCGGCGCCGAGGTCGAGGTTCCGGACCAGGTAGTCCAGGGCTCGCAGGCTCACGAGGGCGGCGAGGACCCCGTCGGGGGGGCGCTCCTTCAGGTCGCAGCCGCCGAAGCAGATCGGCGTGCTGTAGATGACGATCTCCTCGGGGGTGCCGAACAGCGTCTGGGGCGGGTACCAGGCCCCGCCCTCGAACTGCGCGCGGTGGAACCAGGCGGTGTCTCGGGTGTACGTCGCGAGGGACGCCACCGACTTCGCGGCGACCTCGGCGTCGGCGGCCGGGCCCGCGCCGGACGGCAGCGGGACGGGGTACTGGACGCCGTCGCTCCGGCGCAGGCGTCCGACGAAGAAGGGGGCGCCGTCGGCGAACCCCATGGCGCCCATGCCGAACAGCGAGGTCTGCTCGGCGAGCTCGCTCTGCCAGCGGGTCTGGACGTCCGCCAACGCGAGCGCGCCCGAGTTGAGGTCCGCGGCCATCGCCTCCGTCTTCGCAGAGATGCCCGCGAACTCACCGCCGAGGGCGACCGCGGCCGCGTCGGCGTTCTCGCGGATCTCGTCGGAGAGCGTCTGCTCCCCGAAGACCTGCTCGGCGGTCGCCTCGGGTACGAGGACCCGCTGCACAACGATCCCGCCCACGGCGAAAGCGAGCAGCGCGAGCACCGCGCCGATGACCTCCTTGCGGCCGCCCCAATCGCCGGCCTGGACCTCACTCCCCATGGACCGATCGTGGCACAACGCCGGGCGCGGCGTGGGTCGGGGGCGTCAGTCTCGGGCGAGCCCGTGCTTCGCGATCAGGCGGGCGAGCTGGTGGCGGTTCTTCAGCCCAAGCTCGCGCCAGGCCTTGGCCTGGACCCAGTCGTGTCGGTCGAGCGCGTCGCGCACGGCCTCGGGGGTGAGCTCGGTGGGGGCGGTGGCCGCGGCGGCGGGGGTCGCGATGAGGGCGTCGACGTCCGCGGTGCGCTCGATGACCGCGCCGCGGCTCGAGCCGATGGCGACCCACAGCAGGTTGCTCAGCTCCCTCACGTGGTGGGTGTAGTCGTGGCCCAGCAGGGCCTCGACGAGTTCGGGGGAGATGCGCAGGCCGCCCGCTTCGTCGCCGAAGCGCCGGGCCATCTCCGGGTCGTCCCGCCGCGACGCGGCCAGGAGGTGACGGATCAGCAGGGGGATGTCCTCGCGCCGGGCGGGCAGCCCGGGCACCTCGACCCGCAGGGGGATGCGGGCGAGCAGGTCGTGCTTGAGGTCTTCGGGGGGCCGGTTCGTCGCCGCGATCAGCCGGAAGTCCGAGCGACGGACGCGCGACTCGCCCAGGCGTTGGTACTCGCCGCCGCTGTCCAGGACGCGCAGGAGGTGGGCCTGGAGGCTCTCGGGCAGCTCCGCGATCTCGTCCAGGAACAGGTTGCTGCCGTTCGCGTCGCCGACGATGCCGGGCCGCTCGCGCATCCCGGGGTTGGGGTAGTCCTTGATGTTGCCGAACAGCTCGGCGTCCACGAGCCCCTCGGGCAGCGTCGCCGCGTTGCGCGACACCAGGCCACGGTGCCCCCGGCTGCTGAGGGCGTGGGCGGTGCGGGCGGCGAGCTCCTTGCCGCTCCCGCTGTCTCCGAGCAGCAGCACGTGCTTGTCGCGACCGGCGGCGAAGGCGAGGCGGTCCCGCAGCTCCCACGCGGGGGGGCTCTCCCCGACGAGCCCGCGGGCGTCGGGGCGCCCGAAGGCGGGGTCGTCGTCTCGGCGCCAGGCCATGGGCGCGGCGAGGCGCTCGGGCCGCTCCACCACGTAGAGGAGGAGCTGGTCGCGCAGCAGGAGGCAGTCCCCGGCCGAGACGGCCGCGCGGTCGACCGCCGTGCCGCGAAACAGGAGCTCGCAGCGCCCGACGTTGGTGACGATCAGGCCCTGGTCGGTGCCCTCGAAGAGCAGCTGCTTGCGGGACAGACCGGGGCCGGCGAGGGCGCCCGCGAGCGCCTCGTGGCCCGGTCGACGGCGCACGAAGCGGGCCCGGGGGGCGTCGTCGTCGGGGCGGACGTCGCCTCGCCCCAGCAGGAGGGACTCGCCCCGCCGGGGCAGCCGCACGACCTCGCCCAGGCGCTCCGGCTCGGACTCCGTCCAGGCGATGACCGCGAACAGGCGGGGGCCGTGGGTGCGCCCGCGCCGTCCCGGGCGGGGGGGGAGGACCGTGGTGCTGTCGACCATGGCGGCGTCATACGCCAACCCCGCGGACGACGCCAGCGGGGGCTACTGCACGTCGGGATCGATGAGCGCGAGGGTCAGGTCGAGCGACGGGAGCACCGGTCGCGCCCACCCCTCGCAGGCGTTGCTCACCGGGTCGACGTCGGTCACCAGGGCGGCCTCGTCGACGCACTGCTGCCGATACACGTCCGTCTCGAAGGTGCCTGCGAAGGAGACGTTCTCGAGCGTGGCGCCCGCTCCGTGCAGGACGACCGCGTCCAAGCCCTCCCCGCCGATCACGACGTCGCGGAGCCGGAGTCCGCCCACGTGCCCGTCCTCGCCGACGTCCGTGCCCACGGGACCCAGCGGGCCGATCGCGAGCACCGCGGGGATGCGCCCTGCCGCCGCGATCTCGACGTCCTCGAGTCGATAGTCGCCGTCCCCCAGCAGGTAGACGGGCGCGTGCGCCGTGTCCGCGAACTCGGTGCCCGTCACCACCAGCGTGGTCTGGGCGGGAGCGCCGGGGTACTCCCAGCCCCAGGCGTACACGCCCACGCCCCCGCCGAAGTCTCCGGAGGGCCGCGACGCCGTCACGCGGCCCCCGTCCAGCTCGATCCGACCCTGGGCGACGGCCGCCGCGCCCGCGAACCCGTTGCCGTCGAGGTCGCAGTCCCGGCAGGTGATCGCGCCTCCGGTCGTCGCCACGAGGCCCGCCGCGGCGTTGTCCGCGATGCGCGTCCCGGTGGCCGTGACGGTGCCGCCGAGCTGGGCGAGGATCCCGGCGCCCGACCCGGGGGTCCAGGACCCCGTCGTGCCCGTCACATGTCCCCCCGCGAGCACGACCTCGGAGCCCACGACGGTGACGCCGTACCCGCGGTTGTCCTCGAGCCGCAGGTCCTCGCCCTCGAGCCGACCGCCCTCGATGAGGTCCACCGCGTGGGGCGGGTGCAGCGTGCCCCCGGTGCGCATGTCGGCGACCGTGGAGTCGATGGCGACCAGCACGGCGTCGGGACCGTGAATCCGCAGCCCGATCCCCTCGTTGCTGCGGACGTCCGCGCCTCGCAGGGTCAGGCGGCCGCCGGGCGCGACCTCCACGGCGCGGGCGGAGCGACGGTCCGGGCGGCTCGTGCCGGTGACCGAGAGGCCGCGGACCTCGGCGGTGGTGACCGTGTCGTCGCCGCCGCCCACGAGGATGCCGATCCCCACGGCGTCTCGGATGCTCAGGTCCTCCGCGTCGAGGGTCGAGCCGCCGTACATCTCGAGGCCCCGCCCGAAGACGGTGTCGCGGAAGCGCCGGGTGTCGAGGAGCTCGACGCCGCGCAGCACCGCGTCGGCGCCGTTCTGGATGAGCAGCGCGGAGCCCGTGGCGCGCTCCACCACCGAGTCCGACAGCTCCAGGGAGGCGTCGGTGGAGAGGCGGATGCCGAAGCCGCTGCCGTCGTCGTCGGCGGGGTCCACGTCGGCGACGCGCACGCCGGACGCGACGACCGAGGTCCCGACGCCCGTGATGTTGATGCCTCGGTTGGTGGACGCCTCGATGGTGAGGCCCGCGATCTCGGCCGTGCAGCCTCCGCGGGCGTTGAGGCCCCAGCCGGACTCGTCGATCCCCCGCGGGACCACGTCGCGTACGACCACGTCCTCGAGGTTCAGGCGGCCCCCGTTGCAGTTGATGCCGAGCTCCACCGCGCCGTCGATGAGGACCCGACGCGCGTCGATCAGGGCCCCGCGGGAGACCTCCAGACCCCGCCCGTGGGTGCCCTCGGGGCTCTCCGTCACGTCGTGGATCTCGACGTCGCGCACGTCCACCCGGGCCCCGCCGTAGGCCGTGATCGCGCGCTTGTGGGGGTCGCGGAAGACGACGTCGCGGACCTCCGCGTGCGTACCGCCCACGGCCACGACCGCCTCGACCGCGTGCGGCGCGACGATCGTGAGGCCCCGCAGCACCACGTCGGAGCCCAGGGAGATCGCCTCGGCCGTGGGTTCCGTGGGGGCCAGGGTGACCGCGGCGGGACACCGCCCGCGCACCTCGACGCCGTCGTGATCGGTCAGCGCCAGGTTCTCGTCGTAGGTGCCGTCGGCGACGGCCACGACGCCCCCGCCGTCGAGACGATCGGCGGCCGCCTGGATCGTGGCCAGGGGGGAGTCCACCCGGCCGCGGGCGTCGTCGTCCCCGTGGGGGGCCACATGGACGTCGCCGTCGATCGGCTCCACGTCGGGACAGGGGCCCGCCGGGGGCGCCGGCCCGTCGTCGGACGGGCACCCGGCGAGCGCGAGGGCCAGGGCGACGGCCGCGGTCCTAGAGATGCACTTCATCGAGGGGGACCACCAGCCGGAGCATCTCCAGGGCGGGGGGCTGGCCGGCCTCCCCCAGGAAGTCGGGCGTCAGCGGCGGGGGGCCGCCCCCGATGCCTTCGACCACGGCCCCGGCCTGCGCCGCGATCGGGTACTGGCTGCCGGTCCCGAAGACGGAGTTGGTGCCGACCTGGATCGTCGCGCCCTCGATGAGGACGCCCGTCCGCGTGCCCTCGATGGTGCCCCCGTCGAGGATCACCTGGAGGCTCGCCGGGTCCTCGGCTTCGAGCCCGGGGGAGACGCTGATGCCGTCGCCGGAGTTCGTGCCGTCGGGCAACGTCGCGGGCACGGCGGCGCCCAGGGTCGCGTCCAGGATCGCCACCGACGTGCCCGGCCGCCCGGGCTTGTGCAGGTGCACGGCGGCGTCGGAGCTGCCCGTGACCTCGACGCCGTCGAGGGTGCCTTGGGACCGCCACTGGTACTGGATGCCGCGGCCGGGGGACTCGTCGTCGACGGCGACGGTGTCGGTGACGACGAGGCCGGTGACGTCGACCCAGGCCTTCTCCGCCAGGAGGCCGACCCCGCGCGCGTTCGTGATGGAGCCGCCGAGCACGACGTGACGGGAGACGAGGTCCGAGAGCCCGTCGGCCTCGCCGTAGATGGCGATCCCGGTGCCGAAGCCGCCCTCCTCCACGACGTCCGCGACGTCCACGCCCTCGAGGTGCGACGCGGTGATCTCGCCCTGGACGTAGACGCCGGTGCGCACCGGCGCCGTGACGAGCACGTCCTCCACGACGATCGGGCCGTTGAAGCCCGCGGCCGAGCGGATGCGGATCGCCCGGCGCCCGCCGACCGTCTCGAGGTGCCGGATGGCGACGTCCGCCGTGGACTCGCCCCACACGTCGAAGATCGGCTGCAGCTTCAGCTCGCCGGTGTCGGGGTCGGGGAGCTCCACCCCCTCGATCACGGTGACGCCGCGCCCGCAGCCGCGGATCTCGAGGCCCGAGTCCAGCCAGGATGGGTCCTCGTTGCTCAGCTCGAAGCTGCCCGCGTAGGCCCCCGGGCCCATCACGATGGAGCGGGAGCCGCCGCTGCGCGCGAGGGCGATGGCGTCGGCGAGATCGGCGAAGGGAGCGGCCGCGGAGCCGTCGCCGCCGGTCGCGCCGGCCTCCACGAAGATGCGGCCGGGCACGTCGGGGCCCCAGAACTCCTCGCACTCGGGGGGGCCGTCGGGGGTCGGCTCGGGGGTCTCGTCGGGGGCCGGCAGGACGGTGTCCGACGGGCAACCGGCGAGGAGCGCGAGGGCGAGCAGGGCGGGGAGGAGGCGCATCGTGATGACTCCGGGAGAGGCTACGCCCCGCCTCCGAGGTGCGCCATGAGGCGCGCGACGGCGTCGTCTCGACCGAGGCGACGGGCGAGGGCCAGCGCGGCCGCGCGGGCATCCACGGCGAGGGCGGCCTCCCCGGCGGCGTCGGCGCGGTCCGCGGCCCGCTCGATCAACGCGAGCAGGTCCGGGTCCGGGGGAGGCTCGGCGAGGGCGGGCAGCGTCTCCTCGGCGTCCTCCCAGCGCGCCTCGGAGGCGAGGACGTCGAGGCGGATCCCCTCCACGAAGGCCCGCAGCCAGTGGGCCTCGCCGCGGGGGAGCAACGCGTCGAGGGCGTCGAGCCGGCGTCGGGCGGACGCGGGCCGGTCCATCGCGAGCTCGGTCACGGCCAGGTTCACGAGCGCCGCGGACTGGTCCCGCAGCCCGAACGCCTGGGTGATCCCCAGGGCCACCGAGTACTCCCGTCGCGCGCCCCGCAGGTCGCCTCGCGCGCGCGCGAGTTCCCCCACCGAGAGGCGCGTCGCCGCGGTCTCGGATCGCGAGCCACCGGCCTCCAGGAGCCGGAGCGCGGCGCGATAGGCGACCTCCGCGTCCTCGAGGCGACCTTCCACCAGCGCCAGGTCCCCGAGCTCGCGCTGGGCCACGGCCTCCACCCCGATCTCCCCCGCCTTCGCGGCCGAATCCCTCACGCCCGACAGCGTCGACGCGGCCTCTTCGGGCAGGCCCGCGACCCGCTCGGCGCGGCCCAGTCGCCACGCGATGTTCAGCTCGTCGCGGCGCGCCCCGGCGGTCCGGGACCGGTCGCGCGCCGCCCGGAGGACGGGGACGGCCTCGGACGCTCGCCCGCGCAGGAAGAGGGCGTCGCCGAGCAGCGATCCCGCGCGGGCCTGGCCCGCGGCGTCGCCGAGGTGGGTGAACGTCACGACGGCCTCGCGGGACGTCTCCTCGGCGCGATCGAGCTGGGCCCGGACGAGGTGCACGGACGCCCTCACCTCCATCTGCTCGGCTCGCACGGCGCCGGGGAGGTCGCCGGACATGGCGTCGAGGAGGGCCTCGGCGTCTCCCGGCGCGCCCGCGTTTCGAGCGGCTCGGGCCGCGCCCAGTCGCGCCCGGGCGAGGTCGGCCGCGAGCTCGGGGATCGGCTCGGCGGCGGCCACGGCGCGGTCGAAGAGCAGGCGCGATCGGGCCACGTCGTGGTGGAGGAGGCGCTCGGCCTCGGCGCGCAGCAGCGGGACGGCCTCGGCGGTCCGGTCGGCCTCGAGCAGCAGGAGGGCGGCGTGCCCGCGAAAGGCGCCGTCGCCCTCGAGGAGGCCGTCGGCGACGAGGCCTCGGAGCGCGGGACCGTCGCCCCGCGCCGCCAACCGCTCCATCACCGCCTCGGTCAGGGCGCCGTCGGCCAGGCGGACGGCGTTCGGGCCGACGGGGGCGACGAGGCCGGCGAGCCGCGCGGCGTCCAGGGCCGGGCTGAGCCGACGCTCCGGGGCGGCCCGCGTGAACGCCGCCTTCAGGACCGCGTCGGCGCAGGGAGAGGGCAGGATCGCGAGCAGAGACAGCAGGAGCGCACCCGCCTCGGGGTCCGCGGCGCGGTGGACGAACGCCTCGGCCCGCGCGCGGGCCACCCGGGGGAGGGAGAGCGTGCTCTTCGGCTCCGATCGGGGCGGGGCGAAGGTCGAGTCGTCGAGGCCGGCGCGGACGGGCGCCGAGGCGAGGGCGGGCGGGACCGTCGCCAGGCGCGCGGCCTCCACCACCACCCGGGGGATGCCTCGCGCCTGCCGCACGAGGGCCGCCGGTTCGTGGTCGGCGGGGAGCAGATCGGCGGCGATGGCGGCGGTCTCATCGTCGGACAGCGGGTCGAGGCGGAGCTCGTCGAAGCCGTCGGGGGCCTCGCCGGCGCCCTCGTGGAGGACGAGGATCGGGATCCCGGCCGCCCGCGCGTGCCGCAGCAGGTCCGCGGCCAAGGCCCGGCCCTCCTCGCCGACGTTCGCGGCCTCTTCGATCCGGATCACGCCCAGGCCGTCGCCCCGGTCGGCGTCGACGAAGCGCAGGACCGCGGCGAGCCTCGCGGCCGCCCCGGCGCCTCGCTCGCCGGCCTCCAACACCGGGGCCAGCGCGGCGGTCTCCTCTTCGCCGAACTCGTCGGCCCGGGCGTCGAGCCACCGGGACAGGCGCACCCGCAGATCGAGCCCGGTGCGCCGCTCGAGGCCCGCGAAGCCCGCGAGGGCCGCGGCCACGTCCGCCGCCGTCCCCCGTCCGCCGGTGAGGCGCAGGTGCAGGACGCGGCCACGGCCGTCGCCCTCCAGGTCGGCGCACGCGTCGCGGCAGAGGCGGCTCACGCCCACGCCCGCGGGACCCGTGACGGCGAGCCCCACCGGCCCCTCCGCACCCCGCACGCAGGCGTCTTCGAGGGTCTCCCGGGCGTTCACTCGGCCCACGAATCGGGGCTCCCGGACCCCGGCGATCGCCGGGCTGCAGGGCGCCGCGACCGTCGGGGCGTCGGGCGCCGGGCAGGACCCCTCCAGGCACGCGAGCCGTCGGCGCACCTCGCCCGCGGTGGACGGCCGGGACTCCGGGTCGGTGGCCAGCAGCCGCTCGAGCAGGGCGCCGAGCCCGGCGGGGGCGTCCCACCCGTCGCGGGGGGCGTAGGGCTGCAGCTCGCCCCGGGACTTCTGGATGATCAGCGAGAGGTCCCGGCCCGTCCACGGCGGGGCGGCCGCCGTGAGGGTCCAGAGCAGCACCCCGAACGCGTAGAGGTCGACGCCCCGGTGCACGCGCGTGGCGGCGGGGTCGAAGGCCTCGGGCGGCATGTAGAGGAGGGTGCCCGCGGCCTGGGAGGTGCGGGTGGCGTCGTCGCGACGGACGCGCGCGAGGCCGAGGTCCGCGATGCGGGGGACGAGGCTGCCGTCGTCGCCGACCGCGAGCAGGACGTTGCCGGGCTTGATGTCCCGGTGGACGAGGCCGCGGGCGTGGATGGCGGCGAGCCCCCGCAGGACCCCGTCAGCGATGCGCGACAGCTCGGGCCAGGCCGGGGGCACGTCGTCCTTCCAGCGGGACATCGAGCCCGCGTCGGCGCAGTCCATGGCCAGCCACGGTCGGCCGTCGCCGTCGACCCCGGCGTCGAGCATCTCCACGACGTTGGGGTGCCGCAGTCGGGCCCCCGCCTCCAGCTCCGCCGTCAGCGCGCGGCGCAGGTCGTCGCCCGCGGCGCGGAAGGGGACCTTGATGGCGGCCGGGCGGCCGGTGAGCTGGTCGATCGTGCGATACACGGTGCCGAATCCGCCTTGGCCCAAGAGCTGAAGCTCGGGTCCGAATCGGAGGGGGAGGTCGACCTCGGCCATCGCCCGACACTACATCGGGCGACGACCGGGATCGGAGGGTCAGGGACTCACAGCCAACCGCCGGGGGCGTTGGCGCACACGTCCGTGCCGGACGAGTAGCCGTACTGCAGGCCCACGTTGTGGCTGCAGGACGTGCCCACCACGCAGTCGTTGTTGGTGTCGCAGTCGCCCTCGCCCGCGGCGCACGGACGCTCGGGGGTGCAGCGGTCCCAGTGGCCGTCGGGCACCTCGCAGACGTCGACCCAGCTCGCGAAGCCGTAGGACGCCCCCACGTTGGGCATGCAGACCGCGGGCGCGATGCACTCGCTGTCGAAGTCGCAGTCGCCCTCGCCGTGCTCCCCGGGGAAGGTCGTGGAGCAGAAGTTCGAGCCGCCGTTGCATGTGTCCTCGACGCGGTCCGTGTGGTACTGCCAGCTCGTGTAGACGGTCTTGCTGCCGCCCGGCAGGTCGAAGCCGATGAGGCGGACCTGGAGGCAGCGGCCCGCGGCCCAGGAGCCGATCGCGATGCCCTTGCGCAGGTCGTAGGACTGGTCCTGGGCGAGGCGAACGGCGCCGCCCGGGGCGCAGGTGTCCCAGACCTCGAGCAGGATGTCGGACGTGTCGTTCAGGTCGTCCTCGTACCAGAGGGCCGCCGTGCGGAACTCGGTCAAGTCCGAGGGGACCGACGGGCCGCCGTTGTGTACGACGTCCAGGGTCACGGTCTCGCCCTGGGACAGGTTCACGGCGTAGGAGCCGATGCCCCAGGGGCCCTCGAAGGACGCGCCGTCGGTGTGCGCGACGAGGCGACCGAAGCCGCTGAAGTCGTCCGCCCGGGGCTCGCCGATGCTTCCGCCGCCGTCCATGCCGTCGCCCATGGCCAAGAGCGCGGAGGCGATGCGTCCGGGCTCGCCGAGGCCCAGCCAGTCCATGAGGTGCTCCTTCACGAGCGCGGCGGTGCCGGAGACGATCGGCGTGGAGTAGGACGTGCCGCCGTTGGCGTTGCTGTAGGTCGCGTCGTAGCCGTTGGTGCCGGCCGCGAAGTGGTACGAGATGTGCGCGGGCGCGAGGACGTCGATGCCCGCCGCGCTGCGGTTCACGCCGTTCTGCTGGTGCGGCATCCCGCCGAGCTTCGACAGGCCGTACATGCCGGTGCACCCGTAGGGCGTGCTCTCGTCGCTCGTGTCGACGCCGCCCACCACGAAGGCCTCCGTGCGCCAGCCCGGGTAGCCGATGCGGCAGCCGACGGTGGTCTCCCCCGAGTCGTAGTTGCCCGCGGACTTCACGAACAGGACGCCCGCGGCGGTGGCGTTGGTGAGCGCCGCGTTGACGCCCCCCCGGTCGCCGTCGTAGTTGCCCTCGCAGTCCTCGGTCCAGACCCAGCCCGAGAAGTTCGCGATGTCCACGCCGTCGACGATCGTGGTCTGGAGGGCGGCCGCGAGGGCGCTCGCGCCGTCGATTCGGTAGCTGTAGAGGGCGGCCTCGACGGCCACGCCGCTGCGCCGCCGTCGCTCGATCGTGCGGGTGACGCCGGCGTCCTGGCCCTGGTCGATGGAGCCCGCGGCGATCCAGCTGACGCGCGTGGCGTGGGTGTCGCCCGCCGTGGTGCCGGTCCGGGTGACGCACGTCCCCCCGCTGCAGTCGTCGACGCTCACCCATCGGTTCGGGCCGTTCGCCCAGTCTCGGAAGCCGACGTGGCCGACGTTCGGGTAGTTCGGGGTGGTCGATCCGCCCTGGGACTCGATGATGCCGAGGCGCACCTCGCCCCCGGCGCCACCCCCCTGCTGGGCGTCCACGGCGTCGTCCAGGAGGGACTGCACGTTCATGCCGTTGCGCGTCTCCAGGCCCGAGTAGGCGTCGGTGCCGGAGCGGTCGCTGTCCAGGGACAGGCCGCGCACGTCCGGGGACTCCGCGAGCTCCGCCAGGCGCCCCGCGGGCACGGCCGCGACGACGCTGTGGACCAGCCAGTTGCGGCTGCGCTCCTCGCCGCCGAGGCGACGCACGAGGTCGGCGACCTTCTGCTGACGGGGGCCGGTCTGGGCTTCCCGCTCGGCCACGAGCAGGGCGCGCTCGTCGTCGTCCACGTTCAGGAAGCGGGACCAGTCGAAGCGGTCGCCCGAGAGCAGGACCGCGACGTCCAACAGGTCGTCGGGGCGGCGCTCGGAGGCGGCGGCCAGGACGCGGTCGGTGATGGAGGGGCGGGCCTCGGCGACGGTGCCTGCGGGGCGGTCGGAGGCACCGTCGGGGCGGGCGTCGGCGAACTCGGCCGCGTCGTGCCTGAAGGCGGCGGTCGGGACCTCCGCGTAGCCGACGTCGCCGACGACGGCGCCCGAGACGGTGGAGAGGGGGCCGTCGTCCGCGGCGTCGCCGGTGGCGAGACATCCGGCGAGGGCGAGGGTGACGAAGAAGCCTGGGGGGGCGAAGCGGTGCATGGGCTCGGTTCCGGTGGGGACGCGGGTTCATCCCGTCGTCGTGCCCCTTCGGTACACGCCCCGTGCCGGCTCCCGATCGATGGACGTCGCCTCGGTGGACGATCGGAAGGAGCGCGCGCGCGCGGCGCGGCGAGTGCGCGCGCGCTCGGCTATGGTCCCGTCCCCCACGAACCCGGAGGAGCCGGTGGCCGACTACTTGCTGATCGCTTCACGGGACCCGTTCCAGACGAACGACGTCCCCACCTACTACGACCTCGCGCGCAGCCTGAAGGAGCGCGGCAACGACGTGACCGTCTTCCTCGTGCAGAACGGCGTGCTGCCTGCGCGTCCGTCGGCGGCCAGCGACCTGCTCACGGCCCTCGCGGACGCGGGCGTCCAGGTGCTCGCGGACGAGTTCAGCCTGCGCGAGCGCGGCATCTCGACGCTCGCCTCGGGCGTGACGTCCTCCCCCCTGGACGTGGTCGTGGACCACCTCGAGGCGGGCACCAAGACCCTTTGGAGCTGAAGAGGATCCGATGTCCGATTCCAAGACCCTGACGTTCGTCCTCATGGACGCCCCCTACGAGAACGCGCGCACCACCACGGCGCTGCGGCTCATGCACATCGCGGCCGAGCGCGGGCACACGATCAACGTGTTCGCCTACGAGGGCGCCGTGTACCTGCCCTTCGCCCACCAGAAGGCCCACCCGAACCCCGTTCACGGCAAGGACGCCGACGAAGAGGACCACGTGCTCCCCCGGGAGTGGGTGGCCGAGGTGATGGCCACCGCCGCGAAGAACGGCGGCTCGGTGGATTGGATCAACTGCGGCTTCTGCGTGGACGAGCGCGGCGCCCACGACGCGATCGACGGCGTGCGACGCGGCGGCCCCCCCAACCTGGTCGAGTGGGTCGGTGCGTCCGACAGTGTGCTCGTCATCCCCACGAAGTAGGAGGTCGTCATGAGCATCCTTCACATCCTCGAGACCGCCTTCCGGGGCACCATCGAAGAGCAGGACGACACCGTGATCTGGACGGTCCACGCCATGCGCAAGGCCGGCCAGGAGGCGAGCGTCGTGCTGCAGGGCAACATCGTGGGCCACGCGGTGCGCGGGCAGGACGCGAGCGGGCTGCGGTTCGGCGACGAGACGCAGACCAACCCCGTCGACCTCGCGGGCGACATGCAGAAGCTGATCGCGGCGGGCGTGCCCGTGTACGTGGTGGGCGCCGACGCGTCGGACCGCGGCATCGCGGCGGGCGATCTCATCGACGGGGTCGAGGTCATCGACCGCGCCCGAGTGGCGGCCCTCGCGGACGCTCACGACCTGGTCTGGCACTGGTAGCGGGCGGCCGCGCCGGCATTCTTTCGCGGTGCGCGCGCTCCCTGTCCTGCTGGTCCCGCTGCTCGGCTGCGTCCCCCCCGTGGAGGCGCCCACCGAGCTGAGCGACCTCGCGCGGTTCCTCGTGCGGGAGTTCGACGCGGAGGACCCGGCGGTGCTGGAGGCGGGCGTCTCGAACCTCGCCGTCCTGCTCGAGGACGTCGACTACACGGCGGACACGGTGACGCGGTCGACGGCCCAGGCGGCCCTCGAGGCGACGGACCTGGAGCGTCTCACCCGCCCGCCCGACACCGATCTGCGCCTCACGGCCGACGTCTCGCTGTTCTATGCGTCGAGACACCCGGTGGCGGCGCACGCGGGGTTCACGGACGAGGACCAGCTCCCGGCGGAGCCCACGGCCACGGAGTACACGCGCGAGGTGCTGGAGGGCGACTGCTTCGCGGCCGGAGACTGCGACCTGCTGCGGACGTTCAACGACCTCACCCGCGAGAACGCGGCATTCTCGATGCGCTTCGATCTGTTCAAGGACTTCCGCCGCACGACGACCGAGGACGGGCGGGACGGGATGGTGTCCTGGGCGTGGACGGAGGAGAGCTTTGCGGCCCACGTGGGCACGGCGAACCTGCGTCAGAGCTGGACGCTGGACGTGTGGGTCGAATCCGACGACGGGTCGCGGCGGTTCCGGGCGAACTGGGCGGAGACCACGTTCGATCCGCCGGTGGAGGAGCAGGTCATCGTCGGGACCACGCGGGCCGGGATCCAGGACGGCATGGAGGCGGCCGACGAAGCCCTGGACTGAGGGGCGGTCGGAACCCACCCAGGATCGCCGATCCACCCCGGGTTCTGTCCGCTGACCGGCCGGAACCCACCCAGGATCGCCGATCCACCCCGGGTTCTGTCCGCTGACCGGCCGG
>CAZUHI010000052.1:0-21675 GCA_964620495.1 uncultured Rickettsiales bacterium | reverse complement strand
CGCTGACCGGCCGGAACCCACCCAGGATCGCCGATCCACCCCGGGTTCTGTCCGCCGACCGGCCGGAACCCACCCAGGATCGCCGATCCACCCCGGGTTCTGTCCGCCGACCGGCCGGGTGCGACCAAACTCCGCCCCGGTCTTGGTCTAGGACTTCCAGTCGATCCAGGCGCGCACGACATCCTGCAGCTCGTCCTTGCGGCGCTCGACCTCCATGACGCTTCCGAGCTTGACGCTCCGCGCCGTCGCGCCATCGCCCTCCAGGATCGGGTGCGTCCCCGGGATCCCGGCCCCTTGGTGAAACATCAGCGACGCGTGCTTCTTCGACTTCGGGAAGAAGCTCGCGATGTTGCCCCTGAAGGTGAAGGTCGGCGCCTTCCACTTGATGCACTCCCCGACGCGGTCGTCCACGGCCAGAACCGCGTCGCGGACGGCCCGCACGACCTCCTTCATCGGGTTGTCGTACACATCGAACCAGGCATCCACTTCGGGCGACTTGGGCATGCGGGGAGGGTAGCTGGGCTCGCATCTCGGGGTGAACGGTCCATTCGTGCTCGCTGCGAGCCGTGTAGGGCTCGCATCTCGGGGTGAACGGTTCATTCGCGCTCGCTGCGAGCCGTGTAGGGCTCGCATCTCGGGGTGAACGTTCCATTCGCGCTCGCTGCGAACCCTTCCCGGGAGTCCCGATCGTCACCGTCCCAGCTACCCTCGCGCCATGCTCGTGCGCGTCACGACGGCTTGGTCCGCGAAGTACGACGATCCGATCGCGGTCGCGTCGGGCGAACCCGTCGACGTCGGCCGATCGGACGACGAGTATCCCGGCTGGATCTGGTGCACCGATCCGAGGGGCAAGGAAGGCTGGATGCCCGAGGCCTTCCTCGCCACGGCGGGGCCGACCGCCCTCGCCACTCACGACTACGACGCCCGCGACCTGACCGTCGCTCCCGGCGACCTGGTCACCGCCGTCGAACACCACGCGGGCTGGGTCCGCTGCTCCCTCGCCGACCGCACCGGATGGATCCCGACGGCCTCCGCGGCCACGACGCAATCGGTCGGTACTTCCGCAAGCTGCTCGCCCGCAACCCGTCGTGGCGGTGGACGCGCACCGAGCTGCAGCCCACCGCGGCGGGCTACACCCTCAAGTGGCGAGCGGAGATCCCCATGGGCGACCGCGTGGTGGAGGAGGAGGGCTTGGACATCGTCGAGCTTCGGGATGGCCTCATCACGCGCAACGAGGTCTACTTCGACCGCGTCGCGTTGCTTTCGGGGAGGCCAGGGCATGAGTGAGCTGTATTCGGTCTCGGTCTCCAAGGTGGACGGCGCCGACGTCTCGTTCGACGTGACCGTCGTGCACCCCGACGCCGGGCCGGTTCCGGACTGCTTCTTCTTCGCCCTGCAGCTCGTCTACGACCCCATCGACCCGTACAGCTACGGCGAAGAGGCGGCCGTTCGCGACTGCTCCCTGGCCAAGGAGATGGACCTCAACGACTACCTGTCGCCGGCCTGGGTGCGAAAGAACGCCCGCGGCTTCGTCGCCTCCGTGCGCGTCGAGGACCAGGAGAACCACCCCCCGCCGGACTACGAGGACCCCCGATACGAGTCTTTCTGGGAGGACGGCGAGTCGTCCTGGGCCACGCTGCACGTGTCCATGACCCACCCCGCTTGGGCCCAGCACCTGCGCGCCGGCATGTCTTGGGACACCGCGGCCTACGGCGACTCGAGCGAGCCCTGGACCCGCCCGCCCCGTCGCCCCGGGGACCGCGCCGGCGTCCGTTCGAACGATCCGATGGCGGGGATGAAGGCCGGCGCCAAGTCGGCCGACAACGCGTGGATGCTCGAAGACGCCCAGGTCGACACCTTCACGCTCCCGCTACACGGCCCGTCGCACTACGAGACCACTCACAAGCTTCGCGGGGACGCCCTGAGCGTCGACGCCCTGCGCGCCCTCCTCGGCCAGCCGGTCCTCTTCAAGCAGAAGGGCGGCCGCCTCGAGGCCATGACCCTCGTGGCCGTGCGCGACGACGGAGGGATCAGCCTCTACTACGAGTCCGAGGGGAGCAGCGGGGGCACCGGCTGCGGCCTGGAGCGCATCGGGTGGATCGGCCGCGCCTGGTACGTCGAGAAGCGGTGGGTCGAGGAGTAGCTCCGCGGCCTACCCGGCTCCGAGCACGACGTGCCCGGACACCAAAACCGCGACCATCACCGACTCGAGGATCAGAGGCGGCAACGCAGCCTTCTCGAAGCCGTCCGCCGCGAGGCCGACCACTCGGCCCGCCGCGACCACGCCGAGCACGATCGCGACGGCGAGGAACCAGAGCGTCTCGCCGGTCACCAGCCCCGTGACCACCATGGACATCAGGGCGATGAAGAGGCCCCCGATCACCCCTCGGATCGTGTTGAGCCCGGCCTTGCCTCGCGGGTCGACCGCGAAGTTGTCGAGCATCGACTTCGGCGCGAACATCGACTTGGCGCCGAGGCCCAGCGTCATCAGGGCGATGACGCCGAGGAGGACTTGGACGAGCGTGGTCATCAGAGCACCTCCGACTTCGTCCCGGAGAGCTCGCCCAGGACCGCCCACGCCGCGTCCTGGCGGTCGACGTCGAGCAGGTGCGGGTACTCGACCGCGTGCAGCGGGCCGATCATCTTCTTGGGGGCCGACGTGTAGGTGCGGCCGTTGATCCAGTCGCCGCCCTCGCCGGTGACGACGTCGATGTATCGCTTCGCGCCCTGCGAGACGGGCTGGTCCCAGCCGATCAGGGGCCCGATCGCGGGCATGACCTTCGTGAACAGGAACCGCTTGAAGCCGGTCGTGTTTCGCGCCGCGTTGGTGCTCATGTTCGAGCCCGGAGAGACCGTGAAGACGGAGACCCGGTCGCCGAATCGGCGCGCCATCGCCGCGCTCCACCAGGCGCTGAACACCTTGGTGGTCGAGTACTGCCGGGTGCCGTCGTACCCCGCTTCCTGCTCCCCGCGGGCGAACGCGAGCATGGCGTCATGCAGCGCCCGTCCCTCCACCGGGGCGTCGGTGGCGAAGTCGTAGACCGCCATGCCCATCATGGCGGGCAGGTCGTTGTTCGCCGCCTCGGAGCCCGAGAGCACGATGCGCGCGCCGTCCAAGAGACCTGCGTCCAGCAGCCGCACCGAGAGCAGGTGGTGGCCGATGATCGAGGCCGCGAACGCCATCTCGAGGCCGTCGGGCGTCTTCGTCATCTCGTCCCCGGGGACCATCCCGGCGTTGAGCAGCAGCGCGTCGATGCGGTCGCCCCGCGCGATCAGTTCGTCGGCCGCCGCCGCCGCGGAGGCGAGGTTCGCGACGTCGATCGCGACCGTCGTGAACGGGTCCGAGCCGACGCGCTCGGCGAGCTCCTTGCGGGCCCCTTCGGCCTTGTGGAGCGTGCGGCAGGCGAGGATCACCCTCCCGTAGCCGGCTTCGGCGAGCTGCGCCGCGGCTTCGAAGCCGAGACCCGAGTTCGCGCCGGTGACGAGGGCGGTGTGGTTCGTGTGAGTGGTCGTCATTTCGGTCTCCTTCTGCAAGGAGGCTGGACCCCGGACCGGCTCCGGACCAATCGAACGTCTCGATGTGCGCATCGGTCCGCCTCATGGCCGCGACGTCCGTCGGTTATGCTCCGTCTCAGTGGCCGACATTCGACTCGCCGCGATCAACCTCAACCTGTTGCCGGCGCTCGACGCGGTGCTGCAGGAGTGTCACGTGACGCGGGCCGCCGCCCGGCTGGGCGTGACCCAGTCCGCCATGAGCTACACCCTCGGCCGCCTGCGCGACCTGCTCGACGATCCGCTCCTCGTGCGCGGCCCTCACGGGATGGTGCGGACGGCCCGAGGCGAAGAACTCGCCCCCAAGGTTCGGGCCGCGCTGGAGGGCATCGAGCGGGCCCTGGAGCCGGGCCGGTTCGATCCCGCGACCTCGGCCCGGGGGTTCTCGATCGCGACGGCGGACTCGAACTTCCACACGACCGTCCTGCCGCTGATGAAGCGCCTCGAGGCCCTCGCCCCGAGCGTCGATCTGCGCCTCAGCCTCCTCGGCCTCAGGCCCTTCGAGGAGCGGCTCGAGGCGGGCGAGATCGACATGGCCCTGGGGCTGGGGTTCGAGGACCACCCGAGCATCCGCCGAGAGGTGCTCTACGTGGAGCCCTACTCTTGTGCGGTTCGGCAGGACCATCCCTCCATCGGCGACGAGATCACCGTGGAGCAGTTCGCGGCGGCCGCCCACGTGATCGTCACGCGCAAGACCACGCCTCAGCGCACGATGATCGACCAGCAACTGGCCGACCGCGACCTCGAGCGCCGGATCGCGATGCAGGTGCCGTCCTACCCTTGGGCGCTGAGCGCCGCCCGGACCACCGACATCGTGGTGTCCGGCCCTCGCCGCTTCCTTCGCGCCGCCGGTGCCGAGCACGGCCTGCGCGTCATGGACCATCCGCTCACCGAGACCCGCCTCGACGTCTGCATGATGTGGCACATCCGCACCGAGCGTGATCCGGCGAATCGGTGGCTGCGGGCGCAGATCGTCGCGGCCGTCGAGGAGGCGGGCGCGGACACGACCTGAGGCCGCCGGCGACAAAACCTCACGCGTGCACGCGAGCCGGCCTATCCTGTTCGCTCTGATCCTCCTTCTGCCGGGTAAGTCCGGCCAACGAGGGCTCGATGGCATCGCGTGTCGTAAGCAAAGAAGAAGAACTTCGCCGCAAACGCGCGCGCCGGTACTCCGAGTTCTCGGAGGCCGCGATGGCCTCGGCCACTCGCACTGAAGGACCCCCTGCGCCGGGCGCGTCCCACGTCCGTCGCCACGTCGCCCACCGAGACGAAGACACCCAGCGCGCCTTCGAGGCCGTGGGGTACGACGTCCGTCGCCTCCAGCGCGGCATGGGCAACGACGCCGTCCGCCGTCGCCTCGATCCCGAAGACGCCCCCGCCCGGTTCCTGGTCAAGGACGAAGCCTCCGGCCTGGACGTCGTGTACGACTCGAAGGGCGGCGCCCCCGACGTGGACCTGAAGCAGGTCCAGGAGAGGCTCGGCTCCGGCGCCCCGATGGACCCCGAGACGAAGGCGTACATGGAGTGGCGCTTCGGCGTCTCCTTCGACAAGGTCCGCATCCACGTCGATCCCAAGGCCGACGCCGTGTCGAAGGCCCTGTTCGCCCACGCCTTCGCTCTCGGCGAGCACGTCGCGTTCCAGTCGGACACCTACCGCCCGGGCACCGCCCACGGCGATCGGCTGCTCGCTCACGAGCTGATGCACGTCGTCCAGTCCGGCCACGCGCCCGCCAAGGACACCTCCATTCAGCCGACGGCGCCTCAGTCCTCCGAGCCCGCGGCCCGCAAGTCCGCCTCGGTCTCCGAGCCCACGGACGCCTTCGAGGTCGAGGCCGACGCCGTGGCCGACAAGGTCGTGGCCGTGGGTCGCGCCGAGTTCACGCGCTTCAAGCGGGAGGCCGCCGCCGGGACCCTCGAGGTCGCCAACGTGCCCGCCCCGGTGGTGGGGCCCGCGCCGGACGTCGAGCCCGCGGCCGAGGTCGAGGACGAGGAGACCAAGAAGGGGGCGGTCGCCGACGCGCTGGACGCGGTCAAGGCCCCCGGCAAGCCGCTGGACGGCGGGACCAAGCAGCGCCTCGAGGCCGCCTACGGAGAGCGCCTGGACGACGTGCGCGTCCACGACGACGCGAAGGCGGCCGACGCCGCGAAGTCCCTGGAGGCCGCCGCGTTCGCCGTCGGCGAGGACATCGTGTTCGGCGAGGGCCGCTACGCGCCGGGCAGCGAAGAGGGCGACCACCTGATCGCTCACGAGGTGGCGCACACCGTCCAGAACCGGCACTCGGGCCGCACCGACGCGGTCACCCTGCTCGAGGGCGCGAACGAACACGACGTCTCCGCCGCGGGCAGCCCCGCCGAGCAGGAAGCCCACAGCGCCGCCGACACCGCCGTCTCGGGCGGCACCGCCGCGGTCCACCGGGCCGCCGACGCCCTGATCGCTCGCGAGGGCGAGAACGACCAGACGCCCCGCGCCTCCGCCAACACCGCGCTGCTCACCGACAGCGACGGCAACACGATGGGCAGGCAGCGTCACCGCTTCTTCCGTCGTGAGGGCGGGCAGATGGTGCTCGTGACCACCGAGCCCCGCGACGCGACCGGCGTCCGCAGCAACCACAGCCAGGGCGCGTCCGAGAACCTCGCGTCGGCGTCGGCGAGCACTGCCGTCGCCACCGGGAGCTTCGGCAACGAAGACTCCGTCGCCCACGGCTCGGGCACCGTGCTGGGCGCCTCCGCGGAGGCGTCCGCGGACGTCGAGGTCGAGGTCGACAAGGTGGTCATCAAGGCCACCGCGGGCGCGGCCCTCACGCTGGTCGGCGGCGAGCTCGTCCTGCAGACACCCTGGGCCTCCCTCAACGTGCGCGGCGAGACCCTCAAGGGCCGCCTGGGGCTGAAGCTCAACGCCGAGGTCGTCGCCTCGGTCGAGGGCGAGCTGAACGTGGAGGTCGGCAACACCGACGACGGCGTCGAGGCCAAGCTCGGGGCCTCCGCCGACGCCTTCGCGGGCGCGCGCGCGGGTGCCAAGGCGTTCCTCGAGATCGCGTGGGTCCCGGCGGCGCTCTCCACCGACATGCCCGTGTTCTCGGCCTCCGCCGGCGTCTCGGGTTGGGCCGGCGCGGGCGCGCACTTCGAGGGCACGCTCAGCTTCTTCCCGTCGTTCGAGGTCGAGTACTCCTACGGGTTGGCCTGGGGCCTCGGGGCGGGCGTCTCCAGCAAGCTCGAGCTGCAGATCGTCAACAGCGCGAGCCTCATGATCGTGCTCGGCGGCCGCGCCCTGGCGTGGGGCCTCGAGTCGATCGGCCTGAGCTACTGGGCCGAGGCGGTCGACAACTTCATCACCAACCTCTACGCGGACGACGCCGCCCGCAACATCGTCACGTCCGGCCTGCACCGCGACCTGCCGCTGCCCCAGCGGATCAACCTCATCAACAAGATGCTCGACGGCGCCTGCATGGACGACGACGAGGCGGCCATCATCCAGATCTTCTCGGACGCGCCGCCGAGCGAGATGCGCTCCCTGGCCGAAGGGGTCGAGGGCGGCGTCCTGCGGCTGATGGACAAGATCAACGGCGAGGAGCGCACCACGCTGCTCACGCTCTGGTACGTCAACTCCGTCCTCGACGACCCGTACCTCGACGACGACGTCTCCCGCGAGCTGGTGAGCCGCGGCCTCCACGTGAACATGGAGGTCTACGAGGTCCGTCGTCTGATCAACGCGATGCTCGAGGGTTCCACGGCGAACGCCGACGAGGCCGCGATCCTGCGCATCGTCCGCGAGCGCGGGGACATCAAGACCGTCCTCACCACGCACATCGCCCAGCGCTGCCTCGACGACTTCCACGGCGAGGAGTACGACGCGCTGGCGGGCTTCTTCTTCCTGGAGGACATCCTCCCGGACCTCGACATCGACGACGACGTGTCCCGCGCCGTCATCAACCAGGGCCTGCACGTGGCGGTCAGCGACGACCGCAAGCTCATGGTGCTGTTCGACGAGATGATCAGCGGGGCCACGGGCGACGCGGACGAGGAGTGCCTCGTCAAGCTGATGATGGACTGCCAGTCCTTCACCCGGAACCTGCCCGCCGACAAGCTGGACGATGCGCTGAGCGACATCGACGGCGAAGAGTACGAGGACCTCATGGTCGCCCTGCGGCGCTGGGGTCGCATCTCGTACATGAACGACGACTACGACATCGACGACAACGTCGCGCGCAAGGCGGTCGACGCGGGGCTGTCGCCGGACCTGACCGCGTCGGAGAACCGCAAGCTCGTCGAGGAGATGCTGTCCGGGGCGACGGGCGACGCGGACGAGCTGGCCATCATCCGCATCCTCAACGAGAACCGCGGCACCATGGGCGCGATCCTCGACACCCAGGAGCTGCGCGACTGGGTCCTCAGCGACTGCAACGGCGAGGAGTGGGACTCCGCCGTGGCCCTCATGAGCCACGCGCAGCTCATCCCCCACGTCGAGATCGACGACGACATCGCCCGCGCCATCGTGCGCATGAACCTGCACACCGAGCAGCGGGATCCCGGCGCGCTCTGGGACATGATCCAGGCCCTCATCGATGGCGTCACCGGCGACGACGACGAGCTCGCGATCATCAGGATCTGCACCGACTGCTCGATCGTGCACCCCGAGCTGAGCCAGGACCGCCTCGTCGAGATGTGCGACAACATCGACGGCGAGGAGTACGAGACGTTCATCGTCTGGGGCAAGAACTCGGGCGTCATCTCCGACCTCTCCGCCGACTGGCTCGAGTTCGACGACGACGTGGCGCGCAAGCTGGTGGACGAGGTCGAGCCGGCGAGCTTCACGGCGCCCGAGATCGCGACCCTCATGCGCCGCATGAACGAGGGCTACACGGGCGCGGCCGACGAGGAGCGCATCCTCCAGCTGCTCCGCACCCGCGGGGACGTGGCGCCGTACCTCAAGGGCGACGGCAACCTGCTGAACGAGATCATCTCCAACGTCCACGGCGCCAACGAGACGACGCTGTTCGTGCTGCTGTTCGAGAACGACGGCCTCACGATGGACCCGCTGCACCCGGACTTCGACGACGACGCGGCCCGCGCGTTCGTCGATCGCGGCTTCCATCGAGACAGCAGCCGCATGCCCAACGCGGTGTGCCGCCACATGGTCAACGAGATGCTCTCGGGCTCCACCGGCGACGACGACGAGGCGCGCATCATCACGATGATCCGGGACCGCTCGGAGTTCCTCACGAGCAAGTCCGACCCCCTGATCTCGGACATCATCGACGACGTGCACGGCGAAGAGGAGCTCCAGCTCTTCCAGCTCCTGTTCGAGAAGGACAAGCTCGACCTGGAGAACCCGCACGAGGACTTCGACGACGACGTCGCCCGGCACTTCGTGGAGCTGACGTACCACCGAGACGGCTCGCGGTTCACGACCGTCGCGATCCAGAGGCTGCTCGAGGCGCTCATGGCGGGCGTCGCGGGCGACGACGACGAAGCCCGCATGCAGACGATCCTCACGGACCGCACCGACTGCATCACGTCGCTGCCGCTGGCCACGCTGAACGACGTCGTGGCCCACACGCACGGCGAAGAGGAGTCGACGCTGTTCGTGCTCCTGTACCGCAACGGGCGAACCGAGTTCGGACCCGTACACGAGGACTTCGACGACGACGCGGCCCGCCTGTTCGTGCAGGAGCGGCTCTACGAGGGCATGCCCGCGGCGGACGCGGCGAAGCTCATCGACCACATGGTCGCGGGCGCCACGCTGGACGCCGACGAAGCCGCGATCCTCACGATCCTCCGGGCGAACATCGACGCCGTCGACCACCTCGCCGACGGCGACTTCCGCATGCTGCTCGGCGAGTTCGACGGCGAGGAGTGGGACCAGCTCGTCCTGCTGCTGTACCGCGCGGCCAAGCTCACTTCGAGCGACATCGTCGACCCGAACTTCGACTTCCACGACGACACCGCGCGCCTGTTCGTGTCCGAGGGCGAGTACCGGAACATGAACGGCGAAGAGCTGCTGCGCGTCCTGCGCGAGCTCTGGATCGGCGTCACCGGCGACGAGGACGAGGACGCGATCCTCTCCGTCCTGCGCGAGTGCTGGCCCACGGTGGAGCCCCACCTCACGGACCAGTTCATCCTCAACCTGTATCACGCGATCGACGGCGAACAGAGCGACCGCTACCAGGCGCTGCTGTGGACCCACCAGCGGCTCCCGCAGGGCTTCACTCTCGACGACGACGTGGCCCGCGGCATCATCGCCGAGGGTCTGCACACCACCAACGACATCCCCGCGCAGATGCAGCTGCTCGACGCGATGCTCGCGGGCGCCACCACGAACGACGACGAGCGCGCCATCCTCATCCTCATGGAGGACACGGCGTTCACGGCGTCGCTGACCAGCGGGAAGATCGACGAGATCTACGACAACCTCGACTGGGGCGAGGCCGACCAGCTCCTGGTCCTGCTGCTGAACGCGGGCAAGGTGCGGGTGTCGGACGACCGCATCGACGACAACACCGCGCGGATGATCGTCACGTACGACCACCACGTGAACCTGACCGTCGGCGACCGGGCGATCTTGATCCGCAAGCTGCTCGACGGTGCGTGCCTGGAGGAGGACGAGGACGCGATCCTCAAGATCCTCCGGGGCGACGCGTCGAACACGACGGGGCTGATCGCGCGCGTGGACATGGGCGAGCTGATCGACGGGTTCCAGCACGAGAACTACTACGCCCTCGTCACGCACCTGTACGCGAACGGGGTCGACGCCGACCGGCTCCTCGACAACCACATGAACCTCGCCTGCGCGCGGCACATGGTGGCGGACCCGGTCTTCAATACGATGGACGCCGGCCAGCGGGGCAAGGTCGTGACCAAGCTCCTCGAGGGCGGCACGTCCGACGGCCAGTTGGTGGTCAGCGTGTTCACGGGCCGCACGGGCGAGATCACGGCGATCGTCGACGAGGTGGGACTCACCACGCTGCGCAACGCCTGGTCGGGCGACGTGCAGGCCGAGATCATGGCGCTCGTGTACCAGCACAGCCCGACCCATCAGCTCGACATCGTGCGTGAGGCGTCCTCGGCCACCGCCATCAAGCTCGCGCGTATGCGGCTCTACACGACCATGCCGCTCGACCACCGCTCGGAGCTGGTCAAGCGCCTCGTCGCGGCCGGCGGTGAGGGCAACGACTACGCCTTCGAGATCCTCCAGCACGCCACCGATACGAACGACCTGGACGCGCTCGCGGCCGTCCTCGGCGGGCAGGAGCGCACCACGGAGCTGTTCAGCGGCCGCATGAAGGACGACGTCCAGGCCCTCTTCAACGGGGGCGGCGGGTCGTGACCTGGGCGGCGCCCGCGATCGAGGCGGGCGAGGACGGTTGGGAGAACTACGCGTCGACGGCCGAGCTCGCGCCCGACACGGCCGACGGCGTGGCCCCGGGGGGCGTGTCGCCCGAAGCCGCGGTCGCCCACTTCTACGCCTCGCGCATGCGCGGCGACTCTCGTTGGAGCGAGGTGCTGCCCCCCGAGGGCGAGCGTGAGGGCGTCCTGGAGCGCAAGCTCGCGAAGATGAAGGACTGGGGCTACGAAGGCCTGCGGTTCCTCAAGCGCAAGCCGAAGTCCCGAGGCCGCTACTGGGTGAAGGTCGGGCTGGACATCCGACTGGGCGACCGCCTGAAGTCGATCACCAACGAGGTCACGGTGCAGGAGCGCGAGGGGTCCTGGGTCGTCATCCGGCCTCCGACCTAGATCGCGTTCTTCAGCTTCACCTCGACGCCCTCGGCGGGCCCGCCCTGCGCCTCGACGACGATGTGGTGCTCGCCCAGCTTGCCGGCGGACGTCCAGGACTTGTCGAGGATGCCATGCACCCGGACGGGGTTGCCGGGGGTGGCCTCCGCGTACTGCTGGACCGTGTGGTAAGGCATGTAGACGCGGACGGTCCCGGCCGTCACCGAGACGTCGGCGATCACGCCCGGTTCGTGGTGCGTCGAGCCGATGTCCACCTTCAGCGGGACCATGCCCGTGAGGGTCTCGATGCCGAACCGGCAGTCGATCTCGAACTTGCCGAGGTGGTTGACGGTGCAGGCCTTGTCGATGCCGGACGTCGACCCCTTGCGGGCCGTGATCTTCGGGACCCAGGGGTTCTTCGGCGGCGGGATGTCGATGCCGAGGACGTCGTTGCGACCGAAGGGCGACGGGGTGCTCTCGCCGGCGGCCCCGGGCTTCGGGTCCGTGGCGCTCGCGGTCGTCACGCCCGGGGTGATGACTCGCTTCAGCGCGGGCTGAGTCGGGATCGTCTCCTCGGCCCCGGGCTCGAACCCCTGGAGCGTGATCTGCTCGAGCTTCGGCAGCGTGGGGAGCCCCGCCAGCGTCGCGATGGGGTTCTTGCCCAGGTGCAGGCGCTGCAGCTCGGGGAGCACGGGGAACCCGTCGACGTTGGTCAGGCCCGAGTCCAGGAGCTCGAGGTGGGTGAGGCCGGCGCACCCGGCGAGCCAGGCGACGTCGAAGCCGGGGTTCCGCTTCACCGTCAGGGATCGCAAGGAGCCGCACGCCAGGGGGCCGGTCCAGCCCGCGTCGGTGAGAGTCAGGCGCTCCAGGGAGGGGAACGAAGCGAGGGCCCCGACGTCTACGACGGGCACATGAACTGCCAGCGCGATCACGGCGCCGTCGCGGACGGCGGCGCTGACGAGGGCGCCCTGCGGCTTCGCCTCACCCGAGTCGAACCACGCGACCTCGGCGTCGCCGACCAGGGCCTTCACGGCCGCCTCGGCGTCGGCCGGGGGCGTGACCGTCGAGCCGCCGCAGCCGAGCCACGCGAGAAGAGAGGAGACTCCGATCATGAGAGCGACCCGCCGCATCCATGCATCATGCCGGACTCCTGCCGTCGGGGGCCGCGCCGTCACTCGGCATGCAGCGCGCGCAGGACGGCGGCCACGGGGTCGTCGGGGGCGACCGTGCGCGCCTCGAAGCGCTCGGCCTTCGGGGAGTCCCGGACGTGATCGAGCTGCGACTCGGTGGCCGTGCCGGTGAACGTGTCGATGTGTCGACCCGTGATGGCCCCCCCGGTGTCGGCCGCGAAGAACCAGCCGTCGTGGGTGTAGTCGACCCCCTCGTGGGTGAACGCGTCGCCCACGGCTGCGGGCACGAAGACCGCGGTCCCGTAGGGGATCGTCTCCTGGTTCTTGTCCACGGCGATCGTCCGGTAGGGGACCAGGCGCCGGCTCTGGACGCCGTCGCCGTAGGGGCCGCCGGCGAGCCCGAAGCGCACGGAGCCCTGGGACCGCCATCGCTCCCCGAGCCAGCGCTCGCAGGGCACCGCCACGGCCGTCTGCCCGGCGTAGTTGAGCGTGATCGTCGAGCCGTCCAATCGGGTGACGCGGCCGCTGCCTTCCAGCGCCATGAAGCACCAGTCCCGGCCGGTGAGGTGCACGGGTGAGTCGGCGGGGAAGGGTTCTTCGGAGGGGTCCAGGACCGCGAACACGTCCTCGCCCCCCGCCTCGACCTCGGCGGCCTCCCACAGGTGGTAGTGGGTCGACCACAGGTCGGGGACCTCCCCGGTGGTGGCCGCGGGCGGCGGCAGCTCGAACCGCGCGGCGAGCGCCCACAGGTCGGCCTGGGCGAGCTCGGCGAGCCGACGTGCCTGCGCCTCGAGACCCGGCACCCCCGCCGCGGCTCGCTGGGCGTCCGTCACCGCGTCGCGGTCGAAGGGCTCCTGGGTCCAGGGGGCGTCGCCTTCCTTCGACGACTGGGTGCCGAAGACCTGGGGTCGCCCCTGCGACTGCAGCCACCGGTCGAGGGTCGCCGCGGCGAGGCGTCGGAGCCCGCGATCGTTCCGGGCCTCGGTCAGCCCCTGCAGGGCGTGGCGGTGGGCTCGCGCGTAGGCCCCGGCGTCGCCTCCGTGCTGGTAGAGGAGTGCGGCGGCGTGGTGGTCGGCAGGGGTGCGCACCCGCCCGGCCCGGACCAGCACGTCGAGGCGGGCCAGCCGCTCCGCGTCGCGCCGCATCACGTCGGCGGGGGCGCTGCCGTCACGTCGATCCTCCTGGTCGGCGTCGCGCAGGGCCGCCAGCTCGGGGTCGATCCGGGCGCCGTGGAGCGAGGTGACGGGGTCCCCTGCGAGCAGCGGGAGGAGGGCCCCGAGGTCGGGCTCCGGCGCGGCGGCGGGAGGGCGCGGGCGCAGGTTGGGCCGTCCGGTCGCGCAGGACGCGATCAGCAGGGAGGCGGCGAGGGCGAGGACGCCCGAGAGACGAGTCACGAGAGCTCCGACGGGGCCTCGAAAGTCTACCTCGGCGGACGTGGGGAGTCCGTTCGGCACGGGACCCGGCCGGACGGGACCAAGGTCCCCGCGAACGCGGTGCCGAGCAGGCCGATCCCGACACGAAAGTGCCACATGGCCTCGGTGGGGACGCCCCAGGCGTCCTCCGTGACCCAAATGTGTCGCTCTCCCCGCCGGGACTCCGTGCCTCCGCCGACCCGCGTCCTCCGCGGTCGCGGGAGACGGTCGCCGCCGGCTCGAGGTCCGGGCCCAATCGCCGCCGGACTTGTCCACCCGACCACGGGTACCAGGTTCGAAGAGCGCCCGGTGGAGGTACTCATGGGTCGAAGAAGTCGCGCGTCGAGGAAGCGTCGTCAGAAGCGCAAGGGCCTGACGGTCGATCGCAAGGGCCGGTCCGGCCACTACCAGGGCCACATGTACAGCGAGGTGTACAGCGACGGAAAGGTCTACGTGTACACGGCCTGGAACGACAACGAGGAGGTCGTCGGCTCGCGGATGCCGTTCGAGGCGTGGGTGGACTCGGTCTTGGGCTGATCTCCCCGCCTGCCCCGGGGCGCTGTGGTCCAATGCGGGCATCCGCTGCCTCGCCCTCGCGCTGGTTCTCGCGGGTTGTGCCGTGCCGGAGTCGCTGCCGGAGCCCTCGCCGACCCCGGAACCCGCCCCGTCGCCCACGTGCCCCCGCGGCATGACGGCCGTCCCCGAGGCGACCGTGCTGCTCGGCGAGCACGACCCGACCCACATCGAGGAGTGCGGCTGCGGCGACAACCAGGTGCTGGAGACCGAGTACGCGCTCGACGCGTTCTGCATCGAGACCCACCCGTTCCCCGGCGAGGGCCTCCCGCTGCCTACCCGGGAGGGGCACGGCACGCTGGCGTACGGCGACGTGCTCGACGTCGACCGAATCCTGACCCGATACGGGCGACGCCTCTGCACCTTCGCGGAGGTGCTCTACGCGTCGGCGGGCGACGCCAACCGACGCTTCCCCTGGGGCGACGAGTACGAGGACCGTTGCGAGCCCGATCATCGCCACCCGACGGGGCTCATCGGGGGATACCCGGCCTGCGTGACCCCCGAGGGCGTCGTGGACCTGGGCGTCCGGGCGTCGTGGGCGCGGCTCGATCCGGTCAGCCGACGCTGGTTCGAGGACCAGTTCGACGTCTCCGTGGCGCCCGGCGAGCTCGTCGTCACGGGGGCCCACGACCCCGACGAGCTCCCCTTCTTCGCCCCCAACAACTACGGCGTCCACGCCCACGTGCACGCGGGGGGCCTGTTCGACGTCGGTCGGTTCCCCGGGATCGAGTGGATGGACGACGGACTGCGCACCTGCGCCGACTTCGGGACGACCCTCGCGCCCGGGGTCGAGGACGACTGGGACGCAGTGCGGGTCGCGTTCGGGGAGCATCAGACGTACGACCTGCTGTGGGCCGCCGGCCCCCCGGCGGGGGCGGGCACGTTCCGCGCGACGGCGATCGGCGCAGGGCGGCACCACACCTGCGCCGTGGACGAGGACGGGGAGGCGCGGTGCTGGGGCGACGACGGCCACGGCCGGCTCGACGCGCTGCCGGGGCCCTTCACCGCGATCGACGGCGGTCGGCACCACACCTGCGCCCTCCGCGTCGACGGCTCCGTGGCCTGCTGGGGGAGCGACGCCCAGGGACAGTGCGACCCGCCCGAGGGACCGTTCGTGGAGCTGACGGTGGGGGAGCTGCACTCGTGTGCGCGTCGCGAAGACGGGACCGTGGCCTGCTGGGGGACCGACGAGTCCGACCAGCTCGCCGTGCCCGAGGGGGAGCGCTTCTCCACCATCTCCGCGGGGCGCTGGGAGACGTGCGGGGAGGCGATCGACGGAGACATGGTGTGCTGGGGCGGCACCGAGTGGCCCATCGCGGTCGCTCCGCCGTCGGCCGAGGTCGTGGAGATCGCGAGCGGCGAGGTCCACCACTGCGCGGGCGACGACGGGGGGAGCGTCGTGTGCTGGGGCGACAACGACCTCTCGAGCGCTCAGCCGCCGTTCCCCGACGGATGGAGCGGGCTCGTGGCGGGCGCGCTTCACACCTGCGGTCTACGCGCCGCCGGCCGGGCGACGTGCTGGGGGGAGACGCCGGCCGGCCTCGACTCTCCGCCCGACGTCGACTTCCGAGCCCTGGCCGCGGGCGCGGTGCACACCTGCGGGCTCGACGTCGACGGGATCGTCACCTGCTGGGGCGGGAACGCCGCGGGTCAGGCGAGCCCTCCCTGAGGCGTCCGAGGGCTCAGCCGCTGCCGGGGGACAGGACCTTGCTGACGCCGATGAAGAGGTCGAACGCGGACCACCCGATGGGGGGCGCCTTGCCGTCCTCCTTCATGCTCTTGCCCGCGCTGCCCGTGACGCTGCAGCCGGGGTCGCTCCAGCTCGCGGCCGTGAGGGCGATGCCGTTGAAGACCGAGATCTGGCTGGGGCCGCCGCACGTCACGATGTACTTGATGCGGACGGATCCCACGCCCGACTGAATGGCTGTCCCCTCCAGCGGATAGGGGTTCGGCTTGCCCGGGATCGGCCACTCGGGGTGCAGCTGCGACTGCCCGTAGTTCCACGTGTCGAACTCCTGGTTCCAGGTGACCGACACGCCGCCCTTCGTGCCGAACGTGAGCCCGCCCATGGCGAAGATCACGTTGGCGGTGTTGGAGCCCTTCTCGTTCTCGGCGGTGCCGTGATAGTCGAAGGCCGAGCCGCCCACGAAACCGGCGGAGATGGAGCCCGTGACCGACGGCCCCGACCAGCGCAGCGGGTGCTGGTTCATCTGCCCGTAGATCATGTACATGACCCGCTGCAGGGCCCCGAGCCCGAACGTCACGTTCATGGCCGTGTGCCCCACCACGATGAAGGTGACGGCCATGGTCATCGTGAGCGTGAAGTCGCCCGTGGGGTCGACCCAGTGGATCGGGTCGCCCCGGCCGTACACGTAGGGGTGGAGGGTGAGGGGCTCGATGTCCCGCCCGGGGGCCGGATCGCGGGACAGGAACCGGCCCGCGTCGGGGTCGTACCAGCGCGCCTGGGCGTAGTAGAGGCCGAAGTCGTCGTCATAGAGGTGGCCCTCCCAGCCGAAGGGCACGACCGTCGCGCCGGTGCCGCCGATGGGGGCTCCGTAGGCGTCGTAGTGGTAGGTGTCCGTGACCGCGCCCGCCGAGCTGGTGAGCCCCCGAACGGACCCGAGCCGGTCCCGGATCACGGTGGACGTCGTGCCGCCCGAGCGGACCTGCAGGAGGCCGTGCTCGTCCCACAGGTAGGAGTCGATCAGCGCGCCGGTCGCGTCGTACGTGGCGAGCACCCGGGGGACGCCGTCGTGGCTGCGGTCCCACAGGTAGCGCGTCTCGGTCGCGCCCTCGAGTCGGCGGACGAGGAGGCCGTCGGCGTCGTACACGTAGGTCGCGGCAGGCCCCGCCGCCTCGGTCGTGCCCGTGAGGCGCGGGCCCTCCCAGGTCATCGACGTCGCGGCCCCGTCCGTGCGGCTCGTCACCCGGCCCGCCGCGTCGTAGGTGTAGGTCGCGGCGCCGCGGGCGGTGAGCCGGGAGTCGACGTCCGTGGTCCAGGTCTCCGCGTTGCCGTCCCGCACGGCGGTCACGACGTTGCCCGCGCCGTCGAAGGTGAAGGCGTCCGTGTACGGGTTCGTGCCCGTCCGGGCGACGTCGATGAGCCTCCCCGCCGCGTCGTACAGGTACGCCGACGTGCTCCCGTCCAGCTCGGTCTCCGACGTCAGCTCGCCGCCGGTCCACCCGTAGGTCCAGCCCGCGAGGGGCGCGCCGCTCGCGTCGTCGACGTCGATGGCGGTGGGGCGGCCGAGGGCGTCGACGGAGTACGTGGACGTGGTGCCGTTGGCGTGGTCGATCTCGTCGAGGATCCCGGCCGCGTCGTAGGTGTAGGTGGTGACGTTGCCGTCCGGGTCGGTGACCGAGGCCGGGCTGCCTCGGTTGTCCCAGGTCACCCCGATGGTCTCCGTGGCGCCGCCCACGGAGATGGTGCGCGCCGTCAGCTGCCCGGAGCCGTCGTACGTGTACGTGACCGACGGCCCGTCCGGGGCGGTGTAGGACGCGACGCGGCCCGCGGCGTCGTAGGTGTAGGTGCCCGTGCCGCGGGAGTCGAGGACGGTGAGCACGCGGCCGGAGCCGTCGTGCGTGTAGTCGTACTGCGTCGCGGCGGGGAGCACCTTCTGGGTCATGCGGCGGCGGCTGTCGTAGACCCGAGTGGTGAGGCCGCCGTCGAAGTCGGTGTGCGCGGTGACGTCGCCCCGGGCGTCGCGGGTGAAGGTCTCCTGTCCGCCGCCCGGCAGCGTGCGCGCGGTCAGTCGGTCCGCGAGATCGTAGGTCAGCGCCGTCGTGTTGCCCGCGGGATCGGCCTGCGCGACCGTGTTCCCCCGGGCGTCGTACGTGTAGGCCCAGGCGTTTCCGTCGCCGTCGGCGGCCGCGGTCAGGTTGTTCGCGGCGTCGTAGGTGTACGTCGTGATCCGCCCCATCCGGTCTTCGTGGGAGTCGTGCGTGGAGTCGGGCGCGAACGTGTGCGCGACGGTCTGCTGCTCGGGCGTGCCCGCGCCGTGCACCGTGGCCAGGGGCCGCCCGCCGGCGTCGTACGTGTACTGGGTGATCACGCCCGTGGGCTCCGTGATCTGCGTGACGCGCCCGTCGGGGTCGTAGTCGTAGGTGGTCACCTCGCCGTCGAAGGTGCTGGTGGTGAGCCGCCCGATCTCGTTCCGGGTCATGGTCATCGATTGGCCGCTCGGGAGCGCGACGGAGTCGACGCGGCCCGCGGCGTCGTACGAGTAGGTGTAGACGCCCCCGTCCGGCAGCGTCTCGGTGAGGCGGTTGCCCGCGGCGTCGTAGGTGTAGGTGGTCGTGCGGCCCGCCGGGTCGGTCTCGGTGAGCATCCGGCCCTCGAGGTCGAACGTCCTTGCGGTCGTGGTGCCGTCGGGGTGCGTGATGCCCGTCGTATTGCCGTGGATGTCGTAGGCGTACGTCGTCGTGTTGCCGAGCTCGTCGGTCTCGCCGGTCACGAGCCCGAGGAGGCTGTAGGTCGTCGACACCGTGTTGCCCAGGGGGTCCACGCGCGACGTGACCCGGCCGTTGGCGTCGCGGAAGAGGTCCCACGTGGCCTGGTCCGCGGTCCCGAAGGCGCGGACCGTCTGGAGCAGGCGGCCCGAGGCGTCGTGGGCATACTCGGTGACGGTGCCCAGCGGGTCCGTGCGCGACGCGAGGCGGCCCGAGGCGTCGTAGGTGAAGGCCGTGACGGCGCCCTCGGCGTCGGTCTTCGAGAGGGCGCGGCCGTTCGTGTCGTAGGTCCACGCCTCGGTGCCGAGGGGGTTCGACATCTGGTCGAGGTTCCCGCCCGTCCCCCGGGCGAAGGAGAGGGTGCGGCCGGACCGATCGGTGACGCTCGTGAAGTTCGCGTCTCCGTCGTAGGTGGTGGACGACGTGTAGGGGACGCCGCCGATGGTGACCGTCTCGCTCGTGTCGTCGCCCTCGGCGTTGTACGTCCACGTGGTGGTGTTGCCGACCGGGTCGGTGGTGCTGGTCTGGTTGCCCGCGGCGTCGTACGTGTGCGTAGTCGTGTTGCCGAGGGGGTCGGTCTCGGACAGGACGTTGCCCGCGTTGTCGTAGGTCATCACGGACACGGCGCCCGTGCGGTCCTGCACCGTCTCGCTCTGGTTGGCGACGTCGTGCGTGAACACCACGCAGTTGTCGTCCTGGTCGCACTGCTGGATGAGGCGGCCGTCGGTGTCGTAGACGTTGCGCACGACGGGCTCGCCGTTGGGGTCGATCACGCGCTCGAGCAGGTGGGCGTGGAAGTCGTGATAGACGAACGTGGTGACGGCCCCGTCGCGGTCGGTGACCGACGTGAGGTTGTCGTCGGCGTCGTAGGTGTAGGTGAGGGAGTTGCCGTCGGGATCGGTGATGGCGGTCACGAGATCGGCGGCGTTGCGCGTGATGCTCACGGCCTGGCCGTTGGACGACGTGAGGCTGCTCGCCGTGATCGTGAGCGAGTTGCCGTGGGGGTCCTGGATGTACTGGAGCCCGTCGTCCACGTCGACCTCGAAGAGCGTGCCGTCCGGGTAGGTGATCTGGTAGGCGTCGGGGTCGTAGAGCAGCACGCCGTTGAGCACGTCGACGAGCTCGCCGCCCTGGATCGACAGGGTGTTGCCGACGCCCCAGCCGTTGAGCGGGACCATCGTCGCTCCGGGCGTGGAGATCGCCGTGTACTCGGCCTGGTGGAGGCTGGCGCCGAAGAAGGCGTCGACGGTGAACTCGAAGTGCTCCCGCACGCCGTAGCCCATGTCCAGCGTGATGATCCGCGCGTCCGGCGACGTGATCTCCCACTGCAGGCAGATGAAGCCGCAGCCCGGAGGGCTCGTATCGAGCGTCCACGTCGCCTCGTACTCCACGACGCCCTTCTCGACCGCGATCATGTCGGCGATGTCGAGCGTCCAGCCGTAGCCGAAGTCGCCCAGGCGCCCCCGTCGACGGGAGTCGTACGAGCGCGTGAGCTGCATGGGGATGCCCACGCTCTCCACCGCCAGGTCCTCCCAGCTCAGCGTGAACAGGCCCGGGGCGGCCTGGCCGTCCAGCTCCACGGTCACGGAGGTGGACGCCGTGTTGCCGCCCGAGTCCAGCGCCGTGAGCGTGAGGTCGTAGTGCCCCTCGGCGAAGAGCGTCGGGTCGATCTCGCCGAGCAGCCCGCCCACCACCTCGGTGGTGCCCGTGGCCGCCTCGAGGGCCAGGCCCCCGCCCGTGGGCGCGAGGGTGACCGTCCACTCGATGAGCGTGCCGCCGTCGGAGGCGGTGCCGGTGATGTTGGTGAGCCACTCGATCACGTCGCCCGTGGTGGGGGAGCTGATGGCGACGGTGGGGGGCGTCGTGTCCGTCGGGTCGACGACGAGCAGCTCCTCGAAGGCCTCGTCGATGTTGCCCGCGGCGTCCTCCGCCAAGGCGTGGACGAGGTAGTTGCCGTACGTCGCCGGGGTGTAGGTCCCGACGCCGGCCGTGAGCGGGACCGCCGCGCCGTCGACCTCGACCGTGTGCAGCGTGACCCCGGTGTCGTCGGTGGCCGTGCTGGTGATGGTGACCGCCTGCCCGACGTTGGCGGGGTCGGGCGCGACCGCGAGGGTCACGACGGGGTCCACGAGGTCGGGCCCGCAGCCTTCGTCGACGGTGCCGTCGCAGTTGTTGTCGACCGCGTCGGCGCACACCTCGGGGTTGCCGGGGAACGCGAGGCCGCCGGTGGCGAGAGTGTCGTCGCAGTCGCCGAGGACGGTCGTGTATCCCGCGGGGGTGAGGCACTGGGTCAGGGTCGCGTTGCCCGCCGCCGCGAACCCGTCGCCGTCCACGTCTTCGGTCCACACCTGGCCGGGGAACTGGAGGGGGTCGGTGTCGTCGCAGTCGGTGTCGTCCAGCAGGTAGCTCGCGGGCTGCTCGCACTGGGTGAGCGTGACGTTCGGGTCGCCGAACAGGTCGCCGTCGGCGTCGGCGTACCAGACCTGGCCGGGGAACTCGTTCGGGTCGGTGTCGTCGCAGTCCGTCGCGTCGGCGACGTAGTCCGCGCCGGGGTCTTCGCACTGGGTCACGACGGCCGACGCGGGGTCGCCGAAGCCGTCCCCGTCGTCGTCGACGTACCAGGACTGGCCGGGGAACTCGAGGGGATCGGCGTCGTCGCAGTCGTCGTCCGCGGTGCCCGCGATGCCGTCGGGGCCGCACACCGTCACGCCGTCGTTGTCGTCGTCCGCGAGGCAGGGATCGACCACGTCGTCGTCGTCGGTCGCGTCGTCGTCGTCGGTTGCGTCGTCGTCGTCGGTGGCGTCGTCGTCGTCGGTTGCGTCGTCGTCGTCGGTGGCGTCGTCGTCGTCG
>CAZUHI010000051.1:47377-51047 GCA_964620495.1 uncultured Rickettsiales bacterium | reverse complement strand
GATCATGGAAGGCGACAAGCCGTCTGTGATCGTGAACGACGAGGGTGCCCGCACCACTCCCTCCGTCGTCGCGTTCAACAAGGACGGCGAGCGGCTCGTGGGGGCCTCGGCCAAGCGCCAGGCCATCACGAACCCGATCAACACCATCTTCTCGATCAAGCGCTTCATGGGCTCCCGGTTCGACGAAGCCCAGAAGGAAGTGGGCCGCGTGCCCTACACCGTGGTCCGCGGCGACACCGGCGACGTCCGGGTCGACATCCAGGGCAAGAAGTACAGCGCCCCCGAGATCAGCGCGATGACGCTGCAGAAGCTCAAGGCCCAGGCCGAGCGCTACCTGGGCACCCCGGTGACCGAGGCGGTCATCACCGTGCCCGCGTACTTCAACGACGCCCAGCGTCAGGCGACCAAGGACGCCGGCCAGATCGCGGGCCTCGAGGTCAAGCGCATCATCAACGAGCCCACCGCGGCCGCGCTGGCCTACGGCCTGGACAAGAAGGACGACCAGGTCATCGCGGTGTACGACCTCGGCGGCGGCACGTTCGACATCTCGATCCTCGAGATCGGCGACAACGTCGTGGAGGTGAAGTCCACCAACGGCGACACGCACCTCGGCGGCGACGACTTCGACCAGATCGTCATCGACTGGCTCATCGCCGAGTTCAAGAAGGAGACGGGCATGGACGTCTCCGCCGACAAGATGGTCCTGCAGCGCCTCAAGGAGGCCGGTGAGAAGGCGAAGATCGAGCTCTCGTCCGCGCAGCAGACGGAGATCAACCTGCCCTTCCTGACGGCGGACGCGAGCGGCCCGAAGCACCTGCAGGTGTCGCTGTCCCGCAGCAAGTTCGAGCAGATGATCGAGCCCGTCGTCGAGCGCACGCTCGGCCCGGTGAAGCAGGCCATCAAGGACGCCGGCCTCAAGGCCAAGGAGGTCCAGGAGGTCGTGCTCGTCGGCGGCTCCACCCGCATCCCGCTGGTGCAGAAGCGCGTCGAGGAGATCTTCGGTCGCGCGGCCAACAAGTCGGTGAACCCGGACGAGGTCGTGGCCATGGGCGCGGCGGTCCAGGGCGGCGTCTTCACGGGCGACGTCACGGACGTGCTGCTCCTGGACGTCACCCCGCTGAGCCTCGGCATCGAGACCCTCGGCGGCGTCATGACGCGCCTCATCGAGCGCAACACGACGGTCCCCACCGAGAAGACCGAGGTCTTCTCCACGGCCTCGGACAACCAGACGGCGGTGGACATCCACGTGGTCCAGGGCGAGCGCGACTTCGCTCGGGACAACCGGACGCTCGGGCGCTTCCAGCTGGTGGGCATCCCGTCCGCGCCCCGCGGCATCCCGCAGGTCGAGGTGAAGTTCGAGATCGACGCGGACGGCATCGTGCACGTGTCGGCCAAGGACAAGGCCACGGGCAAGGAGCAGAGCATCAAGATCGAGGCCAGCTCCGGGCTCTCCAAGGACGAGGTCGAGAACCTGGTCGCCGAGGCGAGCAAGCACGAGGCCGCGGACAAGGAGAAGCGTGAGGCGGTCGAGAAGCGCAACCAGCTCGACTCGATGGTGTACCAGACCGAGAAGCTCATGAAGGAGAACGGGGACAAGATCCCGGACGAGCTCAAGAGCGAGCTCGAGGCGGCGCTGACCAAGGGCCGCGAGGCCGTCGAGTCCGAGGACGCGGACGCCATCGACGCCGCCTCCACGGAGCTCGAGGCGGTGGGCCACAAGCTCGCGTCGGCCATGTACGCGGACGGCGCCGGTGCCCCCGGCGGCGGCGCGGCCCCCGACTTCGAGCAGGCGGCCGCCGCTGCCGACGACGACGGCATCATCGACGCCGAGTTCGAAGAGTCCAACTGACGGACTGCTGATCGGGCCCTCCCTGGAACGGAACCCCCGCGGCTCTGTCCAGGGAGGAGATGCCCTCCTCGCGCCCCTCCGCGCCGCTCCTGCTGGGCGTGGTCACCGCGCTCCTGCTGCTGAACCAGGTCGCGTTCCAGGTCCACGTGGTCGTGGCCCACGACGGGTCCCCTCCGTTCGCGGGACCTCCCTTCCCGCCCTGGTGGTTCCGGACGCTGCACGACGCGGCCTGGGTGCGAACTCTGGCCGCCGCGACGCCGACCTCACTGGAGCCCCTCATCGCCTGGTCCTGGCTCCGAGTGCACGCGCTGCTCGAGATGCCGTTCGCCCTCCTGGTGGCCGCGACGGGGGCTCGGTTCCTCTCACCGAAGCTGCCCGACCACCTGCTAGAGCGCCGATCAGGTAGTTGCGACCGAGCATCGCGAAGAGCGGCGCCGCGGGGGCGAGGCGTGACGATGACGCGTGTCGTGACACGCGAAGAGGAGCAACGAAGGTCCCGTGGTGCCGAGCGAGCGAGGCGACCGAGGGACTATCTGATTGGTGCTCGAGGCCGCGCCCCGGTGGTGGTGGCGGCGATCTCCGGGACGGCGATCCTCGTCGCGATGTCGTTGAGCCTGCCGAACGCGCTCACCCGCGCCGACGTCGGGCTGCGGCTGCTCTCGTGCGCCTTCGTGATCGCGGCCGCGATCCGGTGGGGGGCGGACCCGCCCGTGGACCTCGAGGACGGGCCGAAGACGCCGACGGAGTGGCTGGTCGCCGTCATGGGTCTCGGGTTCTTCGGGGGCGTGGTCCTCGTGATCGTTTGGACGACGCTGCTCTACAACCTGGCCGACGTCGGGTGGCTCGGGTGGTTCGTGGGGCCGGGTCTGTTCGGAGGGTGGGCGGCGAGCCGGGCTCCGCGGGCAGGGGGTCCGTCGGGGTGGGGGGGGCGCGCTGTGGTCGCCTTCGCGGCTCTGTTCGCGCCGATCGCCCTGCCGGTCTGGTACCTCTGGCGGCGGCCCACCGTCTGGGTCGTGGTCGCGGGGCTGGTGGCGGTGGCCGTCGTGCGGGGGGGGTCAGGAGCGATCGAGGGCGGCCCATAGTGTCTCGAGGGCGTCGAACGTCAGGCCCCACACGTCGTAGTCGTCGACCACCACGCGGCGCATCCGGAACGGCAGCGGCAGCGGCACACGGCGCCAAGGGCGGAAGGTCCACCAGAAGTGCTCGTGAGCGTCGGGGTCTCGGAGTCGCGCGACGGGGATCCAGCGCGCGGAGACGACCTCGCCTGCCTCCGGCGTGAGGGTCGGGTCGCCCGAGAAGCGGAACACGAGGGGGGTCACGGCGAAGTTGGTCCAGCGGTCCCAGGGAGGGCCCGGTCGGGTGGGCAGGCGGCCGAGTGGTTCGGCGCCGCCGAGGTCGAGGGCCAGCTCCTCCCGGGTCTCGCGCACGGCGGCGACGAGCACCGAGGCGTCGTCCGCGTCGACGAACCCTCCCGGCAAGCAGACGTCGCCGGACCAGGGATCGCCGGGCCGCTCGGTGCGCCGCATCAACGCGATCTCGTCCCCCTCGGGCCCTCGGCGCAGCACGACGGCGATGGCGGCGCGTCGTCGCACGCGGGGACGGACGGGCTCGGGGGCGTCGACCGGGATCAGGGCTCGCCGAAGGGCGTCGTCGTCCAGGGCTCGGCCGGTCATCGGCGCAGGGTACTCGTCGTTCCCCGGGGCTGTGGGGCGGGTGGGCGGACGGAACCCACCCAGGATCGACGATCCTCCCCGAGTTCTGGCCGGGAGGCGGACGGAACCCACCCAGGATCGACGATCCTCCCCGAGTTCTGGCCGCGAG
>CAZUHI010000051.1:0-47277 GCA_964620495.1 uncultured Rickettsiales bacterium | reverse complement strand
GAGGCGGACGGAACCCACCCAGGATCGACGATCCTCCCCGAGTTCTGGCCGCGAGGCGGACGGAACCCACCCAGGATCGACGATCCTCCCCGAGTTCTGGCCGCCGGGCGAGCAGAGCTCGCGTGAACGGACCGTTCGGGCGACCTTTGCGCGCTCAGGCGAGCATTGCTCGGGTGAATCGACGGTTCGGGCGACCTTTGCGCACTCGGGCGAGCAGAGCCCGCGTGAACGAACCGTTCCGGCGACCTCTGCTCACCCTGCCCTCACCCTGCCCCACCCGTCGCCGAAGCACAGCGCGGGCTACCCTCGGACCGTGCCGCCCGTCGATCTGGTCCTCGTCGTCCCTCCCTTCGCGTCGGCGGCGCTCCCGATTCTGGGCCCGTCGGTGCTGGCCGCTTCGGCGCGCGCGGCGGGCATCTCCACCCGGGTCGAGTATGCGAGCCTGCGCCTCGCCTGCGTCCTCGGACTCGACCGGTATCGCCGCTTCGCCCTGTCGAACTCTCGGATGCACGGCGAGATGGTCTTCCGCGAGCCCGCGTTCGACCTCCCGCCCAGCGCGCGCCCCGAAGACTTCGAGCCGATCCCGGACGCCGTCACCCGCGAAGACTTCGACGCCGCGCTGGACGCGATCCCCGCCTGGCTCGACGCCGTCGCCGACCGCATCGCGGACCACGACCCCCGCGTCGTCGGCTTCTCCTCGGTCTTCCAGCAGACGCTCGCCTCGATCGCCCTGGCTCGCGCCGTGCGCCGACGCCTCCCGGACGCAGTCCTCGTGCTCGGGGGGGCCAACGCCGCGCGACCCATGGGCGACGCGATCGCCGCCGCCACCGACACCTTCGACCTGATCGTCTCGGGCGAGGCGGACCTCGACTTCGCGCCCCTGGTCGCGGATCTCCTGACCGGCGGTCGAGCCCGAGGGATCGCCCTGGGCCCCGTCCTTGAGGTGGGCCCCGTCACCCGCCTGGACGACGTCCCCCGACCCGACTACTCGGACTACGTCGCCGCCGTGCAGACCGACGACCTGCCCGACGGGCTCCCCATCGCCCTCCCCTTCGAGTCCTCCCGCGGCTGCTGGTGGGGCGAGCGCTCCCACTGCACCTTCTGCGGCCTCAACGCGAGAGAGATCGCCCACCGCGACAAGTCGCCCGCCCGAGTGCTCGACGAGATCGCCGGGCTCCGCGCCCAGCACCCGACCGTCCACGAGCTCCGGGCCTCCGACAACATCCTCCCGTTCCCGGTCCTCCGCGAGGTGCTGCCCACGCTGGCCGAGCGCCGCAGCGCGGACGTCGCCGCCGGACGTCCCCCCCTGCGCATCTTCTACGAGGTGAAGGCGAGCCTCGACCGGCGCCGCCTCGAGCTGCTGGCGGACGCCGGCGTCGACGCCGTCCAGCCGGGGATCGAGTCGCTGTCCACCGACACCTTGAAGCGCATCGCCAAGGGCACGACGGGCCCCGACAACCTCGCCTTCCTGCGGGAGTCGATCGGCGCCGGCGTCTCCCTGCTCTGGAACCTGATGGTGGGCTTCCCGGGCGACACCCGCGAGGACTACGACGCCCTCCTCCGCCTGCTGCCGCAGATCGAGCACCTCCAACCCCCGATCTCCATCTCGCCCCTGCGCATCGACCGCTACAGCCCCTACTTCCGGGCTCCCGAGCGATACGGGATCGAGGCGGTGAAGCCCCCCGAGGTGCTCGGGCGCGTGTTCCCCGACGGCGCAGACCTGGCCGGGCTGGCCTACCACTTCGACGCCGACATCCGCAGCCCCTTCCGGGACGACCCGGTGCTCGGCCGACGGGTGACCGACGCCGTCGCCCGCTGGAACGCGATCTGGAACGCCGACGAGGGCCGCCCGGCCCTCCGATTCCAGGGCGAGCGCGACGTCCTCGACACCCGACGGTGCGCCGCCGCGACCCGCACCACGCTCACCGACCCCGAGCTCGCTCTCCTCCGTCGCCTGGACCGCCCCCGCCCCTGGGACCAGGTCGAGCAGGACGCAGACCCCGCCGCCCTCGCCCGGCTCCTGCATCGGTGCTTCGTGGTGCAGCACGAAGACAAGCTCGTCGGCGTCGTGGTTCGCCCTCGGCTCGGGCACGGTGCGTGAAAGGATGACGGGCATGCCCCTGACGCGCCTCGTCCTCTGCCTCCTGCTCCCCCTCTCGGGCTGCGTGCTCGGCACCCTGACCGTGGGCGCCGAGCCGGTCCTGGACGACGACGACGCCACCGACGACGACGACGCCACCGACGACGACGACGCCACCGACGACGACGACGCGGGCCCCGAGCCCGAGGTCGAGTGCGGCCCCCAGCTCCCCGGCCCCTTCGAGGGCGAGGGCCTCTACTACGCCGGAGACACGGAGCTGACCGTGATCGGCCAGACCGGCGACGAGCTCGCCTGGGAGGGGTGCGAGGTCGCCCGCCACTACATCGACGGCGACTTCTTCTGCGAGGTCCGCTGGGACGTGAGCGGCTTCACCATCGGGAGCGGGGAGAACGTGTTCGTGTTCCAGATGTCGTACCGCAAGGACGACGACGCCTCCACGTGCGGACCGGGCGTGGGCGGCGACTACGAGAACATCTACCTGGCCCAGTTCTTCGAGGGCGGGACCGTGCGCCTGGCCCACGCGGACTCCTGGGCGGGTGAGCAGACGAACTGGTTCCTGTTCGCCGAGACGACCTACGACTGGGGCCCCGGCGGAGACACGCTGTTGATCGACTACGCGACGGACTTCTGGCCCGAAGGTCGCTGACGCGCGCCACCGGCGTTCCCATAGACTCGGCGCACCATGACGCGCCTCGCCCCCCTCCTCACCGTCCTCCTCGTCGCCTGCCCCACGGCGGACGACGACGACACCCCCATCGAGCCCGCCGAGAACTGGGCGAGCGACATCGTATCGGTCGACCTGCAGCTCGATCTCGACGAGCTCACGGGCAGCGCGACCATCCGGTTCGCGGACGACGGCGCGAGCACCGCGTCGCTGGACGTGTCCGGCTTGGACGTGACCGACGTCGCCTTCAACGTCATGGACGTGTCCTTCCTCTCCGAGGAGAACGACGGCCGCCTCGACATGGGGTTCACCCCGTACGTCGGCGCCTCGGTGACGGTCGACTACCGCTTCGATCACGCGGCGGGCTACGACGGCTTCCTCGAGCGCGGGTCCACGATCCTGTGGCCGTACCACTGCGGAAACCTCTACCCCTGCGACCCGGATCCGAACGACGACTTCACCCTCACCATGGACGTGACCTCTGCGGAGGACGTCGTCTTCCCGCCGGGACCGGTGGAGCGGGTGCCCGCCTACCAGCCCGCCGTCGCGCGAGGGAGCTACACCCACGTCCCCCTGGGCAGGACCGCCCGCGGCACGGACGTGGCCATGTGGACGACCCCCGCCGTCGAGGCCACGGCGCCCGACGGGACCTCCGACCTCGTGGCCGTCGTCGACTGGCTCGAGGACACGCTGGGGCCCTATCCGTTCGGGGACTCCGTGGGCTCCGTGGCCGTGAACTGGGGCCCCGGCGCCTACGGAGGGCTCGAGAACCACCCCTTCTGGCACGTCTCCGAGATCGCGTTCGGAGACCCGGTCGTGCACGCCCACGAGGCGGCCCACGGGTGGTTCGGAAACGGCGTGCGTCTCGCCTGTTGGGAGGACTTCGTGCTCTCCGAGGGGGTGGTGACCTACCTCGCCGCGCGCGCCCTCACCGTGGTGGCGGGCGACGACGCCGGGATGGAGGTCTGGGACTCCTACGAACGCGAGCTCGGCAACCTGCTCGCCGGGGACGACCGGGTGGTGCTCCCCGACGACACCTGCGGCGAGATCGACGTGCTCGAGGACCTCTGGTCGCGCATCGTCTACATGAAGGGCGCCCTCTTCCTGCGCGACATCGCGGACGCGGTGGGCGCCTCGGTCCTCGACGACGCGCTGGGCGTCTTCGCTCGAAGCCGGGTGGGCACGGCGGCCCGGATGCAGGACCTGCTGGACGTCATCGAGGCGGAGACGGGGTTCGATCCCGCGGGGCTGGCCGAGGCCTGGCTGCGCACGGAGGGGGTGCCCGAGGGGCGCTGAAAGGGTCGCAGGGACGCGATCCTTCTCGATCCGAACTCCGGATCTGCGCGTAGGGACCGATGTGGATCGAGTCCCCCCCGCGCCCCGGAGACGCCCATGCAGCACGGAGATCGCCGACGACACCCCCGCCACCGCGTGGCCCTCTCCGTGGACGTGCAGACACCGCGCGGCGGGGGCAGCCATCGGCTCGTATCCCTGAGCGAGGACGGAGCCTTCGTGCTCGGGCTGCCGAGCCTGGCGATCGGCGATCGGGCCACCCTGCGCTTCACGGATCCGGGCAGCGGACGGCCGATCTCGTCGCGGGCCATCGTGTCTCGGACCACCACGCCGGGACGCGGCGGCGCCCTCGGGGCGGGGTTCTTCCTCCTCGACGACCTCTCCAGCGGGCCTCGAACCGCCGAGCGGCGCGCATCGGAGCGACACGCGACCGACCTGAAGGCCGAGCTCGAGCTCGGCGGCCGTCGCCACTTCGCGCGCATCCTGGACCTCGGCATCGCGGGGGCGTGCGTCTCCTCTCGGGTGCGCGTGGCCCCGGGCCGCGTGGGCCGACTCCGCTTCACCCACCCGGTGACCGGCGCCGTCGCCACCGCTCGGATCTTCGCGGCCTGGCCCGCGGTCGCCGTGCCCGGCTCCGGGGGCTGGTATCGGCAGGGGTTCCGGCTCATCGACTCGCTCCCCGCCCTCGCGGAGGAGCCGTCTCGCGGCTCGGGCGCCCTGCCCCGCTCGGACGTGGTCCTGCCGACGTCCGACCGCACCATGGACGACGTCCGGACCCGCGAGCTGGTGATGCGCAAGCTCCTGCGCGGGGTCGTCTACCGGGACGCCGAGGGCACTCCGCGCCGGGGTCGGCTCGTGCTCGCCTCGAAGAAGACGGCGCTGGTCGCGGGTCCCCGCCCTCCGAAGGTGGGCGACACCGTGCAGATGGCCCTCGAGACCCCCGCCGGGAGCGGCTTCCCGAGCTTGAAGTTCCTCGGCGAGGTGGTCCGCTCCGGGCCCCGCCTGGTGGCCGGCAACGAGCCGGGCTGCGTCGTCGCCGTGCAGGCGTTCCGCGCTCCCGCCGACCGACGCCGATGGAGCGACCTCGTGGACTGGCTCGTGCAGCGCACGCGGTGATTCGCTAGCGCAGCGTCCCGATCTTCGCGCCCATGCGCACGGGATCCCCGGGGCCGCAGGTGAACTCCACCTTGCCCGGCTCGGTGAGCAGGACGACCGTCGACCCCATCTCGAAGCGGCCGAGCTCGCCCGCTCGCCCCACGGAGTGCGGCGACGGCAGCTGCCGGTCGCCCTTGGGCGCGCCCGTGTTGGTCACCAGATCGGCGAACACGGTGGCCATGCGACCGACCCCGAACGCCCCGACCATCACCACCGCGACCTCCCCCGCGGCCTCGGTCTCCAGCCGGATCACCAGCCGCTCGTTGCGGGCGAAGAGGTCCCGGATCCGGCGCGTGGCGGCGGGGAAGACGGGCCACAGGCGCCCGGGCAGGTACCGGTGGCCCACGACGCGCCCCTCGCGGGGCGAGTGGACGCGGTGGTAGTCCTTCGGGGACAGGTAGATGACCGCGAAGTCGCCCCCCTCGTAGCGGGTGTCGCCGTCGAGCAGGGTGGTGACCGCGTAGTCGAGCTCGGGGGCCTGGGGCAGCTTGCCGTCCTCGATGCGGCCCGCCGCGTACACGAGGCCGTCGGCGGGCGACACCACGGCGTCGGCCCCTTCGGCCACGGGTCGCGCGCCGTCCTTGAGGCGGCGGATGAAGAGGGACGACAGCGTGGGGTAGTCGTCGATCGTGCCCACGGCTTCGTCGAGGTTCAGGCCGTACCTGCGCACGAACCAGCGCATGACCATCCGCTGCAACCACGTGGGTCCCGGCAGGCGGCTCAGCGCCCCCATGGCGTACGTCACCCGCTTGCGGGGGAGCAGCGAGAGCAGAGTGATGACGAGGCCGTCCTTCAAAGCGCCGCGGAGAATACACCGCGGGCGGACGCCGCCGGCTTGACAGGGGCCGATGGGTGACTAGCCTCCGCGTCTCTCAGGAGACGAAGTGGCAGACAAGCGCGACTACTACGAGGTCCTCGGGGTCGCAAAGACTGCCGACGCCAAAGAGATCAAGAAGGCGTACCGCAAGCTCGCCCTCGAGTTCCATCCCGACCGCAACCCGGACGACAAGGCCGCCGAGGCCTCGTTCAAGGAGGCGGCCGAGGCCTACGAGGTCCTGAGCAACGACGAGAAGAAGGACCTGTACGACCGCTTCGGTCACGCCGGCCTCAACCGCGCGGGCCACCAGGGCTTCTCGGGCGTCGACGACATCTTCAGCGCCTTCGGCGACATGTTCTCGGACCTCTTCGGGTTCGGCGGCGGCATGGGCGGCGGGCGCCGCGGCCAGAGCGGCCCCCGGCGCGGCGGCGACGTCCGGTACGACCTCGCGATCACGCTCGAGGAGGCGCTCACCGGCGCGACCAAGGAGATCCGCCTCAAGCGCGCCGAGCCGTGCGAGACGTGCGACGGCTCCGGGGGCAAGCCGGGCACCAAGCCCGTCGCGTGCCGCACCTGCGGCGGGCGCGGCGAGGTGATCCAGCAGCAGGCGTTCCTGCAGATCCGCACCTCCTGCCCCACGTGTCGGGGCCAGGGCAAACGCTTCGAGGAAGCCTGCGAGGGCTGCCGAGGGCGACGCACCATCGTCAAGGAGAAGAAGCTCACGGTCAGCATCCCAAAGGGGGTGTCCACCGGCCAGCGTCTCCGCCTCCAGGCGGAGGGCGAGCCGGGCCTCCAGGGCGGGCCTCCCGGCGACCTGTACGTGTTCCTGGGGGTCGAAGACCACGAGGCCTTCGAGCGACACGGGGACGACCTCGCCCGTCGGCTCGAGGTCTCCTTCGCCGCCGCGGCCATGGGCGCGGAGGTGGAGGTCGACACCCTGGACGGCACCGCCGACCTCGAGATCCCGGCCGGATCGCAGACCGGGGACCTGCTCCGGCTCACCGGCCAGGGCATGCCCAGCCTCCGCACCGGACGCCGGGGCGACCTGCTCGTCCAGGTCTGGCTCAAGACGCCCACCAAGCTCACGGACCGCCAGAAGGAGCTCCTGAAGGAGTTCGCGGCCATCGAAGGCGAGCAGGTGAAGGACGGCCGAGAAGCCTGGGGCAAGAAGCTGTTCAACAAACTGCGCGACAACAAGTAGGGGTCGCCGGGTGGCTCCCGTCGTCTGGTGTCTGGTCGCGGCCGCGCTCTTCGGGGCGTCGACCCCCTTCGCGGGGGCGCTGCTCGACGACATCGACCCCTGGTTCCTGGCGGGCCTCCTCTACCTCGGCGCCGCCCTCGCCACCCTCCCCTTCTCGTTCCGCGGCGGCTCGTCTCAGGCCCGCTGGAGCGGCCGCAACGTCCGCGCCCTCGGAGGAGCCGTCTTCTTCGGCGGCATCGCGGGCCCGGTCCTCCTCCTCTTCGGCCTCCAGCAGGTGTCTCTGTCGGCCGCGTCGCTTTGGCTGAACCTGGAGACGGTCGCCACCTCGATCCTCGCGCTGGTCCTCTTTCGGGAGTCGATCGACCGCACCACGTGGCTCGCGCTGGCGCTGATCACCGGCGCGGGCGTGGTCCTCGCGGTGCCGTTCGATCCCGGGACGACGACGGGCGCGCTCCTCATCGCCGCAGCCTGCGTGTGCTGGGGACTGGACAACAACTTCACCTCGGTCATCGACGGGTGGACCCCCACCCAGTCCACAGCCGTGAAGGGGCTCGTGGCGGGCGGAGTGAACCTCGCCATCGGCCGCGGCGACTCCATCTGGGTCCTGCGCGACTGGGAGATCATCGGTACCGCGCTCGTGGTCGGCGCGCTGGGGTACGGGGCCTCGATCGTCCTCTACATCCGCGGGGCCCAGCAGCTCGGCGCGAGCCGGTCGCAGTTGCTCTTCGCGACCGCTCCCTTCGCGGGCGTCGCGGTGGCGGTCCTGCTGTTCGGGGAGTCCCTCACGTGGCCGGTGGTCGTGGGCGGCGCGCTCATGGCGGGCGGCCTCGTCCTCCTGCAGCGGGAGCAGCACGGCCACGTCCACCGCCACGACGCGGTCATGCACACCCACCGACACCGCCACGACGACGGGCACCACGACCACGACCACGACGGGGTCGACCCGCGCGGCTGGCACACCCACGAGCACGGCCACGACGCGGTCGAACACGAGCACCCGCACCGGCCGGACCTGCACCACCGCCACGTGCACCTGCTCCTCGCGGGTCTGCTCGCGCTCGCCGCGCTGGTGCTCCCGTCGCCCGCGGACGCCGTGACGCCCCCCGGCGTCCGCACCCGCCTCATCGTCGAGGGTGAGCCCCGACCGGGGGCGGAGCTGCCCGTCCGCGTGGAGGTCTCGTGGCCCGGTCGGCCCGAGAAGTTCCAGCCGGGCGTGCCGAAGCTGCGGGTACCCGAGGAGGGAGCCGTGCGGCTCGGCGGCACCGGTTCGTCCTTCGCCCGCGGCCGCACCGCCTGGTGGACCGACACCGTGGTCACGCTGCCCGACTGGGACGGGCCCTGGATGATCGGGCCCGCCACGCTCGCCCTCGCGGACGCCCGGGGGGCCGCCGAGGACGTGCAGGTCGCCGCGAAGCGCATCCGCCCGAAGCGCAACCGGGGCCTGCTCGGGCGAGGGCTCGGGAGCACGGTGGTGCTGCTGTTCGCGGGCCTGTGGATGCTGCGGCTGTACCGACGCCTGGGAGAGACCCCGGCGGCGCAGGATCGCGATCGGCGGGCGACTCTGGTAGATACGTGCACCCGCGCGTACGAGGCCGAGTCGACGGTCGAGTTCCTGCGCGCCGCCATCGCGCTCCGCAAACAGCTCGAGGGCGACGGGACGGCCCCGGACGAGGGACCGGACGCGGCGGCGCTCGCCGAGCGCCTGGATGGGGTCCGCTTCGGTGGGGAAGAAATGAACCGAGACGCGTGTCGGGTGGTCTTGGAGCCCCTCGTCGCGGCGGCTCGCGGGAGTGAAGAAGATGTCTGAGGGCGGATTCGATCTTCAACAGGTTCAGGCGAACCTCGACCAGGTCACGGGGTACTTCCAGGCCTTGCGCCAAGAGGTCTCGCGCGTCGTCGTGGGGCAGGCCTACATGGTCGACCGTCTGCTGATCGGCCTGCTGGCCAACGGCCACATCCTGCTCGAGGGCGTCCCGGGCCTCGCCAAGACGACGACCGTCAAGGCCGTCGCCGACGCCATCAAGACCGGGTTCAAGCGCATCTCCTTCACGCCGGATCTGCTGCCTGCGGACATCCTCGGCACCCAGATCTACAGCCCGAAGACGAGCGAGTTCTCGGTCAAGCAGGGCCCGATCTTCACCAACATCCTCCTCGCCGACGAGATCAACCGGGCCCCCGCGAAGGTCCAGTCGGCGCTGCTCGAGGCGATGCAGGAGCGTCGGGTCACCATCGGCGACGAGACGTTCACCCTGCCGAGCCCGTTCCTCGTCCTCGCGACGCAGAACCCCCTCGAGCAGGAGGGCACCTACCCCCTGCCCGAGGCCCAGGTCGACCGCTTCATGCTCAAGCTGCGGGTCGGGTACCCCACGCGCGAGGAGGAGAAGGAGATCCTCAAGCGCTCGATGGCGGGCTTCCCGGAGATCCGCGCGGTCCTCACCCCCGAGCACCTGGCCCACGCCCGGCGCATCGCGGCGACGATCCGCTTCGACGAGAAGCTCTACGACTACGTGCTCGACCTGGTGCACGCGACGCGGGATCCGTCCGCGTCGGGGATCCCCGACCTCGCCCAGCTCATCGGGTTCGGGGCCTCGCCTCGCGCCACCATCGCCCTGCAGGCCGCGGCCCGCGCCCACGCCTGCCTCTCCGGCCGCGCGTACGTGAACAGCGGCGACATCAAGACGATGGCCCCGGACGTCCTCCGCCACCGCGTCGTCCTCAGCTACGAGGCGGAGGCCGAAGAGGTCGACGCCGACGCCGTGATCGCTCGCATCCTCGCCTCCGTCCCGGTGCCCTAGATGCCCCTCTCGATGAATCTGCTCGCGCCGCCTCGCCCCTGAGAGAGGTCCTTCGTGCCGACTGCCCTGCTCGGTCCTCTGCTCCTCGCCTCCGTGGCCGCCGTCGTGTCGGTGGTGGTCGGGGCGTGGTTCGCGCGCCGGGCGGACTCGCGGGACGCGACGGGGCGGACGGACGCCCACGAGCACGGTCGATGGCTGAGCGAAGCGGCCCTCGGCGGCGTGCACGGCGGCCTCTCGCCGGAGGTCCTCGCCCAGGTCCGGCGCATCCACATCCGCACCCGGCACCAGGTCAACGAGCTGATGGCGGGCGAGTACACGTCGGCGTTCAAGGGCCGCGGGATGGAGTTCGAGGAGGTCCGCGAGTACGTGCCGGGCGACGACGTCCGGGCCATCGACTGGAACGTCACGGCGCGCATGCAGCAGCCGTTCGTGAAGGAGTTCCGCGAGGAGCGCGAGCTGGTCGTGATGATCCTCGTGGACGTCTCGCGATCGGGGGACTTCGGCACCAAGGGCCGCCTCAAGAACGAGGTGGCCGCGGAGCTCGCCGCCACGCTCGCCTTCGCCGCCACGCGCAACAACGACAAGGTCGGCCTCATCCTCTTCACCGACCGCGTCGAGCGGTTCGTGCCCCCGAAGAGAGGCCGCGGACACGTGTGGCGAGTGATCCGCGAGATCCTCGACTGCGAGCGGCAGGGCCGGGGGACGGACCTCGCCGAGGCGCTCTCCTTCCTGAACCGCGTGGTGCGCCGCAAGGCCGTGGTCTTCCTCGTCAGCGACTTCCTCTCGGACACCGAGTTCCAGCGGCCCCTGCGCATCGCCCAGCGGCGGCACGACCTCGTGGTGTTCCACGTCTCGGACCCCCGTGAGCGCGCGCTCCCGGACGTGGGGTTCCTCGCCTTGGAGGACGCCGAGGACGGTCGACAGGCCTGGATCGACACGTCCAGCAAGGGCGTGCGGACGCGCTTCGCAGCGGCCGCGAGGCGACGCAACGCCGAGCTGAAGGCCGAGATGCGGCGCCTCGGCGTCGACCTGGTGCGCCTGTCCACCGACGAGTCCGTCACGGCCCCCCTCATCCGTTACTTCTCCGGGCGGATGAAGTGACGCGCCGGGTGCTGCTCGCGGCGGCGATCCTGCTCCTGGCGGCCTGCACGTCGGCCGAGCCCGTGGCCGATGAGCCCGTCGATCCCGTGGTCGTGACGGCCCACGTCGACCGCGCGGATCCGGTGCCGGGGCGGCCGTTCCACCTCACCGTGACCGTGGACCGCGCCGAGGACGTCCAGTTCGACCTGCCGGACATCGGCGCCGAGCTGAAGGGTCTCGTCGTCAGCAAGCAGCGCACCGAGGGCCCCGAGCGCGTGGCGGGCCGGCTGGTGACCGAGGAGATCTACACGCTGAAGGCCCCGATCAGCGGCGTCTTCCGCATCCCCGGGGTCGACGCGCCGTTCCGCGCGCCCGGGGACGTCGTGGGCACCGCGGGCACCGCGCCGATCCTCATCGAGGCGGGCCGCCACGGAGACGAGGAGTCCGAGGGCAGCGACGTCCTGCGGGACATCAAGGACGTCGCCCCCGCCGATCGCGACCTGCGGCCCATCTTCGCGGGCGCCGCCGCCGCGCTGGTCCTCGCCCTGCTGGTCGTCGCCCTGCTCCTCCGAAGGCGTTCTCGGGACGACGCGCCGCCCCCCCTCTCGGCCCACGCCCAGGCGCTCCAGGACCTCGACGGCCTCCTCTCCGGAGAGCTCCTGCGGACCACGGACCAGGGGCCCTTCGCCTACGAGGTCTCGGCGATCCTGCGGCGGTACCTGGAGGCCCGCTACACGGTCCGCGCCTGGCGAATGACGACCCCCGAGCTCCTGCGCGCGCTGCCCACCGAGGTGGCGAAGCGGCACGACCTCGAGGCGGCCGTCCGCACCGTACTGGAGGCGAGCGACTACGTGAAGTTCGCCGCCCAGGAGGTGCCCGTCGAGACGCTGCGCGGGTGGGGGACGTCGGTGCGCGCGGTCGTGGATGCCACCCGCGTGCCCGAGGAGCAGGACGCATGAGCGGCTGGACGGCCTGGCGCTTCGCGGACCCGGCGTTCTTCGCGCTGGTGGTGCTGCTCGCCCCCGTCGCCTACGCGCTGCTCCGCGGCGTGGGCCGCTCCCGGCTGCGCTTCTCCGCCCTGTCGATGCTGCTCGAGGCGCGGGGCGGTCGCCACCGCGTGTTCCGCCTCCTGCCCGTCGTCCTGCGCCTGCTCACCGTCTTCCTGCTCGTGATCGCCGTGGCCCGCCCCCAGGGCGGAAACGTCTCGCGGGAGGTCCTGTCCGAGGGCGTCGACATCATGCTCGTCGTCGACACGTCGGGGTCGATGGAGGCGATGGACTTCACCCTCGACGGCGAGCGGGCGACGCGGCTGGAGGTGAGCAAGAAGGTCGTGCGCGACTTCATCGAGGGGCGCGAGAACGACCGCATCGGGCTCGTCGCGTTCGGCGAAGAGGCCATCATCCAGTGCCCCACGACGATCGACTACGGGGTCCTCACCAACACCCTGCAGGCGGTGGCGCCCGGCATGGCGGGCGACGGCACGGGGATCGGCACGGCGCTGGGCACCGCCGTCCAGAGCCTCAAGGAGCTGCCGGGGCGGTCGCGCATCGTGATCCTGCTCACCGACGGCCGCAACAACACCGGCATCCTCGACCCGGTCCAGGCCGCGCGCGCCGCGGCGACCTACAGCATCAAGGTCTACACGATCGGCGTCGGCACCGAGGGCAAGGCGCCGTTCCAGGTCAGCGGCCTCTTCGGCAAGCAGATGATCTACCAGGACGTCGACCTCGACGAGGACACGCTGGAGGCCGTCGCCGAGGCCACCGGCGCCCGCTACTTCCGGGCCACGTCATCCGATTCGCTCCAGAAGATCTACGAGCTCATCGACCAGCTCGAGAAGACCGAGGTGGAGGTCAAGGAGTTCACCGACTACGAAGAGCTGTACGCCGCCGCGCTGTGGCCCGCGCTGTTCCTGCTCGTGCTCGAGCTCATCCTGCGAGCCACCTGGCTCCGCACCCTTCCCTGATGCACCCCTCTCGACAAACCGCCTCCCTTCGGTCGACGATTTCTCGCCGGGGGCCCCGCTCTGCCTCCCTTCGGACTCCGCTTCGCTACGCTCCGCTGCGCGCGCCCGCGGGCGCTTGCCGTCCGTCCTAGGATCTCGAAGTGCACTTCTCGAACCCGCAAGCGCTCTGGCTGCTCTGGCTGCTCCCGCCGCTGGCCGCGCTGTACGTGCTCGCGGCGCGACGCCGACGGACCGCCATGCGTCGGTTCGCGGACGAGGAGCTGATCGACCGGCTCGTCCCGCCCACGTCGCAGGGGCGCGCGTGGCTGCGCGGCGCCACCCTCGCCGCCGCCCTGCTCGGGGTGCTCGTCGCCGCGGCCGGGCCGCGCTGGGGTTTCTCGTGGGAGGAGGTGCAGCGGCGCGGCGTGGACGTCGTGGTGGCGCTCGACCTCTCGCGCTCGATGCTGGCCGAAGACGCCAAGCCCAACCGGTTGGTCTCCGCCAAGCGGGAGATCACGGACCTGATCGAGCTGCTCCAGGGCGACCGTGTGGGCCTCGTGGCCTTCGCCGGCACGGCCTACACCCAGTGCCCGCTCACGCTCGACTACGGCGCCTTCTCCGTCTTCCTCGACCAGATGGACCCGGACTGGGTCCCCGTCGGCGGCACGGACCTCGCCGAGGCGGTGCGCGTCTCCACCAAGACCTTCCAGGAGGGCGAGCGCTCGGGCCGCGCGGTCATCCTGATCACGGACGGCGAGGACCACTCGGGCGAGCTGCGCGAGGCCGCCGAGGAGGCGCGCAAGGAGGGCGTGCACGTCTTCGTGGTGGGCATGGGCGCGCCCGAGGGGGCTCCGATCCCGGACGGGCGCGGCGGGTTCATCAAGGAGGGCGGCAAGGTCGTCCTGAGCAAGCTCGACGAGCCCGGCCTCAAGGAGCTGGCCCTCGCCACCGACGGCACGTACGTGCGCAGCGTCGCGGGCGACCTGGACCTGCGCCGCATCTACAACGAGGACATCAAGGGCACCCTGCAGGCGCGCGACCTGTCCAGCTCGCGGCAGCGACGCTGGGAGGAGCGCTACCAGTGGGCGCTCCTCCCCGCCCTGCTGCTGTTGGTGCTCGAGTCGCTGTCCGGCGGGCCCCGCCGTCGGGAACGACGGATCCCCGTCGCGACGGGCGCGAGCGTCCTCCTGGTCGGCCTCGTCGTCGCGCTCCCGGCCCCCGCCCATGCGGGCTGGTTCGGCGGGGACGACCCCGCCCGCATGGGACACGAGGCCTTCCAAGCGGGAGAGCATCAGGCCGCCCTGAACCACTGGATCGAGGCGCAGGTCGCGGATCCGTCGGACCGGCGCCTCGACTACAACATCGGCCAGGCCCACTACCGGCTGGGCGCCTACGCCGAGGCGGAGGAGGCGTTCCGCGAGGCGTCGGCCACGGACGACACGGCGCTCGCCGCGGACGCGCTCTACAACGCGGGCAACGCGGCCTTCCAGCAGGGCAAGTACGTCGACGCCATCGCCGCCTACGACGAGGCCCTCGAGCTCCGCCCCGAGGACGAAGACGCCCTCGCCAACCGGGATCTGGCCCAGCGCAAGTACGAAGAACTGCTCGACGAGGCCGCGAACCAGGAGCAGAACCAGGAGCAGGAGCAGGAGCCCCAGGACGGCCAGGCCGAGCAGGACCCCCAGGAGCCGCAGGACGGCGAGGGCGAGCAGACGGAGCAGCAGAAGCAGGAGCAGCAGCAGGGCGAGGGGATGTCCGAGCAGCAGGAGTCCGACGATCCGCAGCCCGGCGAGGGCGACGAGGAGCAGGACGCGACCGCCGAGAACGAGGATGAGTCGAGCGACGAGAAGAAGCAGCAGGAGCAGCAGACCGGGGGCGCCGCCGAGGCGGCGGACATCGAGCGCGACCCCGACGCGGCCGACGAGGGCGAAACGAAGGACGGCGCCATCGCCGAGGAGACCGAGTGGGACGAGTCCGGCGAGCCGCAGGACCGCGAGGTCGTCGAAGGCGCCCTGAGCGAGGAGCAGGCCGAGGCGCTCCTCGACGCCCTGAAGGCCGACCAGTCCAACCGGCGCAAGCAGCGCACCGAGCGGGAGGCCGCCCGCGGTCGGCGCGGGGCGGCGAAAGACTGGTGATGCGCTTCCTCCTCGCGTTCGCGCTCTTCGCGCTCTCGCCCGCCGCGGCCTGGGCCCAGACGGCCACGTTGTCGACGGACCGCCTCAAGGTCGGCGTGGGTACCACGTTCGAGGCGCTGCTGACGGTCGACGGGGAGGTCGCCTCGCCCCCGCGCCTGCGCAACGCCGAGGGCTTCGACATCTCGTCGGCGGGCACCCACACGTCGATGAGCCTCAGCCAGGGCCGCCTCCAGCAGTCCACGACCTACACGTTCCGCGTGACCCCCGCGGAGGTCGGCGAGATCACTCTCGGCCCCTTCCTGGTCAAGGTGGGCGGGAAGTCGATCGAGTCCAACGCGGTCACGGTGCGGGTGGTCTCGCGGTCCGTGGCGGCGCAGACCAGTGAGAAGCGAGAGCCCGACCAGAACTGGTTCATCGAGGCGGACGCGAGCGACGCGACGCCCTTCGAGGGCGAGGCGTTCGTGTTCCGGGTGCGCGTCGGCTCGGCCACCCGCAGCCGGGACCCCGCCTTCGGACAGCTCCAGTCGGAGTCCCTCACCGCCGAGCCGAACGTCAGCCCCGACCGCCGGCAGTTTCGCAAGCTCATCGACTCGCGCACGTGGACGGTGACCGAGAGCCTCGTCCCCCTGTTCGGCGTCGAGCCCGGCACGGCGACCGTCGAGCCCGTGGACGCCGTGCTCCCGGTGGTGGTGGCGGGGGGCGGCCTGTTCGCCCGGACCCGCGAGGTCGAGCTGCGCAGCGACGCCGTGGACGTGGCGGTGCGGGCCCTCCCCCACGCGGGGCGCCCGGACGACTTCACGGGCGCCGTCGGCCGCTTCAGCCTGCGCGCGAGCCTCGAGCCGAAGCGCCTGCAAGCGGGCGAGACCGCCACCCTCACGATGGTGCTCGAGGGCGACGGCGCCGCCCGCAACCCGAAGCTCGCCCTGGAGCTGCCGGAGTCGATCCGCGCCTACGACGAGGACCCCGAGCGCTTCGTCCAGGCGTCCGATGAGGGGCTCGCGACCCGAGTGATCTTCCGCACTGCGCTGGTCCCGCTCGAGCCGGGTCGCGTCGACCTCCCCGCGGTGAGCTTCTCGTACTTCGATCCCCGCACGGAGCGCTACGCCGTCGCCCGGACCACGCCCTTCACCCTGGACGTCGGAGGGACCGCCGTGGCGGACGCCGCGGTGGGGACGGCCACCGCGCTCCAGCCCGGAAAGGAGCAGGTCGAGCTCCTGGGCTCGGACATCCTCCCCCTGCACGACCCGGCGTCGCCGACGAGGGCCCGGCCGCTCGGCCTGACCTCCCCCCTCATCCTGCTCTTCCTCCTCCTCCCCTTCGCGGGCTGGGGCGTGGGCGAGGTGACGGCGGCGCGGCGGCGCTCGGCGGGGACGGAGGCGGGCATCCGCCGGGGGCGCGCGAAGGACGCCAAGGCAGCGCTGAAGGACGCGAAGAAGGCGGCCGACGTCGACGATTGGGAGGCCGGCGAGGCGGCGGTCCGGCGATGGCTGAGCGCGCGGCTGGAGCGCGCGGGCGCGGGGGCCGCGCTGTCCCCCGGGGAGGCCGGGGACGTGGCCCGAACGCACGGCGCACCCCCGGCCTTGGCCACCCGGCTGGGGACGCTCCTGGGCCGCATCGAGGCCGCGCGGTACGGCGGCGCGGGCACCGGGGGCCTCGCCGACGCCCTCGCCGACTGGCTCGCCGACGCCCACAAGGAGTGGACGTGAAGCGCGTCATCGCCGTCGCCTTCACTCTGCTGCTCTCGGCCGCGGCCTTCGCCCGCACGGCGGGGCCCGTCGGCGAGTGCTTCACGCACTACGACGCGGGTCGATACGCGGACGCCGCGAGCTGCTTCCTGCTCCACGCCGCGGACGGCGGCGACCGCTACGACGGGGCGCTGCTGTACGACGCGGGCAACGCCTACTCGCGCGATGGAAAGGTCGGCGAGGCGATCTGGGCGTACCGCCTGGCGCTGCTCGACCGCCCCCGCGACGGCGACCTGCGAGCCAACCTCGCGACCGCCCGCGCCAAGGCCGTCGACGACCTCCCCGACCCGCACACGCGAGGACCCGTCGGCCGCGCGCTGCTCGCGCCCTACGACGCCTTGTCGGCCCGCGAGATGCTGCTGCTCGGCACCGCCGCGTGGGCGCTCTTCTTTACGCTGATGGCGGTCCGCACGCGCCGCCCGTTCCCCTTCGCGACCATGGGCGCGCTGCCGACGTTCGCCCTCGTCGCGGTCCTCGGATTCACGGGCTACCTCGCCCGCACCCGGCAGGTCGAGGCCCACCCCGTGGCCGTCGTCACGGTCGACGAGATCACGCTGCGCAGCGGTCGCGACGTGCGGTCCGTCGACCTCGCCAAGCTCCACGCGGGGGCCGAGGTCGTGGTCGTCGCTCAGGACGCCCCCTGGATCCAGGTCGGCCTCGGCGACGGCGTCCGCGGCTGGCTGCCGGGCACGTCGGTAGCCCTCGTCCGCCCTGGAGTCCTCCAGTAGGAGCCGTGGCCCGATCCCGCGCGCCTACGGGTCTTACGGGGTGCGCGACGAAGCGCAGCTCCCCCCTCCCCCGGGCTTGATAGACTCGCCCCCCGTTTTGGAGTCCTCGATGCACCTGAAGGTCCTGCTCTCTCTGCTGATCTGCGCGGCGTTCCTCGCGCCCGCTCCCGCCGACGCCGCCCTCGTGAACGAGCGGAAGATCAAGCGCTGGTCGGACGAGGACAAGCAGCTCGTCCGCGCCCTCGACGTGTGGATGACGGACGAAGAGATGTCCGTGCTCATCAAGCTCAAGACGAGCGAAGAGCGCGTCTCCTTCCTCACCGAGACCGGCTACATGAAGCGCTGGAAGCTGCTCGAAGAGGACAAGGACCCGACCATCTTCGAGGCCATCAAGAAGGGCGAGGTCATCGAGGGCATGACCAAGGACCACGTCTTCATGTCGTGGGACAAGCCCATGAAGATCCGGGACGAGTTCAAGCGAGAGGCCTACGTGAAGGTCCTCTGGTACGAGTTCGAGATCGACCGCAAGGGGCGCGAGTTCCTGGTCCGACCGGACTCGGAGACCGCCTACAAGAACGAGATCCTCACCCGCCACGTGTACCTGTTCAACGACCGGGTGCATGCGGTCGTCGAGGAGGGGGCGCAGGACTCCTCCGACGTCGTGGACGCCATCCTCGCCGAGGCGGCCAAGAAGGAAGAGGCTCGCAAGGCCGCCATCGAAGCCCAGACCAAGGCGGGCGCCGAGGCGGTCAAGGAAGACGAAGAGAAGGACGCAGCGAACCCCGAGGGGGGGGCCGACGGCAAGGCCGGAGAAGGCGGGGAGTAACGGACCCATGTGCCACTGACGCCGCGCGAGCTCGGACTCCTCTTCGAAGCGGCCCCGCAGGGGGTCCTCGTCGTCGATCCGCCGCGGGTGCGTGAGGCGAACCCCGCCCTCTGCGCGCTCCTGGGCTATTCGCATCGTCAGATCGCACGCGTGGGCCTCGACGAGCTCGTCGAAGAGCTGGACCACGCCGCCCTGCACGAGGCCATGGTGCGGGGATCGGGGCCGTCGGTGGCCGTCCCGATCCGCCTCATCCACCGCCGGGGCGACTCCGTCCCGGTGCAGATCACCGCGCGCACCGACGGCGGCTCGTGGTTCCTCTTCGTGGAGCAGGCCGCGCCCGGCGCCTTCGACGAGCACACGGACGACGCCCTGCGGGGCCACGTCCGGGCCCGCACCCGGCGTCTCGAAGAGAGCCGAGATCGCTACCGCGCCCTGGTGGAGTCGCTCGCCGACGGCTTGGTGACCCTCACACCCGGCCGCGAGCTGCTCTACCTGAACCGGACGTTCACCGAGATGCTGGGGAGCCCGGCGCGCTCCAGCCTCGTCGCGCGGCCGTTCCTCGATCTCGTGGTCGAGGCGGACCGGCACCGCGTCGGCGCCGCGCTCGAGCGCATGGAGCAGGGCTCCGTCGCCCGCTTCGAGACCACCCTGAACCACCGCGACGGATCCCCGGTGGCCGTCCTCGTGGCGGGGCGCGCGCTGCCCGCCGGGCCCGAGGGCGAGGACCGCGGCGTCCTGCTGATCATCACCGACTTCGCCGAGCGGCGGGACATCAGCGAGCGCCTCGCGGTGGCCGGGAAGATGGAGGCGCTGTCCACGCTCGCGGGCGGCATCGCCCACGACTTCAACAACCTCCTCACCGGCATCCTCGGCAACGCGAGCCGGGTCCGCCTGGCTCCGGGGGTGGGTCCCGAGGTCGACGAGGCGGCGCGCTCGATCGAAGACAGCGCCGAGCTCGCGGCGAGGCTCACGGAGCGGCTGCTCGCCCTGGTCCGGGGACAGGCCCCCAACCGTCGCGTGCTCGACCTGGGGCAGATGGTGGAGCGGACCATCGGCCTGCTCGGCAAGCTGATCCCCGACACGATCGAGGTCGTCACCGACTTCGCCCCGGGGCTCGCGCCCGTCCTCGCCGACGAGTCGCAGCTCCAGCAGGCCATCCTCAACCTCTGCATCAACGCCCGGGACGCGATGCTCGAAGACGCGGGCCGGGGCACGCTCACCGTGTCGGTGTCCGGCGGCGTCGTGCGCAAGATGTGCGACGACGGCAGCCTCGCCGCGGAGTCGGGTGTGTTCCTGGACGTCGAGGACACGGGCCCGGGCGTCCCCCCGGAGATGCGGCGGCGCGTCTTCGACCCGTTCTTCACCACGAAGGGCCTGGGACGAGGCATGGGCCTCGGCCTCGCCACCGTCTATCAGCTGGTGGAGGCCCACGGCGGCACCGTGGACGTGGAGACCGCCCCCGGCGGCGGCGCGCGGTTCCGCGTCGCGCTCCCGTCGGCCCCCGATCGCGTCGCCGATCCACCGTCGGGGCCGACCCCCACCCTCGCCACGCCGGACTCCGCCCAGGCCGCGACCGTGCTCGTCGCCGAGGACGAGGACAGCATCCGCAACCTCATCGTCCAGTGCCTGCGCAAGCACGGGTACACGGTCTTCTCCGCCGCCGACGGTCGGGAGGCGCTCGGCGTCTGGGAGTACCAGAAGCACGCGATCGACCTGCTGTTCCTGGACGTCCGCATGCCGCACCTCGACGGCACCGAGCTTCTGCGGCGGGCGCGCGAGGACCGGCCGCACGTGCCCGCGGTCTTCAGCTCCGGGTTCATCCCCGAGGAGAAGGAGAGCCAAGACGTCTTCGAGCGCGTCGTCTACCTGCCGAAGCCGTACCGGATCCCCGACCTGCTCGCGTGCGTCGAGACCGCCCTGTCGCTCAGCGCCGACGGCTGGGAGGACATCACGACGATGGCCAGCGACCCCACCGGCGAGTACAAGCTGCCCAGCGATACGACACTCGAGATCGAGACCGTGCCCACGGGCCCCGGCGTCAGCATGGACGCGGCCGCGACGATTCAGGGGGTCGAGGTGCTGTCCCCCGTGGGCCGCAGGCGCCACGAGATCGGCCCCGCGTCCTCTCCCGGGAACGCTCCGGAGGAGTAGCCGCGCTCAGGCGCCGGCGAGCACCACCACCACGAGGTCCCACTCGGCGAGCACGGTGATGCCGTCGCCGATGACCTGCATGGGGAACACGAAGACCTGGTCCGACGTCTGCAGCCCGTTGGGGTACAGCGAGACCTGGAAGATCACCTCGGTGTCGACGGGCGTCTGGGGGAAGGAGCTCGGCGTGATGCCCGTGACCAGCCCGGTGCCCGCGTCGTCGACGGTGAGGGTGAGGTCGAACAGGCCGCCCCCCGCGATGGCCTCCACGCCGTCGATGACGTTGGTGACGGTGCTCCCGGCGCCCGCCTGGAAGACGAGGGGATCGGGCGTGCCGTTGCCGTCGATGTCGGCCACGGAGCCCGTGAGGTTGGCGAGGTCCGTCATCTGCGGGATGGGGATGCTGTTCGTGCCGACGCCGATGAGCTTGCCGCCGATGTCCGCCACGGCGCCCACGACGTCGCTCTCGCCCGCCGGGTCGCTGCAGCCCGGGGGCCCGTCGTCCAAGTTGCCGGAGAAGCCGCTCGCGGCGTCGTACCACCCCGCCGGGTCGTCGGCGTCGCGCATCCAGTTGTCGGTCGTGTACACGATGATCGGGACGGACCCGTCGCGGAAGCCCGCGCCCCCGAGCGTGCCGGTGCCGGTCACGGCCGAGCTGTAGGCGCCCCCCACGTTGCCGCCGAACGCGTCGCTCACGGGCGGACCCGTGAGGGGGATGAACGGCCGAACGTCGGTCGTCGAGTTGTAGCTGTTGTTGCAGTCCTGGTCGAAGCCGAGGCCCGCGGCTGCCTGGAACAGGGCCTCCATGCTGGCCTCGGGGGCGTCGTAGCCCTCCTTCACCGCGAGGCCGCTGAGCGCGCTCTGGGCCGCCGTGCTGTTGGTCGTCACCTGCTGCTTGAGCGTGAACGGCTTGTCCCCCCACACCGCCGCGCCGAGGGTGGTGTACGCGTAGTCCTGGAAGTCGGCGACCCCGAAGGCGAGGTTCGGGATCGAGATCTGCGCGACGACCTGGGAGAACTGCTGCGCCATGTTGTTCAGCACGCCGGTCATGGAGCACGTGGCGTCGAGCACGAACAGGATGTCCGCCTGGCTGATCTGGGGCGTGAAGGGGATGTCCAGGACCGTCTCGCGGCGCCCGGACAGCTCGGCGTAGTACCCGTCGATCACGTCGTTGGGGTCGAGGGGGTCCGCGCCCACGCTGATCTCGGCGAGGTCCGAGAAGCCGTCGCCGTCGGTGTCGCGGTCGAAGGGGTCGGTGCCGTGGGTCGGCTCGTCCGGGTCCATGATCCCGTCGTTGTCCGAGTCCGCGTCCTCGAAGTCGTAGAAGCCGTCACCGTCCGCGTCCGGGGGATTCTCGGGGTCGTCGCCCGCCTCCTCGCTGTCGGACAGGCCGTCGTTGTCGCTGTCGAAGTCCAGGTAGCTGGGGATGCCGTCGCCGTCCGGGTCGTCGCCGCCCTCGCGGTAGTCCGGAATGCCGTCGCCGTCGCTGTCGTCGTCGAGGTAGTCGGGGGTGCCGTCGCCGTCGCTGTCCACCGGATCCGCCGCGTTCCCGCCGATCTCCTGCTCGTCGAAGATGCCGTCGCCGTCGTTGTCGATGTCCGCGGCGTCGTGCAGGCCGTCGTTGTCGTAGTCGCCGCCGCCCTCGACCTCGTCGGGGATGCCGTTGCCGTCCGAGTCGAGGTCCAGGTAGTCGGGCACGGAGTCGCCGTCGGAGTCGACGGCCGGGGTCAGCAGGTCCAGATCGCCGGCCTCAAGGAGGTCGGGGAGGGTGTCGCCGTCGGAGTCCTCGTCGCGCAGGTTGGGCACGCCGTCGCCGTCGGGGTCGCCGCCCCCCTCTTCGTCGTCGGAGATGGTGTCGCCGTCGAGGTCGGAGATGCCGGACGCGTCGTCGTCGTCCCCCCACACGGCGTCGTCGTCGTCGCGCGGCGGGGCCGAGCCCCAGGGGGACGTGACGCAGCCCGAGAGCAACAGGAGGGACGCGAGCGCGAGCGGAATACGCATGTCAGCGAGGCTAGGCCCCACCCCCGAGGTTGTCAATTAATTGTCAAGTGGGGCGACCGGCCGGAGGTCCGGGTCGGTGATCGCGGCCAGCTCGGCGTCCGTGGCGACCCCGTCCGGATCGGACCTCACCGGCGCCCCCGACTTCGACCCCTTGCGGCGACGTCGGCCGGTCTTGCCCTCCACCGGCGACTCGATGTCGGCGATGGAGGCGGCCCCGGGCGCGCCCGCGAACGGCTCGAGGGCCTGGCGGAACACCTCCATGGAGGCGAAGCGGTCGCGGGGATCCTTCTGGAGGGCCCGCAGCAGCACGGCGTCGAGGCCGCGCGAGATGCCCGCGTCGGGCACGAGGGCCGACGGACGCTCGGGCTGCTCCTCCACCGTCTTGTAGAGCAGCTCCTCGATCGTGGCCGCCGAGAACACGGGGCGGCCGGTGATGATGTGGTACGCGGTGGCGGCCAGCGAATACTGGTCCGAGGCGGGGCCCGCGGGCGCCCCCTCCAGGACCTCGGGAGCCACGTACAGGGGCGTGCCCATGACGGTGCCCACGGCGGTGAGCTCCGGATCCTCCGGCAGGCGCTGGACCCGCTTCTTCTTGCGGGGCAGGTCGGGGTCGTCGTTGCCGGGCTCGGCCTTGCGGGCGATGCCGAAGTCGAGGACCTTCACCACCTGCCGACCGTCGCCGGTGCGGGACAGGAACAGGTTCGCGGGCTTCAGATCGCGGTGGATGAGGCCCCGGTGGTGGGCCTCGGCGAGGGCCTCGCACACGTAGGTCATCCAGCGGGACACCACGTCGTGCGGCTGCGCGCCGCTGGCGTCGAGCACGTCCTGGAGCGAGATGCCCGCGAGGTACTCCATCACGTAGAAGAGCTGGCCCTCCTGAGTGATGCCGAAGTCGAAGACGTCCACGGTGTAGGGCGACGAGAGCATCGAGGTCTCGCGGGCCTCGCGCTCGAACCGACGCCGCAGGGCGCGGCTGCCGGTGCGCTGGGGGTTCACCAGCTTGATGACGCAGGGGCGGCCGAGGTCGCGGTGCCAGGCCAGGTACACGACGCCCATGGCGCCCCGCCCCAGCTCCTTCTTGATCTTGTATCGCCCGAGGGACCGCGCCGACACGAGCCGCTGGTGCATCGCGTGGATCATGTCCGAGGCCACCAGGCCGACCCCCGCGATGGCCACGAGCGGGAAGAAGTTCGCGCAGAAGTGGCCCAGGACGTCGGGGTCGGTGAGCCACGACGAGAAGCCCCCCTCCTTGGGGGCGAAGGCCAGGAGCGTGAGGGGGTAGGTGCCCACGAGGAAGGTGACCACGCCCAGGTGGCTCTTCGCCGCGCCCGGCACGAGGATGGTGCGGGCCGTGACCAGGAGCGTGGTGCCCGCGACGTAGGGGCTGGCGGCGCCTCCGCTCGCGGCCGTCATGTACCCGAGGGCGACGGCGGGGGGCGCGAACAGCAGCCAGTCCATCGCCTTGACGGGGATGTCCGACGCCTGCCGGAGCCACACCCACAGGGCGACGAACCACAGCGTGATGCCGCCGCGGAGCACGAGGAACGCCGCGAGCGGGAGGTCGGGCGCCCAGGAGCGGGCGGCGGTGACGTCCACGATCCCGAACAGGGGCGAGAGCAGCGCCCCGAACATGGCGGCCGTGAGCAGCCGCGTGCGGAAGAGGCGGTGCGTCTCGCGGGAGAGCCGCGAGGCGAGGTTCTCCTGGATGGTCGGGGCCCGAAGACGCAGCCCCGTAGTGGTGGCGGGCTCCGGCGGGATCTGTGACGAGGAGGGCAAGCCGGGGCTACTCGTCGAACTTCACGATCTTCTTGAACCGACCGCCCGGCTCCAACGTGAACGTGACCGTCTCGGTCTTCGCCGGGTCGCAGTTCGCGCACACGAACCGCAGCGTGTGCTTGCCCGCGGGCAGCTGCACGTTCTTCTTCGGCGTGCGGCCGAAGGGGGCGCCGTTCAGGACCAGGTTCGCCCAGGGCTTGGCGTTCACCTGGATCGTCCCCATGCCGGCCGGCTTCGGGGCGGGCGTGGGCGTGGACTCGACGACCGGGGCGGGCGTCGGCTTGGGCGTGGCCGCGACCGGCTTGGGCGTGGGCTTCGCGACCGGCGCGGGCGTGGGCTTCGCGACCGGCGCAGGCGTGGCGGCGGCGACCTCGGGGGTGGCCTCCGGAGCGACCTCGGGGATCGCGGTCTCCACCGTCTCGGGGGCGGCGTCCACGGTGTCCGGCTGGGTGGCCGCGGTCTCGGGCGGGGGCGGGGCGTCGCGCGTGGCGATCCGGGCGACGATCAGGAGCAGGATCGCCGCGAGCGCCACGATCGCCGCGATCAGGGGCCGACGGTCGACCTGCCTGGGCTTGCGCGGGCGGGTGGACTTCGGGGTCGTACGGCGCCGCTTCGGGGCCGACGACTTCTTCGAGAGCGCGGGCTGCATCCGCGTCTCGGGGACGTCCTGCGGGGCTCCCTTCGGCACCTTCTTGCCCGCCTCGCTGTCGAAGAACTCGGCGGTCATGCGACCGATGGGGGCCGCCGCCGCGGGCCGCTCCAGGGAGGGGGCGTCGACGGTCTCGTCCATGGCGTCGGCCTGGCCCACGGACACGGGCGCCGGGACGTCGGGCACGGACGACTCGCCGGACTTGCGGATGCTCGCCGCCGCCTCCGGATCGAGGGCCGCGATGGCCGCCAGCGACTCCGTGCCGCGGGGGGCGACCGGACGCGGGGCGCCGCCCGGGCCGAACTCCCCGGTGGTCGTGGCCTCCGGCAGCTCGGACATGTTGTCTTCGAGCCACTCCAGCAGCGTGGGGCCGGGTTCGAGCTCGCGGCGGAGCTTCCGAAGCGCGCGGGTCAGGGCCGAGGCCGAGTCGAAGCGCTCCTCTCGTTCCTTCGCCATGCACGAGCCGAGGACGGGAGCGAAGGCGGGCATGCGGAGCTCCACCTTCTCGAGCGGGGCGGAGATGTCCGCGTTGAGGACCGCGTGCATGATCGCCAGCAGGTTGTCCGCCGAGAACGGGATCTCGTTCGTGATCAGCTCGACGAGGATCGAGCCCAGCGAGAACAGGTCCGAGCGCTGGTCGAGGGCGGCCCCCGTCACCTGCTCCGGCGACATGTACACGGGCGTGCCCTTGGTGACGTCCGCGGCGGTCGTCTTGTAGAGGTTCGAGTCCGCCTTCGCGATGCCGAAGTCCATCAGCTTCACGTCGCCTTCGCGGCTGATCATCACGTTGCCGGGCTTGAGGTCCCGGTGCACCAGGTTGAGGGCCCGGCCGGACTTGTCCTCCAGCCCGTGCGCGTACTCGAGGCCTCGACAGATGTTCGTGACGACCTCGTACACGACCGACGCCGGCAGGTACTCCCGGTGGTTGCGGCACCGACGAATCAGCGCCTCGAGCGTCCAGCCGTCGACGTACTCCATGGCCATGAAGTAGTGGCCGTCGACGTGATTGAACTCGTAGATCTCGACGATGTTCTTGTGCTTGAGCTGCCCGCCCAGGCGCGCCTCGTTGATCAGCGCCTTGACCACCCGCTCGTCGGCGGTGACCTTCGCGTCCAGCCGCTTGAGGGCGACCTCCTTCTCGAACCCCATGGGCCCCGAGAGGAGCGCTCGATACACCTTCGCCATCCCTCCTTCGCCGAGGAGGTTGAGCAGCTTGTACCGGCCGAACGGGACCGGAGCGTGCGCCATGTCCAAGTGCTCCCAGTCTTCGGGCGACGGACCCGCGTCATTCTGCCAGACGAGCCAACATCACATCGGCGCGCGAGGCCCGATCCTTCAGCCCCAGATTCGCCCACAGGTCTCGGACCCGCTCGATCATCGACCGCGCCTCCGCCGGATTCGCCCCCGCGCGGCGCAGAACCTCGACCGCGACGTCCAGCTCGCCTTCGGCGAAGTCGTGCTCACCGGCCGCCGCCGCGGCGTACGCGGAGGTCAGTGCGTAGGGCACCCGCCACCGGGCAGGGATCCCGCCCTCGCGCGCGCCCAGGGCCTCCAAGGACCCGACCGCCTGGTCCGCGCGACCGGACTCGACGTCCGTGAGGGCGAGGTTGAGGCGACCCACGAAGGCCTGGTGATCGCCGCGCGCCTCCCAGATGGCCACGGCCCCGGCGTAGTGCTCCCGAGCCTCCTCCGGCGCCCCCGCGTCGCGGGCCAGCTCGCCCAGCTCGTTGAGCAGCTTCGCCTCCAGGGGTCGCGTGCGCACCCGGCGCGCGGCGTCGAGCCCGTCGAGGAGGGCCCGCCGCGCGGCCCCGGGGCGTCCGGCGCGACGGTGGGCGACGGACAGATCGTGCAGCACGCGGGGCTCGTCCGCCTCCGCGCCCGCCGCCTTCGCCTCGGCCAAGGCGGCTTGGTAGGCCTCGGCCGCCGCCGCCGGATCGCCGCGCAGCAGGGCGAACGTGCCCACCGTCTTGTGGTGCTCGAGCCGCTCGCGGGGCCCGTCGTCGGGGCCGGGAGGATCCGGGGCGATGTCGTCCAGCTCCGCGGCGGGGGCGGCCTGCGCGGTCGCCGCCAGGGTGCGAAGGATCCGGTTGCGCAGCCGGGACGCCGTGCGGCCCCCCGTCCCGTCGAGCACCTCCAGCGCCGTGATCAGCCCGTCGGTCGCCTCACTCGACCGGCCCCGGTTGAACCGCGAGCGCCCGATCCCGAACCACGCCCGCGCCCGATCCGTCGCCGAGCCCGCGTGGGCCAGCGCCTCCTCGAAGCGCTCCTCGGCCTCCGCGCGACGCCCCAGGGCGTTGTCGGCCTCGGCCATGGCGAACAGGGCCCGCGTCCGCGTGCCTCGAGACAGCCCCCCGGAGCCGAGCGCGGACGTGAGGAGCCGCACGGCGTCGCTCCACTCGCCCGCGAGCACCGCCTGCTCTCCCGCCGCCACGGCGTGGGGGGCGGCGTCCATGGGCCGACCCGCGAGCAGGTAGAGCTCCACGACGGCGCGCTCGCTCCCCGGCGTCTCCGCGAGCGCCTCCGCCGCGGCCGCCGACAAGCGGCGACGTCGACGGGACCCGGCGATCTCCGCCAGGACGAGCCCCCGCAGGAGGCCGCTGTCCCAACCCAACCGGTCCCCGGGGCCCGCCGGCTCGTTCAGGGCGCCCTCCTCGAGGAGCCGGTCCAGCACGTCGTCCAGCGCGGCGTCCGACGGCGGGTCCTCGCCCACCGCCAACACGGCCTCCAATCGCTCGACGTCGAACCGGTCTCCCAGCACCGCGGCGGCCTCGAGGACGGCCCGCGAGAGGGGGTCGAGCGCGAGGGCCTCGAGCCGCAGGCGAAGGAGGTGCTCCAGCGAAGCGGACGCGCCGAGATCGGCGAGGGCGTCGTCGGGCAGCTCCCAGCCCGCGTCCCCCGGCGCGAGCTGCCCCGCCCGCACGACGTGACGGAGGAGCTGGACCGCGAGCAGCGGAGAGCCACCGCAGGGAGCCGCGAGGCGACGGGCGGCCTCGTCGCTGAGGGCGAGCGCGCACCCCAGGAGCTCCTCGATCCCCGCGTCGGTCATGCGGTCCAGGTCGAGCCACTCCACGACCTCCGCGTGGCGCGCCAGGAGGGCGAGAGCGGGGGTCGCGTCGCCCTCCGGCCCGACCGTCGCCACCACCACGAGGGGGAAGGGGTCGAGGGTCTGCGCGCCCGCCAGCCGGTCCAGGAACGCCGTGGTCGCCTGCCCCGCGTGCTCGAGGTCCTCGAGGCGGAGGATCACGGGGCCCTCCCGGGTCGCCGCGCGCATGCGCCGCTCCAGGCGGTCGTCGATCTCGCCGGGCGGCGTCGATCTCTCGGGGGGAAGCGTGCGCTCCCCCGGCTCCCCGTCGAGCTCGGCGAGGGCGGCGAGCAGCTCGGCGTGAGGGCCCACGTTCGGACGCGCCGCCGCGGCGCCGACGCGTGCCGCTCCCGTCTGGGCCACGGCCTCCACCACCTCGCGCACCAACCGGGTCTTCCCCACCCCCGGGGCGCCGCGCACGAGGACGATCCGCCCTCCGGTCTCGGCGGGCTGCACGAGGGGCACGAGGCGCAGAAACTCCGCCTCCCGGCCGGCGAACGGGAGCTCCGCGGGCAGGTGCGGGGCGGCGCCGGGTCCCACCCTCCCGGGGGCCGTGGCGGGCACCCCCGCAGGCCGCGCCGGGACCGCCGATCGAGCCCCCGTCCGCCGCACCCGCTGCAGGGCGCGTCGCATGGTGCCCGCGTCCGGAAAGCGGTTGCCGACGTCCTTCGCCAGGGCGCGACGCAGGATCTCGGGCAGCCCCGGGGGCAGGTCGTACGTCGCGGCGCCCTCGGGCAGGGTGCGGTGGACGTGGGCGTAGAGGACGTCGCGCACGGGCCCCTCGAAGGGCGGCCGGCCGTGCAGCCACTCGTAGAGGATGACGCCCATCGCGTACACGTCCGACGCGGGCCCGGCGTCCACGCCCATCGCCTGCTCGGGCGACATGTAGAGCGGCGTGCCCATGACCGTGCCGGGGTGCGTGAGGCGCGCGGAGTCGTCGCCGAGCGTCGCGGCGATCTCGGGCTCCCCCGCGGCCCCCTCCCGCGGTTCGCGCAGCACGGCCGCGATGCCGAAGTCGACGAGGACGAGCTGCTTCGGATCGCCGCCCCGCACCAGCATGTTCGCGGGCTTGAGATCGCGATGCAGGACGCCCGCCGCGTGGGCCGCCGCGAGCCCGGCGAGCGCTGCGTCGGTGGCGTCCAGGACGTCGTCCAGGGTGGGGCCCTGGCGGTACCACGCGCTCGCCGTGGGGCCCTCGATGCGCTCCATCACGAGGAAGGGCCGCTCCTCGTCGATCACCCCGTAGTCGTGCACCTGCACCACGTTGGGGTGGGAGATCCGAGCGACGGCGCGGGCCTCCCGATGCAGTCGCCGCCGGGCACGCGCGGTCACCGGGCCGCCCGTGCGGAGCACCTTGACCGCCACCATCCGGTCCAGGGCCGTCTGCTTGGCGATGTGCACGGACCCCATCGCGCCCGCGCCGAGTTCTTCGCCGACGACGTACCGGTTCGCGATGACGGTGCCCGGTCGCAGGTCCGAGCGGTGGGGGTCAGTCACCGGCGCAGCCCCGCTTGGCGGGCTTGATCTCGGCGGCCCCCTCCACGAAGACCCCGAGCGCGATGGGGACGGGCGTGCCGCCGGGCTCGTCGATGCTGACGCCGGAGCGGCCCAGGAACAGCTGGGTGCTCGGGCCGCCGTCGAGGTTCAGGGCATCCACGCACCCCTCGTCGTGGAGGAACCGGGCGAAGGCGTCGAGCGTCGCCGCGCGCCGGGTGACCACGATGTCCACCTTGCCGTCGGCCCGACGACACACCGCCGTCCGCTCGGCCGCCTGCGGCTTCAGATCCACCACCTCCCCGGCGACCACGAGCCGCGGCCCGGACTGGACGGCCTGAGCGACCCCGTCCTCGCCCGCCCAGGCGTCGGTGTGGACGATGCGCACGCCCCCGTCGTCGTCCACGGCGAAGACACCCCAGTCGACCTTGCGCAGCTTCTGACGACGCTCCCCGTCCACCACCAGCAGGCCCATCGGCGACCCGTCGATGTCGAAGAATGAGGCGTTGACGACGGCCGTCGCGCCCGTCTCCCGGGCGAACTGCTCGGCGGTGAGCGGCTCGCCGCCGTGGTCCTGGGCGTCGAGCACGCGAATCCGGGCGTGCTTCAGATCGACCCGCATGACGTGAGCGGTCCCGCCGGTCGGCATGGCGACGGCGCGGTAGACGATCCCGAACGGCCCCGGCCCCGGCGCGGGCTCGGCCCCCAGCGACCCCAACGCGAGGAAGATGCAGGCGGCCACCGCCGGCGCCCACGGCCCCCCCGGACCCCGACCGACCGCGGTCACGCGGGCGCTTCTCCCGACGCGGCGATCGCGGCGAGGCGGTCGCGGTCGCCCTGGACGGCCGCCTCCAGGCGGCGGAGGGCGTCCACGTTGGCCGCGAGCCGACTCCACCCGGCGGGGTCCCGGTCGCGGTCGATCTCCTCGCAGCCCGCGCGGATGCCGCCGAGCGCGTCCTGTCGCCCGGTCATCGTGTCGCGCACCGCGCCCCACCGCTCCTCGGCCTCTTCGTCCTCGGGGCGCGACGCCTCCACCTCGCGCTGGAAGATGCGGAGGGCCGTGGCGACCTCCTGGATGCGGCTGCGGTGATCCTCGAGCAGGCGCGCGAGGTCCAGTCCGTGCCGGCGACCCTCGGGGAGGAACAACTCCGGGGGCGGCAGCGACGGATCCCACGCGCGCTCGGTGGCGTTGGGGAGCGGCGCGTCGTGCAGGGCGTACTCGAACAAGGCGACCAGGAACTCGTCGCGCGCAGGAAGCTCCCAGCTCGGCGGCAGACGCACGGACGGGGCACCCCCCCGCGCGAGGATCTGCATGCACAGCCCGTGAGCTCGACGGTCCTGCTCCTCGGCGACCTCGGGAAACACCACCAGATCGAGGGTCCAGAAGCGCGCGGTGACGGCCTCGAGCACGCCCCCGAGGAGCTCGGCGCACCGCGGGTCCGGCGCGAACGCGTCCGCCGGGTCCGGAGGCAGCCCGTCTGCGCGCACCATCACGATGTCGAAGCGCTCCATGGGCGGGTCCTGCTCGAGGGCCCGCCAGTTCGACCACCCGCGCTCCTCCACGACGACCGCTTCGCCCACCCCGAGCTCTTCGGCGGTGCGGAGGGCCCGCTGGGCCACGGTCTTGCCTTCTCGATCGCGGCCGACCGCGTCGTGACGGAGGATGAGCACGCGCACGGGGAGGCGCGGGAGCATGGAGAGTGTCCAGCACACCGCGGACGACTCGACGATCAGGGGTTCGATGTAGTCTTCGTCGCTCATGCGGACTCGATCTTCCAGAGTCTATACCCCTTTGCGCGCCGCGGAACGCCGGGGCCGGAAGGACCCATGACCGGACTCCTGATCGTCGTGCTGCTCTCCGTCGCCGTCCTCGCGTGGGCAGTGCATCTCGGCCTCCACGTCGACCCGGAGAACGCCCCGTCGGGCAGCCCCGCGTGGCAGGGCCCGGACGCGGCCGCCCTCGACGCCGCCCTCACCGACCACGTGCAAGGCATCGGCGACGACCCCGCCCCCACGCGCACGGCGGAGCTCGACGAGCTCGCGGCCCACCACGCCTTCGACATGGCGACCCGCAACTTCGACTCGGAGACCACGCCGGAGGGCGAGACTCTCGAGGCGAGACGCACCCGCCTCCACCCGAAGCTCGTGGGCGAGATCGCGCAGTGGCAGGCCGTGGGGGACGTCGACGCGGCGGTGGCGGACGCGACGCGGGTGCTCGACGGCGTCCTCGGAGCGGGCGCGGGCGACCTGCTGCGGGCGTCCCTGGACGGCCCGGAGGTCGGCGAGATCGGCATCGGAGCGGCGGTCGAGCGCGGCCGCGTGGGCCTGTGCGTGGTGATGATGAGTCGGTGGGCGACCCTGGACGACACGGCGCCTCCCCCCGCCCACGACGGGTGGACATTCCGCGGGGAGCTGGGTCGATGGACCGCCGCCGCGGATCTGCAGGCGCGCTTCCGGGTCGCCGACCGCCCCTGGTCGGACGCCGTGACGGCCGAGCCCGAGGACCAAGGCGCCACGGCGCCGGGGGACCCGGATCGCTTTCGGGTCACGGTGCCCGTGGCTCCGGACGCGACCGCGGTGGAAGTGCAGTTCCTACGAAAGGGCGTCCACGGACGAGTCCGCGGCGCCTAGATGCCCACGGCGGAGACAGAGCACCGATCAGTCAGTCGGGACCGAGGGACCCTCTGATCGATGCTCCAGTCAGCCTCGGGGGGACGACTGGCTGGGCTTCGCGAGGTCGATGACGACGTTGCGCGAGCCGATGGACGAGCCCGCGAGGGCCGTGCGGGCCTGCTGGGCCTCTTCGAAGGTGGTCATCTCCACGAAGCCGTAGCCGCGGGAGAGGCCCGTCGTCCGATCCATGATGACGCGGACGCTCACGGGCTCGGCCGGGGCGCGCTCGAACAGCGCGCGCAGGTCGTCTTCAGTGCAGGAGTACGGCAGGTTTCCGATGAACAGCTTGGCAGTCATGACGACCTCTCCCGGCGGATGCGCCGGAGATGAAAAAAGAGCAGACCGGGGGAGGGGTCAGCGCTGACGGTAGGTGATGCGACCCCGGGTGAGGTCGTAGGGGGAGACCGCCACGATGACGCGGTCGCCCTTGAGGACGCGGATGCGGAACTTCCGCATCTTGCCGCCCAGATGCGCGAGGATGACGTGATTGTCCTCGGTCTCGACTCGGAAGGTTCCTCCGGGGAAGACCTCCTTCACCGTTCCTTCCATCTCAATCGCGTCGTCGGAAGCCATCAACCCTCTCGCGGTTCGGACTCGGACCGTCCGAAAAGCCGGGCGGGTCTCTGAGCCGCGGTATGGTACGGAGCCGCCAAGACCCCGTCAAGCACCCGATGTCGCCGCCTCCGTCCCCACTCGCCGCCGGCGATTCCGACCTCCTCGTGCTGGTGGCCGGCCCGTGGGACGACGCCGGCCGATGTCGCACGCGGCACGAAGGCCGGGAGATCCGCATGCAGGGAGCGATCCCCGGCGAGCGGGTCGCCGTCCGGGTGACGGGGGAGAGCCGGGGCGCGCCGGTCGCCTGGGCCGAGGTGGTCGACGTCCTCGCCCCCGCCCCCGACGGGCCCGCGCGGCGAGAGCCCCCCTGCCCCCTGCACGCGGTCTGCGGCGCCTGCGGCCTCCAGCACGCCGACGAAGCCCTCCGGCTCGACGCCCGCGTGAGGTCGGCGCTCCCTCACCTGCCCCGGTCGCTGGCCGCCGCCCTCGCGCCCCGGTCCGACTGGATCGACGCCCCCGCCGCGTTCGGGTACCGCACCAAGGCGATCCTGCTCCCGGCGGTCGACGAGGGGGGGCTGAGGCTCGGCGGCTTCGCGCGCGGCACCAACGACGTGGTGGATCTGCCGGACTGCGCCGTCCTCGCGCCCGCCCTGCGCGCCGCGGACGAATCCCTGCGAGAGGTCCTCGGCCCCCTCATCGGCCGCAGCCTGGCGGCCACTCCCCCGGGAGTCGCCCCCGACGGGCGCCCGGGCCTGCGCGCCGTGCTCCTTCGAGGCACCCGAGACGGCGCGGTCCTGGCCACGTTCGTCGGCACGGGTCGCAAGCCGGGCCGCATGCTGAGGCCCCTCGGGGCGCGGCTGGTCAAGGCGGGCATCCTGGCGGGCGCGTTCCTTCAGGAGCACGACGGCCGGGGAGACGCGGTGGTGGGTCGGCGCCGGCCGAAGCTGCTGGCGGGAGCGCGCTCCGTCGTCGAGACCGTCCAAGGCCGCGCCTTCACGGTGACGCCGCTGGGCTTCTTCCAGGTGAACCCGGAGGTGCTCGACGCCCTCGCGGCGCGGGTGGCGGAGGCGTGCGACGGCGCGGCCTCACTCATCGACCTCTACTGCGGGGGCGGCGTCCTCGGGATCACCGCCGCGGCCGCCTCGGGGAGGCCCCTCACCGGCGTCGACGTGGCCGCTGCGTCCATCGAATCCGCCCGAGTCGACGCGATCGCGGCGGGGGTGGATGCTCGATTCCACCCGGGCACGCCCGCGGCCCTCCTCGGAGCACACGGGCAGCCGGACGCCACGTTGATCCTCGATCCCCCGCGCTCCGGCTGCCGCCCCGAGGACCTCGAGGCCGCGCTGGCCCTCGCACCGCGGCGGGTCGTCTACGTCTCGTGCAGCACCACCAGCCTCGCCCGGGACGCCGCGGTGCTGGAGGCTGCGGGGCTCACGCCGACGTCGCTCACCCCCGCGGACATGCTCCCCCAGACGCCGCACCTCGAGTGGATCGCGGTGTTCGACGCGGCGAGGGGGGGTGCGTAGAGAGGTCGCCGCTCAGGGGAGATCGGTGTCGACCGTGTCCATGGGGCCCGACGAGTGGATCTCACCCACGGCCCGCTCGCCCTCGTCTTCGACCGACACGACGCCCACGTCGCGCACGGTCTCCTTCGCGAGGTCGTCGCCCGTGGAGTCCGGATCGGGCAGGTCCCCCAGGTAGTGCGGGGCCTGGACCACCCGGTTGCGACCCCCGCGCTTCGCGTCGTACAGCGCCTGGTCCGTGCGGCCGATCCACCGCTTCGCCGACTCGCCCGTGCCGCGCTCGGACACGCCCAGCGAGGCGGTGACCCTCACGGCGGCGTCCAGCTCGCTGAAGGGATCGCGGGCCACGGACTCGCGCAGCTGCTCGGCGATCTCGAGGGCGCCCTCGAGGTTGACGTCCGGGAGGATGAACAGCATCTCCTCCCCGCCGTAGCGGATGGCGAAGTCGGCGCGCCGGAGCGTCTGCCAAGCGACGCGGGCCACCCGACGGATCACGCCGTCGCCGATGAGGTGGCCGAACTCGTCGTTGATCGCCTTGAAGCGGTCCAGGTCCAGGAGGATGCAGCTGAGCGGCCGGAACTCTTCGTCCGCTTCGATGATCAGCTTGGGGAGCCGGTCGTCGAGGAACGCACGCGTGTACAGGCCGCTCAGCGGGTCTCGCTGGGCCACTCGATGGCTCTCCGCGAGCCGCTTGTGGTACGCGACCTCCTCCTCGTTCATCCACTCGAAGCGGAGGAGGACCCGCCCCAGGCGGAGCTTGTCGCCGGACGCGAGCCAATGCTCGTCGGCGGGGCGGCGGTTGACGCGCACCCCGTTGGTGGAGCCCAGATCCCGGAGCCGCGCGCGCAGGCGCTCATCCTTGAAGAGGATGTCCAGGACGGCGTGGCGGCGGGACACGGACGTGTGCGGGAAGCTGCCCTCGCAGTCCTCCGAGCGCCCCATCGTGAAGGAGACGTCCCTCTGCAGGACGTAGAACGCGCCGACGTCGGGCCCTTCGAGGACCGACAGCGTGCCGGTCAGATCCGCGTCGTCGCGCCGCGGCCGACGGACGCGCGGAATGACCTCGGTTTTTGGTCCATCGGGCATGCCGAAGAGACCGCCTTCTCCCCCCGAGCCGGTACCCCCCAGCCCAATCTACCAGCGGCTCAGAGCAGGTTCTTGGCCTGCAGCTCCTCGTCGATGACCTCCTTGAAGGCCTCGAAGGGGAGCGCGCCGTTGACGAATCGACCGTTGATGAAGAAGGCGGGGGTGCCCGAGACGCCAGCGGCGGAGCCCGCGGCCATGTCGGCCGCGACCTGTTCGGTGTACGTGCCGCCGTCGAGGCAGGACTGGAACTTGGCCATGTCCAGGCCGATGCCCTCGGCGTAGCCGGGCAGCTTGTCGATGCCGAGCGCCTTCTGGTTCTCGAACAGCGCGTCGTGCATCTCCCAGAACTTGCCCTGGTCGCCCGCGCAGAGGGACGCCTCGGAGGCCTTCGGGGCGTCCTTGTGGAAGCCCAGCGGGAAGTGCTTGAAGGTCACGTTGACCTTGTCGCCGTACGCGGCCTCGACCTCCTTGAGGGAGGACAGGACCTTGTTGCAGAAGCCGCACTGGAAGTCCGAGAACTCGACGATCTGGATGGGGGCGTCCTTGCCGCCGCCCTTGCCGTGGTCGCCGTCGGCGATGGCGACGTCGAAGCGGAGCGGCTCGAGGTAGACCTCGACGCCCGCGTTCTTGCGCAGGCCGTCGACGACCTCGGCGCGACGCTCGCCCTTGGCCTGCCCGGCGAGGTGCTCGAGCACCTTCTCCTGCACGCGCTCGTAGGGGATGTTGCGCGAGCGGGGGTTCTTCTCCCAGAAGGCCTGGCCGTCCTCGTCGGTCGGCGTCTTCACCTTCTCGTCGATCTCGGCCTTGACCCAGGCCTCGACGTCCTGCCCCGCGGCCTTGGCGGCGGCCTCGATGAGCTGGTCGTCGATGAGCTTGTTCAGCGCGCCCTTTCGCGCGTTGTAGACCTCGGTCTTGAAGCGCGTGAGCTGCGCGGCGGCGGCCTCGTCGACCTGGGCGTAGGTGACCGGCTCGCCGTTCACGAGGGCGGCGTTGCCCGCGGGGGTGGGGATGACGTCGCCCGAGGACGCGGCGGTCGCCGGGGCGGCGGTGGCCGTCTTCACCCCCGAGGGAGCGGCGGAAGAGGTGGTGCCGGCGTCGCCCCCGCAGGCCACGAGCAGGCCGGCGAGGAGGAGGGCGGAGAGGGTCGCGCCGGAGCGCAGGGTGGGGATACGAATCATGTTGAGCCTCTGGATGATGGCGGCAGCGGCATTCTCGAGCCGAGCGGCGACGGACTGTAACAAAGGTCCTTTCCGGGGTCACGAATGAACGAGGAGGCCCCATCGACACCGGGAGGCGGCGCCGCATTCCGCGGCCTGCTTGACCGTGGAAACGGGCCCCCTTACAGTACGCGCCGCCCTCCGGGGCAGGCCGTGGAACACGCACCCGTGGCTCAGCTGGATAGAGCACCGGACTACGAATCCGGGGGTCGCAGGTTCGAATCCTGCCGGGTGCGCCATTCCATCCCGACAGGGGAGCCCGAGCGGCTCCCTTTCGTCGTTCTGGGAGCTCCGCCCTCCGCGCCGCCCTCCCCCTCCGCGCCGCCCTCTCCCCCTCGTCGCCCTCCCCTCCGCGCCGCCCTCCCCCCCTGATTCGACAAAACGTCTCGGAATCACGACCACGTGCGGCCCCTCACGCCGAAACCGAGACGTTTTGTCGAGTTGAGCGCCCACGGAGCCGGGCCTGCCGGTGTCCGGGAGTGTCCATGAGTGTCCGGGGAGATCGAGACACTCCCGGACACTCATGGACACTCTCCAACAGGCCGATGCGGCGACGCACGTCGATCGCGAAGCCGGCACGCCTCGTGCTGCACAGGGCGCCATGATCATTCACCTCGTCGCTCGCCTCGCCTGGGGCAGCCCTCCGCTCCGTGAAGGAGCCGCCGCGCTCTGGCGCTCGCTCCGTCGCGCCTTCCCCGAGGCCTACGCGGCCACGCTCATGCCCGACCACCTGCACCTCATCACCGAGGCGGACGACCCCGCGGCGGCCCGCCGCACCCTCGCGTGCATCCTGGGCAGACACCGCGCGCGGTTCGGGCCCGGGGGCCGACGCTCGGGTCCCGGCGCGTGGACGGTGCCGCCCCCGCGCGTCGTCCCGGACCGCAAGCACCTGCGGCGCCAGATCCGCTACGTCTCCCTGAACCCCTGCCGGTCGGCGCTGGCGCGGGATCCGCTCGCCTGGTTGTGGTCGACCCACCGGGACGTCGTCGGAGCCGTCGCCGATCCCTGGGTGACGTCGGACCGACTCGCAGCGGCGCTCGGGGAGAGGGCCGAGGGCTTCGCGGCGCGCCACCACCGCTACGTCTCCAGCGATCCCACGACGCGGGTCGACGGCACCGCGATGCCACGCGTCGTGCCGACGGTCGACGGATCCCTCGACGCCCTGGAGGAGGCCGCGTGCGCGGCCGCGCGGTGGACCGATCCCGCCGACGCCCGGGGGCGCAAGCGGGCCCGTCGTCTCTTTCACGCCCTGGCGCGCGCCGTCCGCATCCGCTGGCGGGTGGCCCTCACGGTGACGGGAGCGCGCTACTCCACCGCCCAGACGTGGGCCCGCACGACCACGGAGGCGGAGCTCCGCGCGGCCCTCCTCTGCCTCGCCGACGTCCGCCTCCGCGCCCCCCGCGACGTCCGGAGGTTCCCGTCGCTTCGCTCCCCCCCTGCTTCGACAAAACGTCTCGGATTCACGCCCACGTGCGGCCCCTCACGCCGAAACCGAGACGTTTTGTCGACATGAGCGCCCACGGCAGCCCCGCCGACTTCCTCCCCCACCGCCCCTCCGCCCGCAGGCGCCCGATCCGCGGGCTATCCTCCCGGCGTGCACGTCGTCGTCTGCAACCGCCTCACCGAGTATCTGGGCATCGAGATCGTCTCCGCCATGCTCAAGCAGGCGGGGCACACGGTCGAGCTCGTCTTCGAGCCGGACATCCTGACCGCGGGGTTCGTCCGCGCCCTCCCCGAGGCGCTGAAGCGGCGCGTGGACTCGGTCGATCGGACGGCTCGGCGGGTCCTGGACGCGAACCCGGACGTCGTGCTTTTCCCGAGCGAGATCAACAGCTTCGACTGGTGCTCACGCGTAGGCGCGCGCGTGAAACAAGATCGACCGTCGATCTGGTGCGTGCACGGCGGCTTCCACACCACGTCCACGCCCGAGGAGTGCATCGGCCGCGACGGGGTGGACGCCCTGTGCATCGGCGAGGGCGACCACGCGATCCCGGAGTTCGTCGCCGCCCTCGAGGCGGGCGAAGACCACCGCTCCATCGCGAACATCTGGGTCAAGGACCCGGACGGCACCGTCCACGAAAACAAGCCGCGTCCCCTGATCCAGGACCTGGACAGCCTCCCCTACCCGGACAAGGACCTCTACTACGGCCCCATGCCCGGCCTGTCGCGCGAGTACATGTGCGTGGCGTCGCGCGGCTGCCACTGGGCCTGCTCCTTCTGCTTCTACACCACGCTGTACGACATCTACGGCCGCAACGGCTTCGTCCGCGCCCGCAGCCCCGAGCACGTGCTCGGCGAGCTGATCGAGGCGAAGGAGAAGTACGACATGCGGTACGTCGTCTTCCACGACGACATCTTCCCCACGTCGCTCAAGTGGCTGAAGGAGTTCGCCCCGCTCTACAAGGAGCACATCGGGCTCCCCTTCTCCTGCATCACCCACCCCCAGCTCATGCGCGAAGAGACGGCCGATCTCCTCGGCGAGATGGGCTGCAAGTACGTGATCATGGGCGCCCAGACGGTCAACGAGTCGTCGCGATCGGCCGACGTCATCAACCGCACCGAGTCGTCGGACGAGATCGCGGTGGCCGTGAAGCGCCTCAAGAAGTGGGGGATCTTCGTCCTCCTGGACCACATCTTCGGCATCCCCGGCGAGTCGATGGAGGACCAGGAGGAGGCCCTGCGCTTCTACTCCGACATCGGTCCGGACGTCGTGAAGCCCTTCTTCATGTCGTACTTCCCGGGCACGGACCTCAGCAAGCGCAAGGAGAGCGTCGAGAACGTGGGCGAGGAGGAGCTGCAGAAGAACGAAGAGGGCAAGTGGGACCACTTCATGTTCCAGGGCGAGCTCTCCGGCAACGACTACCGCCCCTACAACCTCGCCTACGCGCTGTTCCCCATGCTGGGAACCCGGGGCCGCAAGGCGATGGTCGACGCGGGCCTGCACAAGAAGCTCGCCCCCATCGGCGGGCTGCCCGGCCTGGGCAACATCATCATCTTCCCGCGACTGGTCACCGGCCTCCTCACCGACCGGGACATCCGCCCGAAGCTGTACCTGAACTACCTGCGCTCGATCCTGCGCTACCAGGTGGAGACCGCGGGGCTGCCGGGCACGCGTTGAAGCAACCGGGGCTGGTCGCGCTCTCCTGGGTCGCGGGCCTCGCCGCCTGCACGAGCACGGGCGGGATCATCGGCGACCCGGTCCCCGGCCCCACGGACGACGACGACTCCGCGGCGCTCGACGACGACGACAGCGCCGCGCCGGACGACGACGACACGAGCCCGCCCCCGTTCGACTGCGGAGAGGTCGCCGACCAGCCCGCCTCCCAGCGGGTGCTCGACGGCGCCCGCGGCTACCACGGCCTCGCCTTCGACGACGCCGGCTGGATCTACGGCTGGTCCGCGGGCGCCATGATCCGCGCCCGGTACGACGGCACCTCGGAGGTGTTCGTCCCGGGCCTCCCCCGGCTCGAGCAGATCGTCCGCATGCCCGACGGCGACCTCGCCGCGGCCAACAGTCGCGACCACACGCTCCTCCGCGTCACCCCGGGCGGCGGCACGGACGTGATCACCACCGACCTCAACGCCTACGGGCTCGTGTGGGGACCGGACGACCGCCTGTGGGCGATCAACAACGAGATCGTCACGCGCGTCGACGTCGCCACGGGCCTCCAGGACCCCCTCGGCGCCTGGGACATCCCCTTCCCGCCCCACAGCGCGGACTTCAGCGGGGACTTCTCCCGCCTGTACACCGGCCTCATCGGCGACGGGACGTTCGGCGTGGTCGACCTCGACGCGACCTTCGAGCAGGCGGACGAACCCAAGCCGTTCGCGTTCGATCTGGGCAACGGGAGCCGCGGGTGGCACGACGGAGTGGCCGTGGACAACTGCGGCTGGATCTACGTGGTCGACTTCCGCTCTTCGCGCCTGTTCCGCATCGACCCCGACGGCACGTCGCGCGTCTACCACTCCTGGGCGGACGACCAGTCGCAGTACGGCCACGGCGCCGTCTGGGGCTCTGGAGTCGACGGCTGGCGTGAGGACGCGCTCTATCTTCCGATGCCGTACAACAACAACACGGTCCAGGAGATCGTGACCGGCACCTACGCCCGCACATGGGAGGGCGAGGTCATCAACGCCCCCGGGGAGTGACGACGTGACCCGACCCCTCCGCATCCTGTTCCTCTGCGTGGCCAACTCGGCCCGCTCCCAGATGGCCGAAGGCCTCGCCCGCGACGTGTTCGGGGCCCACGCCACGGTCCAGTCCGCGGGCTCGTCGCCCACCCGCGTCAATCCGTTCGCGATTCGCGCGATGGCCGAGCTGGGCATCGATCTGGCGAGTCACTCGAGCACGTCCGTGGACGACGTGGACCCCGCCTCCGTCGACCTCGTCATCACGCTGTGCGCGGAGGAGGTCTGCCCGGCCTTCCTGGGCGACGCCGAGCGGCTGCACTGGCCGCTGCAGGACCCCGATCGCAAGCACGAGGACCTGACCGACGAGGAACGCCTGGGGCACTTCCGCGTCGCCCGGGACGAGATCCGGAGGCGCCTGGTCGCCCTGCACGCCGAACACACCGGACCGTGACCGACCCCGAGTACGACCGCAACCACCCCGTCCGGGTGGTGGTCGGGCTGAGCGCCGCCGCGCTCACGGGCGCGTGGTGGTGGACCTTCACCGGCCCGTACCGATGGATCGCCGAGCGCTGGCTCGCGGCGTCGGACCACTACTACCCCGTGGTGGTCGGGGTGCTGACCTACCTCGTGGCCGGGGTCCCCCTGCTCGCCTTGGAGTGGGTGCTGCGACGCCACATGAATCGCCACGGCGAAGGCCCGCTCGGCGCTCGGCTGCGCGCCTTCTCCGAGTTCCTCGAGCGATACCCCCGGCTGATGCCGTGGGCGGTCGTGGGGTTCGGTCTCATGCTGGCGGGCGGCCTGGAGTGGGCCGGAGGAGCCGCGCTCGGCGAGGCCGGCGTGATCGACGTGGCGGCCTTGGAGCGGGGCGAAGAGCCCGGGGCGAAGTGGGGGACGGTGGAGGGGAACCCCGTCTACGACCTCGCCGTCGACATCGACGGTGACGACCGAATCTTCCTGCTCCCGTTCGTCTCGGCGGACTGGGACGGCGGGCCGATCGCGCTCTTCATCGAGGTGCAGGGAGAGGACGAGGGACTGCTCCTCCCGTATGGAGAGAAGCAGCCCCCCTGGGTCCTCGAGGGAGCCTTGAAACCCACCGGGCTGCCGGGGGAGGCTCGCGCTGTCTTCGCCGGGAGCCCGGTCCCTCAGCCCCGCGAGGACCACCGCGTCCTCGATCTCGCAGCGACCCCCGACGCCCTGAAGGACGACGGGGAGCTGCTCGCGTTCGGGGGGCTGCTGATCTTCATCCTCGCGGGAGGACTGCTCTACATCGACCGGCAGGACACCTGGTGACTCGGGGCTAGGGCGTCGAGGCGCCCGCGGACGCGCTGGCTCCGAAGCCCGCGGAGGCGCTGGCCCCGAAGCCCGCGGACGCCGACGCGTCGAAGCCGCCGGAGGTGCCGATGTTGGCGTCCACCCCCGAGGTGGTCCCGCTGCCCGCGGGGTCCGAGGACGTCAGGCCCGAGGCCGCGGCGTCGGTGGTCGACGTCGAACCCGTGCCGCTGCCCGTCCCGGTGCCGGACGCGTCCCAGTCGATGGGATCGAGGATGGCGCGGACCTTCGCGGAGCGCAGGCGGCCCTTGGGCGCGCCGGGGCGCTTCTTGAAGGCGACGTCCGGGAGGTCGGAGACGTTGCTGATGTCGAGGCCCAGGACCTGGTCGGCGTCGTCGAGCAGCACCATCTCGAGCGAAGCCGAGCCGCCGCCGGCCAGGGTCCCGCTGCCCGCGTCGCCCTCGGTGGCCCATCGCTTCCACTCGTCGAAGGGCGCGAACTCGAGGTTCTCCGGGTCCGGCGTCGGGCCCGTGACCGTGAAGATGTTGACCTCGACGCTCTCCACGGCCTCGGCGGCGATGGCGACCGAGAGCGTGAAGTTCGTGGCGTCCGTCCGGGCGATGGCGATCAGCCCCTTGGTCTCGACCCCGTCGATGGTGACGGCGAACTCGGTCCCGTCGGGGTTCGTGCCCAGGTCGTAGGGATCCAGGCCCTCGACGACGATCTCGAAGTCGGACGAGCCCAGGGCGTTGCCGGCGGCGTCCTTCGCGTCGATCGTGCCCTCGTAGACCTCGTCCGCCGCGAGGTCGGGATCGTCGAAGGTGAGCGTCGTGTATTCGAACAGTCGGATCGTTCCGGTCGCCATGTCGTCGAGGGTGTCGAGGAGCACGCTGCCCCCGTCGTCGGTGAGGACCGCCTGCACCGAGCCCGAGCCGGCGTCGAAGCCGTCCGTCCAGGCCACTACCCGGACGTCGCCGTCGGGGGCCGTGGAGACGCGGGCCCGCTCGATGTCGGGGCCGATCGGATCGACGTCGCCGACGGTCAGGGTCTGCGTGGACGAGTCCAGGACGTTGCCGAGCCCGTCCTTCACCGTGGTGGCCATCGTGTAGGAGGAGCCCGAGTCGAAGCCTGCGGGCATCGCGCTCTCGGGGATGTTCTTCGTGAACCGCGTGGTCACGAGGATCAGGGGGAGATCGTCGGCAGCGGAGCCCACGCCCACCCGCACCGCGGCGATCTCCGCGGGGTCCCAGAACTTGTCCTGGTGGGTGACGATCACCCGCCAACGGGTGAGGCAGACATCCTCCTCGATGCAGTCCTCGAGCGGCCCCGTGTTCGGGTTGACGAAGCGACGGACGGTGGCCTTGTAGCCGTCGCCGAGGACGACCGTGGACTCCGTCCGCTCCGCGACGACCTCGAGCCCCTCGATGGGCGCCGACAGCGTCGTGCCGTCGCCCAGGTCCATGAAGATCTCCGCGGACTGCGGGAAGTTGTCGATGAAGCTGTCCTGGAAGTGCGCGCGGCGGCGCTTGCCGTTGTTCATCGTCTGGCCGGGGATCGACCCGCCCGAGACGGTGGGGAAGTCGACCTCGACCGTCGCCGGATCGTCCGAGCTGTCGTTGCTGGTGTCGTCGCCCACGACCACCACGACCTTGTAGCCCGTGGTGTTCTTCAGCTTGATCTTGCCGCGGCGGATGAACGCGGCGTCGGCCGGCGCGGCGGCGGACACGAGCACGGCCAGGGAGACGAGGGAGGAGAGGAAGAGACGCATCGAGGGCTCCGGAGCGAGTGGTTTCGTGCCCTGCAAGCTATTCGCCGAAGCGCCGCTCGGAACCCTTCGCCGATCAGACACCCGGCCGGGATCGCAGGTCGCGCAACACCGAAGTCGCTGGTCCTCGAAACGCGTGCTAGCTTGATGACTGGCCCCGTTTCAGGCGTTTCTTGGAACGCGCTTCGGAAGAGGATCTCTGGATGACCGGCATCACCACCGACTCCCTCACCACCGCCCGGCAGCTCGTCGGTCTCGTCCGCAATCACCTCGGCTCCGTGCTCAAGCGGAAGCCGGCGCTCATTCCGAAGCTCGCGATGAACTACGCGCGCATGCAGATGGGCCAGGAGGTGCTGCGTACGGCGTCGATCTCGGTCGAGTCCGGCTGCAACGCCGCCTGCGATCACTGCTCGGCCGACCACATGATGGAAGAGACCTCGCGCCTCGACGATCAGCTGACGCTGGACGAGTACCAGCGCGCGATCGACGGGTTCCTCCGCGCGGGCGCCGTGTCGGTGAACCTCACGGGCGGCGAGCCGATGCTCAACCCGGACGTCTACGACATCATCAAGATGGTCCCGGCTCACCGCGGCGTGGTGAACGTCCAGACCAACGGCATGCGCCTGGCGGACGAAGAGAACGTCAAGAAGCTCAAGGACGCCGGCATCTACATCGTGATGATCAGCCTCCACAGCCACCAGCCGGAGGTCCACGACGCGCTGCTGAACGTGCCCGGCTGCTACGACGCCGTGATGGCCGCCATCGAGAACTGCCACAAGTACGACATCCCGGTCATCCTCAACTGCACGATGACCCACCAGAAGGTGCTCGACGGCACGCTCTGGGAGATGGTCCGCCTCGCCCGCGACAAGGACGTCACCGTCAACTTCGTCCAGCCCTGCACCACGGGCAAGTGGGAAGAGAACGGCGACGTGCGCATGACCACCGAGGACTACGCCGAGTTCGACAAGGCGATGAAGCTCCCGTGGGTCGTCTGGGAGGGCAAGTCCAACTACAAGGAGAACGGCTGCCGACCGGGCCTGGAGCGCATGTACATGAGCGCCTCCGGCGACGTGGTCCCCTGCGCGTTCATCCACCTGAACTTCGGCAACGTGAAGAAGGAAGCGATCAACACGATCTGGGCGCGCATGCAGAACTTCGAGTACTTCCAGGAGACTCGGGCCCGCTGCATCGCCTCCAACGACGAGACCTTCTACACCGAGTACATCGAGCCGATCATCCACCACGACGCGCCGCTCTTCCCCATCGAAGAGCACCCGAAGTACCAGGCGACGAACCCCGAGGACGCCAAGGCGGTCATCCGGTAGCACCCCTCTCGATGAATCGGCTCGCTTCGCATCCGCCGATTCCTCGCCGGGGGCCCCGCAGTGCCCCTTGAGACTCCGCTTCGCTTCGCTCCGCTGCGCGCGCCTGAGGGCGCTTGCGTTCAGCCTGCGACCGTCGCAAACGTGAAGTAGGCTGACTGCAATGAAGGTGGTTTTTGTAAATCAGCTCACGGAGATGCTGGGGGTGCAGACCCTCAGCGCCGTGCTGAAGCAGGCCGGTCACACGACCGGGCTCGTCTTCGAGCCGAACCTGTTCGCCACCGGCGCGATCAAGAACCCGCGGCTCATCGAGTTCCTCAGCAACGACGACCTGGTGGTCGAGGACATCCTCGCCGAGGGCCCCGACATGGTCGGGTTCCCGGTGGAGATCAACGGCTACCACTGGGCGCTGAAGATCGCGGGCGAGCTCAAGAAGCGACGCCCGGGGCTGCCGATCATCTTCGGCGGAATCCACGCCACGATGTGCCCGGAGGTCATCGCCGAGCGGCCGGAGGTGGACTACATCGCCGTCGGCGAGGCCGAGTTCAGCCTGGTCGAGCTGTGCGACATCCTCGACGGCAAGACGTCCGGCGACGACAGCGCGATCAAGGGGATCTGGAAGCGCGAGCCCAACGGCACGGTGCACCGCAACGAGCTGCGACCGGACCACGCGAAGCTGGACGATTTCCCCTTCTACGACAAGGACTTGTACTACGACAAGCTGCCCGTCCTGGGCACCGAGTACATGACCACGATCAGCCGCGGCTGCCCCTACAACTGCACCTTCTGCTTCTACAACGCGGTGCACGACATCGTGGGGAACATGCGCGTGCGGGTGCGCTCGCCGCAGCACGTCATCGCCGAGCTCAAGGCCGCGAAGGCCAAGTACCCGCAGATGCAGTCGGTGCTGTTCCACGACGACATCTTCCCGGTGCGCACGCGCTGGCTCGAGGAGTTCGCTCCCCTCTACAAGGAGGAGATCGGCCTCCCCTATTCGTGCATCACCTACCCGCTGCTGGTCACGGAGTACATGGCCGAGCTGCTCGGCGACTCGGGCTGCCGCAGCGTGATCATGGGCGTGCAGTCCCTGTCCGAGGAGTCGCGCCGCGAGACGATGGAGCGGCACGAGAAGAACGTCGACATCTTCAACGCCATCCGCCGCCTGCGGAAGAACGGCATCTTCGTCACCTGCGACCACATCCTCGGCACGCCCGGGGAGACGTTCAAGGACCAGGACGAAGCGCTGCTCTTCTACACGGACGCCGGCCCGAACGTCGTGAAGCCGCTGCCGCTGGCCTACCTGCCGAAGACGCGGATGACGAAGATCGCGATCGAGCGCGGCATCATCAGCGAGCAGGACGAGGACGACGCCGCCCACGGCTTCATGAACTCGCTCATGTTCAAGGGCCACGGCTACGAAACGGAGTGGCGGCCCTACTTCATGATGTACGGGCTGCGGCCGATCATGCCGAAGGCCTTCTTCCTGTGGCTCGTCCAGTCGGGCAACCACATGAAGCTGGGGAACATCCCCAACGTCGCGGGGGTGGACGCCGCCGTGTTCTTCGCGCCCCGCATCTTCAACGGCCTCACCAAGGGCTACGACCGTCGGGCCAAGTACCTCGGCTGGCGGTTCGCCGAGATGCTGCAGTACTCCCTGGCGCGCAAGAGCCGCGCCCTGCGCATGGGCCCCGAAGAGGCCGCCAAGCAGATGCGCGGCAAGGCCACGCCCGTCTCCCGGGTGACCGCGCGCATCCTCAAGCGCCGCACCGCCGCGACCTGATCCGGCTTTCCCCGCGCCCGCAGGCCCCGTCCGCCCTAGAGTGAGGCACGGCGGGTCGGAGGACTCCGGCCCCGAGAGGTGGTGACATGCGCGGCTATCTGAAGACTGCTCTGGCGGCGAGCATGTGTGTGCTCTTGGCCAACACGTGTCAGGAGCTCGAAGGCGACGACGCCGGCGAGTGCTCGGACGAGGCCGACAACGACACGGACGGCCTGTTCGACTGCGACGACGGCGACTGCGCGGGGGCTCCCCCCTGCCAGGGTGACGACGACGACGCCACAGACGACGACGACGCCACAGACGACGACGACGCCACAG
>CAZUHI010000050.1:0-52773 GCA_964620495.1 uncultured Rickettsiales bacterium | reverse complement strand
GGTCGAGGCGGGCGCCTCCTCAGCACCCTGCTAGCGTGACGACGTGCGCATCTCCCCGATCCTGTTCGGTCCGGCTCTCCTCGCCGTGTGGTTCCTGGCGCCCGCGTGCCCCACCCCGACCGGGGGCGACGACGACGACGACGTGGTGGACGACGACGACTCCGCGGCGGTGGACGACGACGACGCGGTGGACGACGACGACGCCGTGGACGACGACGACGCGGGGCCACAGGACCTCGGGAGCGTCGGGCTGTCGCTGGTCACGCCCGGGGGCGCCGTCATGGCCCTCGGCCGATGCTCGGTCACCGGAGAAGCGGCCGCCCCCGACACGTGGAACTTCACCACCAACGGCTGCGCGCCCGTGGGGAACCCACCTCCCGACCTCAACCCGGTGTCCGGCTTCGCGCAGTACTCGATCACGACCTCAGGCAGCGGCGGCGACGGCTCCGTGAACGTCACGGCCCCGACCCGGACCGCGCAGACCGACGTCGTGATCGAGTTCTTCGTCGGCGAGACGCCGGAGGGCGAGCCGGCGGGCGTCTACGTGGAGTTCGAGCCCCTGGGGGGCTTCGACATCGAGGACGAGGAGCTCGCGCTGCACGTCACGATGAACGCTACTTTCTGAACAGGGCGGCGCGCACCGCGGGGGCGTCGATGGCCGTCATCGCTTGGCCGAGGACCTGGGTGAGGGCCTTCCCCAGGCGCTTGTACCAGAAGAAGCCGCCCTCCCCGATCCCGTGGAGCCGCACGTAGTCGACGGGCTCGGTGCCGCCCGCGGGAAAGAACTTCAGCGTGGCCACCGCGGTGGCCTGCGGGTTGGTCCGGTCGGCCCCCTGGAGCCAGAAGTCCTCCACCACGACCTCGACCCGCGGGTTCGCCGCGGCGTCGCCTCGCCCGGACCGGAGGCCGCGGGCGCGCAGGGCGTCCTGGACGAGCTCCCCGAAGAGATCGGCGACCGACCCCGCCTTGGGGATCAGCACCTCGCGCTTCTTCCCGTACTCCCCGGTGGTCTCGGACGCCGCGACGGCGTTCTGCGGAAACCCGCGCGTGTCGCGGGCGTCCACGACGGTCACTACCACGAACCCCGACGTCGTCTCGGGCATGTCGGGCGCCTTCCAGCGTCCGCTCCAGGTGTCGACCGTCCAAGTGCGCCCGTCCACCTCCACCTTGTCCCCGTCCTCGAGGGCCCACGCGGGGACGGCGAACAGCAGGAGCGCGACCGCGAGGGTGAGGACTCTCATGCACCCAGCCTACCGGCCATGACCCCGTGGGAGCTCCCCGGTCAGAACGCGTGGCCGACGTTGCCGTAGATCCCGAAGGTCCATCGAGTCCGCTCGCCGTCCGCGTCCAGGATACGCTCCGGGCCCGTGCCGATGTCGAGCCGCGCGCTCGAGACCTCGTTGACGAACAGCCGCACCCCGCCGCCGAAGCTCGGCTGGAGGGGCAAGGCGTCCACGGGCGCGCGATCGAGCTCGTCCACCCGCGCGACGTCCACCCACGCCGCCGGCGCGAGGCGCACGAACAGCTTCGGGAACAGCCGGAACCCGGGCGGGCGGACCCGCACCTCCACGTGCCCGAGGGCGCCGAGGGGTCCGCGCAGGCGGCCGCGATCCATGGCGCGCAGCCCGAGCACCCCGGTGACCGATCGCTCGTTGGCGTCCCACCCCGCGAGCACGCTCTGCTCGTAGAAGGGCACGTCGCCGAGGGCTGCCTGCACCAGCGCCTCCGCCGCGAGGACCAGCTTCGCGTCGGCGATCGGCAGGAACCCCCGCAGGTCGAACAGCAGCCGCGTCCACGGGTCGCCGGGCCCGAGGTTCGCTTGGGCCAGCGCGACGAGGTAGCCCCCGGACGTCGGGTCCACGCGGGCGTCCCGGGCGTCCACCCGCAGGCCCACGTCCACGCTGAAGGTCGGGCCCCCCGTGGTGCCCCGGTGCTGGTCGACGGTCTCGGACAGCAGCGTGTCCGGGGTCACCTGCACGGCGTGATGGCTGAACTTGCCGCCCACGAACGCCGAGAGCGGCCCCGCCAGCCGTTGAAACACGTGTCCGGAGATCCGCCCGCGGTACAGCCCGAAGCGATGCCGCAGGTCCGGGACGGGGTCGTCCTCCTGGACGAAGCGGCGGTCGCGCGCGGCGTCCATGCCGAGCCCGAACCACCAGTCCCGGGGGCGGCCCAGGGTCGTCACCGAGACCTGGACCTCCCGGTCGCCGGACGCGTCGGGGAACGTCGAGAGCCCGACCTGGATCTGCCAGCCGACCTGCCGGACCTTCAGCCAGAGCTTGAGGTTCAGGCCCATGTTCCAGCGATGGCGCCGGGCCTCGCCCTCCAGGGCGTCCCCCCGCACGTCGCCCCAGGCGCCGAGGCCGATGCCGTCGTCGAGGTTGAACGCGAACGAGGGGAGGATGCCGACGGTGACCGGGCGGTCGGGCGTCCCCGCGTTGGGGGCGGGGCCGGCGGGCGGCTTCTTCGTCTCTTCGCCCGGGTCCACGACCTCCGCCGCGGAGGCGACCGGTCCGACCAGGAGCAGGCCGAGGCTGAACAGGAGGGCGCGCACGTGACGCACCCTAGACGTCTCCGCCGTGGTAAATGCCTCCGCCACAGGAGTTCGTCGCCATGTCCTTCGCCCTCGCCCCCCTGATCGCCGTCCTCGCCGTCACCGTCCCGACGCTGCCGGACATGAACGAAAAGCAGGCCGCGGCCCTCGCCGACGGCAAGGTCGTGATGATCGAGGAGGACAAGGGCGGCACGAACAAGTTCGTCATGGGTGTGGCCCTGGTGAACGCCGAGCCCAAGGCCGTGTGGGACCTCCTCCTGGACAACGAGTTCATGAAGACGTCGTCGAGCGCGATCGAGGACGCGGTGTTCTACGACGACCGCACCGAGGACGGCGTCCGCCGCATGGGCATCGCGTGGACGCTGAAGGTCGCCTTCTCGGAGGTGAAGTACTTCACGATGCGCGAGTACCACATCGCCGAAGGGCACATGACCTGGACGCTGGACCCCAGCAAGGAGAACGACCTGGCGTCCACCGAGGGCTCCTACACCACGCTGCCGGGCCCCAAGGCGGGCACGACGTACCTGATCTACCGCTCCTTCTTCGACGCCGGCCGCAGCATGCCCACGTGGGTCGAGGAGTCGATCGCCGAGAAGGGCATCAAGAAGTACCTGAAGAACCTGCTCGCCAAGACCAGCGGCGAGTAGCGCCCCTCCGCTACCAGCTCCACATCAGCCACTCGACGCCCATGCGGTGGAGGGTGAAGCCGCCGATGCCCCCGCCGTCGGCTTCGGGCGCCTCGACCCGGCAGCGTGCGACGTCCTCGGTCACGTCGCACTCGAACGAGACCATGGGGCCCCGAAGCACGCCGTCGAGCTCGTCCCAGAGCTCCGGCTTCGCGCTCAGCTCCGAGACCATCCCCTCGCGCTCCCGCCGCTCGGTCGCCCAGCAGGCGGCGTAGGTGTCGATGTCGCGGGCCGCGACCGACGCGAGCAGGGAGCTCCACGTGGCCTCGGGCGTGGAGCGGTCCACGGCGCCCGCCGCAGGCGCGTCCGTCGGCGGGTCGGGGAAGCGCTCGAACCTGCTCGAGAGGCCGACGACGATCCCGCCGTCGTCTCTGCGCTCCAGCTCGCCGGACACGACGCCGATCATGCGACCGTCCTCGTCGCGGGCGAACAGCCCGAAGTCGTCGATCTTGATGTGCGTCACGCGGGGCTTCACGGCCGCGATGGACGCGCACACCGCGGGCAGCTCTTCTCGGGTCCGCTTCATGCCCTCCACGGCCTTCTCGTGCATGGGCGTCCCGGCCCAGGCCTCGGCGTCGAGCAAGGGGAGGTCCGCGCAGGCGTTGGACGTCACGACCTTCGACAGCCTGCGGCCCGCCTCGGCGAAGTCCGCGCCCTGACCCCTCCACTCGCCCAGGGGGACGGCGCGGCCCGACCGGCTCCAGCCCTCCGACTCCGTGCGGAACTTCAGCTCCACGAAGGCCACGCCCTCGCCCTGGAGCACGACCGTGGTCCGGAGCGTCCCGGAGTCCTCCTTCCCCGAGAGATGCGGCTCGAACTCGAAGCCCCCGATCTCCAGGGAGGCGACACCCGCGGCCGTCAGCTCGCCACGCAGCTCCCCCGTGTCGCCGTCGAGGGTCCACGGCGCGAACGGGTCGGCCTCCCCCGCGAACCACGCCTTCGCCCCCCGATCCAGGTGTTGGTTGATGGACAGCAGCGGAGCGTAGGCCCGGCCCGTACCGGGCGCGGGGGCGGCGGCGAGGACGGCGATGAGCGCGAGGGTGGTCGAGTACACGGCTACTCCTTGTACCGAAGCTGCATGGCGAACACGGGGACGGCCGCGAGGATCGCGAACACGCCGAGCACGCTCAGCGCGTCGGCCCACGCGAAGCCGTCCACGCGGAAGAGCAGGCCCGCGAACACGGCCCCCGCGTTGCCCCCCGCGGCCACGATGCCCACCACCCCGCCGAGCGCGTCGCTGTTCACGAAGGGCACGACCGCGAACGTCGCCCCCTCGGCCATCTGCACGAACACGCTGAACACGATCAGCGTGACGACGGCGGGCCCCAGGACGGTCATCTCGGCGAACGCCAGCAGCGCGATCCCCTGGCAGACGAGCATCGTCCCCAGGACCATCAGCCGCCCCGGGATGCCGCGACGCGCCCCGATCCGGTCGCTCGCCATGCCGCCGAGGCTGCGCGCGAAGAGGTTCATGAGGCCGAAGGACGCGGCCGCCATGCCCGCCGCGCCCACGCTGATCTCGAAGTTGTCCACGAAGTAGAGCGCCGCGACGTTGTTGATCGTGAGCTCGACCCCGAAGCAGGCGCCGTACACGACGAACAGGAACACCACGCGGTGGTCTCGGAGCAGGCCGAGCATCCCCCCGTTCACGCTCTCCCTCGGGGTCCAGTCGCCGGTGGGCGTGTCCTGGGTGAAGCGCAGGTAGACGACCGCCAGGACGACCAGCACCGCCGCCGGGAAGAGCATGCTCAGGCGCCACGCGTCGGCGGTCTCCACGCCCAGGGCCAGGAAGCCCGCCATGAGCAGCGGCATGACGAACTGGGTGACGCCGCCGCCGAGGTTGCCCCAGCCCGCCGTGGTGGCGTTGGCGGTGCCCACCACGGACGGCGAGAACATGACGGTCGTGTGGTACTGCGTGACCACGAACGCCGCGCCCACGCCGCCGATGAGCAGGCGCAGGACGAGCAGGCTCTCGTAGGAGTTCGCGAGCCCGAGGCCGGCCACCGGGAGCGCGCCCAGCCCCATCAGGGCGGCGTAGACCCGGCGCGGACCGAAGCGGTCGCAGAGTCGACCGACCGCCAGCCGCGCGATCACCGTGCCCGCGACCGACGCGATGATCGTGTCGCCGACCTGCTGCTGGGTGAGGCCCAGCTCCTCGCGGACGACGACCATGAGCGGCGCCACGGCGAACCACGCGAAGAAACACGCGAAGAACGACACCCAGCTCAGGTGGAACGCGCGCATGGGGGCGCTGCGCACGTCGCGCAGGTCGATCCGGGCGGCCCTGGCGTCGCTCACGCGAGCACCCGCCCGAGGGCGCGGATGTCCCCGATGAGGGCGTCGAAGGCGGACCAGTCGTCGTCCCGGTCGATCGGGCCCCACACGTCCTCGATGCGGTCGTAGACCAGAGACACGGGGTCGTCCCGCTGGAAGTACGGGTCGTCGAGCCGCTCCGGGTGGGCGGGCGCGTAGCCGTGCAGGGCGCCCTCCAGCTCCGTCCAGATCGCTCCGGCGTAGGCGCGGCGCTCCGGCCCCTCGAGGGCGCGTGTTCGAGATGCTTCGCCGCCGTAGTGGTCGAAGAAGAAGCGGTCGAAGGACATGTCCGTGGCGAGCAGGAACCGGAACACGGCGTCGACCAGCCCCTGATCGCGGGCGGGCCCCAGCGGCACCACGCCGAGGCGTCGGCACATGGCCCGGTGCATGGCGGCCCTGAACGACGGGTCGAAGTCGGCGAGGGCCCCCTCGAGCCTCTCGGGCGTACTCAGAGCGACGAGCGACTCGGCCAAGCGCGCGACATTCCATAGGAATCGGTCCGGCTGCTTGCCGTAGGCGTAGAGGCCGCCCACGTCGAAGTACGCCGCCGTGAAGGCCGGGTCGAACGTGGGCAGGTAGCGGTAGGGCCCGTAGTCGAACGTCTCGCCGGTGACGTTCATGTTGTCGGTGTTCAGGACGCCGTGCACGAAGCCCGCGACCATCACGTCGGCCGCCGCCTCCGCCGTGCGTCGCCCCACCTCGCGCACGAACGCCGCGGCGAGGTCGTCGGATTCGCCCCGCACGAGGACGGGCACCAGGTGCTCGACGCAGTAGTCGAGCAGCGCCCGAGAGTTCTCCGGCTTTCGGTGATAGGCGTGGCGCTGGAACGTGCCGAAGCGGACGTGGGAGTGGGACAAGCGCACGAGCACGCAGGACCGCGTCGGGGACGGCTCGTCGTGGCGGATGAGGCGCTCGCCCGTCTCGTACAGGCTGAACGACTTGCTGGTGTTCACCCCGAGGGCCTCGAGCATCTCGGTGCAGAGGACCTCGCGCACGCCGCCCTTGAGGGTCAGGCGCCCGTCGCCCCCGCGGGAGTAGGGGGTGGTGCCGGAGCCCTTGGTGCCCAGGTCCAGCAGGCGCCCGCGGGCGTCGCGCAGCTGGGCGAAGAGGAAGCCGCGGCCATCTCCCAGGCCCGGGTTGTAGGACCCGAACTGGTGTCCGTGGTACCGGGTGGCGAGCGGGGGATCGAGGTTGCGGTCGAGCGGCTGGAATCGGGCAAAAGCGCGCTCCCACGCGGCCTCGTCCAGTCCCCCGAGTCCCACGCGTTCGGCCCAGCGTTGGTTGCGGAATCGCAGCGCATGGCGCGGAAACCGGGCGGGCATGACCGCGTCCGCGAACCCCTGGCCGAGGGTCGGAAACAGCGGCGCAGGGACGTAGTCGGCCGACATCCGGCGGCATGGTACTCGCTCGCGCTGGTAGGTTGCCGGAATGCCCATTTCCGCTACCTACCGCCGTGTCCTCGTCTTCGCGTCCTTGCTGCTGCTGATCCTGGCGACCGCCTGCCCCGGGGGCCGCAGTCGTGGCGGTGGCGGAGGCGGCGGCGGGCAGGACGACGACGACGCGGGCAACGACGACGACGACGCGACCTCGAACCTGTGCACCGAAGAGGGCGCCACCACCTGCTTCATCGAAGACTTCATGGTCTGCGAGAACGGCGAGTGGACCGTCCAGGAGGAGTGCCGGGACCCCACGGGGATCTGCCACAACGAGCTCGGCTGCCTGCTGTGCAACCCCGGGCGGGAGGAGTGCGTCGACAACGCGATCGTCGCCTGCGACGACACGGGGCTCGACTACGACCTCGTGAGCGAGTGCCTGGACGATCAGCTGTGTGTGGCCGGCACGTGCCGGGACGCCTGCGAGGTGGCCCGATCGCGCCAGTCCTACCTGGGCTGCGAGTTCGTGGCGATGTCGACGACCAACCTCGTCGCCTCCGCCTTCGACAACGACTTCGCGGTGGTGCTCGGCAACCCCGCCACGAACCCGACGGCCAGCGTCGTGGTCACCCGGAACGGCGGTCAGGTCGCCACCGCGACCCTCGGGCCGGGCGAGTCCACCGCCATCCAGCTGCCGATGGTGCAGGAGCTGAAGGCGGCCACCGGCTCGGTCGTCGCCACCGGCGCGGCCTACGAGATCCAGACCTCCGTGCCCGTCGCGGCCTACCAGTACAACCCGCTCAACTTCCTCGTGGGCGGCACGAACTCCCACAGCAACGACGCGAGCCTGCTGCTCCCCGAGCACGTCCTCGGCGAGGACTACATGATCGCGGCGCGGGGCACCTTCGGCGTGGGCCAGTTCGACGGCGGCTTCACCGCCAGCTGGCTGGGGTTCCTCCCGGGGTTCTTCGCCGTGGCCGCCACGGAGGACGGGACCACCGTCACCATCGAGTCGTCCGCCGACACCCACACGGGCAACCCGGGCGCGCTGTCTCCCGGGCAGACCACGACGGTCTCTCTCAACCGGGGCGACGTGGTGCAGGTGCTGAGCGCCTACGAGGCCTCCGCCCAGGGCAGCCCCGACCAGAACCTGTGCCGGAGCCGCGGCTGGGACGACGTCAGCAAGCCCTGCCCGACGACGGTGGGCACGCAGATCACCTGCGAGTACTGCGAGGTCCCCGACTCCGATCTCACGGGCACGGTCATCACCTCCACCGCGCCCGTCGCGGTCGTCTCGGGGCACCAGTGCAGCTTCGTCCCGTTCGACAACTGGGCCTGCGATCACCTCGAGGAGATGATGTTCCCGACGGCGGCGTGGGGGACGATGTCGCTGATGACGGCGCCCATCCACCCCGACGGCGGGCTGCCGGCCCGAGCCCAGTACCGCGTCCTCGCCCTCGAAGGCGGCACCGACGTCACGTTCGATCCCCCGGTGGCCGCCGGGGTGACCCTCGCCGCGGGCGAGCACATCCAGTTCGAGACCGACCAGGACTTCATGGTCACGGGCAGCAACCGCATCTACGTGACGCAGTGGCTGCTCGGACAGGACGAGCTGGGGAGCGCGCTCGCCGGCGACCCGGCCATGGGCTCGGGGATCCCCTGGTCGCAAGTGCGCGACCAGTACGAGTTCCTGACGCCGTCGACGTACCAGACCAACTACGTCAACGTCGTGCGCCCGGCGGGGGACGAGGTCGAGCTCGACGGGGGCGCCATCTCCGGCTGGGAGGCCATCGGGTCGACGGGCTTCGAGGTCGCGCGGGTGCCGGTGAACGCCGGGTCCCACAGCATCTCGGCGCGCAACGACGTCGGCTTCGGGATCACGACGTACGGATACGCCGAGTACACCTCCTACCTCTTCCCCGGCGGGATGAACTTCGGGCGCTGACCCCGGTGGATCTCGCGACCCTCCAGCTCCTCGCGGACGACGCGACGCCGTACCTCTACGGCTTCGGCATCGCCGCGATCGTCATCGAGACCATCGTCCTCGCGAAGACCACCCGGCGGGACGTGAAGTCCCGTCGGCTCGGCGTCTACTGCGGGCTGCTGGGGTTCGGGGTGGAGGGCGTCGCGCACGCCACGTTCGCGCTGGCGCTGCTCTACACGGTCTACGAGTTCCGCTTCTTCGACCTGGGCCTCGGCCCCGAGGTGTGGCTGCTCTGCTTCCTGGTGAACGACGCGATGTTCTACGTGTCGCACTGGGCGCAGCATCAGGTACGTCTGCTGTGGGCCGTGCACGTCGTCCACCACTCGGCGAAGCACTATGACCTGACGACGGGCATCCGCGGCAGCGCCCTCGGCGTGTTCGCGACGTTCCCGTTCTACTTCTGGATCCCGCTGCTCGGCATCCACCCGCTCATCTTCATCATCGTCGACAAGGCGTTCAAGGTGTACGGGCTGGCGTATCACACCGAGGCGATTCGGCGGATGGGACCGCTGGAGGCGATCCTCGTGACGCCCTCGAGCCACCGGGTCCATCACGCCACGAACCCCCAGTACATCGACCGCAACTACGGCGGCTTCTTCATCCTGTTCGACCGGCTCTTCGGGACCTTCGTGCCCGAGGAGGAGGAGTGCGTGTACGGCCTCAAGAAGGACTGGCACGGCTACGGGGTGTGGGACGCGCAGACCCACGAGCTGAGGGACATCTGGCGGGACGTGCGGGGCGCGAACACCCTGCGCGAGGCCCTCGGGTACGTCTTCGGGCCGCCCGGATGGCGCCCTCGGGAACTCCGCCCCGCCCTGCCCCCGAACCGTGGTAGGTAACGCCCTCGGTATTCCCCTGCAGTCCGTGGAGAGGTCGATGACCGCACTGGGCACCGCGGCGATCCGCGACGTCGCGCTTCAACTGCACGCGCTCCTCCGGGAGCTGGACCCCAAGCGCTTCCGGGCCGAGGCCGAGACGGCCGTCCGGGCGAAGCTCGCCGAGCTCGAGGCGGCCGCCACCCGCCTGCTCGAAGAGGCCCCTACCCGCGAAGAGGCCCCCGCCCGCGTCCTCGAGGCCGTCGACCGACTGCGCGCCCAGCTGGCGGACGGCATGCCCGATCAGCTCCCGTCGGCCGACGCGCTGCGCGCCGAGTTCGAGGCGCTCCGAGACCGCCTGCAGCCCACCTACGAGGAGCTGGCCGCGCGCCTGAAGGACGCCCGCGTCCACGTGCCGTCGCTCCGTCCCATGAACTACCGCCGAAACCTCATGCACGCCGGCTTCGGCGCGCTCGCGGTGTTCCTGGTCGCCGCGGTGCCCCAGACGTGGCTGCTGCCCATCGCCGCCGGGTGGACCCTGCTCGCGTGGTCGCTGGAGAGCACCCGGCGGATCTGGCCCGGGTGGAACGAGTGGCTCATGGAGCACGTGTTCGGCAAGGTCGCGCACCCCCACGAGTGGAGCAAGATCAACTCGGCGACCTGGTACGCGAGCGCCCTGACGCTGCTCGCCCTGGTCGACTCCCTGCCCGCGATCGTCGTGGCCGTGGCGGTGCTCGGGTTCGCGGATCCCGCAGCCGCCATCGTCGGCCGACGTTGGGGCCGGGTCCGGCTGATGCACGGCCGGTCGCTGGAGGGCACCACGACGTTCGCCTTGGTGGGCACCGTGGCGGCGGCGATCGGTCTGCTCGCCGTCGGGTTCGAGGCGAGCCTCGGAGCGTTCGTGGCCGTCGCGGTGGCGGGGGCCGTCGCGGGCGCCCTCGGCGAGCTCTTCAGCCTGCGCATCGACGACAACTTCAGCGTGCCCCTCGCGTCCGCGGCGGGCACCGTCGTGGCGCTGTCGGCCCTGGGCCTTCCGCTCTGAGAACGGGGTAGAACGCGGTCGATGCGCGCGTACCTCGCCCTGCTCCAGCGGATCCTCGACGAAGGCAACGATCGCGGCGATCGGACAGGCACGGGCACCCGCGGTGTGTTCGGTCACCAGATGCGGTTCGATCTGGCGGACGGCTTCCCGCTCCTGACCACGAAGAAGACGCACCTGCGCTCGATCATCATCGAGCTGATCTGGTTCCTCCGCGGCGACACCCACGTGCAGTTCCTCCAAGAGCGTCGGGTCCGGATCTGGAACGAGTGGGCGACGGCCGAGCAGACGGCGCGGTTCGGGCGCGAGGAGGGCGACCTGGGCCCGGTCTACGGCCACCAGTGGCGCAACTACGGGGCGAGCCGGGGCGACGACGGGTCCTACCGCGACGACGGCGTCGACCAGATCCGGCAGGCCGTCGATCTCATCCGCCACAACCCCACGTCGCGGCGGATCCTCGTGACGGGCTGGAACCCGGCCGAGGCGAACCGCGTGGCCCTGCCCCCGTGCCACACGCTCTTCCAGTTCTACGTCGCCGAGGGCCGCCTGAGCTGCCAGCTGTACCAGCGCTCGGCGGACGTCTTCCTGGGGGTGCCGTTCAACATCGCGAGCTACGCGCTGCTGACGATGATGATGGCGCAGGTGTGCGGGCTGAAGCCCGGCGAGTTCGTGCACACGTTCGGCGACGTGCACCTGTACAACAACCACCTCGACCAAGCCCGACTGCAGCTCTCCCGAGAGCCCCGACCGCTGCCGACGATGCGGATCGATCCCTCGATCGACGACATCTTCGAGTTCCGATACCCCCACTTCCAGCTGGAGGGGTACGACCCCCACCCACACATCGCGGCCGAAGTCAGCGTCTGACCCGACAGGAGCGCCCATGAAATCCCTGCATCGCCCCGACCTCTTCGCCTGGTCCGTGTTCGACGAGCCGCGCAACGTCGACTTCACCGGCCACATGTGGGTGCGCCCCGAGGGCAACGTCCTCTTCGACCCCATGCCGATGTCGGACCACGACCGGGCTCACCTGGAGGGGCTCGGCGGGGCGCGCTGGATCCTGATCTCGAACGCCGATCACGTGCGGGATGCAGGTCGGTTGGCGGCCGAGCTGGGGGCCCGCGTCGGGGCGCCCGCGGACGAAGCGGACCGGGCGGAGTTCGCTGCCCTCGCGGCAGGCGGCAGCGTGGACTGGATCCCGGCCGACAGCACTCACGGGCCGACCGGCGTGCGCTGCATCACGATGCGCGGGAGCAAGAGCGCGGGCGAGTTCGCCTTTCTGCTCCCGGGCGGCGTGTTGATCACCGGCGATCTCGTGCGCGCGCAGCGGGCGGGCAGCCTGAACCTCCTCCCCGATCCCAAGCTCGAAGACAAGGCGGCGGCGATCGCGTCGGTCGGGCGGTTGGCGGACCTCGAGGTGTCGGCGGTGCTGGTGGGCGACGGGCAGTCCGTGTTCCGCGACGGCAAGGCGCGGCTCCAGGAGCTGGCGGGGCGGCTGTCGTGATCGGCCCCGAGGACGTCCTCGCCTTCTGGTTCGGGGACCTGAAGGTCGGCGAATCGGTGCCGAACGAGGTGAGGATGCGGTGGTTCAAGAAGGACCCGGCGTTCGATGCGGCGATCGAGGAGCGCTTCGGGGCCGCCCGCGACGGCGCGGCTCGGGGGGAGCTCGACGGCTGGATCGAGACCCCGCGGGGCATCCTGGCGCTCATCATCGTGCTCGACCAGTTCACCCGAAACACCCGCCGCGACACCCCCGCGATGTACGCGAACGACGCCCAGGCGCTCGAGCTCACGAGGCTGTTCCTGGACACCGACGGCGCCGACGCGCTGCACCCCGACATGCAGACGTTCGGGGTCATGCCGCTCATGCACAGCGAAGACCCGCTGGACCAGGAGCGCTGCGTGGCCTGGGGCGAGGCGCTCGCCGAGCGGCACCCCGGGGAGTACGACCAGTTCGTCAAGTACGCGAAGATCCACCGCGACATCGTCGTGAAGTACGGGAGGTTCCCCCACCGGAACTCGATCTTGGGGCGCGAGTCGACGCCCGAGGAGCTGGAGTTCCTGAAGACGCCGGGGTCGTCGTTCTAGGGGGACGGCCGGCCGCTTGCGGGGCGGTCAGTACGTTCGACCGTGCTCGCCGCCGCCGAAGCCGCCCCAGGCGCTGTGGGCGCGGCGGATCCGGGGGACGACCTCGCGCTCGAGATCCGAGACCTCGTCGCCGGGCAGGCCGGGGGGTGCCCACCACAGGCTGCGCACCTGGTACGGCTCGTCGGCCAGGTAGTTGACGGTTCGCCGCCTGGCCGTCTGCGGGAAGCCGAGGTGGGCGGCGAGGGCCCCGTAGGCGGCTTCCACTCGGTCCTTGTCCTCGACGCGCATGTCGTCGTGGGTGCTCGGGTCGTCGAAGGCCTCGACGTCGATGCGCAGGGCCATGACGCAGGGCTCGGGCGGGCAGCTCACGTCGATCAGGGTCACGCCGTCCGGCCAGTCGGCGATGTCCGCGTCGAGGGCGTCCTTGATGCGGGCGGCGCGGTGGTCGTCGGGGAAGAGACCGTCCCACTCGGAGACGGGCGCCGGGTCGTCGGCGCGCAGGGCGGCGAGCTCGTCTTCCACGCGCTGGAGGCGGGCCTCGAGCCGGGGGATGTCTTCCATCACCCAGAAGTCGGGGGGCTGGTCCCACGCGGGGACGGGGGCGTCGGGTGGGGTCGCTGTGTGGGGGGAGGGCGGGGTCGAAGGTGTCGAGGGCGGCGAGGGCGGCGAGTCGGGCGCCGGCGACGGGTGTGTGGGCTCGGAGCCGACCCACACGCCGGCCGCGGCGGCGATGAGGAAGGCGGCGAGGGGGGCGGCGAGGCGGGTCACGGGGTCGCCCCGGGGATGTGGTCCGCGTCGAGGCGTCCCCAAGCCGAGTCCTCGATCTGCTGGCGGAAGAGGGGGTTGACGTCGTAGTCGACGGGGTGCCACCAGAGGTGCACGTTCCAGACGCCGTCCTCCGGGCCGGGCCATCGGGTGGCGCTGTTGGAGCCGAGCGGGGTGGTCGCGAACAGGGAGCCGAGCTCTTCGTGGAAGTCCCGGTCAGCGGAGAGGTACGGGAACTCGTCCGTCGGCTCGAAGGCGACCTCGACCGTCACGATGCAGGGCACGGCGGAGCAGTCGACGTCCGTGATCTCGGTGTCGCGGCTCAGGGGTTCGCGGCGGAGCCGTTCGCGGGCGGTCTCGACGTGGCCCTCGAAGGCCTCGGGGCGGTGCTCGGGGAAGATGCGGTCGTCGTCGAAGGAGGGGCCCGACGCCGACGGGTTCGCCTCTCGCTCTTCCTCGGATCGCCGGGCGCGCAGCCAGTCGATCTCGGCCTGGGCGCGGAGGATGGAGCTGCGCAGCCGGGCCGCGTGGGGGCCCTTCGCGAAGTCGGTCCTGGCGGTCGTCGCCCGTCGCGGGAAGGTCGATGAGCCCAGGCGGGGGGAAGCAGCTCCCCGGGGGGCGTCGAGGGTGGGCGCTGTGTCCGCGGCGGGCGCGATGTCGGGGGCGGGCGGGACGTCGGGGGCGGAAGCGATGTCGGTGGTGGGCGGCGAGGTGGGGGCGGATCGCGCGCGGGCCCCCACGGCGCCCAAGCCGAAGCCGAGGAGCGCGGCCAGGCCCACTTCGAGTGCGGTGGTCTTGCCCACCCCCCGAGGCTACGCCTCAGTCGACGAGGGTGAGCCTCTTTCGATCCGCGACCCGGTCTTCGCAGGCCACAACGCGGTTGCCGAGCCAGGCGTCCCACTGGGCGTGGTCGCCGACGTCGACGCCGTCGGCTTGGGCGCACGTCTGCAGCCACGTCTGGAGCTTCTCGAAGAAGTCGCTGTCCATCAGTTCGATGTTGCTCATCAGGCTCTTGTGGAGAGTCCGGTACACGAGCTTGAGGTCGGCGGCGTCGAAGTGGGCGAGGGGCTGCATGGCGGGACCATAGCCCCCTGTGGCCGGAACTCGGCCAGGATCGTCGATCCACCCCGGGTTCTGTCCGGTGGGCGGCCGGAAGTCGGCCAGGATCGTCGATCCACCCCGGGTTCTGTCCGGTGGGCGGCCGGAAGTCGGCCAGGATCGTCGATCCACCCCGGGTTCTGTCCGGTGGGCGGCCGGAACTCGGCCAGGATCGTCGATCCACCCCGGGTTCTGTCCGCACCCTTGCTACAGCAGGATCGGGGCCCCCCCGAGCCGGGCCGACCGCTCCAGGGCGTCGATCCAGCGGAGGTCCTCCACCGCGTCCTCCAGCGACCACTGCGTCTCGGTCGCTCGCCCCCCCAGGCGCGCGAGCCAGTCGTCGACGCATCGGCCGATCGCGCGCCGGTCGTCGTCTTCGGTCCAACCCGTGTCCACCGGCTCCTCGACCCCGCCGATCGTGAGCCGCCCGCCGATCAGCGACCCCTCCGAGCCGTAGATGCTCCACCCCCCCGACCGCCAGGGACCCTCCTCGAGGTACAGCCCCTCGCCGTCACGCACCTGGAGGATTCGGCCCCCCTCGGCCTCGATCGTGCCCGCCGTGATCGTCGCGGCGTGCTCCGGCAGGTCCGGAAACCTCGCCCGCAGCGCGACCGCTCGGCGCCCCCGAGGCTTGCCCAGCAGCGCCCGCCCGACCGCCGTCGCGTGGTACCGGTACGAGGCGAGGTCGCACGCCACCATCCGGACCTCCCCGATCCGTCCCGACCGCACCACGTCGAGGGCATGGCTCGCCTCCGCACCCCGTGGATTCTGCTCCGCCACCTCCACCGCGAGGCCCTGCGCCGACACGAACGCGAGCAACGCCTCGGCTTCCGGAACCTCGAGGGCAGGCGGCGTCTCCAAGAGGAACGGCCGCCCCTGCGCCGCGACCCGCCGGGCCATCCGCGCGTTCGCCTCGCTCGACGGGCACACGACCGCCCCCGCCGCCTCCCAGGCGTGCGCCGCGTCCTCGAGGTCGCCTTCGAGCGCCCACGGCACCCCCTCCGCCTCCGCGAGGGCCGCCGCGCGGTCTCGCGATCGCGACACCACCCCCACCAGGCGCAGGCGATCCGAGAACTGCTCGCGGAGCAGGGACGCGTAGATGCCGGCCCGGCAGCCGGCGCCGACGATCAGGATCGGGAGCGTCACCCCCAGAGGGTACCCGGCGGTCCCGCGCCCCCGGTCAGGCGTCCACCACCTCGACGGTCCGGGTGTAGAAGCCCGTGTCGAGGCGACGCGTACGGATCGACGAGTCCGTCACCTCGAGCGCGATGTCGTAGAAGCCCGGCCGCGACGGGCGCCAGATGTGCTCCCAGAACCCCCAATAGTCGTTGTCCGTCTGGCCCGTGCACACGGTGACGTCCTCCCGCGGGCCCTCGTCGACGCGGATCCCGAGGGCCGTCGTGATCTCGTAGCCCCCCCAGCACACGCCGACGATGCGGTGCACGACCTCGCCGTCCACCTCCCACTGCTCCACGCGGATCGGCATCGCCGCCTGGTCCTGCGTCGCGGGGATGAAGTCGCGGGCGAACTCCGGCACCCCGGGCTGATGGGTGCGGCCCGCGAACTCCCGCATCTGGCTCGTGGACTCCACCGAGTCGTCCACCAGCTCGATCGTCTGGACCCACTTGATGTTCGTACACCCGTACCAGCGGGGCATGTAGAGCCGCACCGGGCGGCCGTGATGGAGCGGCAGCGGCTCCCCGTTCATCTGCGTGGCGAGGAACCCGCCGTACTCGGTGATCTGGTCGAGGGGGAACACCCACTCCGCCCCCGGCGTGGAGAAGTTCGACGGGCTCTCGTACGTGTCGAAGCCGGTCACCCGGACGGCCGTCGCCGCCGGGTCGATGCCCGCCTCCTCCAGCAGCTCCATGAGCGGGACTCCGCCCCACTGGGCCGTGCTGAGGAGGCCGAAGCCGCCGCCGCCGCCGTTGCCGGAGCACTCCAGCGTCTTCAGCCCCTGGTCCGTGCTCCGCTTCACCAGCGCGTCGATGGTCAGCTCGAGCTCGGAGTCGACCAGCCCCGAGATCGTGACCGTCCACCCCTCGGCCGGCGGGAGCACCTCGCTCGCCATCGTGCGGATGTAGAAGTCTTCGTTGCTGAGGACCCCGTCCCCGGTGGGGTCGACGTTCGTGAGGTCCACGTACCGACGGCCGTCCAGCTCCCTGTTGAGGTTCTGATCGAGGTCCCGGGTGATGCCCAGGAACTCGAGGGAGCGCACGAACGTCCCGCCCGCCAGGGCCTCGGCGAGCTCGTCGCACGGATCCGTCGCGTCGTCGTCGTCGACCGCGTCGTCGTCGTCCGTGGCGTCGTCGTCGTCGACCGCGTCGTCGTCGTCCGTGGCGTCGTCGTCGTCGTCGCCGAGGGAGCCGCTGGACTCGCAGCCCACGAGCATCGCGCCCCCGAAGCCGAGGGATCCCCGCAGGAAGAACCGGCGGGTCGCGCCCAGGGCGGGAAAGGGGGCGTCGGGGACGGCGGGATCGGGGTCGCTCATGTCGTCTGAGAGCCCTCTCGAGGGGGGGAGGTTTCGTGCGACGTCGCCCAAGATACCGAAGCGCAGACGGAAGAAACATGAATGATATTCGGCTATGGTGTCGATCGAACCCGAGGTCGACCGATGAACGCCCCCAAGCCCCCCCGCCGAGCCCCCGTGCAGCGTCGCGCCCGAGCGACCGTCGCCTCGATCCTGGACGCCGCGGCGACGGTGTTCGTGGCTCACGGGTACGCGGGCGGCACGACCAACCGAATCGCCTCCGAGGCGGGGGTCTCCGTGGGGTCTCTCTACGAGTACTTCCCCAACAAGGACTCGATCCTGGCCGCCCTGCTGGAGCGGCGGCTCGCCGACGGCGCCCGGGACATGGAACTCGCCCTCGCGGACCTCGACGGCACAGCCCCCGCGGCGGATGTCGCCCTCGGTCGCCTCATCGACGCCGTCTTCGCCCGCTTCCGAGGGGCTCCGGAGCTGGACCGCGTGCTGTTCGAGGAGGTGCCCCACCCTCCGGATGCGGGGGCCGCCCTGGCCGCGGGCGACGCCGCCTTGGCCGAGCGGATCCGCGCGCTGATCCTCCGTCTCCCGGGGGTGGTCGCGGACCCCTCCGGCCCGGCCGCGCTCCTCACCGCCCGCACCCTCCAGGCGTCCGTGCGCGCCTTCGTCTTTCATGGGTTCCCGGGGTTGGACGAAGACGGGTTCAAGCGGGAGCTCACGCGGCTGCTCGGCGGCTACCTCGGCCTCCGAACGCGAGCCCCCCAGCTCGGCATCGGAGGCGCCGCCGCGTGGTGATCCCACCGAGCCCGCCGGGCTCCCCCTGGCCATCCGGACGGGATTGACGCCGGCGAGCGGGGCATTACCCATATCGAGTCCCCGGAGGCCCCCGCCCTCGACCTCCGTTACTCTGCTGGAGCCCATGCCTTCCTCCCCCTCCTACACCCTCCCCGACACCCCCTTCCCGGTCCTCGCCCTGCGCAGCGGCGCCCTCTTCCCCGGCACCGTGCAGACGATCCCCGTGGGTCGACGCAGCTCCCTCGAGCTCGCCCGGTCCCTCGAGTCGGGCTCCTTCCTGGTGGTCGCCACCCAGCGGGATCGCTCCGATGAGCGCCCGTCGCCGGACGATCTGCACCCCGTCGCCACTCTGGCGCGCGTGCGACGCATCGTCGAGGTGTCCACGGGGCGCCTGCGCCTGCAGCTGGACGGCCTCCAGCGCGTCACCCTCGGCGTCTTCGAGCAGGAGGCGCCGTTCTTCCGCGCCCGCGCCGAGCTGACCGCCGACGAACCGGGCGACTCGGGCACGGTCCAGGCCCTGTACGCCGGGCTCAAGGGCGCGGTCGAGGCCCTCAAGCCGCCCCGCCGAAGCGGCCTGGGCCGGCTCCTTCAAGCATGGGACGACACCGACGCTCCCGGCATGGTCGCCGACCGGATGGGCGGGGCCGCGGGCCTCGAAGGCGACGACGAGGTCGAGCTCATCGCCGCCGTCGACGTGGAGAGCCGGCTGCGCCTGCTCGTGGCCTTCCTGGTGGAGCTTCGGACGCGCAAGGAGGTGGAGAGGGACCTCGAAGCCGACCTCCGGCGCGAGCTCGGCAAGGGCCGCAAGGAGGCCCTCCTGCGCAAGCAGATGGAGACGATCAAGAAGCAGCTGGGCGAGGCCGAGGACGACGACGAGCTCGCCGAGCTGCGCCGCAAGCTCGCCGGCAAGGACCTCCCCGAAGACGCCGCCAAGGCCGTCGCGCGCGGGCTCCGTCGCCTGTCGTCGAACCAGGCCGTGGGCCCCGAAGCGGGCGTGATCCGGAACCACCTCGAGCTCATCGCCGAGCTGCCCTGGACGGAGGCCGCCGCCGTCGACGACGACATCGATCACGTCGAGGCGAAGCTGAACGCCGATCACACCGGCCTCGACGAGGTGAAGAAGCGCATCCTCGAGCACCTCGCCGTCCTCAAGATGGGCGGGCGCGCCAAGGCGACGATCCTCTGCCTCGCCGGCCCCCCCGGCACCGGCAAGACGTCCCTCGGCAAGTCGATCGCGGACGCCACCGGCCGCCCGTTCGTGCGCATCGCCCTGGGCGGCGTGCGCGACGAGGCGGAGATCCGCGGCCACCGTCGCACGTACGTCGGCGCGCTCCCGGGCCGCATCCTCCACGGCATGAAGAAGGCCGGTGTCCGGAACCCCGTGATGCTGCTCGACGAGATCGACAAGCTCAGCAGCGGCTGGCAGGGCTCTCCCGAGTCCGCGCTCCTGGAGGTGCTCGACCCGGAGCAGAACGACTCCTTCACCGACCACTACCTGGAGCTGCCCTACGACCTGAGCGACGTCCTCTTCCTCGTCACGGCCAACGACCTCTCCCGCGTCTCCCCGCCGCTGCGCGACCGCCTCGAGATCATCTCGCTGTCGGGCTACACGCCGGACGAGAAGGTGGTCATCGCTCGCAAGCACCTGCTGCCCGACGAGCTCGACGCCCACGCGATCGACGAGGAGACCATGACCGTGTCCGACGAGGCGATCGACGCCATCGTCGACGGCTGGACCCGCGAGGCCGGGGTCCGTCAGCTCAAGCGCGAGCTGCGACGCCTCGTCCGGGGCACCGCCCTCCGCATCGCGCGCAGCACGTCGGACGCGAAGGACCCGCACGTGAGCATCGGCGTGGACGAGCTCGACGACCTGCTCGGCAAGCGTCGGTTCTTCCCCGAGGTGCAGGAGCGCACGTCGATCCCGGGGGTCGCGACGGGCCTGGCCTGGACCCCTGTGGGCGGCGACATCCTGTTCGTGGAGACGTCGCGCATGCCCGGCAAGGGCGCCCTGCAGACCACCGGCAAGCTCGGCGACGTGATGCAGGAGTCGGCCAAGGCCGCGCTCACCTACGTGCGCAGCCACGCCGCCGAGCTGGGGGTCGATCCGCAGTTCCTCGACGGGCAGGACATCCACATCCACGTGCCCGCGGGCGCGACCCCGAAGGACGGTCCGTCGGCCGGGGTGACGATGTTCACCGCGTTGACGTCGCTCCTCACCGGGCGGCGGGTGCGGTCGGACACGGCCATGACGGGGGAGGCGAGCCTCCGGGGTCGCGTCCTGCCGGTCGGCGGCATCAAGGAGAAGGTCCTCGCGGCGCACCGCGCGGGCCTCCGCCGCGTGATCCTGCCGTCGCGCAACGAGCGCGACCTCGTCGACATCCCGGACGCGGTGCAGGAGACCGTGGAGTTCATCTTCGCCGAGGACATGGCGGAGGTCCTCGCGGCCGCGCTCGAGCCCGACTCCATCGAGGATCTGCTCAACGATCTGGACTCGACCTCCAGCCACACGGCCCTCCCGCCGGTCGACATGTAGGCGGGTGCGGTTCCGCGACGTCCGACCCGGGCCCCAGGGGCCTCCCGATCCCGCGGAGGTCCTCGAGCTCTGGTATCGGGCGCCGCTGTCCCTCGACCTCGTGAAGGACGGGCGGGACATCGCGGCCCCGAAGCGGCGGCCCTTTCGGCACCACTTCGGCCACGTCCGCTTCCGCGTCCGCCTCCCCGATCGCACCGACGTGCTCGTGGAGTTCAACCCCGACGACGACGTCACCAAGGCGGTCACCAAGGTCGAGAAGGAGCGCCGCGGGTCGATCCCGGGGACCCTCACCGCCCAACGCTGGGAGACCGGCTACCCCGGCGGGGGGGACGACCGGAACCGTCGCGCCCCGCTCGTCCTGTCGGCCCCCCAGGTCGACGTCCTCCTGGACACCCTCGACGCGTGGTTCCCCGAGGGCCCCGACAGCGAGGTGGAGGACCACGCCCGCTACCACCTCATGTCCTCGAACTGCGTGACGACGCTCGCGGACCTCTACCTCGGGGTGCTCGACCGCGGCGGCCCGCTCCTCCCCCGGCAGAAGCGCATGCGCTGGGCTTTCGCCACCGCGAACAGCCCCGCTACCCTCTGGCCAAGGGTGCGGTCCACGCTGCGCCGGTGGAGCGAACCATGAAGCGCGCGCTGCTGCTCCTCCCGCTCCTCGCCGGCTGCCCCACGGACGAGCCGGTGCCCGAGCCCACCCCGTTCGTCGACATCCGCGAGCCCTGCGCCGCCACCAACCCCGACCGCGACGTCTTCTGGGGGGATCTGCACGCCCACACGTCGTGGTCGTTCGACGCCTGGGTGTTCGACGTCCGCACGGATCCGGCCCAGGCCTATGCGTTCGCCCGGGGCGAGGAGGTGCGCCTGCCCCCGCTCGACGCCGAGGGGCGCGGCACGCAGACCCTCCGCCTGGAGCGCCCGCTCGACTTCGCGGCGGTCACCGATCACGGCGAGTACCTGGCCGAGGTCGCCGGCTGCACCGACCCCGAGTCGCCCATCTACAACGTGCCCACCTGTGAGCAGTACCGCACCGGGGGCAACCGCGCCGTCGCCGCCTTCGGGCTGAAGCTGACGGAGTCCTCGCCGGATCGCTTCGACGACATCTGCGGGGGCTTCGGGCTGGACTGCCTGGCGGGCGCGCGGAGTCTGTGGAGCCGCCTCCAGGACGCGGCCGAGGAGGCCTACGATCGCTCGGCGTCGTGCGAATTCACGTCCTTTGTCGCCTACGAGTACACGGCCGCCACGGGGGTCTCGAACCTTCACCGCAACGTCATCTTCCGCAACGCGACCGTGCCCGCGCAGCCCGCGGCCTACTTCGAGCACGACACGCCCGCGCAGCTGTGGGACGCCCTGCGCGCCGACTGCCTCGCCGCGGAGGGCCCGTGCGACGTGCTGGCGATCCCGCACAACTCGAACTGGAGCAACGGGCGGCTGTTCGCGGTGGAGTACGAGGGTGAGACCGCGGCCGAGCAGGCCGAGGAGGCGGCGGCGCGGGCCCAGCTCGAGCCCCTCGTGGAGATCTACCAGCACAAGGGCGACTCGGAGTGCAGCCCGGGCCTCTCCGGCATCCTCGGCGCCCCCGACGAGCTCTGCTCCTTCGAGAAGCTCCGCACGCCGCCCTTCGCGGACTGCGGCGACGGCACCGGCGCGGGCGCCATGGGGGGCGGGGGCTGCGTCAGCAGGGCGGACTTCGTGCGGGGCGCGCTGCTTCGGGGACTCGAGGAGGAGGAGCGGATCGGGGAGAACCCGCTGCCGCTGGGGATCATCGCGTCCACGGACACCCACAACGGCATCCCCGGGGCGGTCGAAGAGGACGCCTACCTGGGGCACTGGGGGAACAACGAGGACCTGCCCGAGCGTCGGCTCGGGACGGGCGCGCTGACCCCGGGCGGGGTGATCTTCAGCTCCGGGGGCCTCGCCGCGGTGTGGGCCGAGTCCAACGACCGGGACTCCTTGTTCGAGGCGATGCGCCGCCGCGAGGTCTACGGCACCAGCGGCCCCCGCATGACGGTCCGCCTGTTCGGCGGCGACGACCTGCCCGAGGACCTCTGCTCTCGCCCCGACGCGGTCGCGGTCGCGGACGCCTCGGGGGTCCCCATGGGCGGCGTGCTGGACGAGGCCACCGCCGCGCCTCGGTTCTTCCTGTGGGCGGCGATGGACGCGGGGACGGCCGCGCGCCCGGGCACTCCGCTGGAGCGGATCCAGATCGTGAAGGGGCGGCTCGACGCCGCGGGCGACCGCCACGTGGAGGTCTTCGATGTCGCGGGGGAGGTCGGGGACGCCGACGTCGACCTCACGACCTGCGCCGCCACCGGCACGTCGGGCGCGACCGAGCTGTGCACGGTGTGGGCGGACCCCGCGTTCGATCCGAGCGAGTCCGCCTGGTACTACGCTCGCGTCCTCGAGAATCCGAGCTGCCGCTGGTCCACCCACGCCTGCATCGCGCTCCCCGAGGGCGGTCGCCCGCCCAGCTGCGACGACCCCGAGGTCCCCAAGACGGTGCGGGAGCGGGCCTGGACGTCGCCGATCTTCCACCGGGCGCGGTAGCCGCGCGAGGCCGCCGGCACCGGGCCCCCGTCAGATCCCGAGCGCGGCCTCCTGGGCCTCGCCGATCGCGCCGAGCCGGGCGGCGCGGTCCCCGAAGCCCGCCTCGAGACACGCCGCGGCGCCTCGTCGGGCGGCCCGGGCGATGTCCTCCTCGGCGAAGCCGGTCCGGGCGAGGGCCTGCTCGGCCTCCGCCAGCAGCTCGTCCCAGCCCTCCCACTTGCCGGACGAGGCCCGGGCGGCCAGGAGGATGACGCGCACGGCTGCCCCCAGCGAGTCCATCCCCCGCGCGTCGACGACCCGGCGACACCGGCGCAGCACCGCGATCGCGTGGGCCGCCTCTCCGCGCTCGAAGAGCACGAGCCCTCGGTTCACGTGGGCATAGACCGCGTCGCCCGAGCCGATCGCGTCGAAGAGGTCCGCGGCTTGTCGGTAGCTCCGATCGGCGGCCGCGAGGTCCCCCGCCCGGCGGTGAAGCTCGCCGTGCATGTTGCAGATCTCGGCGGCGCCCCAGCGGTCGCCTGCGCGCTCGAACCGGAGGGCGGCCTCATCCAGCTCGAAGCGCGCCCGCTCGACGTTCCCGTCGCCGAGGGACGCCCGCCCGAGCATCAGCCACGCCTGCGCGGTGGAGCCGCCCGCACCGCTCGCCCCCGAGGCCTCGGCGGTGAGCAGGGCCTCCTGAAGCAGGGCGCGCGCGGCGTCGTGGTCCCCGCCCCGCAGGGTCATGAACCCGCGGGAGCGCAGCAGGCCGGGGAGCCGGGCCGTGATCCGCGCGGCGCGGGCGAGCTCGATCGCCTCGTCGACACACCGCTCCGCGTCCCCGAAGCGTCCCCGGGCGGAGTAGGTGTTCGCGAGCGCGCCGAGCGCGTCGACGATGAGGACGGGGTCTCCGGAGGCGCGCGCCTGCTCCACCGCCCGCGCGCCCGCGGCCTCCGCCTCGTGGAGACGGCCGAGCCGTCGATGGAAGCGGGTCTCGAAGATCGCGGCCTGCACGCGCTGGGGGTGGCGCGACGGCGCCTGCACGACGTCCAACGCGCGCTGCAGGGCCTCGAGGGTCTCCATGCCGGACCGGATCTCGCCCTCGTGGCCGTACCGCTCCATCGCCTCGACGAGCACGGGGAGGGCCTCCTCGGGCCGGCCGGCCTTGAGCAGATGGCGGGCGAGATCGGGGGTGAAGACGACCTCCTCCGTCGCCTGGCGGTCGGCGATGAGGCCGTGCAGGGCCGCCAGCCGCCCGCCCCGCTCGGCGCGCAGGATCAGCGCCTCTCGGATCATGGCCTGGGCGAAGGAGAACCCCGCCGCGCCGCCCTCGCGCGGGACCACGAGGTCGAGCCGGAGCAGCGAGGGGAGCAGATCGACCGAGGGGGTCAGCCCCGCGTCCTCGCAGCACCGCGCCCAGAGGTCTCGGTCCACGTCCTGGCAGAGCGCCGCCGCGACCTCCAAGGCCCGCGCGTCCTCCTCGGGGCGGGCCTCGAGGAAGCGCTGGATCCGCACCTCCCAGAGGTAGAGCAGCCCCTCGGGGAAGCCGGGCTCGAGCCCCGGTCGCAGCCGGAAGCCGGTGGGCCCCGTCTCGAGGAGATCCCGCTCGGCCCAGTCGCGGATCACCTCGATCGCGAACCGGGGGTTCCCGGCCGCGCGACGGGCGACCGCCTCGGAGAGCGCCGGGTCCAGGCCCACCAGGTCTCGCAGGAGGCGGCTGGTGTCGTCTCGGTCCAGGTTGCCCAGGGAGACGCGCCGGGTGTCGGGCGCCGCCCGAAGCGCGTCGATCTGCTCCGCGACCAGCGACTCGGGGAGCGACTCGCTCCGCAGGGTGGCGAGCACCAGCACGGGGAGGTCGAAGTCGCGCGGTCCGACGAGGTGGCGGAGCATCGCGGCGGCGTCGAGGCCGAACGGCAGATCGTCGACGCGGAGGATCACGACCCGGGATCCGGCGAGCCGCGCGAGGTGCCGCGCGAGGATCGTGAAGCGCTCGTCGGAGCCGGAGAGCTTCACCCCGACCGCGGACGGCTGCGTCGGATCCGAGCGCACGAGCGCCTCGGCCAGCGCCATGCCCTCGGCCGGATCCGTCTCTCCCAGGGCCCCCAGCCGCTTCCGCAGGCGGCGGACCATGTTGTCTCGCGGCAGGCCGGCGAGCCGGTGGTGTCGGAGCAGCGCCTGCCCGATCCCGTCCTGTGCCCCCTGGTGCGCCCGGTGCCGGGCACGAATCACGACGGCCCCCCCGAGCTCGTCCGCGCGCTCGGCCACGCAGTCCGCCAGGGCCGTCTTGCCGCAGCCCGCCGGGCCCTCGATCAGCACGACGCGGGGGCGGCGGTCCCGACGCACGGCGTGCAGGAGATCCCAGAGATCGCCGCACTCGGCCTCGCGCCCCACCAGCCCCACGGCGCGCTTGCCCACGAGCGGGAGCCCCGCGCCGTGCAGGTAGGACCCGACGATGGGCCGGTCGTCCCGCCACCGCTCGGGGAGGGGCGGCGGCTCTCGTGAGGGTCCGTCGACCGCGGGGATGAGATCGGGCTCGGCGGCGGGGCGGCGCGCGAGCTTGCGCACCATCGACGAGATGTCCTTGTGAAAGAGCAGCGTGCGCAGCCCCGGGCCGCTCGACCGCGGCCTCGACTCCCCCCCGCCCTCGGCGTTCACGTCCCTGCACTGGACCAGCTCCCACGCGGCCTCGGCCGCGCTCGAGGGGCGGTCACGTGGACGCTTCGCCATCATGCGCCGGACCCACGGCTCGAAGTCCGGCGACACCGGCGCCGCGGGCTCGAAGTCCGACGGGCGGTCGTGCAGGTGGCCGAGGACCTGCTCCTCGGTGGACCCGGGGAAGGGGAGCGCCCCGGTGGCGAGCACCCAGGCGGTGCAGCCCAACGCGTAGAGATCGGTCCAGGGGCCGACGTCGCGGAGCTCGAGCTCGATCTGCTCCGGGGCCATGTAGGCGGGGGTGCCCTCGAAGCCGCCCTCTCCGTCCGCCGCGTCCAGGGCGCTCGCGGTCATGGCCAGCCCGAAGTCGGTGAGCTTCACGCCCCGGTTCTCGTCGCTCAGGAGGATGTTCCCGGGCTTGATGTCCCGATGCACCAGCCCTCGCGCGTGGGCGTGGGCGAGGGCGTCCAGGGACTCCAGGAGGATGCCGCGCAGGGCCTGCCACCCGAGCCGCGCCCGCAGACCGAAAAGGGACCTCCCGCGGACCAGCTCCATCACGAAGTAGGGGTTCCCGAGCGGGATGGTGCCGCCGGACGCTTCGGCCGCGCTCGGGGAGACGACGCCGTGGTCGTAGATGGCGGTGATGCGGGGGTGATCGAGGCCCGCTACCGCGTCGATCTCGTGCCGAAAGGCGGCCGCCATGCGCTCGCCCCGCTCGCCTTCGGCGGCGTGGAGCACCTTCACGGCGACCGCGGTGCCGTCCATCTCGTGACGCGCCCGGAAGACGCGGGCCATGCCGCCCTTGCCCAGCAGCCCCTGGACCACGAAGGACCCGAGGCGGGGCCCGTCCTTCGGCCGCAGGCTCCCCGGCAGCGTCGCGTCGTCGCTCACCCGACGATTTCACCACTCCCGCGCGGCGCGGGCGAGTGCTGCGGTAGGTTTCGCGGCCCATGCCGACCGCGTACTTCGACGTCGACGGGACCCTGGTGGACAGCAACCTCGTCCACCCCACCGTCCACTACCTCCGCCACCAGGCCAACCCCCTGGACGGGCTGCGGCGCATCGGCAAGGCGCTGCTCTCGGCGCCCCTGCTCGCGGGCGCCGAGCTGCGCGACCGGCGCCTCTTCAACGAGATGCTCTTCGCGAACTACGCGGGCATGTCCGAGGACCGGCTCCGAGTGTTGTCTCAGGAGGTCTGGGAGGACGTGCTGCAGCCGCGGCTGTTCGACGGGGCCACGGAGCTCGTGGGCAAGTGCCGGGACGCGGGGCTGCGCGTCGTCTTCGTGACGGGCTCGCTCGACATCACCATCGCGCCCCTCGCCGAGCTGCTGGGCGCGGACGAGGTCATCACGAATCGGCTCGAGATGAAGGACGGCCACGCGACGGGCAAGCTGCTGCGGCCGGTGGTCGCGGGCCCCACCAAGGCGCGCCTCATCGCGGATGACGCCCGCGCGATCGGACACGACCTCTCGGAGTGTCACGCGTACAGCGATTCACACTCGGATGTGCCGATGCTGTCGGTGGTGGGCCACCCGTTCTGCATCCATCCGGACGCGAAGCTGAAGCGGCTCGCGGTGGCCTACGACTGGCCGATCCTCAGCATCTGAGCCGGGCCGAGGTGCTCGACGCAAGAGCTCCAAGCGCGCGCAGCGGAGCGAAGTACGGGGAGGCGGTGCGGGGCCCCCGGCGACAAATCTCTGATTTGTCGAGAGGGGTGCTTGGAGAGGTGACCCGCTTACCTCAGGTCGCCCCGGCGGATTGCGACTCCGTGGAGCGTCGTTGCTCCTCGGTCACGGGCCCCGGCCCGCTCCCTCGTCCCGCCTCGCCCACGAATCCACACTCTCACCGGGACTCCGCTTCGCTAAGCGGGTCACCTCTCTAGCGGAGCTCGACGTGGGTGACCTCGAAGGTCATCGCCACGGGGAACGTCAGGCCCTGGTCCGCGAGGTTGTCGAGGCACTCGCGCGACGACTCGCCCATCGGGTAGACCTCGCCCATCCAGCGGTCGGTGGTCTGCGTGGGGGTCAGGTCGTGGTGCAGGCCCGCGGCGTTCATGTACATCGACGGCTCGTCGTCCCAGGTGAGGAACTTGTCGCCGCGGCTGCCTTCGCCGCCTCGGCTCATGCAGGGCATCGCCCACTCGTAGGGGCCGTCGCCTTCGCTCTCGATCTCGGCCCAGATGTCGCCCTGCTTCTCGAAGGTCTTGTAGTGCGTGCCCTGGAGCAGACCGCAGTTGAGGACACCCTCGAGGATCGAACCGTCGGCCGCGTCCGGGGGAAGCGCGTCCCAGCCGTCGACGGGGTCGTCGTTGTTCGGGTCGTCGTTGTTGGGGTCGTCGTCGTTGTTGGGGTCGTCGTCGTTGTTGTCGTTGCCGTCGTCGTTCTGCTGCGAGTCGTCGCTGCCGTCGTCCATCTCGTCCACGTCGTTCTGGAACTGCGTGGGGGCGCCGTAGCCGCGCGGGTCGGCGCAGCCGGCGAAGAGGAGGGAGAGAGCAGCGGTGACGACGAGAATGCGCATGAGTGAACTCCGCCTCGGTTTCGTGCAGCTTCCATGCCGGCCGACCAGAAAGGTTCTGAACGCTGTGCTGGTCTGCACTGGCCCGTGATGAGCGCCGGGCGTCGCGGGACGATCTCATAGTGAAACGCTCAATGTGAAACGCCACCTGGAGATTTCTTGGATTCTTGACGTGTTTCTCATCGGACGTTTCAATTTGACCTTGAGTCGGTGACGAAATCCGTCACGACCCCTCGAGGCTCATGCGGGGGCGCGCGTCGACCCGACCGAGGCGATCGGGCAACCTGCGGCGCATGCCCGGTCCCCACCCCTGCGTCGTCACGATCGACCACCGCAGCAAGCCGCGTGTCCTCTTCAGCGGCGATCAGCTCGTGGAGGTGGACCTCCCCGTAGGCACGCGGGTCGTGTACCCGAAGCCGCCGATGGCGCCGCTCAAGGACGTCGACGCCGCGATCCGCTACGCGATCGACCACCCCTACGGCTCGGATCCGCTGCACAGCAAGCTGCGGCCGGGCATGAAGGTGACGATCGCGATCGACGACATCTCTCTGCCCCTGCCGCCGATGAAGCGGCCGGACGTGCGCGAGCGGGTCCTGACCATCGTCCTCGCGCAGCTGGCCGACTACGGCGTGGAGGACATCCACCTGATCGTCGCGACGTGCCTGCATCGGCCGATGTCCGCCAAGGAGGTCCGGCGGATGGTGGGCGACCGCACCTTCGATCGCTTCTGGCCCGAGCGCCTCTACAACCACGACGCCGAGGAGCCGGGCGGGCTGACCTACCTGGGGACGACGAAGCACGGCGAGGTCGTCGAGATCAACACCCGCGCGGCCACGTCCGACCTGGTCATCTACGTGAACCTGAACTTCGTCCCCATGGACGGGGGGCACAAGTCGGTGGCCGTCGGGCTGTGCGGGGTGAAGTCGCTGAAGCCGCACCACAACCCCGAAGCGATCCGCAAGTCGCACTCCTACATGGATCCGAAGGCCTCGGAGCTCAACACTCGGGTCGTGCGCATGGGCAAGCTGGTCGCCGGCAAGCTCGACGTCTTCACCATCGAGACGACCGTCAACAACCGGATGTTCGACACGCCGCTCGAGTTCCTCGCCAAGAACGAGGACGAGCTGACCCCCCGCGAGGAGATGGCGCTGCGCGCGCTGGTCAAGACCCTCGAGGTGCTCCCGCAGCCGGCGCGCCAGGAGATCTTCACGCGCGTCCCGGCGCCCTACGGGGTCACCGGGGTCTTCGCGGGCGAGACCGAGGCGGTGCACGAGCACACCCTGCGCGTCTGCTACCAGCAGTACCTCGTGCCGGTGCAGGGGCAGGCCGACATCCTGGTGACCGGCGTCCCTTACATCAGCCCCTACAACGTGAACGCGTTCCTCAACCCGCTGCTCGTGAGCACGCTGGTGCAGGGGTACCTCTTCAACCTGTATCGGGGCATGCCGCTGGTAAAGAAGGGGGGCACGATGATCGTGTTCCACCCCTGCACCGACAAGTTCGACCGGGACCAGCACCTCGCGTACGTGGAGTTCTTCCACAAGATCCTCGCCAAGGAGCGCGACGCGGAGGTGCTGCACCGCGAGTACGAGGACACGTTCGCGAAGAACCCCGCCCTCATCCAGCAGTACCGGACGGGCCTCGCCTACCACCCCGCCCACCCCTTCTTCATGTGGTACTGGGGCGAAAACGGGCGACAGCACGTGGGTCGCGTGATCGTCGTGGGCGCGGACAACGAGTACGTGCCGAAGATCCTCGGCTACGAGACGGCCCCGACGTTCGCCGACGCCCTGCGCATGGCCAAGGAGGACGGCCCCGCCGACCCGGACATCACCGCCCTGCACCTCTGCCCGCTCTTCATGACGGACGTGACCGAGGCGCCGTCCCGCGACGTGAAGGCGCTCGCCCCGGTGAAGCCGCTCAAGGCGCTCCCCGGGGGCAAGGGGTGAACCTCCTCTACGGGGTCGTGGGCGAGGGGATGGGGCACGCCACCCGCAGCTCGGTCGTCCTGGAGCACCTGCTGGCGAAGGGCCACCGCATCCGCGTCGTGGTTTCCGGGCGCGCGCACGACTTCCTGCACGCGGCGTTCGACCACCTGGACGGCATCGACATCGTCGAGATCGAGGGCCTCAGCCTCGCCTTCGACGGGCCCACGATCGACGTCCCCGAGACCATCCTGTCGAACCTCGAGCTGCTCCCCGCGAAGCTCCGCGCGAACCTCAAGGCGTACCGAGAGATCGTCGCCGACGGGTTCGAGGCCGACGCGGTGGTCTCGGACTTCGAGTCCTGGGCCTACTTCTACGCGCGGAACCACCTGATCCCCGTCGTCAGCATCGACAACATGCAGGTGATCAACCGGTGCACCCACCCGCCGGAGATCACGTCGGGTGTGAAGCGCGACTTCAAGCTGAGCCGCGCGATCGTGCGGGCGAAGCTGCCCGGCGCGTACCACTACCTGGCGGCCACGTTCTTCGTGCCCGAGGTGCGCAAGAAGCGCACGACGCTGGTCCCCCCCATCCTGCGTCCGGAGGTGCTGGACGCCGTACGTGAGGCCGGCGACCACGTGCTCGTGTACCAGTCCGGCGCGTCCGACGAGGCCCTGCTCGAGCTGCTCGCGACGGTGGACGCCGAGTTCCGTGTCTACGGCTTCCACCGCGACGAGCGCATCGGGAATGTGCACCTGCGGCCCTTCTCCGAGGACGGGTTCCTCGACGACCTGCGCACCGCCCGCGGCGCCGTCGCGACGGGCGGGTTCTCGCTGATGTCGGAGTGCGTGCACGTCGGCGTCCCGCTGCTGGCGGTGCCCCTGGACGGGCAGTTCGAGCAGGAGCTCAACAGCCGCTGGCTCGCGCGGCTCGGCTACGGGAGCTGGACGCCGGCCCTGTCGAAGGGCGTGATCGAGCGCTTCCTCGAGCGCTGCGACGACCACGAGCGCTCGCTGCAGGACTACCCCCGGCAATCCAACGGCATGACGCTCGCGTGCGTCGACGAGCTGCTCGCGCGCATCGACAACGGCGAGATGCCGGGGCCGACGAAGCTCATCGCCCCCGCGCTCGGCAAGTACGAGGGCTGACCCGGCGGGCTCAGCGGCCGCACTGGACCTGCAGGGTGAACTCGCCCGCGTCGCCGTCGTAGCCGTCGATCAGGATCAGGTACTCCTCGCCCCGCGTGACCTCGAACTCCAGGGAGTTCGGGCCCCAGGCGACGGCGTGGTCGGCGGTGCAGACGCCCGTGGGGGTGTGGAGGATCACGATGTCCTGGTCGACGACCGTGGGGGTCGGATCGACGAGGCGGAACGTGACCGGGCCGCTGATCGGGGAGCGGAAGGCGAAGGCCGCCTCGGGGCCGCTGTAGAGGCCGGGGTTGATGGGGTACCCACCGATCTTCGAGTCGCGCTCGTCCACGAGGCCCGCGGTGCTCGCCGTGACGATGTCGCCGCAGGAGATGTTGTCCCACACCTGGCACTCGGAGCCGCAGACCATCGAGTCGGCGCACTCGCTGTCGGCGCAGTCCACGAACCCGTCGGTGTCGTTGTCCACGCCGTCGACGCACTGCTCCGTGATGAGGGAGTCGGCCAGGTCCGAGAGGTCCTCGGGCCGGTCGGCGCCGCCGGACTCCTCGCCGTCGTCCACGGTCGAGGTGGGCTCGTCCACGGGGCCTTCGTCGCCGCAGGCGGGGTCGATGGTCGCGTCGTAGACCGGCAGCGTGCCCTCGGCCAGGCGCTTGTCCCACGCGAAGGGCGGGAAGTCCCAGTCGCCGCTGAAGCCGAGGATGTCGTAGCCCACGGACGACTCGAGATCGACGCCCAGGTCGACGTTCCAGTCGATGTTTCCGCACTGCAGCGCGGCGTCGCCCTGGATCCACGGCTCGGCGGTCCCCTCGGCGGACACGGCGCTGTAGAGCGACACCGAGGCCGAGATGCGCAGGGACGCCCGCACCGTCGCCTCGCCCTCCAGGGTCAGCTCGGGGCCGATGAGCGAGTCGTTCCACTCGAAGCCCGACGTGTTCTGCCAGTCGCCGTCCTCGTAGCGGCCGCCGAGCCCGACCGTCGCGTCGATGTTCGTGCCGACCCGCGCGTCGGCGGCGCCGCTCGCCGAGACCTCCCACACGAGGTCGACGTCGAAGTCCACCGTGCCCGCGACGGGGACGGGGCCGACCTGGAACGCGAACGCCTTTTCGAAGGCGAAGAGGTCGCGGCTGCCGTCTCGGTCGAAGGCGCCCTCGGCTTCGGCGTGGACGACCAGCTCGAGCGTCGCGCCGAGCGCAACCCCGAGGTCCGCCTTCTCGAGCTTCGGCCACGGACGGTTCCAGTCGAACCAGTCGATGTTCACGCCGAAGTCGAGGCTGGGATCCAGAGTGACCACCCCCGTCTCGATCTCCGCCGAGGCGCTGCCGCCGCCCCCGGAGACGCTGAACAGCGGGGTGCCGGAGAAGTCATGGCTGGAGGGGTCGCGCATGGGCCCCGCGGGCAGGTCGCCGACCTCCAGGGTGAGGGGGATCCGCTCCGCCGTGAGCGCGTGATAGACGACATCGGACAGGCGCGCGGGGGACGAATCGACGGTCGCCCGGCCTCCGCTGGTGGACACCGCCTCGACGCGCACCAGCAGCCCCGCGCCCATCCCGCTGACCAGGACCTGGCCTTCTCGCAGACCGACGCTCGCGGCGTCCCCCGCGAACTGCAGTCGCACGGCGTCGCCGTCGCGCGTGAACCCCTCGAAGCCCGGGAGCCCGTCGAGGATGACGGCGTCGTTGCTCACGAGCACGTCGCCGTACCAGGTGGCGTCGAGGGCCTCTTCGGCCTCGTCCTCGTTCCAGTGGTTCACGTCCTGCTCGCCCGAGCCCGTGGCGCCCGCCGGGGGGGCGGACCACTCGGTGCCGACCTGGGCGGGCGGCGCGCCGTCGCCGGGCAACGTGCCGCAGGCGGCGAGGAGGAGAGCGAGGACGACGGAGGGAGCGAGGCGATGCGGCATGGAGCGTCCGGGGCAGAGAGGTGGGTCGCGCCGTCTCATTGCAGTGGGCGTGCCGGAATCCGCGATCGCTGTGCTGCGCCACTGCGCGAGGCGTCCGTTCGCCCTGGATGGTCACTGCTGTGACCGGCCAGCGGGTTCGAGCCGCGCATGACTGGTCACGTGAGTGACCGGCCTCGCGCCGGGTAGAGTCCGACCATGTCTTGGCGCGATCGCGGACGCATGCTCGATGTCTTCGGCGACGCGATCTTCGTCGTCGACACCGGGGGCTCGTTCGAAGCCCCGCCGCTGGTCATCCTCCACGGCTTCCCGACCTGCAGCCACGACTTCGACCGGGTGCTGGATCGCCTCGCCGCGGACCGGCGCGTCGTGGTCCACGACCACCTGGGCTTCGGGCTCTCCGCCAAGCCGATGGACCGCGCCTACAGCCTGATGGAGCAGGCGGAGGTGGCGCTCGCCGTGTGGCGCGCCGTCGGCATCGAGGGCCCCGTCGACCTGCTCGCCCACGACTACGGCACGAGCGTCGCCACCGAGCTGCTGGCCCGGCGGGAGCGGGCGCCGACGGTCGAGGCCCCGTCTCTGCGCTCCTTGACCCTCTGCAACGGCAGCGTGCACATCGACCTGGCGAAGCTGTCCTGGCCTCAGGTGGTGCTGCGGCACGAGTTCTGGGGACCGATCCTTGCGCGCAACGGGAGCAAGGCCCTCATGGGGCGCCGCCTCCGCCAGACGCTGGCGGACCCCGCGGGGTTCACCGACGAGGACATCGACTTCCTGTGGTCCTGCTACGAGGGCGCCGACCGCGGCGTGCTCGCCGTCGTGTCGCGCTACACGTTCGAGCGCACCCGGTTCGCGCGCCGGTGGATCGGCGCCCTGGAGCGCCTCGACGTGCCGACCCACGTCCTGTGGGGGCGCGAAGATCCGATCGCGGTCCCGGCGATCGCCGAGGCCCTGGCCGGAGAGATCCCGGGGGCGACGCTCACCTGGCTCGACGGCCTCGCGCACTACCCGATGGTCGAGGCCCCCGAGCGTTGGGCGGACGCCGTCGTGGGCTTCCTGGCCGGGCTGCGCGCGGAGTGAGCGACCGGTAGCATCCGCGGATGCAAGCGCAGCAGGTGATGCCCGGCAACGACTCCGAGGGGCCGTCGATGAAGCTCCAACGGCGGGTCCTCCTCGTGACGAGGCCTTCGGGGCCCTCCGCGCTGGACTCGCTCGTATCGACCCTGTCGAAGGCCGGGTGGTCGTCGTCCGTCGCGCCCCCCGACGCCGTGTCGGGGCTCCCCCCCGCGATCGTCCAGTCCGTCGTGGCCGTGGTCGTGCTCGACCCGAGCATGCTCGAGCCGCTCCCCGGCTTCGCCTCCCTGCCCACGCTGGCGGCGGTGACGGAGGCCCCCGCCTCGCTGTCGTGGCAGGGCTCGGACGGGCGGGAGGTCCCGCTGTTCGCCTACGACGAGCTGCCCAAGGCCCTGCAGACCGCCCTGGCGCCGCCGCCGGCCGCCCCGCGCAAGGTGCGGATCGCGGGCACCGTCGAGGCCCTCTCCGCTGGCAGCAACCGCCTCCTCCGGGCCGCCTCCCGGGCGGTCGCGTGGTCGAACACGGGCCTCATCGCCGGGCGGCAGACGGGCGTCGATCAGGTGGCCCGCCTCGCCTACTTCCGGGCCCGCGCGCTCGAGGGCAAGCCCATCGCGTGTGAGGTGCTCGCGGGCAACGACCCCTCCGGCCTGCACCCCCTCCCGGGCGAGGTCGTGCGGTGGACGCGCGACGAGTTCTCGGAGCTCGGCGACGCCCTGTTCGTCTTCCCCGGCGGCCGGGGCACCGAGGCGCTGAGGCAGCGCGCGCAGGCCTCCCGGGTGCCGATCCTCGCGCTCCCGAGGGCGGGCGGGCTCGCCGAGGAGGCGTACGACGGGGTCCTCGCCGACTGGGACACCCGACCCATCGCCGGGCTCACGCGGCAGGAGTACGCGCGCCTGAACGGCGTCGTCGACCCCACCCGGCTCGCGGCCATGCTCTCCCGGGTGCTGGACGCGGCCCAGAAGGGGTTCGCGCACACGGACCAGCGGGCGGTGCTCGCCAACGACCTGGGCGACGGCGACGACCACCTCGGCGTCGAGCGTCAGGCGGCCGTGTTCGCGGAGGTGATGACGTCCCGGGACCTCAAGCCGCCGCTCGCGATCGGCCTCTTCGGCGAGTGGGGCGCGGGCAAGTCGTTCTTCATGGACCGCATCGCCGACGAGGTGGATCGCCTCGCCGTGGACGAGCCCGACCCCCACGGGCTGTATTGCCGTCGCGTGTGCCAGGTGAGGTTCAACGCGTGGCACTACATGGACAGCCACCTGTGGGCGTCCTTGGCGGGGCAGGTCTTCGACGGGATCGCGGAGCACCTCGGCGCCGGCGACCCCGATCCGGCCGAGCGCCGCCGCGAGCTTCGACGTCGCCTCGAGTCGTCCCGGGAGGAGTCGGAGCGGGCGCGGGCCGCGCAGCTGGCCGCCGACAAGCAGCTCCGCGAGGCCCAGGGGGCGGTCGCGCGTCTGGAGCTTCGACGAGAGCAGGAGCTGCGCTCGTTCCGTTCGCTGTTCGACCGACAGGTCCGCAGGATCGTCGTCGAGCAGCTCGAAGCGGAGGCGAAGGCCGCCCCCGACTCGCCCGAGGCGAAGGCGCTGAGGGACATCCACGCCGCCATCGAGACCCTCGCGATGCCGGGCGTGACGGCCGAGGTGCTGGTGGGCGGTGGGGAGGCTCGCGCGACCCTGGATCGCGTCCGCGGGATGGCGGGCCGCGTGCACGGCCTGCTCAAGGCGATCACGCCGGTGGGCGTGTGGTGGATCGTGCCCCTGCTGTTGGTGGCGCTGCCGTTCGTGGCCGCGCCGATCCTCGAAGCGCTCACCGGGCTCACGACCGCGTCCACGCTGAAGGTCATGCCCCTGGCGGAGGTCGGCGCCTTCGCCCTGTGGGTGCTCAAGAAGGGGCGCGACCAGCTCGACGCCCTGGACCGCCTGGTGGCGGGGGCCGAGACCCTGGAGCAGCGCGCCGAACGCACGCGAGCGGCCCTGCTCGCCGACCCCACCGAGGAGCAGGAGGCCGCGCTCGATCACCGCGCCCGGGCGGAGGTCGCCCTCGTGGATGCCCGCCGCCGCGCCGCCGACGCGGAGCTCACGCTGTCGCGCACCGAGGCCCAGCTGGCCGAGCTCGAGGCCGGGAAGCTGGTCTACGACTTCGTGGCCGAGCGTTCGGGGGAGGGGAGCGCGTACCAGAAGCGGCAGGGGATCGTCTCCATCGTGCGTCGCGACTTGGAGCAGCTTCAGACGCTGCTCGACGGGTGGCGCGAGGAGCACGACGTCGCGGGCAACGGCGTGGACCGCATCGTCCTCTACATCGACGACCTCGACCGCTGCCCCGCGGAGCAGGTGGTCGACGTCCTGCAGGCGGTCCACCTGCTGCTGGCCTTCGAGCTGTTCGTGGTCGTGGTGGGCGTGGACGCGCGGTGGCTGGAGCGGGCGCTGAAGAAGCGCTACCCGACGATGCTCGGCGGCGACGACGACGGCCTGCACCACGAGGCGGCGAGCGCCCACGACTACCTCGAGAAGATCTTCCAGGTGCCCTACACGCTGCCCGACATGCCGCAGTCGGGGTTCGAGGAGCTGCTCGGCGCGCTCCTCCCCGTGGACGGCGAGATCCCGCTGCCGGAGCCCGAGGATCCGGGCGTCCTGGAGACCCAGGAGCTGGTCATGGACCTGGACCTCGACGCCGACGCCGTCGACGACGCGGACGACGACGTGGACCTCGGCAGCGTGGAGGAGGTGGGTCCCACGCCGCTGGAGCTCGACCTCGACCTCGCGGAGGAGCCCGAGGAGGACGACGACCTCGTGCTCGAGGTGGAGGCGCCCCGGACCGTCGCGCTGGAGGGCCACGAGCAGGTGGCCGCGCGGACCCTGCACGGGTTCCTCCCCACGCCGCGGCTGGCGAAGCGCTTCGCCAACATCTATCGGCTCCTGCGCGTCTCCGTGGACGAGGCCGAGTACCCCGACTTCATCCGCCCGGGCGACGGCGAACACCGCGTGGTGCAGGTGCTCCTCGCCCTCAACTGCGGCTTCCCCCGCCTGGGCAGCGACCTGCTCCTGCGCCTGGCCCAGGGCGACGACGTGGGGGAGACGTGGACCGATCTCTTGGCCGGCCTCGCGCAGGCGGAGGACGGGGGCGGGCAGCGCGCGCGGGTCGTCTCGTTGCTCCGGGCCCTGCCGGAGCTGCCCCAGGATCTCGGGCCCTATCGACGCTGGGCGGGGCGCGTCGGCCGTTTCTCCTTCTACTGGCGCGGGTGACGCCCCCCGATCCGCGTGCCATGGTGCCGCCGTGCGACATCTCCTCCTGACCGTTCCCCTCGTCCTCACGGCCTGCGTCCCCGCGGGCACCGGCAGCGACGACGACGACGACGACGCGGGCGACTGCGCCTACCCGGACGACCCGGTCCACCCCATGGAGGTGGACGAGGTGCTGTTCCCGTACTCCTGGCCGACCGCGATCCATGTCGCGGACGACACCACGGCGGCGCTGGACATCGAAGACGTCGCGTGCGCGACCTCCGACGAGATCGACTGGAGTCCCTTCGACGTCCTCCTGTTCGTCTCCATCCCGGCTTGGTGACCCGCGTGCGTGACGCACACCGGTTCGGTGGCCGAGGTAGAGACTGAGATTCGAGACGCGGGCGCGGAGATCGTGTGGGTGCTGGAGTACAGCCGCACGTTCACGCCCGGCACCCCCGAGGACTGCGTGGACTTCGTGCGCAGCGAGGGCGCGACCGAGGGCTGGTGCGTGGGCGACGCCCAGACGCGGCCCGACGCGATGACGTTCGACGAGTCGCCCTTCAGCGTGGGGCGGGGCTTCGACATCGTGGTCCCGCGGAGCACGATGACGATCGAGTACACGACCAGCCACGGGACGCCCGCGGGCAACGAGAACCCCTCGGGTGAGGACGTGCTCGCCGCCGTGCGGGAGATCGTGGACTCCGTCGGGAGCCGATGAGACTCCCGGCGGTCCTCGCCGCCGCGCTGCTCGTCGGGTGCGTCCCGGACGAGCCCGACGACCTGCCCCCCACCGCGCCCGTCATCGAGTTGAGGCCCGCCGTGCCCTTGGCGGCCGAGTGGCTGGATGTGCTGTTGGTGACCCCGTCGACGGACCCCGAGGGGGAGGCCGTGGAGCACCGGCTGCGCTGGACGCGCGACGGCGTCGATGTGCCCGAAGCCGACGACCTGGTGGCCGTGTGGCCCGAGCTGACCCTCGCGGGGGAGGTCTGGTCGGTGGCCGTCGCGGGCGTGGAGCCGTCCGGGCGGGCCGGGGCCGAGGCCGTCGCGTCGGTCACGATCCAGGGGTCGATGCCGTCGATCTCGGGGGTCGCGCTGCTGCCTCCCGGGCCCACGATCGTGGACACGCTCACCGCATCGCCGCGGGACTGGGAGGATGCGGACGGCGATCCGCCGATGTACCGCTTCGAGTGGTTCGTGAACGACGAGCCCGCGGGCACCACGGACACGCTCACCACCGATCGCTTCGCCGTGGGCGACGTGGTCCAAGTGGTCGCCACGCCCTTCGACGCCCTGCTCGACGGCGAGGCCGTGCCCTCTCAGCCCGCGACGATCCGGGTGGCGGACGCGTGCTTCGCGCTGTCCTTCGACGGCGTCGACGATCACGTCGTGTTCGACGGCTTCCTCCAGAACCTCACGGACGACTTCACGATCGAGGCCTGGGTGGCTCCGGAGGACACCGGCACCGACCGCGTGATCGTGTCGACCGGGGCATGGCACGTCCTCGTGGACGCCGACGATCGCGTCGCCCTGGAGATCGACGGGCTCCGCGCCGTGGCGAACGACCCCGTCCCGCTCGACGGGCAGGCCCACCACGTGGCCGTCGTACGTCGCGGGGAGGACGGGCTGCTCAGCCTGTGGATCGACGGCGTCGCGCAGAGCTCCGGGAAGTTCCCCGGCGCCGGCGAGAACGCCGTCCTGCACCTGGGTCGCTTCGCCGACTCGGAGGCCGGCTGGTTCGCGGGTACGATCGACGACGTCCGGTTGGGGTCGTTGCCCCGCTACAGCAACCCGTTCACGCCCCGCCGCTACTGGGCGTCGGACGGGTTCACCACCGGGCTGTGGCACTTCCCCGAGGGCGAGGGCGTGGAGTCCGAAGACGCCACCGGCGGGCGCCGCACCGCGAACCTGGTCGGACCGGGCTGGACGCAGTCCCCGACCGCGTGCACCGTGGGGGAGTGAGACTCCGGCTCCTCCCGCTCGTTCTCCTCCTCGCGACCGGCTGCGTCCCCGCTCCGGAGGACCAGCCCCCCCCGGGCGACGACGACTCCGCGTCCGACGACGACGACGCGGCCGACGACCCCTGGGACCATCTGACCTGGACGCCGGGCCTGGTCCCCGGCGAGGGCGCCATCGAGCCGGTGGAGGGGTACCCGGACCCGAGCCGTGTGACCCCCCTCGCGGTCCATCCGCAGCGGGCCGACTGCGTGCTCGAGCGGCGAGGCATCGGAGACACGATCGAGGAGACGTACGACGATCGCGGCCGCGTGACGAGCCGGCGGCAGGGCGACCGCACGCGCGTGTGGACCTTCGAAGGGGACCGGATCACGCGCTTCCAGGTGCGCGAGACGGCGACGGGTTCGGTGCTGCTCGACGCGCGCTGGGAGTACGAGGGCGGGCAGGTGGTCGTCGAGACCTTCTCCGAGCTCGGCGGCGACGCGTTCGAGGCGGTGCGCACGTGGGACGGGGACCGCCTGGTGCAGCGGACGCTCGATCTCGGACGCACGGGGACCGTCGACCGCACCGAGGTGTACGAGTACGACGGCGACCGGCGCACCGCGGACGTCATGCACACCGACGACGACGGGGTCTCCGACGCGGGCCGGACCTACCGCTACGCCCAGGCCGCGGTGGACCGGCCGACGTACCAGGACCTGGACGTGGACGGCGACGGGACCCCCGAGATGGCGTGGGGGTGGGGCTGGAACCCGGACGGCCTGTGGGTCTCCTACGACGAGGGCGCCGACCTGAAGATCGAGGAGCGGTGGGTGTGGGACGACCGGCGTCGGCTGCTGTCGCACCACGGCCCGGACGTCGACGCGACCTACACCTGGGGCGTCGACGCCGAGTCCGACACCATGGAGATCGACGACGGCGACCCGCGCACCGAGATCCACACATGGGAGGACGGGCTGCTCACCGTGATCGCCGTGCACGACGGCCTCGACGGCGGTCCCCTGCGTTCAAGCGAGACGCGGACCCACGAGGACGGTCGCATCACGTCGCGTTCCCTGGATCACGACGGCGACGGCGCTCCGGACGAGCTCGAGACCTGGGTCTGGACCTGCGACTGAGCGGGGGCGCCTAGAACAGCGAGCGCGCGAAGTCGCCGAGGATCTGCTCGAAGTCGGCGGGCTCGCACAGCTGCGGGTCCCCGCTCGCCGTGACCTCCACCGGCGCGTACGTGCCGTCCGCCCCGCAGGCGACGTCCTGATACCTGTCGATCGACGCCGCGGGCGACCCGAACGCGTTGCAGGGGCCCTGCAGGTCGAGCTCCGTCCCGTCGCAGTCGAGCGGCCCCTCGCGATAGGTCGGCCCGACGACCGTCACCGTGACGTCGGATCCGAGCTCCTGAAGCGCGGCCACGTAGTCCGCGGCGTTGGAGGAAGACAGGTCGTTCGAGAAGTCGCCCTCGTCGCTGACGATGAGCACGCCGACGTCCCCTCCGTCGAACAGGAACCCGCGGTTGCAGGTGCGCTCCTCGGCCGGGATCTCGTCGCAGAAGGTGCGCACCGGGTCGCCGACTCCCCGGTCCGCCAGGGTGTCCCAGAACTCGGCCTCCTGGGCCTTGCACAGGGCCCAGACCGCGGAGAGCAGGCCCGCCTCCTGGCCGGTCCCCTCGACCCCCAGGTCGACCAGGTCGGCGTAGGTGAGGGCGGGGTTCTCCTCCGTGGACGACGCGAACACCGGGTCGCAGTGGTTCTCGCCCACCGGACTCCGGGACCGAAGCCCGCCGCGTCGCCCGTTTCCGACCTGTTGCATGTCCACCGTGGTGACGCCGATCCGCCACGCGGCGTCGGCGTCCTCGAGGCCCGCCAGGAGCGCCCCGAAGTTCGCCTGGAGCGCCTCGTGCACCGCCGTCATCGAGTTCGAGTCGTCGACCACGAGCAGGATCGCGACCTCGTCCGGCTCCCGCTCGGGGGCCTCGCCGCGACGGTCCCCCGGGCACGCCACGAGGGTGAGCAGGGCGGACACGAGCAGGAGCGAGCGCATGCTTAATTCAACCCGTTGCGAGCGCGTTCCGGAAGCAGGCATTAGCGTCTCGTCATGCTCCCGATCGGCGACACCCCCAACCCGCGCAACTTCCGGCCGTGGGTGAACTGGGCGCTCATCGCCGTGAACGTCGCCGTGTTCTTCGGCGTCAGCCTTCCCATGGGGGAGCAGTACGGCGTCTACGTGTTCGAGCACGGCTACAAGCCGGGGGTGCCGGAGGTCTCGGACCTCTTCTACTCGATGTTCCTGCACGGCGGCCTCGCGCACCTCGCGGGGAACATGCTCTTCCTGTGGATCTACGGCGACAACGTCGAGCACCGGCTCGGACGGCTCACCTACCTGCTCGTGTACATCGGCTGCGGGATCGCCGCGACGCTCACGTTCGGCTTCTTCGCGGGCGGCTCGCGCGTCCCGTTGGTGGGCGCGTCGGGCGCGATCTCGGGGGTCCTGGGCCTCTACTTCCTGCTGTTCCCGCGCAACAAGGTGAAGGTCTTCCTCTTCTTCTTCCCCTTCGTGATGGGCGTCTACCTGATCCCCGCGCGCATCGTGTTGGGGCTGTACGTGGTGGTGGACAACTTCTTCCCCGCGCTGCTCGGGGCGTCCTCGAACGTCGCGTACGGCGCCCACCTCGGCGGCTTCTTCGCGGGGGTCCTGGCGGCGGTGATCGGGGAGCGTCGGGATTGGCGCGTGAAGGCCCCGGGGGAGGCGGCGCCGTCGGTGAGCGGGGCCCGCCTCCGCCCCGTGCGCGCCCTGTCCGAGGCCGACCTCGCGCGTCGTCACCTCGAGACCGGCCTGGAGCTGCAGCGACGGGGCCAGGATACGATGGCGTGGCAACATCTGGCGCGCGTCCTCGAGCTCGACGCCCCGGCCGAGATCAAGGACATCGCCATCGAGGCCCTGAGCGCGATCGACGCCCACCCGAACCTGAGGCACTGACACATGCACCGCGTACTCGCCCTGCTGCTCCTCCTCCCCGCCGCCCTGGGCGTCGGCTGCACCACCCACTCCACCGAGCTGCAGGCGACCGCGCCCGCGACTGCGGTGGTCGGGGAGAGCTTCTCGATCGACTACACCCTCACGCTGAGCGCCGCGGGGGAGGAGCTGGTCAGCTGGGGATCGGTCCTGTCGGCCATCCCCCTCGAGGGGATCGGCTGCGTGCCGGACACGGTCATCACGCCCGAGGCCCCGCGCAGCGTCGACTCCGGCAGCCTCGAGTGCAGCTGCGAGCGGGTCGGCACGGGGTTCTGGGGCCTCACGGTGAGCGTCGACACGACCGCGGAGGGGCTGGCGATCACCGATCCGGAGGACGCCTCCGGGGTCGTCGACTGTGTGGCCGCCGGGGGCCCGGGCACGCCTGCCGTCGTGGTCACCGACTACGCCGACGGCAGCCACTTCGTCGGCGCTGCAGGCGAGGTCGTCGCGGGCCCGGCGCTCGCGGGCACCTATGTCGTCGGGGCCTCCTGTCCGGCTGGGAAGGTCGTCTGCGGCTTCGACCCGGATGGTGCGCCGGCGTGTCGCTCCCTCGGTCCCGACCTCTCGGCCTGGGAGGGCCTGGACGAGCTCGCGGAGCAGCTGGACGGCGGGGACGGTGTCCACGACGTGGCCTGCGCGGGCGACGACGGGTTCCTGATCGCGGACCGCGACACCGTCTGGCAGACCGACACCGCCGGGGCGTCGCTGGTGCTCGACCCCGAAGGAAGGATCGAGTCGGTCGGGTGGACCGAGCACCAGGGGTGCTACGTCACGTCGGGGGAGCAGGGCGCCTTCACCATCGCGCGCAGCCCGGACTGCGACGGGACCTGGATCGAGCTCGCCTCGGAGGTCGGCCCCCGGAAGTACGCGGGCACCGCCGACTCGCTCTACGTCGTCAACTCGTGGGGGAGCCGCATCGCGAAGAGTGACGACGGCGGAGAGACCTACGTCGACGTCCCGGAGCTCCCCTCGAGCCCCTACGACGTCGCCGCCAACAAGAACGGCGTCTTCGCGATCTACAACGGCTCCCTCTGGTCGACGACGGGCGACGGGCCCTTCGAGGAGATCACCACCGACGGGTACCCCGGCGGCGAGCTGGTGTTCTCCCCCTCGTCGTCCCAGTGGTACTCGCTGTCCGGCGCCGGTCTTCACCGCTTGGCGGGGGGCGAGGGCTGGATCCAGGTGGAGGTCCAGGCGTCGCTCGCGCTGCTGCTCTCCAACTGACCAGGGCGCTCTAGAGGCTGTTCAGGAACGCGACGAGGTCGGCCTTGTCGGCGGCGGGGAGGTCGGTGCCGAAGGCGTGGCCGCCGTTGCCCATGCCCGGGGCGGTCGTGTCGACGGTGAAGCCCTCGCGCTCGAAGGTCCCCGGCCGCTCGGCGGGGGGCGTGAGCAGCGCGTCGAGGGTGGGGACCGAGCCGTTGTGCAGGTACGGGGCGGTGGCCCAGAGGCCGTGCAGGTCGGCCGTGACGTAGCCCGACGTCTGGCCCACGTCGAGGTTGTTCTGGGCGATGAACGCGATGAGCTCGAAGAGCCCGGGGCCGGGGCCGCCCTCGCCGGTGGCGTTGTCCGACAGCGAATAGAAGTTGTAGTCGGTGCCGATGGAGCCCCGGCTGCGCCCGTTCTCGCCGGGGTGGGACTCTTCTTCTTCGGCGAGGTCGACCCAGTCGGGCACGTCGTCCGCCATGAGGTCGTCGTGGTGGTGGCACTCGGCGCAGCGGGCGGCCTCGAAGACGGCCGCGCCCCGATCGATCGCGGCCTGGTCGCCAGCGGGCGCGTCGGGGGTCGTCATCCACGCCATGAAGGGGTCGAAGAACCGGGTGATCTGCACGTCCGGGAAGGGGACACCGGTCTCGTCGCTGCCCGCGCCGAAGGTGAAGATCGAGAGCCAGACCTGGCTGCGCACGTCGCCGCCTGCGCCGGTGTAGCCGAGGTTGTCGCGCTGCCCCAGGTTCACGTAGAGCGGGAAGTCGGTGGGGACGTAGACGTCGCTGTCGCTGGACTCGGCGTTGGAGCTGCCGGGCTGGGGCACGGCGAGCATGTGGTCGATGGACTCCGGCGAGAGCAGCGCGTCCCCGCCGTCGGCGACCCAAGCGTCGTGGATCGCCACGCGGAACCGAGACCACTGGAGCTTGGTGGCGGGCATCCCGCCCCAGACGCGGCCGTCGGGCAGGACGTCCACGTGGCAGGCCGCGCAGGTCTCGTGGATCAGGGTGTTGTCCGTGGTCCCGCGCTTGAGCCCGACGGGCAGGTCGTCCCCGGGGTCCACGAGCCAGCCGTACGCGCTGAACTGCTCGCCCCAGGTCGCCTCGTCGTCCTGCCAGAGGTCGATCATCCAGTCCGCGGGCGGCCAGTCGCCGATCACCTCCGTGCCGAAGGTCTCCTCGTAGTAGATGCGCTCGCCCTCGGCGTGCTCCTCGGGCGCGGGGTTGGCCAACGTGGCGCGGAAGGCCTCGCTGTAGCCCGGCTCCGGGATGACGCGCTCGGGCGTGCAGCCGATGAGCAGGAGGAGCGGGAGGAGGCGTCGGATCACAGGGACTCCAGGTAGCTCAACAGTCGGTCGACGTCGTCGGGGTCGGCGGCGCTCAGGTCGTGGGCGCCGACGCCGTGCTCGAAGAACACGGAGCGGAGGGTCGCGGCGCGTCCGTCGTGCAGCCAGGGACCCCGCGCGCGGACGCCGCGCAGGGTCGGCGTGAACACGGGGTCGAGGTGGGCGTCGGGATCGTCCGAGGGGGGCACGACGGTGTGGGCTTGTCCGTCGGTGCCCGGCCATCCTCGGTGGCAGTCGACGCAGCCCAGCCGGCCGTACAGCTCGGTGTCGAAGAACGACGCTTGGCCGCCCGGCGGCGGCTGGGCCTCCTGCATGAACGCGCCGACGTCGCTGCCCGAGATCACGAGCCCGTCGCCCCCCATGAGCTCCGTGATGGTCGTGCGCACCAGCGTGTCGGCCGCGCGGAACTCGCCGTCCCAGTGCAGGGGCTTGATCCCCGGGTTCGCGCCGAACACCGGCGGGGTGCGCCGGAGCTTTCGCGGGACGCCCTCCGTGTGGAAGAACCAGGTGAGGCCGTCCTCGCCGCCGCCCGGGTGGCAGGTGCCGCAGCTCAGGATCCCGCTCGGCGTCAGGTGCGTGTTCGTGGCGTCGAAGAACGTGAGGCGGCCGCGCAGGGCGGCGGGACTCCACCGCACCAAGGACGTCGCCCGCGTGCGCGACGTGGGGGGGGCGTCCGCCGGGACCCGAGCGACCGCGTGCTCGAAGCCCACGTCCACGAAGCCCACCCCGTCGACGATCACGATCCCTCGGCCCCCCGCGCCGATGGTCTGGTTGGCGACCAGGCGAGGCATGCCGCGCCGCGGCGCCTGCTTGTCGCACTCCAGGACGGCGACGTTCTGCGTGCCGCGGTGGACGATCCACAGGCGCCCTTGGTCGTCGAACGCAGCCGCGCTCGGATCGCTGAAGACCCGCTCCCCGCCGTCGAAGATCGCGTAGGGCCCGGGGCAGTCGGGGTGATCGATCCACGGCTGGATGCGGGGGCTGCCGTCCACCACCGAGCCGTACCCGCCGTCTTCGGGCGCCAGGTCTCGGTTGAGGTTGTCCACGACCGTGTAGACGGCCGCGACGTCCCCCGACGGGTCCACGGCCAGCGCCTCGATCGGGGCCACCGAGAGGCCGTCGGGGCGAGCGACCTCCCTCTCCTCCAAGACCTCCAGGGTCCGGGCGTCGAGCTGGACCAAGCGGTCGCGAGAGGCGACGTGCACGACGTCGTCGACGACGGCCAGGGCGAGCGGTCGGGCCACCTCGGCGGTCGCCGTCCCGTCGAATCGACCCACGAGGTCGTCGTGCGGACACGCGACCACGAGCTGCTCCTGCCGGGTCCAGGACGCGGCCCCGAGCCCGTTGCACGGGAGCTGCTCGGCCCGCGCGAGCGCGGAGGTGACGAACGGGCCGTCCGCGGTGACGACGACGTGCGAGGCGCCGACCTCTTCTCGGCGGCCGATCTCCGAGAGATCCTCCCGATCGACGAAGATCATGGCGTCCTCGTCCGGCGACGTGACGAGGAGGTCGAAGCCGTCCTCCACGATCGTCGAGGACACGGAGACCCACTCGGGGCCGGGGCAGCCCGTGAGGACCACCGCGAGCGCGAGCGCGGCGCGCATCCGGCGGCTACTGGCCTTCGGGGAGCAGGATCGCGAACTCGACCGTGATCGGGTGCTCCGCGCAGGCGAGCGTGTACCCGCCGATGGGGATCATCACGGGGTCGTTGACGTCCGGGTCGGCGTTGCCCTCCTCGGCGTTCCCGTCCACGTCCATGAAGCCGAGGATCTGGTAGTCGCCGGCGGGCAGCTGCGTGTCCAGCCGCACGACGTCGGAGACGCCGTCGCGCACGTCGATGTGCTCGAAGTGGAAGTCGGCCACGGCCTCCGCGCCCTCGTTCGGGCCCCCGATGGTCACGTCCGACGCCCGGAACACGCTCCCCCAGACGGGGCCCTGGAGCTCGCCGTCCAGCTCGGCGCTGTCGCGGACGGTGCTCGAGGCGTCGAAGCGCATGTCGAAGTGCCCCTGCGCGGCGGCTTCGCTGCCGAGGTCGGCGCACGACGGGTCCACGGCGTCCCAGTCGGGGGGCACATCCACGGTGCCCTGGTACTCCACGAAGTCGACGTCCTGGAGGAGGTTCGTGGGCGACTCCACCGCGTAGGCGACGCTGAACACGCCGCCGTCGCCGTTGGCCAGCACCTCGACCACCCCGCCGCCGTCGGGATCGTCGTAATAGAAGGGCACGGCGAAGGGGATCGAGCTGCCCTCCTCGGCCTCCTCGGCGGCGAGCATGCCGTCGATCATCGCGTAGACGTTCTCGCGGAACTGGTCGCCCGCGAGGAGCGAGGCGGGGGCCTCGGCGATGGGGATGCGTCGGCCGTCCACGGTCACGACCTCGAAGGCGACGTTCACGCGGAGGTCGTCCAGCTCGGGCGTGACCGTGAGCCGCAGCCAGTGGTGGGGCAGCAGCCAGAAGTCCTGGAAGTTCTGGTTCCGGCCCGCCGACAGGCCGTAGGCGCGCGTGGAGAAGAAGTCGAAGTGGTCCCTCGACATCGTGAAGTTCACGAGGCCGTAGATGGTCTCGTAGGGCTCGCCTTCGAGGGCGGGCTCGTTCATCTGGTCGGCCAGCAAGGACGTGCGCGGCGTGCGGGCCGTGACCTCGAGCATCGCGGCGCCGTCCGCCGGGTAGTCCAGCGCGATGGTGAGGTTTCCGCCCATCGCGGACCGGACCCGGTACTCGAGGCGGAACGGATCCATGGCCCCCTCCTCCTCGAGCTCCTCGGCCGCCGCGGTGAGGGCCGCGTCGACCGTGTCGGTCACGATGGTGCCGTACGTGATCGACGCGGGGACCTGGGTCAGGACGCGCGTCGGGGCCTGGAACGACGTGCTGGGCGTCATCTCCAGCGTGATCACCACCTGGCTGGGCGTGCGGGAGTCGGCGGCGGAGGAGAGCACCACGCCGCCGGGGAACTCCAGGCCGGTGAGGAACGTGCCCTCCGAGGCCTGCGGGCCGAAGAGGCGGGAGAGCGCGTCGACGGCCGTCGCGTCGTCCACCGGCAGGCGGACGGTCACGCCCGTGTACTCGCTCGGGTTGGCCTCCGGCCGCAGCGGGGTGGTGACGAGGGCGGCGTCTTCTTCACAGGCGCCGCCCACGAAGAGGGCGCCCGCGATCGAGGCGAGCCAGGCGACGCCGAGGGCGGCGCGGGAGATGCGAGACATACAAGACCCTCCGAACGGCGCGAGTATACGAGCGTTCCGTTCCAGGACGACGGGAACGTGCGATCCCCCCGGGTCAGTCCTCGTCGCCGCCGGTCCAGGTGCGCACGAGCCGGAAGCCGAGGTCCCAGTCGACGCGGCCCCGGAAGCCAGACGCGCGGTCCGCGGAGCGGCAGGACGACGGACTCGAGGAGAACGAGCCGCCCCGGAAGACTCGACCGTCGCCGAAGGACGGTCCCTCGGGATCGGTGACGGTGCCGTCCGGGTAGTCGCCGTACCGGTCCCAGACCCACTCCTCGGCGTTGCCCGACATGTCGTACAAGCCGAAGCCGTTCGGGGCGTGGAAGCCGACCTCGCGGAACTCGTAGAAGTCGGGGTTCGGCCCCACGCAGTTGGCGACGTCCTCGAGCACCGAGCTGCCCGAATAGAGCTCGCCGATGGCGCCGCCGCGCGCGAGGTACTCCCACTCGGCCTCCGTGGGCAGGCGCCAGCCGTCGGCGTCGAGGTCGAGGGTCGGCTCCTCGTCGCCGTCGTGGGCGCGGGCGAGCCCGTGCAGGTCCGAGAGGTTGTTCGCGAAGGCGACGGCCGCGTCCCAGTTCGTGCGCGCGACGGGCTTGTGGTCGCCGCATCCGTAGGTGCAGTCGGTGGGCGCGAGGCCGCCGGAGCCCTGGAAGTAGAGGAGCTGGGTCGTCTCGTGGATCGAGACCAAGAGCGTGCGCGTGAGCTGGACGGTGAACTGGTCCTCGTCCTGGGAGCGGCCGTCCTCGCTGTTCGGGCTGCCCATGACGAAGGTGTCGCCGGGGACGCACACGACGGTCAGGGTCGCGGTCCCCACCGCGAGCTCGGTGGGCGCGCCCTCGCACGGGTCCACCACCACGTCGTCGTCGTCCACGGCGTCGTCGTCGTCGGACACGTCGTCGTCGTCCCCGGCGTCGTCGTCGTCCCGGGTGTCGTCGTCGTCCCGGGTGTCGTCGTCGTCCGCGGGGCAGGTCTGGATCGGGCCGCCGCGGGGCCAGCAGAGCGAGCAGGCGGGCAGGAGCGTCGCCGCTAGAGCACCAATCAGGTAGGCCCTCGGTCGCCTCGCTCGCGCGGCACCACTGGGCCTTCGTTGCTCCTCTTCGCGTGTCCCGACACGCGTCATCGTCGCGCCTCGCCCCCGCGGCGCCGCTCTTCGCGACGCTCGGTCGCGACTACCTGATCGGTGCTCGAGGAGGACGGAGAGGACCCGGGTCATGGTCGGGTCAGAAGCGACCGACGAGTCCGAAGCTCAGGGTGCGCCCGTCGAAGTCGAGCGTGGGGACGGCCGCGAAGCCGTCCGCCTTCGGGGCCGTCGCGGCGACGACGATGCCCGCGACCAGCAGGCCCGCGCCCGTGGCGGTGAGGGCGATCCCGCCGTCCAGGAAGCCGTCGAACCAGCCGCCCTCGAACAGGGGATCGCTCGTCTTGGAGCCGTACTGGGCGAGGAACCCGACGCCGATCCCCAGCGGCACGACGCCCCCGACGATCAGGCCGATGCCCGCGCCCCGCTGGACATCCGCCGTGCGTCGCGCCCCCTCGGCGACGGCCGCGAGCTTGCCCTCGATGCGCTCCTCGGCCTCCTCGCCCCAGGCGCGGTGCTCGGGGAAGAGGCCCTCCAGGGAGAGGTACTCGGCGAGGTGGTCGGCGGCCTCGGTGAGCTCGCCGCGGTCCTCGAGGATCTCGATCCGGAGCTGCCGAGCGAGCCACGTGGCGGGGCCCGAGTCCAGGGCGATGGCGCGGCCCGCGAGGCGGAGCGCCTTGTCGGTGTCGCCCGCGTCGAACGCGTCCTTGGCTTCGGCCTGGATCTGGGACGCGCGGACCTCGTCGGAGTCCGCGGCGAACGCGGCGACGGGGAGCAGGGCGCTCAGGAGGAGGAGGAGGGGGAGGGTTCGAAGCACGGCGCTCGGGGGTCAGCGGGACAGGGCGGGGACCCGGTGGGAACCCCGGGCCGGGCTACGCGCAAGGATACGCCCGTCGGGCGCGACGCACCGCACGTGATAGCGAAAGCCGCTCCGCCACTCCAGGGCATAGGGGATCCGGACCTCCCCCTCGAAGACCCCCGCCTCTACCTCCTCCATGGGGGCGCTGCCGCCGCCCGAGCCCTCGTAGGGAGACCACTGGACGACGGGCGCGCACGCTCCGGGCGGCTCCACCCGCGCCGACAGGGGCGTCACTCCGCCGATGATGGCGGCCTCGGGCGATCGGTGGCGCAGGGAGGCCGTCGCGGCCGCCTTCGGGGGGGTGGGTTCGCGCGGCTTGGCGACGGGGGTGGCCGCCTCCCCGGGCGCGACCTCGGGCGTCGCGGGCTCGGGGGAGGCCTCGCGCGGGGCCTCGGCGGGCGCGGAGGGGACGGCGTCGGCGACCTCCATCGGCGTCCCCTCGGGGACGTCCGGGGGCGCCTCCGTGAGCGCGTCGGCGGCGTCGACGGGGGCGACCTCGACGGCCGACGTCTCGGGCGGCTCCGGGGGGGTGCGATCGGGCCACAGCGCGACCGCGAGGATCATCAGCAGGAAGCCTACTCCGGCCACGATCCACGGCGCGCGGGAGGGTCCGGCGGGGGGCGTCGAGTCGACCAGCCGCGTGGGCCCCGGCTCGTCGAGGCGGGTGGCCGCCACCGTGTCGGGCAGGGCCGCGGGCGGGGGAGGCTCCGGGAGACGCGCCGGGACCTCTTGGATCGACCCGAGGCTCACGTCGTCCCCCCCGCCGACGGGGCCGATGTCGTCCGCTCCGGGACCGGTGGGCGGCACCGCGTGGATCGACGGCAGCGTGTGTTCGATCGAGCGGAGCCAGTCGCCGATGGGGCCGGGGGGCGTGGTGGGGCCCTGCAGTGCCCGCACCTCGGCGCCCAGCGCGGCCGCCGACGGGGGGCGCAAGGCCCGGTCCGAGCGCAGGCAGCGACGGACGAGGTCGCGGGCCCCGGGCAGGGCCTCGTCGACCATGTCGAGGCGCCCCGGTCGTCCGATCAGCTCCTCGACCTTGATGATGTTCATCATGATCGTGAAGATCGTCTGGCCCTCGAAGAACCGTCGCCCGGTCAGGAGCTCGAAGAGCAGGGCGCCGGCCGCGAAGATGTCGCTCCGCGGGTCGACCTTCTGCCCCGCCGCCTGCTCCGGGGACATGTAGGCGGGGGTGCCCTTGGTGAGCCCCGTCTCCGTGGTCTGGCCCGTGAGGTGGGTGGCCTTCGCGATGCCGAAGTCGAGGACCTTCACCAGCCCGCTGCGAGAGAGGATGACGTTGCTCGGCTTCAGGTCGCGGTGGACCAGCGGCGCGGGCTTCCCGTCGACCACCAGGCTGTGGGCGTGGTCGAGTCCGGCGCAGATCTGGCCGATGACCTCCAGGGCGACGTCCGCAGGCAGCGGTCGCCGGGGCGCGAGCACGCGATCCAGGCCGATCCCCTCCACCAGGCCCATGGCGATCCACGCCTGCCCGTCGACCTCCCCGAAGTCGTACGTCTCGACCACGTTGGGGTGGCTCAGCAGGCCGCCCAGGCGGGCCTCCCGCACGAGGGCGGCGCGCAGCTTGGTCTCGTCGCTGATGCCCCGGCGGATCACCTTGATCGCCGCCCGCTTGCGGAACCCGTGGTTGCCCTCCAGCTCCGCCTCGAACACGCGCGCCATGCCCCCCTCGCCGAGGAGCCGGTGCAGCGTGAACCGCCCGAATCGCACGGGGAAGTCGCCGTCCTGCAGGGTGTCCGGGCGGATCGTCATTCGGCGGGGGCGGCTCCCCCGGGCATCGTCCGCGCCACCCGGAACCCGATCCACGGCGCGCCCCCGCTCGTGTCGAAGGAGCGGTTGGCGATCCGCAGGTCCTCGGGGCGGTCGATGAACGAGCCGCCCTTCACCACCCGGAAGGAGCTCCCGAGCGGGCCCGTCGGATCGACGACCGGGTCCTCTCCGTGGTGCTCGTAGGCGTCGAACACCCACTCGCGGAGGTTGCCGCACAGGTCCCGGAAGCCCCAGGCGTTGGGCGCGAGCTGCCCCCCGATGTGCGTCGTGTCGTCCGAGTTGTCGCGGTGCCAGCAGGCCTCGTCGATGTCCGCGCTGCCGGGGTAGAGGGTCTGGCCCCCCGGGTCGCCCGCGAGCGCCGCGAACTCCCACTCCGCCTCGCTCGGGAAGCGGTAGCCCGACGCGTCCCAGTCCACGACGAGGTCGGTCTTCGTGATCGTGTACACGCGCTCCAGCCCGTCGAGGTCGGAGAGCGTGTTCATGAAGTCGAGCGCGAGGTCCCAGCGCACCTGCTGCACGGGGTTGGCGTCGCCGCAGCCGTAGTCGCAGTTGGACGGCGTCAACGTGGTGATCGCCTCGTAGAAGGCGATGTCGACCTCGACGGTGCCGAGCGCGTACCGACGGGTGAGGGTCACCTCGTGCAGCGCTTCGTCGTCGTCCCGGGGATCGCGCGACGCGGGGCTGCCCATCAGGAAGGGCTCGGTGTCGGGTACGACGCACCTCATCTCGTACCCGTGCGCGTCGATCGTGGTGCCGGAGATCGGATCGCCGGTGGCGCAATCGGGGGCCGCGTCGTCGTCGTCGGTCGCGTCGTCGTCGTCCACGGCGTCGTCGTCGTCGGTCGCG
>CAZUHI010000049.1:17545-55516 GCA_964620495.1 uncultured Rickettsiales bacterium | reverse complement strand
CTAGGCCGAGTACACTTCGCGGCCATGGCCTTCGAAAAGCTCTTCATCGGCATCGCCGGGATGATCGGGGCGGGCAAGTCCACTCTCGCCCACGCCCTCGGCGCCCACCTCGACATCGACGTGTACTGCGAGCCCGTCGAGGACAACGAGTACCTCGCGGACTTCTACCGGGACACCGCGCGGTACTCGTTCGCCACCCAGATCTACCTCCTGAATCGGCGCTTCCAGCAGCACCAGGAGATCATCTGGAAGGGGCGGTCCGCGGTGCAGGACCGCACGATCTACGAGGACAGCATCTTCGCGAAGATGCTCGTGGAGATCGGGCTGATGGAGGAGCGGGACTACCGCACGTACCAGCAGCTGTTCGCGCACATGAGCAACTTCATGTGCCGCCCGAACGTCATCGTCTACCTGGACGTGAGCCCCGAGCGCTCCCTCGAACGCATCCGCGGGCGCAAGCGCGACGTCGAGTCCGGGATCACCGCCGAGTACCTCGACGCCCTGTACGCCGGGTACGAGGAGTTCATCGGGGACATCTCGCGCACCATCCCCGTGATCCGCGTGGACTACGACCGCTTCCACACCGCCGAGGAGATGGCCGACGTGATCCACCGTGAGTACCTCGACCACAGCTTCCTGCGCGACGCCACTCGGTTCGACCCCACGCGCTGACTCCCCAGCGCGGCAGACCTTCGGCGGCCGGCAGGGTGTCGATGAAGTTCCCCATGGCGAAGCCGCCTCCGCCTCGGAAGACCATCCGCGGCTCGTAGGCGTGGAGTAGGCTCCCCCGATCTTTCGGGCTGCCATCGGCCCGGAGCGCGGAGGAAGAGTGAGCCCGGAACGCACCTATCGAGTCCTGGACCCGGCGTCCGTCGACCTGGCGGACGCGGCGCGCGAGAACTTCGCGGAGGACGTCCTCGTGGGCCTCTCCGAGCGCCCCAAGCGGATCAACAGCAAGTACTTCTACGACGGCGAGGGGAGTCGGCTCTTCCAGCGCATCACCGACCTCGAGGAGTACTACCTGACCCGGGCCGAGGCGGAGATCTTCGAGACGCGCGGCGCCGAGATCGTCGCGGCGGTGGGCGCGGGCCCGATCAACCTCGTGGACCTCGGGGCGGGCGACGGCCGCAAGACGGTGCTGCTGCTCGATCGGCTGCTCGAGGCGGGCGTGGACGTGCGGTACGTGCCCATCGACATCTCCGAGTCGGCCATGGCGGAGCTCATCGAGACGATGGGGGCCCGGTACCCGAGCCTGGCGATCTCGGGGCTCGTCGCCGAATACTTCGAGGGCGTGCGCTGGATCGGTCGGCAGAGCGACCGGCACAACCTGGTGCTGTTCCTGGGCTCGAACATCGGCAACCTGAACAAGCCCCTCGCGCGGGCCTTCCTGCGGCGGCTGTGGCGGGCCCTGAACCCCGAGGACCACGTGCTCGTCGGGTTCGACTTGAAGAAGGACATCGAGCTGCTGCTCGCGGCCTACAACGACTCCGCGGGCGTGACGGCTTCCTTCAACCTGAACCTGCTCGCGCGCATCAACGCCGAGCTCGACGCCGACTTCGACGTGTCCCGGTGGCGCTTCTTCTGCACCTACAACGTGTTCAGCGGAGCCATGGAGAGCTACCTGGTGAGCCTCGAGGCGCAGTCCGTCCACATCGGGGCGCTGCACTCGACGTTCAAGTTCGCGCCCTGGGAGCCGATCCACACCGAGTACAGCTACAAGTACCTGGACTCGGACATCACCGGCCTCGCGTCCCACGGCGGGTTCGCCGACGAGGCCCGCTTCTACGACCGCAATCGGTGGTTCTGCGACGCCCTGTGGCGCGCGAAGAAGTGAGGACTACTCGGGCTTCTTCTTCTCGGGCTTCGTCTTCGCGAGGATCGCTGCGATCGCGTCGAGCGCCGCGCGGTAGTTCGGCTCGTCCGGCTGGTTCGCGACGATCTCCTGGTAGCGGATCACGCCGGTCTGATCGATGACGTGGACCGAGCGCGCCAGCAGCCCCGTCTCCTTGATGTACAGGCCCCAGGTCTTGCCGAAGGCGCCCGACTCGTAGTCGCTCAGGGGCTTCACCTGGTCGATGCCGTGCGTCTCGCAGGCGCGGTTCCAGGCGGCGGGCAGGTCGCGGCTCACCACGACGACCTCGACTCTCTCGCTGAGGTCCGCGGCGCGGGTGTTGAACTGCCGCGTGGAGAGCGAGCAGGTGCCGGTGTCGATCGACGGGAGCACGTACAGGAGCCGGATCCGCCCGTCGGCCGGGTCGACGGTGACGACCTCGCCCGTCTTCGGAAGTCGCGCCGTGATCTCGGGCGCTTTGTCGCCGACCCCGGCGGCCGGCCCGACCAGCGTGTACGGGGTGTCGCCGCGGCGGTGGAGCCCGCTGCGCTCGGTCGGCTCGCCCGCCACCGCGGGGAGCGTGCACATCAACAGCGCGGCAACGCCGGCAAGAATCCTAATCCGCATCGAGATCTCCTTCGCGCCGGAGTGTACCCGGCCTCGCGGGCCGCGTCGGCGAGGGCGAGGGCGTCCGCGAAGCGGTCCTCGGCGTGGGGGGCCAGGGCCCGCTCGATGACGGCCACCAGCGCGGGGGGCAGGGGCTCGCCGTCGTGGTCGACGAAGGGCGGCAGATCGCCGCTCACCGCCGCCATGAGGAGGGCGGCGATGGAGGGCGCGCGGAAGGCGCGGCGGCCGGTCATCAGCTCGAACAGGACGGCGCCGAGGCTGAAGACGTCCGCCGTGGGCCCCACGTCTCCGCGGCTCATCGCCTGCTCGGGGCTCATGTAGCCGGGGGTGCCGACGGCCGTGCCCGCCTCGGTGAGGGGGGTGCGGACGAGCATGGCCCGGGCGTCCTCCGCGTCGGCCCCGGGAGCGCGGACGCGGGCCACGCCCCAGTCCAGCACGAGCACCTCGCCGAAGGCCCCGACCATGATGTTGTCGGGCTTGAGGTCCCGGTGCAGCACGCCTCGGTCGTGCGCGTAGGCGACGGCCTCGCAGACCCTCGCGAACGTGTCCAGGAGACGCGGTCGGCTCCACGCCGCGACGGTCTCGCGATCGCCCGCGGCGAGGGCCCGGAGGACCTCGCGCAGGGACCGTCCGGTCACGTACTTCATGGCGAAGTAGAGCCGGCCGTCGGGGGTCCGGCCGATGTCGTGCACGGGCACGATCGCCGGGTGCTCGAGCTGGGACGTCACGCGGGCCTCGGCGAGGAAGCGCTCCTCGGCCTCGTCGTCGTCCGTGTGCGCGTGCAGGACCTTGATCGCCACGCTGCGGCGCAGCTCGGGATCCCAGGCCTCGAGGACGCGGCCCATGCCCCCGGAGCCGATCTCCCGGAGGACCCGGTAGCGGCCCAGGGCCTGGGCGAACGCCACCGGGGTCTCGGCGGAGTCGGGGTGAGGGAGAGTGCGAGCGGTGGCGGTGGCGAACATGGCGGCTCCGAACAAAGAGAAGATGCTCTCGGGGGGAGCAAGGGCCGTGCCGAGTCGGCGACCGCCGCGACGTCCATCGAACAGGGGCTTCCCGGTGCGGGGGTGGAACACCGTGTTTCGCACCCGAGGTGCGCGTGTTTCGCACGAGGAGCGCGAGTGTCTCGCCCCGCGGCTCGGTCGGTATGCTGACCACCTTCGTGAGCACCTCCGACCCCGGCTTGAGCCTCTTCATCCCGTTCTACAACGAGCGAGAGAGCCTCCCACGGGCGGTGGAGTCGGTGCTGGACGCGCTCTCGGGGCACGAGGACGGGTTCGAGCTCGTCCTGGTCGACGACGGCTCGCGCGACGGCTCGGGCAAGTACGCGGACGAGGTCGCGGCGCGGCACTCCGCCGTGCGCGTAGTGCGCCACGAGGTCAATCGCGGCTACGGGCCGGCGGTCTGCGCGGGCTTCGCGAGCTGTCGCGGGGCGATCGTCGCCTACACCGACGCCGACCTGCCGGTGAACCCGCGCTGCTTCGTCGACGCGCTGGACCGCATGGACGGGGTCGATGTGCTCCTGGGGTATCCCCGCAAGTACGTCCAGCGGCGCCACCGGAGGCTGTACACCGCCGGCTACAACCTCCTGATGCGGCTGATGTTCGGGGTTCGGGTGAGGAACATCAACTTCTCGTTCAAGCTGCTCCGCCGGCACGTGATCGAGGAGCTGCCGCTGGACGCCGAGTCCGGGTTCGTGGACGCGCAGATCGTCGTCGAGGCGCACCGCAGCGGGGCTCGGATCGAGGAGATGGGCGTCGATTACCAGGAGCGGCAGGCCGGGGTCTCCCACTTCGACAGCCCGCTCGCCGCCGTCCCCACGGGCCGCGAGGCGCTCTCGTGGTGGCTGCGGACACGCTGATCCGTGCACGTCACCCTCATCAACCCGCCCCAGGTCTTCAGCCGCTTTCAGGTCGCCGCGGGCATCACGCCCCCCCTCGGGGTGGCCTACCTGGCGGGGTACCTGCGGGAGCACGGCGTCGTCCCCACGGTGGTGGACGCCCTCGGGGAAGCCCCCGGCCGCGTGACCCGGTTCCGGGGGCCCGCGCTGCTGCGCGGCCTCGACCTGGCCCAGACGGTCGCGGCCGTGCCCGCCGAGACGCAGCTCATCGGCATCAGCAACCTGTTCTCCTTCGCCTACCCCGCGGTGGAGGAGCTGATGGCCGGGCTGAAGGATCGCCTCCCGCATGCTCGGGTCGTGCTCGGGGGACCGCACCCCGGGGCGCTGTGGGCCCGCTGTCTGGAGGACGCGAACGTCGACTTCGTGGTCTCGGGAGAGGGGGAGCAGCCGCTGCTGGAGCTCTGCGAGCACCTCGCCGGGTCGCGGCGGCTCGACGACCTCGAGGCGGTCGCCTTCCGCCGCGGCGACGAGCTGTTTCATGTCCCGCAGAGCCGCACGCTCGTCCGCAAGGTGGAGGACATCCCCTGGCCCGCGCGTGACCTCCTCCCCATGGAGAATTACGTCTCCACGCAGGAGGCACACGGCCCGGTGACGAGCCGCTGGACGAGCATCCTGAGCTCCCGCGGCTGCCCCTACGGGTGCACCTTCTGCGAGAGCCGCAACACGCGCTGGCGGGCTCGGCCCGCGGCGGACGTCGTGGACGAGATCGAGCACTGCATCGACCGGTGGCGCATCCGCGACTTCCACTTCGAAGACGACAACATGACGATCAGCCGCAAGCGCATCCTGGAGATGGCGGCGGAGCTGAAGCGTCGGGACCTGGAGATCGACTGGCAGACGCCCAACGGGATCCGGGCGAGCGTCACGGACGAGGCGACCCTCGAGGCCATGAAGTCGTCGGGCTGCCGGCACATCACCCTCGCGCCCGAGAGCGGCTCGCCCCGCGTCCTCCGCGACATCGTGCAGAAGGGCAAGGACTTCGAGCTCGACCAGCTGGTGGACGTGGCCGAGCTGGCCCACGGCATGGGCATGAAGGTGGCGGCGTACTTCATCCTCGGGCTCCCGGGCGAGCGCGAGGAGGACGTGGAGATGACCATCGACTACGCGCGTCGCTTGGCCCGCGCGGGGGTCGACGAGGTGGGGTTCGGGCTGTTCATCCCGCTCCCGGGGACGCCGCTGTGGGACGGGCTGGGGGACCGGGTGGACGACCTCGATCTCCTGTCCCTGCTCACCGTCGACGATCTCGACTCGTCCGTCTCCTTCAACGACACCCTGGACGACGACGACCTGCGCCGCCTCCGCCGCAAGGCGTACGGGCTCTTCTTCCTGACCCGCCTCCGGCACCACCCGCGGGCCTTCCTGCGCACCGCGCGGAACGTGCTCGAGTCGCGCCAGGAGACCAAGACGGACCGGGTCCTGATCAGCCTCGTGGACCGCATCCGGGGGGACATGAACGGCGCCGACCGCCCCCTCCTCGCCTACCCGTACGACGCGGCGCGCACGCTGAGGGTCCTCCTCTCCGCGGAGAGCGGGTACGCCTTCGAGCACGGGCTCGTGAAGACCCTGCGCCTCGCCCTGCGCCGTCGCCGCCCCCCGTCCGCGTGAAGCACCTCATCGTGAGCGCCGACGACGTCGGCCTCGCTCCCGGCATCACGCGAGGCGCGCTGACGGCGTGGAGGGACGGGATCGTGACGTCCCTCTCCGTGATGACCGCGGGGCTCGACTGGGAGGCCACGCGGCGCGCGCTGACCGACGCGGGGGTGCGGGACGTGGGGGTCCACCTGTCGTTGTGCGAGGGGGCGCCGGTCCTCCCGGCGGGGGAGGTCGCGAGCCTGGTCGACGGCTCGGGGCGCTTCCCGGTGGACTTCGGGGCCGCGGTGCGGGGCGTCGTCTCGGGCCGGGCGCGGACGGACGAGCTCGCCGCGGAGTGGATCGCGCAGGTGCGTCGCGCCCAGGACGCGGGGCTTCGCGTGACGCACGTGGACGGCCACAAGCACGCCCACCTGCTGCCTCGGGTCGCGGCGGTGTGCCGACGGGTGCTGGGCGAGACGGGCGTGATCGGCCTGAGGCGCCCCCGAGAGGGCGGCCCCGGACCGCGTCGGGCGGTGCGCGCGGCGCTCTCGCTGGCGTCCCGGGCGGCCGGGTCCCTCGGACGCAGCCCCGATCGATGCGTCGGCATCGGCGTGGCGGGCGGCCTCGACACGGGCACCCTGCTCGCCCTCCTGGCGCGGTTGCCCGAGGGCACCTCGGAGCTCGTCGGTCATCCCGGCGAGGGCGGGGCGGAGCTCCGGGCAGACATGGAGGCGCAGGGCCTCGCCTGGGGCGCGGGGTACGGGTTCTCGGACGAGCTCGCCGCCCTGACCTCTCCCCGGGTACGCGGCGCGGTCGAGGCCCTCGGGATCCGGTTGATCTCCTGGGCCGAGTTCCTCGAGAGCTGAAGGGACCGGCCGCCCACCCCTCCGATCTAGGGCACGAGGAATGGGTCGGCGGGGTCGCCCGCCGCCCATGTCGCCCGCGCGTCGGCGCGCCGCCACCCGGCCAGGAACGCGCCGGCGAGGTCCGAGTCCCAGCTCGCCAGGGTCTCTTCGGCCCACTGCGTCGCGGGCGCCGCCGACCGCAGCCGGTCGGCCGCTCCTTCGACGACGGCGGGGCCCAACTCGGGCGAGAGGAGCGCGGGATGAAACCCCCGACCGAACAGGGCCTCGGGGGTGGAGACGGTGCCGATCTCCGTGTCCACGTGCACCTTCCCCACCACGGTGCAGAGAGGTCGAGTGCCCCAGGACGTCGTGGGGCAGAGCAGGCGGGTCCGCGCCTGCGCGGTGGGCGGCAACGAGTCGATGGGCAGGCCCTCGGCGAAGCCTCGCAGGAGGACCTCTCCCCGCTCCCGGCCGAGCGTCTCCGCGTTCGCGAACAGGCCTGCGATGAGGGCGGACGCGTCGACGTCGGCCTGGCTGTGGCGGGCGTTCCCCAGCGCCCTGCCGATCCCCTGCACCACGAAGGGGACGTCCTCCGGGAGGAGCGCCCCCCACCGCTCGCCGTACTCGCCCAGTCGACGCACGACGTAGTCGGGCTCGGCGGTGAGCATCCGCGCGTCGTCGGCCCAGATCCGTCCGGCGGCGCGTCGATGGGCGGCCCGGCTGACGGGGTCGGGGTGGCCGCAGCGCGTGTGCCAGTACATCCCGGGCCCCCGGCCCAGCCCGACGCCGTAGAAGCCGAGGTAGTCGTAGGGGCGCAGGTCGGCCCATACCTCCGGGGGCTCGGCGTAGTGGTCGCGATCGATCGACCCGGCCCACGCCCCCGCGGCGGCGACCCACGCCACCGCCAGCACCGCAGGTCGCGTCCACCACGACGTCCACGCGAGCCCCGCGAGTCCCGCGAGTCCCAAGGTCCAGGCGAGGTGGACGGGCACGAGGTAGCGGGGGCCGGGCACCCCCGGCGCCACCGCCGCGACGGGGTCGGCGAGGGGACGGAAGAACAAGGGGTCGATCCGCAGCGGCGCCGCCATGTAGACGAGGGAGTAGCCGGCCCCGAGCGAGAGCAGCACCGCGGCGGCCCACCCGATCGCCCGGGAACGTGGCTTCGCGAGGCCGACCGAGACGACCCCCAGCGAGGCCGCCGCCGCGACCCACGCGAGGTTCCAGGTCCGACCCGCCCAGGCCATCAGCTCCAAGTGGTGGCGCTCCTGTCCCCCTCCCGTGAGGGCGAACAGATACGGGCGGAGCGTGAACCCGAGCACGTCGAGGACCTTCTCCTCGTAGACCGGAGCCACCTTGTCGACCCTCAGCGCGCCCAGGACCTCTCGGAAGACGAGGGGGAGGCCGCGGTTGGCGAGGGGGCCGTCGTGCGCCGTGAGGAGGACGGCGTTCGCGAACCCCAACAGGGGGAACGCGAGCAGCCCGACTCCCGCCCCGAACAGCGGCCGGAGGCCTCCCGGCGCGAGGACGACGAGGAGCGCGGGCCCGGCCGCGACCGCCGTGCGCGTGTACCAAGCGGCCACGGCCAGGGCCGCCCCCGCCGCGATCCCGCGGGCGAGGGTCGGCGGACCGCGTCCCCCCACCGCGATCACGAACGGGATCAGCGCCCAGAAGAACCCCGAGGCGTGGCCGCCGGCGGGGGTCAGCAGTCCGTCCATCAGCACGAACGGAGCGCAGCCCATCAGCGCGACGAAGGCCGCTCCCCCGGCCCGTCCGGTCAGCCGGGTGAGGACGAACGCGCCGGCGGCGGCGATGGCGACGCCGTAGCCGACCCCGTACCACTTCCACGCCCACAGGCCGTCGCCGAACATCGCGAAGCCCGCCGCGGAGAGGAACGCGTCCACGAGCGAGGAGCCCTGGTACACGTTGGCCTGGAACCACCGGAACTGGCCTGCGTGCCCGTGGAACAGCTCGCGGCCGGCGGTGGGCACGAGCAGGGACTCGACGTCGTGCAGGTAGCCGGCGTGGGCCTTCAGCCGCAGGGCGAAGACCACGCCGACGACCGCGCACCCGAGGGCCCAGGCCGTCGCCTCGAGGGCGACCGACCGCCTCGACCGGGGCTCAGAACATGTCGTCATGGTCGTGATCATGGTGCCGCAGGTGGCCGATCACGTGAAGCAGCGCGCCCGCGAGGACGCAGAGCAACAGCGCCGCGAGGGGCGAGTCGGTGGCGGGGTTCACCGTGGTCGTGGTCCAGAACCCGAGGCCCGTGCATGCGCCGGTCGCGGCGAGGACTCCGAGGGCCGCCCGGGTCCCCGAGCGCTTCTTGACGATGCGCCAGGTGGCGACGCCCACCGGCAGGGTGTGGACGAGGACGGCCGCCGCCAGGGGGTGCCCGTGGTCGTGCCCTCCGGGGGCTGCGAGCGCCGCGCCGTCGACGAGGGCGTGCAGCAGCAGGGCGCCGATGGCGAGCCACGCGCCGCCCCCTGCGAGGCCCGGGATGCGATGCAGCAGGGAGGCGAACAGGGCGCCGCCGAGCAGCGCGGGGACGGCGGGCCGACCGATCGCGCTCCAGGCCCAGGGCACGACCATCCCGCCCACGACCGCGAGCACCACGATCACCACCACCACGTCCACGATCCGCTCGATCAGGGGGTGCCGATCCCAGAGCGGATCGAGCAGCGGAGCAGCCGCGAGGGCGAGCAGGGCGAGGACGAGGGGCAGCAAGGGCCGCGGAGTCTACTCGACCAGGGGCGGCTTTCGATCCCCCCAGGGGCGAGCTTCCTCGAGCTGGGCGGCGAGGCGGAACAGCGTGGCCTCGTCGCCGAAGCGGCTCACGAACTGCACCCCCACGGGGAGGCCGTCGCCGGTCCAGTGGAGGGGGAGGGAGATCCCGGGCTGCCCCGTCTGGTTGAAGAGCTGCGTGTTGGGCGTGGCCGACAGGGCGTCGGTGCCCATGGTCTCGAGCGCGAGGTCCAGGAGGCGCGCGAGGGGGAAGCGGCCCAGCGCCTTGAGCTGCAGCTCCTTGCTGCCCGACGGGTACAGCTCGCCGACCTTCGCCGGGGGGCGCGCCAGGGTGCTGGTGACGAAGACGTCGTGCTCCTGGAAGAAGGCGGCGACGTCGCGGGCGGTCCGCTGCATGAGGACCTGGGCGGCGAGCAGCTCCGGGGCCGTCGTCTTGCGGCCGGCGCAGGCCAGCAGCCAGGTGGCGGGCTCGTAGTCGGACGCGCGGGGGCGCTTCCGCCCGGCGTACTTCGCCGCCTCCTCGACGAACCAGGCGACCCCGGTGGCGACCGTCAGGAAGTAGGCGCGCACCATGTCCGCCACCGGCACGACGGGCTTGGCCCCCACGACCTCGTGTCCCAGCTCCTCGAGCAGCGCCGCGGTCGCCTCCACGGCCGCGCGGCAGGCCGGATCGGTCTCGCCCGCGTAGAGCGTGTCCGTCGCGAAGGCGACCCGGAGCTTGCCGGGGGCGGCCCCCACCTCGTCGAGCCACGGCCGCTCCTTCGCGGGCTGCGCGTAGGGCTCGCCGGGGGTGTGGACGGCCTCGAGATCGAGGAGCAGGGCGCTGTCCCGGACCGTGCGGCTCACGACGTGTTCCTGGACGAACCCGCCCCAGGATTCGCCCGCGAAGGGGGCCTGCGTCACGCGCCCGCGGGTCGGCTTGAGGCCCACGAGCCCGCAGGCGGAGGCGGGGATGCGGATGGACCCGCCGCCGTCGCCCGCGTGGGCGATCGGGACCATGCGGGCCGCCACCGCCGCGGCCGCCCCACCCGAGCTGCCGCCGGGGGTGTGGTCGACGTCCCAGGGGTTCCGACAGGGGCCCCGCAGCGCGGACTCCGTGATGCCCATGATCCCGAACTCGGGGGTGTTGGTCTTTCCCAGGATCTGCAGGCCGGCGGCCTCGTAGCGCGCGGCGGTGACCGACGTGACGTCCGGGGTCCAGTCCTCGGTGAGGCGGCAGCCGTTGGACGTGGGCGTCCCCGCGATCGCGAGCTTGAGGTCCTTTACCAGGAAGGGGACGCCGCGCAGGGGGCCGTCGGGCAGGTCGTCCACGCGCGACCGGGCCCGGGACTCCAGGTCGTGCACCACCGCGTTGAGGGCGGGGTTGCGCGCCGCGATCCGCTCGACGGCGGCCTGCAGCGCGTCGGTCGGGGAGACCTCGCCGTCCCGGATGAGGGCGGCGAGGCCGATGGCGTCGAGGTCGTCGTACTCGGGCAGCGTCACCGGAGGAAGACCGTCCCCTCGTACCAGGGGTACCAGCCCTCCCACTGGCCGCCGTTCTCGCCCCAGGCGACCCGGAAGCTCGTGGCCGACGCGCCCGCGCCCACCGAGTAGGCGGTGGTGCCGCCGGGGAACCCCACCGTCTGGAGGTTCGTATAGGAGTGGCGGATGCCCCAGTGAGCGGCGAACGACGTCGTGGGGCCCGGGTCGTCGGGGCTTCCGAACGCGACGTCCCCGAAGGCGCCGCAGGCCGCGGCGTTGTAGCCCTGGGCCCAGTCCGTCTGGATGAAGCAGTCGCCCTGCACCTCGGAGGTGCACTCGACCTCGGTGAGGCACGCGCAGCCGGCCCCGGTGCAGGCGTTGGACGCGACGAGGTAGTCGGCCCCCAAGTAGAAGGCGTCGTACCCCGGCGACCAGTCGACGTCGTACTGGTATGCGTGGCCGGCGTCCTCGTCTTGGCTGAAGGGCCCGTGGTCCGGGTCGATGCCCTCGATGGTGCCCGCGACGACGGTGTTCATCGTCCCCGAGAGCCTCGTGTCGGCGAGCGGGAACGTCACCCCGGTCCAGCCGCCGCCGTCCGTGGTCATGTCGCACGCGACCTCGAACGCGCCCGGGGTGTCGGCGGTGATCCAGTACGTGCCGTCGCCCGTCGAGTGGCCCGCCTGCAGGACGCTCAGGCAGCTGACGCCGGGGCAGTCCTCGTGGGCGCCGGACCCCTCGGGGCACACGACGGTCGTGTCCACCCAGCCGGGGTCGCCCTCGTCCTCCCCGTCGTCCGCGACGGCGGTGCAGCGCCACTCGTCGCCGGTCGCCGTGTCGGCGGCGGGCACGGTCAGGATCCCCGTCGCGTCGACGCCGGACACGTCCGCCCGGTCCTGGCCGCCGAGGCTGAACACCAGGGAGTAGGTGAGCTCGTCGCCGTCCTCGTCCGTGGACGGGCTCGCGATGGAGCACACGAGATCGTCGGACGGGAGGGGCTCTTCGGGGGACACGGCCGGGACGGGCGCGGTCGGGGCGCGGTTCCCCACCACGGCGTCGCGCACGTCGACGGTCACCGTGTCGCGCCCCACCGCGCGCTGCGCGTCCGTGACCTGGAGCGTCAGGATGTGCAGCCCAGGCGACAGGTCCTCGGCGGTGTGTCGGGTGCGTCCGTCGGTGTCGGGGGCCCCGGTGGCGAGCTCCCCGTCGCGCGACGACGACCACACCACCTCCAGCTCGATGGCGCGCGTGGCCTCGTCCGAGACGATGCCCTGGAGCACCACCGGCTCGCCCACCGTGGCCATCGCGCCTGCGTCCGGCAGCTCGATGGTGGCGACCGGGGCCACGTTGTCGGAGATGACCGAGACGTCGGAGCAGCCGACGAGGAGGGCGAGGACCAGGCAGCGGAGGGCACGCATCGCCCGCAGGGTAGCGCCGTCGCCGCTTGTCCACATCTCTGTTGCCCCGGCGTGACGCGCCCGTCCGTACAACTGCGGCCATGAAGAACCGCGCCCCGATCGTCCTGCTCCTGCTCCCCCTCCTGCTCGCCAACGGCGACTGCGGGTCCGGCGGGTCCACGTCCGCGCCCGCCGACTCCGCGTGGTCCGACGGCCCCGACCTGGGGGACGGGCCGACCTGCTTCCCCGCCCGGCAGCTCCGCTGCGGCGACGTGATCGCGTCGGACAACGGCGACTGGAACGCGGGCGCCACCGACGTCCTCGACTTCTACGACGTGGCCGTGGGCAACTACTCCGGCCCGGAGGTGACCTACTGGTTCGACGCGCAGGCGACCGAAGAGGTGGAGTTCGCGCTGGTCGACCCGAGCCCCTCGGTCCTCAACCACGACCTCTTCGTGCTCGACGCCCGCGTCGGTTGCACGAGCGGGGCGGCCCTGGACTACGGGTTCAACTCCCTGTCGTTCGACGCCCGGGAGGGGGAGCGCTACTACCTCGTGGTAGACGGGTTCGCGGGCTCGCGCGGGCCCTTCGAGGCGCGGCTCGAGTGCAGCGGCGCGCCGGAGGACCCGGTGCCGCCCGTCGAGTCGCTCGACCCGTTCGCGCCCCAGCCCGACAGCGGCGAGGGGCTGACGAACGTGTCGGCGAGCCTCGAGGCCCTGCTCGAGCACGGCACGCTCGCCGACGCCTGCGATGCCTGGAAGGCGGACCCGATGGACCGCCGCAAGAAGCTGCTGTGCGGCAAGGCGCGCTTCTTCGGAGAGCCGATGGGGACCGACGGCATCCCCCAGCCGCTGCTGGACTGGGTCGGTCGCAACTTCCCCGACTTCGCGGGGGAGGGGTTCACGGAGTTCGGGCTCGTCCGCGACCCCTACGCCGACGTGCCTCGGGCCCTCGGCTTCGGCGTGAGCGGCCGGTTCGGGAACGCCGACGCGTTGGGCATGACCTGCGCGTCCTGCCACTTCGGCCGCATGCCCGACGGCCGCTACGCGGTCGGGTACCCCAACCATCGGTACGACTACGGCACGCACATGCTGTCGATCATGCTCGGCCCCCTGGCGGGCATGCCCGGGTTCGATCCGAACGACCACCACCCCGACGCCATGGCCGCGATCCAGCCGATGGTCGACCGGTTCCGCGACGACCCGCTGCTGGGTCTCGGGATGATGATGAACATGATCCCCCTGCTCACCGCGATGGGCGACATCCCCGAGGTGCCGTACGACGTGGAGGGCGAGTACGCGTCCTGGCGCAGCGGCACGATGGACTTCCTCACGGCGCCGCTCCCGGCCGACGACGGCGTCCACACGGTCAGCCGGATCCTCCCCCTGTGGGGCATCCCCGACGACGTCGACGCGGCCCGGTACGGCAGCGGCCACGCCCAGCTCGGGTGGACCGGGGGGACGCGGTCGATCCTCGACTTCGCGCGGGCGTTCGTGCACGTGGGCGGGGGAGACCTCTCCGAGTGGCCGGACACCGAGCTGGAGCCGCTCGAGGAGTTCGTCCTGTCCCTCCGCGCCCCGTCGCCCCCGACGTCGCCGGCCGCCTCGGCGGTGGCCGCGGGCGAGGCGGTCTTCGAGGACGGCGGCTGCCTCGCGTGCCACGGCGGACCGCGCGGCGGCGGGCACGAGATCTTCGACTGGGACGAGATCGGGACCGACCCGCAGCTCGCGAAGTGGGGCGCCCCGGACGCCGACGGCGAGCTGTGCTGCGGTCTGTCCGACTTCGACCACTCCTACGACACGGGCGGGATCAAGGCCCCGCGCCTGGTGGGCGTGTGGGCGTTCGAGCGGCTCCTGCACAACGGCGCGCTCGACTCGCTCGAGCAGCTGCTGTGCCTGGAGGCTCGGCCCCCCGGCGACGTCGCCCCGTTCTCGGCCCGGGGGCACACCTTCGGGTGCGAGAGCCTGTCGGTTCAGGAGCGGCGCGACCTCATCGCGTACCTTCGGACCCGTTAGGGCCCAGGATCAGCCACACGGCCGCGATGAGCAGCCCGAAGCCGACGAGCTGACGGGTCCCGAGGTGCTCCCCGAGCACGAACCGAGAGACGAGCGTCACGCACACCACGCCGCCCGCGAGGTGGATCGTGGCCATCTGCGCGCCGGTGAAGATCCCGTGGCCCATGCGCGTGGCGCCGACGTTGAGCAGGTACTCGGGGAGGACGAGCAGCCAGCTCGCGCCGAGGGCCATCCAGAAGCTCCAGTCGTCTTTGAAGCGCAGGTGGCCCAGCCAGGCCAGGGCCATCATCGTGCTGGAGAAGAGCAACATCAGGGGGACGAGTACGTGCATGCGTCCCGGGGTAGCGCGACCGAGGGGGGGCGCGCAAGTTCGCGGGCGCGTTGAACACGTTCATTTTCGTGTTGACTGAACATGTTCAAGTTCCTACGATGAACACGTTCAACAACAATGGATGAACACGTTCAATGACGAAGCAGCCCAAACAGTCCGCCCGCCTCCGCATCCTCGAAGCTGCGTTCCAGGAGTTCGCGGATCGGGGGTTCGAAGCCACCACGATGCGCAAGGTCGCGAAGCGCGCCGGGTGCTCGCTCGGCCTCGCGTACGCCTACTTCCCGTCGAAGCACGGGCTGGGGCTGGCGCTCTACCGGCGGGTCGCCGACGAGGTCGAGCGGGAGATCCCGAACCTGCCCGAGGGCACCGTCGCGGAGCGCTTCGGCGCGCTGATGGAGGCGAAGTTCGGGTTCCTCGACGCCCACCGCCCCACGTTGACGGCCCTGATCGCCGCGGGCATCGATCCCACCGGCCCCCTCGGCGCGCTCTCGGACGCCACGGCCGCCATCCGGTCGCGCAACTCGGCCGCCTTCCACGCCGCGGTGGCGGGCGCGACGGACGCCCCGAAGGAGTTCAAGGACCGCGCCGCCCTGGGCCGCCTCGTCTACGGCATCCACCTCCTCCTGGTCCTGGTGTGGACCCAGGACGTCGAAGGTCGCCTCGCGCGGGACGTCCTGCGCGTCGCCTGCAAGGTGCTCGCCGGGGCGGTCCCGATGATCCTCCTGCCGCCGATCAAGGCGCCGCTCGACCGCCTCGACGCGGCCTTCGGGGACCGGCTCACCGCCGCGGTGAGCGCCGACGTGGAGGAGCGGGCGAAGATCGTCGTGTCGCGGCTGATGCGGCACCGCCGCGCGCTCCCCAGCGTGGGCCCGGTGGACGAGGCGGCCATGGCTCCCCACCTCGTCCGCGTGCGTGCGGCCGTCGCCGAGGACCGGCCCCTGGAGCTCGTCCTTCCGGGCTTCCCGGCCAAGTCGCCCAGCCCCTTCAAGACCCTCGGGCCGCTCCCGGACATGGCCGAGCGCCTGGCCCTGCGGTCGCTCCAGGACCTCTGCGACGAGCTGGCCGAGGCCCACCCCCCCGGCGTGACCCTCACGCTGTGCTCGGACGGCGGCGTGTTCGCGGACCTCGTGGGCGTGTCGGACGAGGACGTGATCGCGTACGGCGAGCACATCGACGCCCTGATCGAGGAGCTGCCGTCGGTCCGCCGCTTCGACCTGCCCGACGCCTTCGGACCCATGGCCCCCGCCGACGCCCGCGCCCGGCTCATGGAGGGGTGGTCGGAGGACACCGAGGAGCTGCGCCGGCGCGCCCGGGAGGTGCCCGCCCTCCGGACGCTGCTGGACGGCCTCCAGCGGTTCCTGTTCGAGGACCGGCTCGGGGTCGACCGCCGGAGTCGGACCCAGATCCGCAAGAGCGCCGGGACCGACGCGATCGAGCTCCTGCGGCGGTCGCGGGCGTGGGGTCGGCTCGTCGCCTTCCAGTTCCCGGACGCCGTGCGCCTCAGCATCCACCCCCAGCCCGCGCTGTCGGACAAGCTCGGCGTCCACCTGGTCGCCACGGCGGACGCGTGGCTCACCCCCTGGCACGGCGTGGCGCTCCTGGGCGAGGACGGCTTCGAGCTGGTGAAGCGGCGCGACGCCGAGGAGTCGCAGGCTCGCCTCGTGCTGGTCGACGGCCGGCCGAGCCACTACGAGCGATGAAGACGCAGCCCCTCCGACCGTTCGGCCTCGAGGTCACCGTCCCCGCCGGGACGCCGTGGCAGCGCCTCGACCTGCACGCCCTCACGGCGCTCGCGGAAGAACACCGCGTGATCGTCGTCCGCGGGGTCGCCCCCCAGCCGCCCGAGGCCCTGGCCCGTGACTGCCGCGCCCTGGGCCGCCTGCAGCCCTGGCGGTTCGGCGCCGTGCACGAGCTGAAGCACGACGCCGAGGCCGACAACTACCTCTACACGGACCACCCCGTGCCGCTGCACTGGGACGGGGCGTTCGCGGACGAGGTGCCCCACTGGCTCGTCTTCCGCTGCGTGCAGGCGCCCGTCGCGGGCGGCGAGACGACGTTCGTGGACACGCGCCGCGTCCTGGACCAGGCGACCGACGAGCAGCGGGCGCGCTGGGGCGCCACCCGGGTGCGCTACACGACCGAGAAGAAGGCCCACTACGGGGGCACGTTCACCGCCGAGGTCGTGGACCGGCACGCCACCGGCGGCACCCCGGTGCTGCGCTACGCCGAGCCCGTCGACGATCTCAACCCCGTCGCCGCGGCGCCCGAGGGCCCCGACGCACATCGACTGCACGCCGAGCTGCGCGACGTCCTGTACGGGCCCGACGTGCTGCTCGAGCACCGCTGGCAGGACGGCGACCTCGTGATCGCCGACAACCACGCGCTGCTGCACGGGCGGCGGGCCTACGACGCCGCGGGGCCCCGCCACCTGCTCCGGGTGAACGTCCTCGATCCCCGGCCGGGCTGGCGGGCGAAGCTGCACGCGTCGTGGCGGCTCCGTCGGCCCGAGTTCCTCAAGGCCGAGATCCCGATCCTGACGATCCCTGCGCTGCTCGCAGCCCCGGACCTCGCGGCCCTCGCGACCGCGACGATGCTCGACGTCCTCCTCCTCTTCTTCCTATGGTTCCACCTCGGCGACCTCGTGAACTGCCTGATGGACCGCGAGGTCGACGTGCACCGAAAGACGCACCTGTCGGAGGCGGTCCGCACCCTCGGGGTAGCGAACGTGAAGGCCCAGATCGCGGCCACGGCGCTGGCCTCGGTGGCGGTCGCCGCGCACCTCGTGATCGCCCTGGGGCGGACCGACCTGGCGCTCCTCGGCGTGCTGGGCGTGTTCCTCGCGGTGCAGTACACGGCGCCGCCCATCCGCATGAAGTCGCGCGGCGTCTGGCAGATCGGGGCCTACATGGGCCTGCTCTTCCTCTTCCCCATGGCGTTCCTCGAGATCGCCGTGACGGGCACGGTCTCGGCCCTCGGGGTCGCTGTGGCGGTCGCCTTCGCGACGATGCAGAGCGGCATCCTGCTCGTGAACAACGCCGAGGACCTGGACGAGGACGAGCGCGAGGACATCTACACGGCGTCGGTGGCGTTGGGGGCCCGGCGCGCGGTGCGGGTGGGGCGCGTGATGGCGGTCGCCGGGGGGAGCGCGCTGGCGGCGGTGCTCGCGACGGCGGGCGCGCTCCCGGCGCTCGGGGTCCTGCCTCTGCTGGGCACGACCGTCGCCACGGACCGCTGGCTCGCCCGGCTCCAAGCCCGGACCGACACCTACGCGGACGCGGACGCGCGGGAGGCCATCCGCGCCCAGGGCAAGCACGTGCCGACGCGCATCGAGTCGGGCGCCTGGGCGGCGCTGTTCGCCGCGGCGGTGGTCTTCCTCTTCGGCTGACTCGCCTATCCTCGCGGCCATGGGGCCCGCTGCTGGGCACGACCGTCGCCACGGATGCAGCAATCGGTTGCACCTGGATGAAATGGATGTTCGGAACGTTTAGGATCTCCTGAACGACGCATGGACGACGACCTCAAGACCCACCGCATCCACCAGTTCGTCGAGCGCGTCGGGCTGTTCATGGAGAACCACGGCAGCCAACGGATGATGGGGCGGGTCATGGGCTGGCTCTTGATCTGCGACCCGCCCACGCAGTCGCTCGCGCAGATCGCCGAGGGGGTGATGGCGAGCAAGGCCTCGATCAGCACCGCCACTCGGACGCTGGAGATGACCGGGTTGATCGAGCGGGTCCCGGTCCGGGGCGAGCGAGCGACCTACTACCGGATGAACGAGGGCTCCTGGGTCCGCATGTTCGAGGCGAAGCAGGCCGCGATTCGCTTGTTTCGAGAGCTCGCCGAGGAGGGCCTGGGGGTCCTGGAGGACGAGGCGCCCGAGCGCAAGGAGCGGCTCCAGGACATGCACGACCTGTACGCGTTCTTCGAGGTGGAGATGCCGAAGATGATCGCCGATTGGCGCGCCTCCCGAGGAGAGAAGGCATGACCCTGGTCCGCATCGCTTGGCGCAACCTCTGGCGGCACCGTCGTCGGACGCTGATCACGGCGTCCGGCATGGCGATCGCCATGGGGCTCGTCATCTCCATGTCGTCCATGCAGGACGGCATGTTCGACATGATGGCCGACATCATGGTCCGGCAGCAGCTGGGCCACGCGCAGGCCAACCACCCCGACTGGCCCGGCCGCGAGCAGATGTACGACACCGTCCCGGGTGAGCTGGTGGACCGGTTCGCCGGGCTGCCCGAGGTCACGGGCGCGTCGGGCCGGATGTTCACGTTCGGGCTCGCCGCGTCGGACACCACCTCGGTGGGTGCCCGGTACGTCGGGATCGACCCGGTGGCGGACCTCGCCATCACCGATCGCTCGCAGAACGTCGTGACCGGCGAGTACCTGTCGCCCGAAGCCGCGGGGGAGGTGGTCATCGGGGACGCCATGGCGAAGGAGCTGGAGCTGAAGCTCGGCGAGGAGCTGATCTTCCTCGGGCAGGCCGCGGACGGCTCCATGGCGAACGAGCTGCTGAAGGTCGTCGGCACCTACTCCACCGGCCTCGACCAGATGGACAAGACCGGCGCGTACCTGCACGTCGCCGACCTGCAGCGCATCCTCGCCCTCGAGGACCAGGTGCACCAGATCCTCGTGGTGGGCGAGGACATGAACGAGTCCGCCGCCATCACCGCCGCCGTCGCCGGGGCCGCGGGCGAGGGGGTGCAGGTGCGCAGCTGGGAGGAGGCCGACCCGACGATGGCCCAGATGATGGGCATGCGGGACGTCAGCCTCTTCTTCATGCTGTTCATCATCTTCAGCGTCGCCGGCCTGGCCATCCTGAACACCAACCTGATGACCGTCTTCGAGCGCACGCGCGAGCTCGGGGTGCTGCGCGCCATCGGCATGACACGCACCAAGATGATGTCGCTGGTGATCCTCGAGAGCATCCTCCTGACGGCCGTCGCGACGGCGATCGGGCTCGCCCTCGGCGCGGTCGGAGTGTGGCTGCTGGTCGAGTACGGCTTCCCCTACGAGACGGCCGAAGGCAAGGGCTTCAGCTGGCAGGGCGTGACCTTCCCCACGCGGTTCTACGGCGCGGTCCGGCCGTTCCCGTTCGTCGTCACGACCATCTTCGTCTTCATGGTGTCCATCGCCGCCGCGATCTGGCCCGCCGCCCGCGCCGCGCTGCTGCGCCCCGTGCAGGCGATGAGGGAGTCCTGAGCATGCTCGTCCTCGCGCTCCGCAACCTCTGGCGCAACAAGCTCCGCACGGGCATCACCCTCGCCGCGATCAGCGGCGGCCTGACCCTGATCATGGTGGGCAACAACCTCAACCACGGCATGTACCAGGACATGATCAAGAAGGGGATCAGCACGATCGCCGGTCACGTCGTGGTGCAGCCCGAGGGGTGGCAGGACGACCCGGACGCCGTCGAGCGGACCGTCCCCGACGCCGCGGCCGTGGCCGAGGAGGTCGCGGCGGCGTGGCCGGGGGCGACGGTCGTCCAGCGCACCTTCTTCGGCGGCCTCCTCACGTCGCCCACGAGCTCCGCGGGGGTCGGCATCACGGCGATCCAGCCGGACGTCGAGACGGAGGTGTCCGAGTGGCACACGAAGGTCGCCGAGGGGGAGTGGCTCGAGCCCGGCGACACGCGCGGGATCCTCATCGGCGCGAAGCTCGCCGAGACCCTGGACGTCAAGCTCGGCAAGAAGCTGGTGCTGATGGGGCAGGGGAAGGAAGAGGTCGTCAGCCAGCTGTTCCGCGTGCGCGGCATCCTCGAGACCGGCTCCGCGCAGGCCGACGGCATCCTCGCCATCACCACCCTCGAGGCCGCGCAGCAGTTCCTGGGGCAGCCCGGCGGGGCGAGCCAGATCTCCGTGCACCTGGAGGCGAGCGACGACTCCGAGGCCGCGCTGGCGGCCGTCCAGAGCGCCGTGGGGTCGACGGCGGGCCTCGAGATCCTGGGCTGGAAGGAGGCGGTCGCCGAGATCTACGAGTTCACCCAGACCGACCGCCGCACCAACAACAGCTTCATGTTCATCATCGGCATCATCGTCGCCTTCGGGATCGTCAACACGATCCTCATGAGCGTCATGGAGCGCATCCGCGAGTTCGGGGTGATGCTCGCGCTCGGCACGCCGCCCCTGAAGCTCCGCTCCATGATCCTCACCGAGGGCCTGCTCATCGGGATCCTCGGGGCCGGGATCGGGCTGCTGTTCGGCAGCGCCATCACGTCGTACCTCGTGACCGAGGGCATCGACTACAGCGAGATGATGGGCGAGTCCTTCGACATGGCGGGCGTCTCCATCAGCACCGTCATCAAGGCGCAGTGGGACTGGTTCAGCATGTCCATCTACTGCGCCGTGGCCGTGCTCCTCTCCGTCCTCTCCACCGTCTACCCGGCATGGAAGGCGGGCGCGCTGCGTCCCGCCTCCGCCATGCGCCACGTCTAGGAACGCACCATGGCCATCGTCGAAGTTCGCGGACTGAAGCGGACCTACAAGCAGGGGGCCGTGAAGGTCCCCGCCCTGCGCGGGGTCGACCTGGACATCGAGCCGGGCGAGTTCACCGTGCTCATGGGCCCCAGCGGCTCGGGCAAGACCACGCTCCTCAACCAGATCGGCGCCCTGGACATTCCGGACGGGGGCTCGGTGAAGGTCGAAGGCCGCGAGCTGTCGGGCATGAAGAAGGCCGAGCTGGCGAAGCTCCGGCTCGATCGCATCGGGTTCGTCTTCCAGGCCTACAACCTGATCCCGGTGCTCACGGCCTACGAGAACGCCGAGTTCGTGCTGCTGATGCAGGGCAAGGGCAAGGCGGAGCGCAAGCAGAAGGTCATGGACACGCTCAAGACCGTCGGGCTCGAGGGCATGGAGCACCGCCGTCCGACGGAGCTCTCGGGAGGTCAGCAGCAGCGCGTGGCGGTGGCCCGGGCGATCGCCGGATCGCCCGCCCTGGTCCTGGCGGACGAGCCCACGGCGAACCTCGACAGCGCCACCGGGTACGCCCTCATCGAGACGATGAAGAAGCTCAACGAGGAGGAGGGCGTGACCTTCGTCTTCGCGACTCACGATCCCAAGGTGATGGAGCACGCCCGTCGGATCGTCCGGCTGGTGGACGGAAAGATCGACGAGGACATCCGCAAATGAAGTACGTCGCCCTGATCGCAGCCCTGCTGGTCGCCGCCCCGGCGGCCCTCGCCGAGGACGGCAAGCCCTCCGTGGAGGACCTCCTCAACGGCGTGGACGACGTGCAGCGCGGCGAGTCGAGCAAGGCCCGCGTGGCCATGCACGTAAAGACCAAGCGCTGGGAGCGCACGCTGGTCATGGAGAGCTGGTCGGAGGGCGAGGAGAAGTCGCTGATCCGCATCGTGTCCCCCGCCAAGGAGGCGGGCACGGCCACGCTGATGGTCGACGACAACATCTGGAACTACCTGCCCAAGGTCGACCGGACGATGAAGGTCCCCGCGTCGATGATGTCGGGTGCGTGGATGGGGTCGCACTTCACCAACAACGACCTCGTGCGCAGCGAGCGCCTGGCCGACGAGTTCACGTACGAGCTGACGCAGGAGCCCGCCGCGGACGGCACGGGGCACTGGGTCATCGAGTGCGTGCCGAAAGAGGACGCGGCCATCGTGTGGGGGAAGGTCGTGGTGAAGGTCCGCGGATCGGACCGGATCCCGGACGAGATCACCTACTGGGACGAGGACGGGGCGCTCGTGCGCACCATGCAGTTCCTCGACATCCGGGAGATCGAGGGCCGAAAGGTCCCCATGAAGATGCGCCTGGTCCCGGCGGACGAGCCGGACGAGTTCACCGAGATCACCTACGAGTCGCTGGAGTTCAATCCGGACCTGCCCGCCGGCACGTTCTCGATGCAGAGCCTGCGGAAGTAGATGAGGCGCCGGCTCCTCGCGATCGTCGCGCTGGGGTGCGCGGTCCCGGGGCCCGCCGAGGCGGCGCGGGTCGTCGACAAGGAGAAGCTCCAGATCGACGTCGGGGGCGACGTCAAGGGCTTCTTCGACGCCGTCTTCCCCTACGAGCACGTGATCATGCCCGAGGACCCGATCGCCTCCGCGGCGCTCGATTTCCGGTTCAAGTTCTCGGGCGATTACTCCACCTGGCTCAGCTGGGAGCTGCACCACTCGCTCACCTCCCGCTTCAAGCCGGCGGAGGACACGACCTTCGGGCTCTCGGCGGGCACCGGGGCGCCGGTGGCGGAGGAGGCGATCACGCTCTCCTACACGGCGGTGGACACCCCCAACTTCGAGCTCGCGGGGCGCTTCGATCGCCTCAACCTGAGCTTCCACCTGCCCGGCCTCGACATCACGATCGGGCGCCAGCCCGTGAGCTTCGGCACGGGGCTCTTCTTCACGCCGATGGACCTGCTCGCGCCGTACACACCGCAGGTCGTGGACCGCGAGTACAAGCCGGGGGTCGACGCGGTCCGCTTCGACGGGTTCTTCGGGGCCACGGGTCGCCTCACGGGCGTGGTCGGTGTGCTGGACGAGTTCACGTTGGAGGGGCTCTTCGCGGCGGGCTACGGCGGGTTCACCGTGGGCATCACCGACCTGAACTTCTTCGTCGCCAAGATCCGCAAGGACCTGGTGGTGGGGATGGGGACGGCGTCGTCGATCGGGCCGGTCGGCGTGCACGCGGACCTCACCGTGACGGTGCCCTTCGAGGGCGAGGAGGAGTGCCCCGGGGCCAACCCCCTCGCGGACGCGGACGAGGCCTGCCCGCCGTTCGTGCGCGCCGTGGTGGGGGCCGACGTGCGCACGGGGTTCGGCATGAGCCTCATGGGAGAGCTGTACGTGCAGACGGCCGGGGCGACGGACCGGACCAAGTACCTGCATGTCGCCACGCGGCCGCGGTTCGCGGGCGGAGAGCTGTGGACGATGGGGACGTTCTACGGAGGGATCACCATCAGCCAGGAGATCATCCCGATCGTGATCGTGAACGCGACGGTGATGACGAACTTCGGGGACCCGAGCTTCCTCATCGGGCCCGGGCTCACCTGGTCGGTGTCCGAGAACGCGGACTTCGCCATCGGCGGGTTCATCACCATCGGCGCCCGGCCGGAGGACGCGGAGCTGATCGACCTCGTGGACCCCACGACGTTCCAGCCGCTGCCCGAGGACGAGGTCCTCGACATCGTCCACAGCAACAGCGAGTTCGGGCTGATGCCCTCACAGTTCTACGCGCAGCTGAAGTTCTACTTCTAGCACTGCTTGGTCACTTTGCGACCGAGAGCGGCGAAGAACCGGGGTGCGGGGCCGATGAACGACGAGGAAGCGGGTCGAGACCCGCGACGAGGAGTAAAGAAGGAGCCCGTGCCTCGGAGCGAGCCGGTCGACCGAGCCAAGTGACCAAGTCGTGCTAGGCACCCCAACGAAGAAGGTCGGCTCGCTTCGCGTCCGCCGACTTCTTCGCCGGGGGCCCCGCGCTGCCTCCGGATCTCCGGTCGGGCTCGTCCCGAGTCCCTCCCTGCGCGCGCTTGGGGCGCTTGCCGTGCCCCTCGGCTCGCTTCGCGTCCGCCGAACCCCGGGCGACTGTCTCGATCGCGACACCTGGGCCCCGTCGATGCCATCCACGCGCCGCGGGTGACATCTTTGCGACACCGACGGTCTATCCTCCGCGCCGGAGGTTCCCCATGGCCGATCGAGACGTCGAACGCGACTGCCCCACCGAACGCTTCGTGGCGACCCTGCGCCGGGTCGCCGACGCCCTGGAGGCGGGCGAGCCGTGGCGCATCCAGGTGGCCGGCAAGCGCTTCACCGTGCCCGTCGAGGCGGAGCTGTCCATCGAGCACGAGGTCTCCGACGGCGCCGAGGAGCTCGAGCTCCAGCTGAAATGGAGCTAAGGGCTTGAGCAAGAACAACTCCTGCATTCGGCCGCCGCAGCGGCCCGCTCGCGGCGTCGTCGAAGTCTTGAATGTCCAGACATGTCAGCGACTTCGCTCCTTGCGAGCGAACCGCTGCGACGCCCTCGGTGCGACGGATTTGTTTTGCCCAAGCCCTAAGTGAGGAACTGCACGACGCCGATGAGGCCGTCGCGCTCCGTGAACCGCACGAGGATCGTCCCCTCGGTGCGCTCGCCCGTCTCGGGGTTCACCCGCCAGAAGTGCTCGTAGTCGACGCAGTGGCGCCCCGCCGACATCCGCTGCGGGACCGCCGCGCCGTACTCCCAGCGCTCGAACATCGCCCGATAGCCCTCCCGCAGCGCGTCGCGGCCTCGGAGGCTCACCTCTTCCCCTCGAAAGACGACGACGTCGTCGTGATAGAGGGCCGCGAAGGCCTCCAGGTGGCGGGCGTTGTAGGCGGCCGGCCGGCGCCGGGCGAGGGCCGCGGTCGGGGTCTCGTCGGGGTCGGGAGTCGCGTCGGACATGGCGCGACCTTACAATCCCCGCGATGACCCCCGAGCAAGCCGCCTACGCCCTCCGCGGGCGCCGCACCGTCCCGGTCCTCACCGGCGCGATCCGCACGGTCAAGGAGCTGCACGAGCAGTGCCTCGCCGCGGGCATCCCTGCCGCCATGACGCGCCCCTGCAAGGACAACGGCGGGTGAGGCACGAAGATGGAGCTCCTGGTTCAGGAGCGTGACCTGCACCGCACGATGGCCCTCATGGGTCGGTTCGTGACCGAAGAGCCGCCCGAGGGCGAAGAGCCCCCGTGTCCGTGCTGCGGCACCGCGGCTCCCCTCATCCGCGGCGCCTGCTCCGACTGCGGCCTGCAGCTGGCTTAAGGGAGGCCGATCTCGGCTCGCTCCTCGTCCGTGAGCAGGACGTAGGGGACCAGCGGCTCTCCGTCGGGGAACACCGGGTGGGGGCGCGCCCGACCCTTGAACATGTCCCGGATCGTCCTCCCCATCGCCTTGACCACGAGGCCCGGCGGTCCGCTCGGGTGCACCTCCGGCGCGGGGCCTCGGGCGGCCTCGCCGTGGATCCGAAACTCGACGGGCCCGAACCCCGCGTCGCGCGTGTCCTCCGCGTCGACGAACAGGTGCGGCATGCCCATCCAAGGCACGCCCGGCTTGTCCAGGGACGTGACGATCGGGGTCTTGCAGCAGTCGGCGTACCAGCGCAGCCCGCCCTTCGGGGTCTGGCGAACGCAGCGGACGCGGTCGACGCCCCGGGAGATGCGCACCTGGTCGGGGGTGACCTGGTACAGGTCCGTGCCGCCGATCTCGTCCACGAGCTCGGGCCGACCGAGGAAGCGCGCGTAGGCCTGGCAGCCACGGCAGTGACACACGACGCGGGTCACCCGCTCGGGCTCGAGGAGCTCTCCCGCGACCGCGCCGCAGGAACAGGAGAGCGCCACGCTCAAAACGTGGGGACGGGGGCGTGCAGGAGGCTGTATACGAACGCGAAGTGCAGCCCGGCGCCGGCGAGGACGAACAGGTGCCAGACCTCGTGGTGCCCGAAGGTCGTGGGCCACGGATCCGGCCACTTCTTCGCGTAGACGACCGCCCCGAGCGTGTACACGACCCCGCCGCCGAGCAGCAGGCCCAGGCCCAGAGGCGCGAGGTGCGGGAGCATCCACCAGATCGGGACCAGCGCGATCCAGCCGAGGGCCAGGTAGAGCGTGAGGCCGACCCACGTGGGGGCGTCGATCCACACGAGCTTCACGGCGACCCCGAGGATGGCGATCCCGCCCACGACGGCGATCATCGTGACGCGCGCCGAGCCGTGCAGCAGGTGGAAGAGCGGCGGCATGTAGCTGCCCGCGATGAGCAGGAAGATCGCGCTGTGATCCAGCCGACGCAGCCACTTGTTGCCGCGCTCGCCCAGGTCGAAGAAGTGGTAGATGGACGACGCCCCGAACAGCGCCACGAGGCTCCCGCCGTACAGCGCCATGGCCGTCACCTTCGAGGCGCTGTGGGCCGACTGCACCACCAAGAAGACCAGGCCCACGACGGCGAGCACGAACCCCCCGAAGTGGGTCGCCGCGCTCCAGGGCTCCTTGCCGTACTTCATCCGCGCTCCCGGGCCTTGTTAATGACCCGTGGGTAACTTATACGCCTGAGCCGCGAGCGCAACCCTCAGAGGTCGAGTCCTCTGCTGATCAGCTCGTTCATTATCTCCATGGTGCCCCCGCCGATGGGGAGCAGGCGCGCGTCGCGGGCGTACCGCTCGACGTTCGTCTCCCGCATGTAGCCCATGCCGCCGAAGATCTGGACGGCCTGCCAGCACACCTCGCGGGACACGATGCACGCTTGGTTCTTCGCCATCGCCAGCTCGTCCATCGCCGCCACGCCGTCGTTGAGCCGCGCCGCCGCAAGGTAGACGAGCGACCGCGCGCTCGCCACGGCCGTCGCCATGTCCGCGAGCTTGTGCCGGATGACCTGGAAGCCCGCGATCGGCTTGCCGAAGGCGTGCCGCTCCTTGCTGTAGGCGATGGCCTCCTCGAGCGCGAGGTTCGCCAGGGCGCAGCCGTTCACGGCCAGCAGCAAGCGCTCGTCGGCGAAGTTCCGCATCAGGGCGGCGAAGCCCGAGCCCTCGTCCCCGAGCCGGTTCGCCGCGGGCACGCGCACCTGGTCGAAGTGCAGCTCGGCGGTGTCGCTGGCCCACCAGCCCGTCTTCTTGAGCGCGCGCCCCACCGCGTAGCCCGGCATGTCCTTCTCCACGGCGAAGAAGGTGAGGCCCCCGTGAGGGTGGTCGCCGGTGCGCGCGAGCACGGTCACGACGTCCGCCCGGGCGCCGGACGTGATGAAGGTCTTGCTGCCGCTGATCAGGTAGTCGTCGCCGTCCCGGACGGCCTTGGTGCGGATGCCCGCGACGTCGCTGCCCGTGCCGGGCTCCGTGATCGCCAAGGCGGCGATGTGCTCGCCCGCGAGGATCGGCGGCACGAACCGACGCCTCTGCTCCTCCGTCCCCAGCTTCAGGATCGGGGGCAGCGCGATGGAGAAGCTCGCCAGGCCGACGGCCGTCCCGGCGGAGGTCCCCCGCATGAGCTCCTCGGCCGCCACCACGGTGTGGAAGACGTCGCCGCCGCCCCCGCCGTACTCGTCCGGGAACCCGGGGGCCAAGACGCCCGCCTGCGCGGCCCTGACGTACAGCTCCCGGGGGAACGCGCCCGCCTCCTCCCAGGCCTCGGCGTGGGGGAGGATCTCGGTCTCCGCGAACCGTCGGCACTGGGCGCGGAACGCCTCGTGGGTTTCGTCGAAGAAGCGGGCGTAGAGGGCGTCGTGCACGGCGATCCTGGAGCGGGGCCCCCGAGTCTATCGCTCAGCGACGGTGACGGCCGCCTCGCCCCCGACCGCCCCGTCCGCCCCGTCCGCCGCGTCCCCCGCGTCCGCCGGAGCCTCGCCCGCCGCCCGGGCGGTTGCCCGGCTTCCCGCCGCGCCGCTTCGGTCCCCCCGCGGGCGGGATCGCGTTCGGGCTGTGCCAGTCGTGGTCTTCATCCACGGTGATGGTGAAGCCGATCAGGCGCTCGATGTCCCGCAGGTATTCGCCCTCGCTGGGCTCGCACAGGGCGATGGCGACCCCTTCGCGGCCCGCGCGCGCCGTCCGGCCGATGCGGTGGACGTAGCTCTCGGGGATGTTCGGGAGGTCGTAGTTGAAGACGTGGCTCACGCCGTCGACGTCGATGCCGCGGGCGGCGAGGTCCGTCGCCACCAGGATGCGGATCCGACCGGCGCGGAAGCCGTCGAGCGCCCGCGTGCGCGCCCCTTGGCTCTTGTTGCCGTGGATGGCCGAGGCCTCGATGCCCACCCGCTCCAGCTGCTGCACGAGGCGGTTGGCGCCGTGCTTCGTGCGGGTGAAGACGATGGCGGAGTCCACGTCGTGCTCGCGGATCAGCCAGGGAAGCAGGCGCTTCTTGTCGGCCTTCTCGCAGAAGAGGACGCTCTGCTGGATCGCCTCGACGGTCGGCGCCTCGGGCGTGACCTCGATCTGCACGGGATCCGTGAGGAAGCTGCTCGCAAGCTCGACGATCGATCTAGGCATCGTCGCGGAGAAGAGGAGGTTCTGACGGTCCCTCGGCAGCTCCTTCAGCACGCGGCGGACGTCGTGGATGAAGCCCATGTCGAGCATTCGGTCCGCCTCGTCGAGCACGAAGAACTCGACGCTGCCCAGGTCGATGTACCCCTGGCCGATCAGGTCGAGCAGCCGCCCGGGGGTGGCGATGAGCACGTCGATCCCGCGCTCCAGGGCGCGGACCTGCGCCCCCTGCTTCACGCCCCCGAAGATGACGGTGTGGCGGATGTGCAGGTGCCGGGCGTAGGCCTCGACGTTGTCGCCGATCTGCGCGGCGAGCTCGCGGGTGGGGGTGAGGACCAAGGCCCGGATCGCGCGGCGCCCGCGGTCGCCGAACTGGCCCTCCGCGATGTGCTGGAGGACCGGCAGCGTGAAGGCGGCGGTCTTGCCGGTCCCCGTCTGGGCGCACCCGAGGACGTCGCGTCCGTCGAGCAGCGGGGGGATGGCTTGGGCTTGGATGGGGGTGGGGGTCGTGTAGTCCTGCGCGGCGACGGCGCGCTGGAGGGGCTCGATCAGATCGAGCTCTTCGAATGTCTGCAAGTGCACTTCCGGCGTGAGAATTGCGGCGTTCCTAGCACGCCCCGGCGGCGAGCGTCGGGATCAAGCCCCCAGTTGCTCGACCCGCACGGCGCACACCTTGTACTCGCCCGTCCCCGTGACGGTGTCGCCCGCGTCGTTCGTGAGCTTGTTGGTGAGCGAGTCGGGGAAGTGCAGCGGCATCCACACGCAGCCTCGGCGCATGCGGGCGCTCTCCCACACCTGCGCTTCGATCGCGCCGCGCCGCGAGATCACGCGGACCGTCTGCTTGTCCGTCAGCCCGAGCCGACGGATGTCGCGCCGGTGCATCTCGATGAAATTCGTCGACTGCTTCGCCATGGCGCCGTCGGCGCGGAGGGTCTGCGTGCCGCAGTTGTAGTGGTACAGCGTGCGGCCGGTGGACAGCACCAGGGGGTACTCGTCGTCGGGCAGCTCGTCCGACGGCCGGAAGCTCACCCCCTGGAACGGCGCCTTGCCCTTGAGCGGGCCGTCTCCGTGCAGCGTCGGCGTGCCGGGGTGGGTGTCCGTGGGGCAGGGCCACTGCAGGCCGCCCTCGGCCTCGATGCGCTCGTGGCTGATGCCGCCGAACTTCTCCGACAGCGAGGCCATCTCCGCGTAGACCTCGGCGGGGCTCTCGTAGCGCGGCATGTCGTACCCGCAGGCCCGAGCCAGGTCGGCCACGATCTCCCAGTCGGGGCGCGCCTGCCCCGGCGGCTCGACGGCCTTCCGCACCCGCTGCACGCGCCGATCGGAGTTCGTGAACACCCCCTCCTTCTCCGCGAAGCAGGCGGCCGGGAGCACGACGTCGGCGTACTGCATCGTGACGGTGGGGAGGATGTCCTGCACCACGACGAACTCGCACTTGTTCATCCCGAGCTCGACCTGGGACGCGTTCGGCTCGGACAGGACGATGTCCTCGCCCATGACGTAGAGCCCCTTCACGTTGCCCTTCGTCAGCTCCTTCATCATCACGTTGAGGTTGAGCCCGTCGTGCGGCGACAGCGGCACGCCCCAGGCCTGCTCGAACTTGGCCCGCGCTGCCGGGTCCGTGACCTTCTGGTAGCCCGGATAGAAGACCGGCGAGGCCCCCGCGTCGTTGGCGCCCTGCACGTTGTTCTGCCCGCGCAGGGGGTTCATGCCCGCGCTGCGGATGCCCAGGTGCCCCGTCATCAGCACCAGGTTCGCCAGGCTGTAGACGTTGTCGGTCCCGTGCGTGTGCTCCGTGATGCCGAGCGTGTAGTAGATGCCCGCCTTGCGCGTCGTGGCGTACATGCGCGCGGCCCGGCGGATGTCTTCGGCCGCACAGCCGGTGACCTCCTCGGCCCACTCGGGGGTGGTGCCGGAGACGGCCGCGACCACCTCCTCGAAGTTCTCCGTGTGCTTCGCGATGAAGGCCTTGTCGTGCAGCCCCTCGCCGATGATCACGTGGGCCATCGCCGTGAGCAGGGCGACGTCCGTGCCCGGCCGCAGCTGCAGGTAGACGTCCGCGATCTCGGACAGCCAGATCGCGCGAGGGTCCGCGACGATCAGCTTGCTCCCGCGCAGCTTCGCCCGCTTCATCTCCATCGCGATGATGGGATGGGCCTCCGTCGTGTTCGAGCCGATGACGAACATCAGCTCGGTGTCACGAATCTCGGGGATCGAGTTCGTCATCGCCCCCGCGCCGAACATGGTCACCAGACCGGCGACCGTCGGAGCGTGTCAGGTGGCTGCGCACTGATGGCAGTTGTTGGTCCCGAACGCGGCTCGGGCCAACTTCTGCACCAGGTAGTTCTCCTCGCCCGTGCATCGACTGGAGCTGATGAAGCCCAGCGAGTCGGCCCCGTGGCGGTCCTTGACCCCCATCAGGCCCTCGGCGGCGGCCTTCAGCGCGTCGTCCCACGTGGCCGGGACCAGCTCGCCGTCCTTGCGGATGAGCGGGGTCGTGAGGCGGTCCTCGTGGTGGATGAACTCGTACGAGAAGCGGCCCTTCACGCACAGGTTGCCGTCGTTGAGCGTGGTGCCCGGGGGAGGGCTCGACACGCGCACGACCTTGTCGTCCTTGACGTGCAGATCGAGCTGACAGCCCACGCCGCAGAAGTTGCACGTGGTGCGGACCTGCTTCTCGGCCTGGATGGCCATGCCGACGAGCTTCTTCTCGGACATCGCGCCGGTGGGGCAAGTGTCGATGCAGCCGCCGCAGAGCTCGCACGTGGAGTCGAGCAGCGAGACCTGATCGGCCGTCGCGATGGTGGTCGACGCGCCCCGTCCCGCCAGCGTGATCGCGGAGACGGCCTCGACCTCGTCGCAGTACCGCACGCAGCGGGCGCAGCTGATGCACGACTCGGGATCGAAGTGGATGTAGGGGTTGGGGTCGTCTCGGCCCTCCCGCTTCGCCCGGATCGACGTGTACGTGGGCCCGGTGCCGTACGTGCCGACGTGGCTGCGTACGTCGTTCACGGGGCCGCGCTCGGCGGGCAGGCCGTCGACGTCCAGGGGCGTGTCGGCGAGGTACAGGCTGAGCAGGTTCCGCCGGTGACGCTCGACGCGCTCGGAGCCCGTCTTCACCTCGAGCCCGTCCGTGACCTTGTACGCACACGCGGGCTGCATCCGCCGCTGGTCGCTCACCTCCACGAGGCACATGCGGCACGCGCCCGTGGGCTCGAGGCGCGCGTCGTGACAGAGCGTGGGGATCTCGATCCCGAGGCGCCCCGCGACGTCCTGGACGGTGTCGCCGGTGGACGCGGCGACCACGCGGCCGTCGATGGTGATCGTGATGCTCATTCGCCCGTCAGCTTGGCAGCGGAGGCGCCGAAGCGCTCGGGGAAGTGCTTGATCGCCGACTGGATGGGCAGCGAGGCGACCATCCCGAGGCCGCAGATCGAGCCCTCGTCCATCTCCCAGTGGAGCTCGTCCACGTGCTCCAGGACCGACGCGTCGCCCGTCTCCAGGAACCGGTCCGTTGCCTGACGCTGGACTCGGCAGCCGACGCGGCACGGCGTGCACTGGCCGCAGGACTCGTCCTCGAAGAAGACCTGCTGCCACAGCGCGGCGCGGGCGATGTCGACGGTGTCGTTGAGGACCACCACGCCCGCGGATCCGAGCATCGAGCCCGCCGCGGCGAGCCCCTTGAAGTCGAGAGGGCGGTCCCGCATGGACATGGGCAGGAACCCCGAGCTCGCCCCGCCCGGAGAGAAGGCGAGGGGGGTGCCGACGTACCCTCCGGCGGCCTCGACCAGCTCGTCCAGGGACACGCCCAAGGGGAGCTCGTAGGTGCCGGGGTTCGCCACGTGGCCCGAGACGCAGTACAGCTTGCTGCCGGGCTCCGTCCGACCGAGGTCCCGGAACGCCTGCCCGCCCCGGAGCACGATGTAGGGCACGCACGCGAGCGTCTCGACGTTGTTCATCAACGTGGGCCTGCCCCAGAGCCCCGCGTCGGTGGGGTAGGGGGGCTTGAGCCGGGGCATGCCGCGACGGCCCTCGATCGCCTCGAGCAGCGCGGTCTCCTCGCCGCAGATGTAGGCGCCGTGCCCGGTGACGATCTTCACGTCGACGCCCGCGAGGAACCCGCGACGGTCGGCCTCGGCGATGGCCGCCTCGATCGCCCGCTTGGACGCCGGGAACTCGCCCCGGATGTAGATGAACAGCGTCTGCGCGCCCGTCGCGAAGCAGGCGATGACGGCGCCTTCGAGCATCAGCCCCGGGCGCTCGACCATCACCGCGCGGTCCTTGAAGGTGCCCGGCTCGCCCTCGTCGGCGTTGATGACGACGTACTTGTCGCCGCCGTGGCGCGCCACTGCGTTCCACTTGAACGCGGACGGGAACCCGGCGCCGCCGCGGCCCTGGAGCCCCGACACGTCGACGGCGGCGCGGACCGCTTCGGGGCCCATCGCGCGGGCGGCGGCCAGCGCGGGCCAGGTGGGATCGTCGTCGGCCGCGAGGTTCATGGGGAGCGAGGGATCGGCCGGGGTCAGGGCGCCGGGGGGCCCCGATCGCGCGGTGTCGAGGCTACGGTCGACGGCCACGGGGGCTCGATCGCAGCGACCGAGGCAGCTCACCTCTTCGCACGACAGGCCCTCGGCGCGGACCTGGGCGGCCAAGGCGTCGGAGCCCGCCATCTTGCAGGTGAGGCCCTGGCAGACCCGCACGTCCACGTCCGGTCGGTCGATCAGCGAATAGAAGGTGGCGACGCCGTACACGTCGGCGGCGGGCACGCCCGTCTCCCGGGAGACGGCGTCCGAGGAGCCGGGGACCTTGCCGCCGCGCTCCTCGAGCAGCTCCAGCACTTCGTGTCGCTTCGCGCCCTTTCTCTCCACCGTCGCTCCTCCCCGCCGCGAGTCGCGTGCGGGCGAGCAGTCTACAGTGCCTGGATGCTGGACTCCGTCCTCTTGGTCGACGACAACCCCCTCGACAACCTCCTCCATTCGCGCGCGCTCCTCAAGGCGGGGGTGGTGGAGGGCGAGGACCGGATCCGTACGGCATCCGACGGCCAGGACGGCGTCGAGATGCTGCAGCGCGCGAAGGAGGAAGGCGCGGAGTGGTTCCCGCCGGACCTCATCCTGGTGGACGTGCACATGCCCCGCATGAACGGGTTCGAGTTCGTGGAGGGCGCGGGGAAGCTGGTCGAGGGCGGGCGGCGGCCGTGCTCCATCGTGCTCATGGTCACGAGCTCCCAGGACGCCGAGGACAAGCAGCGGGCGGCGGGGAACACCTGCATCCGCGAGTTCATCCCGAAGCCGCTCACCGCGGCGGTGGCCGGCGAGCTGGTGGCGCGCCACCGGCGGCGCTGACCGGCCGCTCAGGAGAGCCCGAGGGCCTCCCGCAAGGCCGCGGCAGAGGCCTCCTGCAGGGCCATCAGGTCACCCATCGCCGCCGGGGCCGGCACCTCGCCTCGGCGCGCCTCGGTGGACACCTCCCGACTCCGCCCCGCCAGCTGCGCCGCGCCGAAGCTCGCGGCCGACCCCGCGACCCGGTGCGCGAGCTCCGACACCCGGTGGGCGTCCCCGTCGTCGGCGGCCGCGGTCATCGCCGCGACGTCCCCCGAGGAGACCTCCACGAACAGATCGAAGGCCTCGGTCAGGCCGGCGGGATCGTCCCCGAACAGGTCGAGGAGCTGGGCGACGGTTTCGCCCTGGACGAGGGGGGAGGTCACGCATGGAGGTTACCTGCCCGTCCATGCTGGCGCGGAGCGGGGCCTCGCGTACAGTCCGCTCGGCGCGGGGAGGGACGGGGACTGAGGAGCGAATGGCGGGCGCGCGGATTCTGCTGATCGAGGACGAACCCGTCTCGCGACGGATCGTGCGCCTGTGCCTGCGCGGGGCGGGCTTCGACGTCGCCGAGGCGTGCAGCGGGGTCGAAGCCATCCGCGCCGTCCAGGCCCGTCGGCCCGACCTCGTGCTCGTCGATCTTCGCCTGCCCGACTGCTCCGGCACCGATCTCGCCCGCAGGCTGCGCGCCCTGCCCGGCATGGCCGCGGTCCCGCTGTGCGCGATCTCGGGCGTGGGCGCCGCCCTCGACTCCGCCCGGCTGCGCGGGGACCTGTTCGAGGACTTCTTCCTCAAGCCGCTCGACCTGCAGGAGCTCCCCAAGCTGATCCGGGGGTACCTCCGATTCTCGACTCCCGCGCTGCCTCCGGGGGATCTCCCGGGGGAAGAAGACGACGACCCCGAGAGCTGGGATTCGTCCACCGGCGTCGAGGTCGCTTGGCGTCGAGAGTCCGGCTTCCTGGCGGGCTTGGCGGACGTGCTCATGCGGGGGGCGAGCCCCGCCGAGGGCGTGGAGCGCGCCCTCGCGCTGGCGGTGGACACCGGCGCGGCCACCTTCGGGGCGGCGTTTCGAATCCAAGACGGGGCGCCCCGACTCGTCGCGCATCGGGGCCTCGGACCGGGGTCCGGTCGGTCTCCCGCGAGCCTGGTGGCGGTACGCCGGCGCGTCACGGACTGCGCGCGCGAAGGGCGACTCGCGGTCGTGCCCCCCGCGCTGGAGCCCGCGTCGGACGCGGATCGCGCCCTCCTCGCGGGCCTGGGCTGTGGCTCCTGCGTGATCGTGGCGCTGCCCACGGACTGTCGCTTCCGGGTGACGATCCTCCTGGGGGAGGACACCGACCGGCTCCGTTACGGCGGCAACGCCCTCGGGCGCATCCTCCAGGGTCAGCTGTACCTCGCGGCCCAGGCACGGGTGCGCCCCCGGAGGTGGTCGGGCGAGCGGCGCATGCCTACGGCCGCCGACCCCGTCACGGGCCTGCTCGACGTGGTCGCCCTGCGGTCCGCCCTGGTGGGCTGGGGCCGGGGCTCGGAGACGGCGCTCGTCCACCTCCACATCCCCACCGTCGACGGCGCGGGCGGCCCCTCGACCCCCATCCTGCGGGAGCTCTGCACGGCGGCGCGGGAGATGACCCGATCGGGGGACCTCATCGCGCGCCTCAGCGGCGAGGACTTCCTGGTGCTCATGGACGCGACGGGCGAGGCCGCCGCAGCCGCGCGCGCATCGATGCTCCTCGCCGTGGCCCAAGAGCTCCTCGACCCGGCGGTCGGCGCGCTCGTCACCGTAGGCACGAGCCGGTTGCCCCCGTCTCCGGAGTTTCAGATGGTGCGCGCTGCCATCTTCTCGGCCGATGGAGGGCCGGCCGGTGCCACCGACCGCGCGGGTCAGCTGCCGTTGGGCCCGCCGTAGGCGCCCATGTCGGCGCGGGAGCCGTCGACGTCGAGCAGGGCCGGATCGCCCGCATCGACACACGCGCTGGCCGAGGTCAGCTGGTAGTTGCCGCTGGCGGCGTCCACGAAGCCCGAGGCCACGCCGGTGTTGCCCGCCGTGCCGACCGGGTCGGAGACGCCCGCGCCCACGTACCCGCCCGCGTTGCCGGTGAGGTTCGTGTACTCGAACGTCATGACGCCGTTGTCTTCGGTCTCCCAGGCGGAGCTGCCGTCGTTGTCGTCCAGGATCGAGTTGGAGAAGTGGATCTCGCCGTCTTCCTTGGACACGGCGCCGCCGCCGGTGGGGGCGTCGCTGCGGTGCAGGACCACGAAGTCGAAGGTCGCCGTGCCGAACTTCACGTACACCGCGCCGCCGTCGTCGGAGGCGTCGTTGTCGATGAAGAAGGAGTTGTGCACGAGCACGTTGCTCTCCTCGTAGAAGTCGTCCGCGGTGCCGATCAGCCCGTCCGGGCCCTTCTGCGGGCGCTTGTCGATGCAGAAGGCGCCGCCATCCACGGCGTTGTTCCCCTCGAACGTCGAGTCGGCGACGGTGATCAGGTAGATGTCGTTGTCGAAGCCGATGCCCGCGCCGCAGTCGGCCGTGTTGCCGGTGAACGTGTTGTCCGCCAGCATGATCGGCCCCTCGTTGCGCCAGCTGTGGAGCCCCCCGCCGATGTCGGCGTCGTTGCCCTCGAAGGTGCAGCCGGTGACGGGCGCAGTCTCGTTGTCCAGCTCGATGCCGCCGCCCGCGTCGTTCGCGGAGTTGCCCTCGAAGCTGCAGTTGGTCACGGCGTTGCTCGAGTGCGACATCTTGAGGCCGCCGCCGTCGTCGCCCGCGGTGTTCCCGCTGAAGGTCGAGTCCTCGATGGTGTGGGAGCCGCGGTAGACGCGCAGGCCGCCCGCGTCGTCGTCGGCGGTGTTGTCCTCGAACGCGTTGCCGGTGATCAGGTTGCTCGACAGCCGCGTGTACATGCCGCCGCCGTCCTCGTCGCAGGTGTTGTCCTCGATCGTGTTGCCGCTCACCAGCCCGGTGCCGTTGCGCACCCACACGCCGCCGCCGTTGTAGTTGCTGTGATTGCCGGACACGGTGTTGTCCTGCAGCGACGGGTTGCCCGAGATCCACACGGCGCCGCCCCCGGAGCCGGTGCCCCAGGTGTTCTCGCTCGTGTTCGTGGCGGTGTTCGAGTCGAACGTGTTGTTCGAGATCACGAGGCCGCCGCCGGTGGCCGAGAGGGCCCCGCCTTCGACCGCGGTGTTGCCGTCCCAGGTGCTCGACCCGACGGTCCCGCTCGAGCCCGTGAAGTAGGCGGCGCCGCCGCTGTTCCCCGCCGTGTTGTTGGTGAACGTGTTCCCCGCGAAGAGGACCGCGCAGCCCGTGGCGTAGACGGCCCCGCCGTTGTTCAGGGCGTTGTGTCCGTCGACGATGTTGTCCTCGAGGCCGAGCGTCGCGTTGTTGCAGTGCACGCCCGCGCCGTCGCCCGCCCCGCCGTTGATCACGGTGAACCCGACGAACGTGATGTCGGCGCCTGCGCCCGCGGTGATGACCCGCGATCCGGTGCCGTCGATCGTGGTGACGGCGGCTCCGCTCATGGACTGCACCGTGAGGTTGCGCGGCGTCGCGGCGAGGTTCTCCGGGTACACGCCCGGGCACACGAGCAGCGTGAAGCCGTCGGGGGCCTGGGTGATGCCCTGCTGGATCGTCGTGTACTCGGCGTTGGGCTCGCACCCGCCCACGGTCTGATCGTCGGGCGTGCCGTTGCAGTCCTGGTCGATGCCGTCCGCGACCGTGCCTTCGGAGGCGTCGGGGTTGATCGTGGCGTCGCTGTCGTCGCAGTCGCCGTCGTTCTCGCTGAACCCATCGCCGTCGTCGTCTTCGTCGAGCGGATCGACGGCGTCGTCGTCGTCTCCGGCTGCGTCGTCGTCGTCCCCGGCTGCGTCGTCGTCGTCTCCGGCTGCGTCGTCGTCGTCTCCGGCTGCGTCGTCGTCGTCTCCGGCCGCGTCGTCGTCGTCTCCGGCCGCGTCGTCGTCGTCCCCGGCCGCGTCGTCGTCGTCTCCGGCCGCGTCGTCGTCGTCTCCGGCCGCGTCGTCGTCGT
>CAZUHI010000049.1:0-17445 GCA_964620495.1 uncultured Rickettsiales bacterium | reverse complement strand
GCGTCGTCGTCGTCTCCGGCCGCGTCGTCGTCGTCTCCGGCCGCGTCGTCGTCGTCCCCGGCCGCGTCGTCGTCGTCGTCCGCGCCACCGTCGTCGTCGTCGGCGGGCGGGTCCGACGTTCCGGATCCGTCGTTGCAGTTGGGCTCGGCGCCCATGAGGAACAGGGCTGCCAGAAGAAGGGCGAAGGAAGAACGCTTCATGCGATTACTCCAAAGCGCGGGGCGGGGCCCGCGACCAAAAAATCCACGGCTCGGCCGAAACCGAGACGGGTGAAAATTCACTATGTCAGACGCGCGCCATCGCCGGCGAAAAAGGATCGACGTCGCCCCGGTCGGGGCGGTCCGGCCTGGTCGATCCGGTGCCTCGGCGCGGTGAGGCCGGCGCGCCGTCAGGGCGGGCCGGGGAGCATCTCCGCCCCTGCGAGGACCTGCAGGAACATCGGCCGCACCACCCCCGCCACGCGGTCGCGCTCGGCGTGTCCGAACGGCCCCTTGCGACGCATGTCGATGACCAGACCCTCGGTCGCGAGGAGGAGCGCGCGGTAGACGAGCGGGTCGAGGGCGATGCCCGTGATCGCCCGCATCTCCCCGTCCAGGAAGGTGACGAGGCGGCCGAGCGTGAGCTCGCGGTACTCCGCCAGCAGCGAGTCCGGTCGGATCGCCTCGGCTTGGAGCAGCGCGAGGGTCGGGGGCGCGTCGCGCTGGTGGTTCAGGTAGCCGCCGATGCCCGCGAACAGCCGCCGCGCGGGGTCGGGTTCGTCGCCGGCGCCCTCCCGCACGGCCGCTGCCAGCCCGTCCGCGGCCGCGCGATAGAGGGCGAGGAGGATGTCTTCCTTGCTCCGGAAGTGCTGGTAGTAGGTCCGTCGGGAGACGTCGGCGGCGTCGAGGATGTTCTGCACCGTCGCCGCGCGGAAACCGTGGTCCAGCAGGGCCGCGGCGGCGCCTGCGAGGATGCGATCGCGGGTCGAGAGCGAAGAAACCATCGACTGCCAGGTATACACGATGTATAGGTAAACACCATGTTTACCCCTCGCTGCGTCGCCCTCGTCCCCCTCACCCTCCGGGCCGCCCTCGCGGCCTCGTTGGTCGCATGCGCGCCGGCGTCCGTCGAGCCCGTCGCGGCGGACGACCCCGCGCCGGCCGTGGACGAGGAGGACCCCGCCGAGGAGGAATCCCCGGAGGAGGAGGAGCCCGAGGAGGAGGAACCGGAAGAGGAGGAGCCCGAGGAGGAGGAGCCCGAGGAGGAGCCCGAGGAGCCGACGTTCGAGTCCTGCTTCGCCGACATCGCGGGCGACTCGCCGGGCCCCGACTACGACCAGTTCGCGCCGGTCCTCGGGTCCCACTGCAGCGGCACGGACCACCAGGACATCGACGGGATCGAGCGGGTCGTGTTCCTCGGCGACTCGGTGACCGTCGGCACCCCGCCCTCGGCGACGGAGGAGCTGTACCGGAACATCCTCGCGGCGGATCTCGCGGCCGCCTTCGGCCTCCAGGCGCCGGACGCGCTCTGGCAGGGGGTCGACCTGTTCGACGGCACGACGTACGTGCAGACGTCCGGCGACTTCGCGTCCTGCGCGAAGTGGGGGGCGCGCGCGGACGACCTGCTGGCGGACAACAGCCAGGTCCTCGACTGCTTCCCGGAGTCCGAGCGCGGCAAGCGGACGCTCGTGATCATGACGATGGGCGGGAACGACCTCGCGAACCTCACCGAGGGGTTCATCGAGGGGCGGCCCACGAACGAGCTGTGGGACCAGACGACCCAGGTCATGGATCACATGCGCGAGGCCGTGGAGTGGATCACCGCGCCCGGGCGCTTCCCGGCCGGCGTCTTCGTGGTCACCACGAACCTCTACGAGTTCACGGACGGGACCGGCGACACCGGCTCGTGCCCGGCGGCGGGCCTCGCGGGGTTCGGCGACGCCGTGACCGACCCCGCCCTCGAGGAGATGGTGCTCTGGTCGATGGAGGAGTTCATGTCGATCGCGGTCGACACCGACACCGACATGCTCTTCCTGCTCGAGAGCTTCTGTGGCCACGGCTTCCGCGCCGAGGACCCCACGGGGCGCTGCTATCGCGGCCCGAACACCGAGGTCTGGTTCGACCTGACGTGCATCCACCCCAACCCCGCGGGCCACCAAGCGATCGCAGACATGTTCCTCTCGGTCGTGAACGAGTAGAATCCACCGGATCACCGTCAGGGAGGGGGTGAGAGGTGATCAGGGGAGCCGAGGATTCATGGATGGCCTTCCGGGCTATGTGCTCGACGTTCTGCTTCACGACGGCGCCGACGCTCGCGTTTATCGCGGGGTCCGTGAGCTCGACCAGAAGCCGATCATCGCGAAGGTACTGAAGGAAGGACACCGGGGCGAGCGCTCCCTGACCCGCTTCCAGCTGGGGTACGACATCGGGGTCCGCGTGGCCGGCGCCGGCATCGTCGAGCACCTCGCCCTCGAGCGGCTCGGCGACGGCATGGCGCTCATCTTCGGGGACGACGGCGGCGAGTCCCTCGACCGCTTGCTCGTCCGCCGCAAGCCCACGCTGAAGGAGATCCTGAGCATCGGGGCCCGGGTGGCCGAGGCCATCGGCCGCGTGCACGAGCACCAGGTCATCCACAAGGACATCAAGCCTCACAACGTCGTCTACGCGCCTGCGGTGGACGCGGTGAAGCTCATCGACTTCGGCATCTCCAGCCAGCTCACGCGGGAGACCCCGTCCCTCGCGTCGCCGGGGCAGCTCGAAGGCACCCTCGCCTACATCTCGCCCGAGCAGACCGGGCGCATGAACCGGAGCATCGACTCCCGCTCGGACCTCTACTCGCTGGGGGTGACGCTCTACCAGCTGCTCACGTCGCGCCTGCCCTTCGACAGCAAGGACCCGCTCGAGCTGATCCACTGCCACCTGGCGCGGCTCCCCGCGCCGCCCCGGGAGATCGACAAGGACATCCCCGAGGTCGTCTCCGACATCGTGATGAAGCTGCTCGCCAAGCGCGCCGAGGACCGGTATCAGACCGCCTTCGGGCTGCGCTGCGACCTGGAGACGTGCCTCGAGCGGCTCCACCCCGACGGCACGGTCCCCACGTTCGAGGTCGGCACGCGAGACGTGTCCGATCGCTTCCTCATCCCCCAGCGACTGTACGGCCGCGAGGAGGAGAGCCGGCGCCTGCTCGAGTCGTACACCCGCGCGAGCAAGGGCGGGCGCGAGCTGCTGCTGGTGGCGGGGTACTCCGGCATCGGCAAGTCGGCCCTCATCCACGAGGTGCACCGGCCGATCGTCGAGCACCGCGGCTACTTCTGCTCCGGCAAGTTCGACCAGTTTCGACGGGATCTTCCCTACCGCGCCATCATCGACGCCTTCCGCGACCTGCTCCGCCAGGTCCTGACCGAGAGCGCCGAGCGCGTGGAGGCCTACCGGGTGGACCTGATGTCCGCGCTGGCGGGCAACGGGCGGGTGATCGCGGACGTCATCCCCGAGCTGGAGGCCCTCCTGGGCGAGCTGCCGGAGGTCGAAGAACTCGCGCCGAACGAGGCGCGCAACCGGTTCGACCGGGTCTTCAAGCGGTTCCTGTCGGTGTTCGCGCGGCCCGAACACCCCCTGGCGATCTTCCTCGACGACCTCCAGTGGGCGGACCTCCCGTCGCTCCACCTGATGAAGGTCCTCATCTCGGACCCGGACCAGGGCCACCTGCTCGTGCTCGGCGCGTACCGCGACAACGAGGTGGATGAGAAGCACCCCTTCATCGTCACCCTGGGCGAGATCGAGGAGCTCGGGCAGGGCTACGAGAGCATCACGCTCACGCCGCTCGACGCACCGACCGTGGGGAAGCTGATCGCCGACACGCTGCACCGCTCCGAGGAGGACGTGAGCGCCCTCGGCGCGCTGGTCCACGACAAGACGCGGGGGAACCCCTTCTTCGTGGGCGAGTTCCTGCGCACGCTCTACGCGGACGGCCAGATCGACTTCGTGGCCGCGGAGGGCCGCTGGCGTTGGGACCTGGAGGCGATCTCCGGGCTCGGGATCACGGACAACGTCGTCGATCTCGTGGCGGGCAAGCTCAAGGAGCTCCCGGCGGGCACGCTCGCGGTGCTCAAGGTCGCGGCGTGCCTCGGCAGCCGGTTCGATCTCCGCACCCTGGCGATGACCCACGGCAAGTCCCACGGCGAGACCGCGTCGGAGCTGGGCGTGGCGCTCAAGGAGGGGCTCGTGCTCCCCGGGGACGACTCCTACAAGTACATGGAGGCGCTCGCGGCGATCGAGGGCGGCTCCGGCGAGTCCGAGGCGAACGCCTGGTACCGGTTCCTGCACGATCGGGTGCACCAGGCCGCCTACTCGCTGCTCGACGTCCAGGAGGCGCAGGAGGTCCACCTGCGCGTGGGTCGCCTGCTGCACGAGGAGTCCGGGGACGACGACGACGAGTTCCTGATGGACATCGCGAACCACTTCGACATGTCGAAGCCGCTGATCACGGATCCCGCAGAGCGTCGCTCGGTGGCCGAGGTCGCGCTTCGCGCCGGGCGCCGCGCCAAGGCCTCGCTGGCCGTCGAGCCCGCCGCGAACTACTTGAGCCTGGGGCTCGAGCTGCTGCCCGCCGACGCGTGGGAGAGTGACTACGCGCTGGCCCTCGACCTGCACACCCAGGCGGCCGAGGCCCTCTTCCTGAGCCAGGACTACGAGGGGATGCAGGCGCGGATCGACGACGTGCGGGCCCACGCCCGGGAGGTGCTGGACGAGGTCCCGGCGTGGAACGTCCTTATCCTCGCCAACACGGCCCGAAACGAGAACGCGGACGCCATCTACAACGCCCTGGGGATCCTCGCGAAGCTGGGCGTCAAGCTGCCGAAGCGGCCCGGCCAGGCACACATCCTCGCGGGCGTGGCGGCGGCCAAGGCGGCGGTGCGGAACCGACCCCCGCGGGACCTCGTGAACCTGCCGGACATGACCGACCCGAAGATCGAGGCGGCCATGGGCATCCTGATGACGATGGTCCCGGCGGCCTTCTTCTACATGCCCGCCATGTTCCCGGTCATCAACTTCAAGATGGTGCGGCTGTCGTGCAAGTACGGCAACACCGGGGACTCGGCCTACGGGTACGTCGTGTACGGGATGATCCTGTCCGGTGTCCTCGGCCAGATCGACCGCGGGTACGAGTTCGGGGGCCTCGCCTTCGACGTGATGGAGAAGTACGACGCGAGGTCGATCCGCGGCAAGGTCATCTTCGTCTACAACTCGTACATCCGGCACTGGAAGGAGCCCCTGCGGCGCAGCCGCGACTCCCTGCTCGAGGCCTGGCGCGCGGGCGTGAACGTGGGCGACAACGAGTACGCCGCCTACGCGTTGAACCTCGGCTGCCCCTACGGCTTCTTCATCGGCATGCCCCTGCCGCAGCTGCGCCAGACGTACGCGGCCTACATCCGCTGGATCCACACCAGCAGGCAGGAGACGCCGATCTCGCTCATCAACAGCTGGGATCAGCTGTACGAGAACCTGTCCAACGCGGACCCGGTGCAGACGGACCTGGTCGGCGACATCTTCGACGTGCACGACCAGGTGCCGAAGCTCATCGAAGGCGAGCACTTCAAGGCGGCCGCGTACGCGTGCATCGCGGCGGGCATCCAGGCGTATCTGTTCGGAGACTACGAGCGGGCGGCGAAGCACCTCGATCAAGCGGAGGTGCTCATCGAGGCCGTCATGGCGGCGTTCTACGTGCCCACCACGTTCTTCTATCAAGCCCTCACCGCGTGCGCGCTCAAGCGCATGGGCAAGGGGGGCCTGCGCAAGGTGAACCGGAACATCGGGAAGTTCCGCAAGTGGGCGAAGTTCTCGGAGACCAGCCACCAGCACAAGCTGGAGCTGCTGCTCGCCGAGAAGGCGCGCGCCCAGGGCCGACGATCGGAGGCGATGAGTCACTACAGCGCGGCCATGGACGGGGCTCGCCGCCACGGGTTCGTGCACGAGGAGGGCATCGCCACGGAGCGGTTCTCCGAGAGCCTGCGGGAGCAGGGCCTCACGGACGTCGCGGACACCTACCTGCGCCGCGCGCGGACGCTGTATCACCGGTGGGGCGCGGTGGCGAAGGTGGCGCACCTGGACGCCGCGGCGGCCGCGGCCGGGGTCGGGGCGGAGGCCGCCACGGTGGTCGGCGGGGGCGCGCTGCCCACGGCCGACACGTTCGGGATCGGGGCGACCCAGAGCGTCGGCGGCACCATCGGGGCGACCGTGGGGGCGACGAGCCGCGGGACCAGCTCCGGGACGATGTCCGAGGCGTTGGACCTGTCGAGCGTCATGAAGGCGGCGCGGGCGCTGTCGTCGGAGATCGAGCTCCCGAAGCTCACCGAGCGGGTGATGAACCTGGTGATCGAGAACGCGGGGGCCGAGGCGGGGCTGCTGCTGCTCGACCGCTCGGGCGCGCTGCACGTCGCGGGCAAGGGCCAGGTCGAGGGCGCGGCCACGGGCCTCACGACGGGCGCCAAGGCCATGCCCAAGTCGGTCATCGCCTACGTGCAGCGCACGCAGGAGCCGGTGGTCCTCGAGAACGCGACGAAGTCCGATCTCTTCTCGAACGACCCCTACATCGTCGAGCACGAGCCGCGGTCGGCGCTCGCGTCGCCGATCCTGAACCAGGGCAAGCTGGTGGGCATCGTCTACTTGGAGAACAACCTCTCGGCGGGCGTCTTCACGCCGGATCGCCTGGCCGTGTTGGAGATGCTCTGCGCCCAGGCGGCCGTCTCCATCGAGAACGCGCGGCACTACGAAGAGGTGAAGATCCTCGCCGACTCGTTCGCGCGGTTCGTGCCGATCCAGTTCCTCGAGTACCTCGGGCGCGAGAGCATCGCGGAGGTCGAGCTGGGGGACTCGGTGGTGGACGACATGACCGTCCTCTTCAGCGACCTGCGCAGGTTCACGTCGCTGTCCGAGGGCATGACGGCCGCCGAGAACATCAAGTTCATCAACAGCTACCTCGCCCGCATCACGCCGCCGATCCAGGCCGAGGGCGGGTTCGTCGACAAGTTCATCGGCGACGCGGTGATGGCGCTCGTGCCGGGCGAGCCGGACCGCGCCGTGGCGGCCGCGGTCAACATGCAGCGCGCGCTCCACGAGCTGAACGAGCAGCGAGTCGCCGAGGGTCGGGAGCCCCTCGCCCAGGGGATCGGCCTGCACATCGGCACGCTGATGCTGGGCACGGTGGGCAGCGACCGGCGCATGGACACGACGGTCATCGGGGACACCGTGAACCTGGCCTCACGCATCGAGTCCATGACGAAGCACTACGGCGCCAACCTGCTGGTGAGCCGGGAGGTGGTCGATCGACTCTTGGATCGCGAGGCCAGGACGGTGCGCCTCGTGGGCCGCGTGCGGGTGAAGGGCAAGACGCAGCCGGTGGAGGTCTGGGAGGTCGCGGACGCCGATCCCCCGGAGCTGCTCGCGGCCAAGGTCGCGTCGCTCGAGACCTTCCGGACGGCGACGGAGAAGTACTTCGACCTGGACTTCGCGGCCGCGCTGATCCTCTTCCGCGAGTGCCTGAAGGCAGTGCCGGGCGACGGCGTGGTCGCCTTCTACATCGACCGCTGCCGAGGCCACCTCGACGAGCCGCCGCCCGAGGACTGGGTGGGCGTCGACACGTTGAGGCGCAAGTAGCGCGCCCGGTCAGCGGGCGGCGATGGTGGCGCTGATCCCTTCGGGGCGCACCACACCGAAGAAGAAGCCCTCTTCGAAGGGCTCCGTGGACGCGAGCGTGATCGTCGTCTTCTTGGCGAGCACGGAGAGCGCGACGTCCAGGAAGACCATCGAGTAGGCGTCGCCCACGCACTTGCGGGGGCCCCGGCCGAAGGGGAAGAAGTGCCCGCTGCCCAGGGGGTCGCGCTCGAAGGCGCCGTCGATCCAGCGCTGGGGCTTGAACGCCATCGGCTCGTCCCAGTGCCCCGGGTCCCGGTGCAGGAACTCGTTCGAGATCATGATCGTGGTGTCCTTGGCGAGGGTCACGCCCGCGATCTCGACCTCTTCCGCCGTGGAGCGGGTGAACAACCGCACGGGGGGCAGGATGCGCAGGGCCTCGCTCACCGTGGCGCGGATCCAGGGCTGCGCGGCCATCCCGTCGAGCGTCCAGGCGTCGTCGCCCAGGGCCCCGGCGGCCTCCACGAGCTTCTCGGCGGCGCCCGCGTTCTGCTGCAGCTGGTGGAACGCCCCCACGAGCGTCCCGCTCCCCGAGAACGCGCCCCCGAAGAAGAAGAGCCCGAGCGTGTGGCCGAGCACGGCGTCGTCGATGTCGCCGTGAGCCCGCAGCGTGCTGTGGAGCATGTCCACGGCGTCCGGCTTCGGGTTCGCGCGGGCCTCCTTCACGAGGTCCGTGAAGTAGCCGTAGAAGCGCGCCTTGGCCTCGTCGAAGCCCTTCGGCGCCCGCACCCAGCTCAGGGGCATCTTGGCCTGGAGCCGGTCGTCGCCCCCCTGGGCCAAGAGGAGGAAGTCCTCGAAGACCTGATCGGGGGCCTTCGAGCCGGTGGCCGTGGCGCAGAACACGTCGAAGGTGAACCGACGCAGGGTGGCGGCCAGATCGTCCGTCTCCCCCGCGGCGATGAGCGCGTCCGCCTCCGCCTCCGCGGCGACCCGCATGGGCTCGACCTGCTGCTTCAGCCAGGCCGGGAACCAGGGCTGCTCGAACGGGTGTGTGGTGCGCTTCTCTTCCCAGCCCTCGCCCTGCCGCGCCGTGAAGAGCGAGTACTCGGTGGTCGTGGGCAGGAGCTGCTCCACCGTGGAGCCCTTCCGGAACTCCGTGCGGCGGGAATCGAGGACCTGCTCGATCGTGTCGGGATCGTTCAGCACGAGGCCGGGGCTGCTCGCCAGCCAGATCAGGGTGACGCCCCCGTACTCCGCGCCGTACCTCGCGCACAGGCCCCAGGCGGTGACGCCGCCCATGAAGTCGCCGAGGGTGCCGAGGGGGAACCCCGGCTCCGGGCCCGGCAGCGCGGCGAACGGCTTGCGCTTGCCCCCCCAGAACATGTTGAACATTCCCCGAGAAATAGCGTTGGGCACGATGGCGCCTCCCCTCGACGGGCAGCTTACAGCACAGGCATGATGTGGGCCTTCGGGGGGGGCCGGCGTGGGGAGCGCTGCCCATGAAGAACCCCGAGGCCCTGCCGGGTCGCACCAAGCGTTGAAGACGGCCGCCCCCGCGCTGACGCCGCCCCCGGCGTTGCTCGCCATTCCGTCCGTCGTGTGGCCGACCGTGGCGCTCTCCCTGGCGTCGTTCGTGGGGTTCGCGCTCGCCGCCTGGGCGGGCACGACGGGGCTCGTCCCGGTGGCCGTCGCCGTGGCGGTCGCGGCGCTCGCCGACTGGGCCGCCTTCACGCTGATGCACGAGGCCACTCACGGTTTGGTGGGGCGCAGGCACCCGCTCCTCAACCAGCTGGTGGGCGAGGTCGCCGCCACGATGCTCATGTGTCGGTTCAACGGCTTCCGCCAGCTCCACCTGCGGCACCACCGGCACGCCAACGACGGCGCGAAGGACCCCGACGACTGGGCCGGACGCGGCCCGTCGTGGCTGCTGCCGCTGCGCTGGGCGACGTCCGATCTGCACTACTGGTTCGAGTTCGACCGGACCCTCGGCGAGTCGCGGATCGCACGACGTGTCTCGAACGCGAGCCTCGTCGTCGCCCTGTTTGCCCTGATCGGGCTCGGGGCGAGCGGCTTCTGGCTCGAGCTGCTGCTCTTCTGGGTGCTGCCCGCCCGCATCGCCCTGTTCGCCAGCACCTACTTCTTCGACTACCTGCCGCACCAGCGGCCCTACGGGCGCACCCAGGCGGAGGAGCCCTGCCGCACGAGCGCGGTGCTGCGCGGCGGTCCGCTCATGGACTGGATCCTCTTGGGACACACGATGCACCTGGTGCACCACCTGTTCCCCACGGCGCCCTGGTATCGACTGCGCGCCGTGTACAGGACCGTCCGCCCCGCGATCAAGGCGCGAGGCGGACGGGAAGTGTTCATCCTGTCGAGGCCGAGGCCCTACGAGTAGGGCCCGCGGGTTCCCTCAGATCGTGATGGACGTGGGGACCTGGCTCGGGACGAGCTGGTTGTAGGGCACCTCGCGCTTCGCGTTGCGCGCCTTCGTGTCGGCGTCGATCTGCGCCATCGTCCGCTCGAAGCCCTCGACGATGGCCTTCACCTCGGGCTCCTCGAAGAACCCCTCGTGGAAGCCGCCCTCCTGGTGCAGGTACTCCTCGTCCTTGCCGAACGACGCGAGCGCCCGGCCGATGGCCACCTGCCAGGTCGACTGGGACTTGCTGGGCATCATCTGCACGAGGCCCTTCTCGTCCAGCACGCCCTTCTCGGTGGGGGCCTCCCCGCGCATGCAGAGGGGCGCGTTGGGCACGAAGCCGTAGTGCTCGAACTGCTGGTAGTTGACCGCGGCGTGCTGCGCCGATCCCGTCCAGATGACGATGGCCAGCATCTCGACCAGGTCCTCGACCCGGGTCATCTCGCTGCAGTTGAGCTTCTCGACCGGGTGGCCCTTCGTGATGAGGTCCTCCCAGAAGTCCTGGAGCTCGTTGTCGTTCACCACGTCCTCGTCCGACGCGTAGAAGAAGCGCAGGGTCCGGTCGACGTAGTCGTGGATCGCGTCCCAGATCGGCAGGCCGTCGTCGCGGTAGGGGTAGTAGGGGAGAATCTCGGGATCGAGCACCCCGCGGGACGCGAGCTCCTTGCGCGGGTGGTTGTGCTCGAGCTTCCAGTACGAGTAGCCCTTGACCATCAGCTTCACGTGGCCCTGGTCGGGACCGCCGCAGGCGATGAAGTTGTCGAACACCTTGCCGACGGCCAGCAGGCTCGCCCGCGCGCCCTCGTTGATCGCGAGCGTGTAGCGGATGTGGCGCCGCATCATCTTGAAGATCGGGTGCGACGACGCGAGGTTGCGCAGGATCGCCATCACGAACGGCTCGATCACGAAGTGAGTCCGCAGCGCGTGGGGCAGGACCTGGTGGACGTTCCCCTCGGCGCAGCGCAGGTGCATCTTGGCCGCGAGCCAGTCGTACTCGCCGTCCTTGGGCGTGAACACGAGGCCGTCCTCCTCGCGGTCGAACTCGATGCACAGGGGCCGCAGGTGCCCGTCCGAGTGCAGGTAGAAGAGCGCGCGCGCGGGGTACGCGTACCGCAGCTCGCGGTTGCCGTCGTCGTCCGTCTTGTCGAACAGAGGGATGCCCACGAGCTCCTCGAAGTCCGTGAGGAAGATGCGCTTGGCGGCGAGCGCCTCGGCGAGCGTCTGGCCCGCCTCGAGGAGGCCGTAGACGAGGTCCTCCGTGGCCGCCATGCCCTTCGGGATCTCGGTGATGGACTGGATGTGCACCGGGCTCACGCCCTGGACGCACTGGCGCGCGAACTCGATGTCGCTCTGCCAGCGGTTCGCCACGTGCGGGATCTCGAACTTCGCGAACAGCTCGCGGACGTCGTCGATCTTGTCCCACACGTTCTTGAAGAGGTTCGACGTCAGCTTCATGTCGACCATCGTCTTCGCGAAGATGACCTCGTAGCTGGCCTCCTTGAGGTCCCGATACTTCTCGTCCACGGGCAGCGGACGGGTCTCGCTGATGTCGAGCGCGCCGGGGACCGCCCAGCCGGGGTTGTCGCGCCAGGTGAACGTCTCGCGGCGGTTCATGATCTCCATGCGGCGGAGGTCGAACTGGCCGGTCAGCGTGCACTTCTGGGGGAGCTCGGCGGACTCCTCCTGCACGTTGCGGGTGTGCCCGCTGCGCAGCCACGTGTAGTTGGGGAAGTCCCACACGGAGTCGCCGCGGCGGACCTGGGAGCGCGTGTTGTACCAGTCGCCGTTCACGCCGAAGGTCCCCGCGTCCATCTGGAAGCGCAGGCCGATCAGCTCGCCCACGTCCGGGCCCTTGAACTTGTACGTGTCGGTCTTGCCCTCTTCGAAGTCGTCCTTCCAGCGCTTGTCCAGCTTGTGGGGGCCGGTCGTGCCGTTGGTGCCGAGGAGCGTGACGGAGACCGTGGCGTCGGTCCCCGCCCCGGACTTCGTGCCGGTCGTGATGGTGATCTCGTATTGGTCGCTCATGTTTCCTCCCTAAGCAGACGCAGGACGCGGACTTTACAACAACGGCCCCGCCGTCGGCCCTCCCTCGTCAGGTCCCCTCCGAGTCGGTCGGGGTAGGCTCCGCTCATGTCGTTGAAGCGTTGGGTCTCATCGTTGTTCGGCCGCTCCGCCTCCGCGGAGCAGCCCCTGCTCACCCCCGATGAGCTCGCCCAGTGGTACGAGAGCCAGGGAGAGGCGGGGCGTCGCGCGATCACGGACGAGCTCGGGGACCGGGTGCGCGGCCGAGAGTCGGTGCGGACCGGCGGCAAGGACAAGCGCGCGAAGGCGGTGGGGCGCCTGGTCTTCGAGGTCGACGGTCCCGACGGTCCCGTCCCCCTCCATCACATGAAGGTGGAGCTCTGGGACCGCGACCCCGGGAGCCCGGACGACTACCTCGGCGAGGGCGTGACGGACGCCGACGGGCGCTTCGAGATCCCCTACGACCCGGACGACGCGGGGGCCTTCGACCTCCCCGACTTGGATCTGCGGGTCTTCGAGCCTCACCACACGTTCCGGCGCGACGGCACGGTGCTGGATCGTTGGCGTCGGATCTGGTCGGTGGAGGGGGCGGACGACTTCGACGGCCTCTTCTACGACTTCGAGGACGTGCGCATCCCCTACTGGGAGTACGCGGACGGCCTGATCCCGCGCGTCATGATCCCGGAGGAGGGCCAGGCCCCGACGGCGTACGCGCCCGGGCGGAACCTGGCCATGCTCAAGGCCGTCGCGCCCATCGAGATCGTGAAGCGCAAGCACCTCGGCAGCGCCGCCTCGGGGGCGGACATCGACCTCCTGTCGATCCAGAACGACTACCCGCCGTCGCTCACCCGCAGCCTCGAGAAGGAGCGGCCGGGCTACACCCGCAGCGACGAGTACTTCGGGCTCCGGTTCATGAACGGGATGCTCGCCGGCCCCATGGATCGCGACCCCGAGGACCCCGACCGGTACTGGGTCTATCACCACTGGAACTCGTACCCCCAGGACGGCGTCCACTGCCTGCCGAACGTGGCGGTGCGGTTCGAGGTCGAGGACGGGGTGCTCATGCCGGTGGTCATCGACCTGTGGCTGCGCGAGCCGGGCGCGACCGCGGGCGGGAGCCCCACCACCCACCACCGCATCGAGAAGGACGACGACGACTGGGCCGCAGCGAAGCGTCTGGCCCGGATCTCGGCGACGCTCGACACGGAGCTCGGCAGCCACCTGGCGCAGTGTCATCTGAACGCCGAGCAGTACGCGATCGCGGCCCAGAGGCACCTGCGTCGGAGCCCCATCCGCTGGCTGCTCCAGCCGCACCTCCGCGAGGTGGTCCTCATCAACCAGAGCGCGGGCAACTTCCTGATCGGCGACTCGGGGTACATCACGCGCGCCTGCGCGCTCACGGAGGACGGGATCAACCAGCGCCTCGTGCAGCTCATGGGCTCCTTCGACTGGAAGGGGTGGGCGCCGGCGCCGCCCATCTCCGACAAGCACCACTACGCGCGCGCGGGGAACCTCTTCTGGGAGATCCTCACCAACCACATCGACGCGTTCATCGAGGAGCACCGCGCGGCCATCGAGGCGAGCTGGGTCGAGATCGAGCGCTTCGCCGACGACCTGGTGCGGAACTCCGCGGAGTTCTTCGCGTGCGGGTACCTGCAGTCGCACGTGATCGGGCGGCCGGCGGAGTGGTTCCAGCGCAAGGAGCGGATGGACCTGGAGGCCGAGCGCGAGGAGCACGGCGGGGTTCGTCGCGTGGTCTCGCGCATCGAGACCGTCGAGGACCTGGCCCAGGTCTGTCGCTACATCATCTTCATGACGACGTTCCGCCACGCGTGGGCGAACAACAAGCAGTGGGACGACGGCGGCGAGGTGCTCTACACGTGCCTGGGTCTGCGTTGGGGGGACCACGGCGTGCTGGTGGGCGAGGACGACTTGAGCGTCGCGCCGGACGCCGGCCACGCCACCGAGATGCTCTGGATCAGCTACATGCTCTCCAAGACGCAGTACGGGTTCCTGCTCCGCAACGAGGAGGAGGACGTGCACCCGCGCTTCGTCGACATGCTGCGGGAGAAGGTGAAGACGTTCGCCGAGCTCGAGCTGGATCTCGACACGGTCAGCTCGCGCATCAACATCTGAGGAGACAGCCTCACTCGACGTCCAGATAGGGCGACAGGATCTCGAGGACGTCGACGCAGGCGCCGAGCTCGCGGAGATCGTCGCAGAGGCCCACGACGACACGCTTGACGATGCCCACGTCGCCGGCGGGGCGGAACGCGGAGTAGTGCCGCATCCAGTGGGGCGCGGTGGCGAGGAATCGCTCGTTGAGGGGCGCGGCGCCGAAGTCGAACGGCCCGCCCCGGCGCAGGTCGGAGATGACGTCGAGGACGGGGCCGTAGAGGTCGAGCCCGGGTGACGGCACGTCGGGGCGGCGGACGCCGAGGTCGAGGAGCGACTGGTCGAGGAGGGCGGCGTCGCCCCGGAGCATCCCCCGGAGGAAGCCGCGGTAGGCCTCGGTGGCCTCCTCGGTGGCGCGGTGAATGCAGCCGAAGTCGTACAGGACGACTGTGCCGTCGGGTCGGAACGCGTAGTTGCCGGGGTGGGGGTCGCCGTGCAGGGCGCGGAACTCGAAGGTCTGACGGCCCGACGTCATGACGATGCGCCGCCCGAGCACGTTGCGGATCGCGGGGTCCCAGGTCGCGGCCTCGGAGAGGTCGGCGCCGTCCTCGAAGGTGAGGGTGAGGACCCGCGCGGAGCTGCGCTCGCCGACGACGTCGGGGACGACGAGCCAGGGGTCGTCCGCGTGCAGGGCTCGGAACTCGCGCACGGAGTCGGCCTCGAGGCAGTAGTCCAGCTCCTCGTGCAGGCGGTCCTTGAGCTCCTGGAGCATCGCGTCGAGGCCCGCCTTGTCGTGAGCGATCCGAGCGATCTTGAGCGCGGTCCCCAGGTGGGCCAGGTCGGAGTCGACGGCCGCGTCCACGCCGGGGTACTGGACCTTGACCACCACCTCCCGGCCGTCGTCGGTGCGGGCGCGGTGGACCTGACCGATTGACGCGGCGGCGAACGGCTCGCGGTCGAACCGGTCGAACAGCCGCTCGGGGGGAGACCCGAGCTCGGCCTCGATCTGCTCGGCGATGACCTCGTAGGCCATGGGCGGGGCCTGCTTCTGCAGCTTCGCGAGGGCCTCGGCGACCTCCGGGGGCAGCAGATCCGAGGCGGTCGACGCCATCTGGCCGAGCTTCATGGCTGCGCCCTTGAGCTCGCCGAGCGTCTCCACCAGGCGCTCGCCCGCGGCGGTGAGGAACTCCTGCTGGAGGCGCGCCTTGCGCTCCTCGCTCCCGAAGGCGGAGGCGACGGACTTGCGGGCGAAGCCCCCCGCGACCGAGGCGGTCATGGACGCCAGCCGCAGGAAGCGGCGGCCGCGGGTGGGGGGGCGGTCGCTCACCCCAGCAGGGCCGCCTCGAGGGCCTCCGCGACGGCCAGGCCGTCGGCGGGTCGGCTGAGCCGATCCGGGTGCATGCAGCGCAATACGACCTCGGCGACGCCCGCCGGGATGTCCCGGTCCGGCGCCATCTCGCGGGGGTCGGTGGGCGGCCCAGCGACGACCTCCTGGAGCAGCGCCTTGCCGTGCAGCCCCGGCCAGGGTCGGCGCAGGGTGACGGCGCGGTAGACGATGGCGCCGAGGGCGAAGACGTCGGACCGGATGTCCACCGCGCCCATGGACGGCAGCGCGAGCTCGGGGGCGGCGTATCCCGGCGTGGCGGGCGGACGAATGCGGCTCGGGGGGGCGTCCAGGGAGTCCACCACCGACCACACGGGGCGTCGTCCGGCGTCGTCCGGCGTGGCGGGTACGCGCGCGAGGCGCCAGTCCAGGACGATGAGCTCGTCGTGGCTCCCGAGCAGGACGGCCGAGGGTCGGAGGTCTCGGTGCACGACGTCGTGGCGATGGGCGTGCCCCACGGTGCGGCAGATCTGAATCATGGCCGCGACGAGGCGGGGGAGCGGCCACCGCCGGAGGGTCGCCGGGTCCCTCTTCTGGAGCAGCTGCACGGTCTGCTCGAGGGTGTGCCCCTCGACCTTCTCCATCACGAGGTAGAAGAGGCCGGTGTCGGTCACGCCGATGTCGTGCACCGGGATCAGCCCGGGGTGGGCGAGCTGCGCGGCGAGGCGGGCCTCCACCACGAAGCGAGCCATGGCGTGGTGCTCGGCCTCCTGGGCGTCGGACACGACCTTGATGGCGACGGAGCGGCCGAGCACGAGGTCGGTCGCCTCCACCACGATCCCCATGCGGCCCTGGCCGAGCTCCCGCTCGACGCGGTATCGGCCGATGCGGGCGGGGAGCCCGACGATGTTGCGGCCGTCGGGGAGGGTGTCGGTGACCTTGGCGGTCTGGCCCGGGGACCAGCCGACGGTCTCGAGGGTGCCGTCGTCTTCGTCGTCGTCCTCGAGGGCGGGCAGGGGCCCGGTGGCCGACGGCGCCAGCAGCTCTTCGGGGCGCCCGCCGCTCGGCAGACCGAAGCGCAGTCGCTCGAGCAGCTGCTCCACTCCGTCGTACGCGTCGATGCGGCCTCGTGGCATGGCGCGGAGTCTAGTACGCCCGGCCCGAAGTAGGACCGGGTTGGACGCCGGACCGGACGAGGAGCGCGAGGCGCGACGAGGAAGCGTGCCGAGGCACGCGAAGAGGAGGAACGAAGCGGTCGGCGTCAGGGACAAGTTCATTCCGGTCAGGACAAGCGGTCGGGTGTACTAGTGGAGTCCCGGGGCGCCCGCGACGAAGGCGTCCACCGACGCCGCGCTGCGGAGGCGGTGCACGGTCGCGTGGTGCCAGGAGCCGTCGGTGGAGGCGGCCTCGTAGCGGGCGCGGTACCTCGAGAACTCGGTCCAACCCCAGCGCAGGATGCTCTTGTGCGGGTCCCAGGAGGTGAGGTTCGTCCAGCGCTCGCGATTGCCGTTCCACAGGGTCTCGCGCGTGACCGTGCGTCGGAGGGTGCGTAACAGGAGCCTCGTCATGACGACGCGCTTGGGGGGGTCCAGCCACAGGACGGTGTTCGCTCGGGAGACGACGACGTCGCCGAGCGCCTGGTTGTAGTTGCCGCAGGCGACCCACCCGCGGTGGCCGTCCAGGGTCTCGGCGACGCGGGCGCGGAACTCGTCCCGGGGGAGCGGAGTCCAGTCGGCTTGGTGGAACACGCCGTCGAGCTCGAGGTGCAGGATCGAGAGGTCCGCGGCCAGGCGGCGGGCCAGCGTGGTCTTGCCCGCGCCGGAGCAGCCGACGATCCAGATGCGGGGGGCGGTCACTGGAGGAGTGTAGGTGGCGGGGGTGGCGCCACAACCGGGGGAGATGGCGCGTCCGGGCGAGTAGTGGCGCTGGATCGCGCCACAAGTCGGTGAGATGGCGCGTCC
>CAZUHI010000048.1:0-55758 GCA_964620495.1 uncultured Rickettsiales bacterium | reverse complement strand
CCGTCGCGTCGTCGTCGTCCGTCGCGTCGTCGTCGTCCGTCGCGTCGTCGTCGTCGAGGATGGCGGTGCCCTCGGGGCAGCCGGCCCCGATCAGCCAAATCAGCGCTGCAGGCAACACGAGGCGGTGCAGTGATCTCATCCGTCGGCCCTCCGGGCCGGAGTCTAGACCGTGGGCTCGCCCCCCTGAAACCGAGTCGAAACTCTCGGAATCCGGGGGGCAAGCGGCTTGCCCCCTTCGGACTGAGAGATTCGGCTCAATCCCGGGCCCGCACGGGGGCGACCGCGGGGCCGGAGCCCTCCACGGTGTACTGGATGCAGTTCGGCCCGGCCATGTACTGCGGGGAGACGTGGGTGCGCTGCCGCTTGTAGGCGTTGCGGTGGCTGTCCCAGACCTCCTCGTACTCGTTCGTCCACTTGTAGTAGTAGGAGATGCAGACGTCGGCGGTGTACGGGAGGCTCGCGCCCTTCTTGGCGGCGAGCGCCATGACCTGCTTGTCGATGTCCATGCAGCCGTCGGTGCCGGTGGCCTCGTGATCGTCGAAGTTGCAGTTGATCGCGCCGCCGGGCTGCAGACCCATCCGCATCTGGTCCCAGTTGATGGACTTTCCGTCCGGGTGATAGGCGCCCAGGCGCGAGTAGAAGGTGTCGCCGCCGTTCGGCTCTTCGATCGTCAGATAGTTGTAGTACTCGTTCTCGTCCCGGAGCGAGTTGTAGAACGAGCCCTTGGTGGTGTGCTCGCCGACGAGTCGGCCGAAGTAGCAGCGAATCTCGGCGGGTCGATCCGAGCTGCTGAAGGCCTTCTTGACGTCGTACTCGGACTCCTTCTTGAAGGGCATCGGCGTACTGCTGAACACGCAGTTGCCGACGCCGAACCCGTCGACCTTGCGGTAGATGCTGTCGGGAGTGACGAGGGTCGCGAGCACGGTCGAGGCGCTGAAGAGCACGGCGAGCGTGGTGACGATGGTGACGCGAATCTTGGGCATGGGCTGAGTCTCCTTGGGCGCTCCATCGGCGAGGCACGTGCCGACCTGAAGAACATCGACGAGATCGACGTGAGCGCCCATCGCATGAGCATGTGACTCGGGGGGGACAGGAGTCCGGGTGGATCGACGATCCTGGGCGACTTCCGGCCGCCCCTCGCCCTACACGAGCCCCTCGCGGATGGCCCGGGAGACCGCCTCGGCGACGCTGTGGACCTGCAGCTTCTTGTAGAGCTTGCGGATGTGGGTGCGCACCGTGTCCAGGCTGATCGAGAGGTCGGCGGCCACCTGCTTGTACGACGACCCTCGCACGAGACAGCGGAGCACCTCCTGCTCCCGGTCGCTCAGGCTGAGGCGGCTCGGCTCCACGCCCTTCGGCGTCCCGTGATCGCGCAGCAGACCCAGCACCGTCTTCGCCACCCCGCCGCTCATGGGCGCCCCGCCCGACGTGATCACCCGCAGCTGCGCGAGCAGCTCCTTGGCCGAGATCGTCTTCAGCAGGTACCCGTCCACCCCGGCGCAGATCGCCTCCAGGATCGTGCTCGGCTCCTCGAACACCGTGAGCGCCACGACGGTCATCTCGGGCCACAGCCGCTTGAGCGCCCGGGTCGCCTCGATGCCGCTCATGCCCGGCATCTCGATGTCCGTGAGCACCAGATCCGCGGGCGGACCACCCCCGCGACGGTGCGACTCCTCCGCCCGACGGACGAAGTCGCGCGCGGACTCCCAGGTCCGCAGCACCTCGAAGTCCGGCTGGTGCGTAAGGAGCGTCTCGAGTCCGTCCCGGTAGCGGGCCTGGTCCTCGGCGATGACGACGGTGATGGCCATGGAACGAGCTTGCTCCCATCGCGCCCCGACGTCACCCGCATGGTCATGCGAACGCCGCGCGACGGGCGTCTGCGATCATGACCGTGGTGCACGAGTCATTCCCCGCGCAGGCCGCCGTCCTCGGGCTCCTCCTCGGGCTCCTCCTCGGGCTCGCGCTCGGGCCCTCCCGCGCCGAGGCAGCCCAGCGGCTCGTCCGGGAGTTCGGGACCGACGAGGCGCTCCCCGTCCCCTTCATCAAGACCCTGGCCCAGGACGCCGAGGGCTTCTTGTGGATCGGCACCGGCGCCGGCCTCGTGCGGTACGACGGTCGCGAGATGGTGCCCTGGGGCCTCGACGTCCACGACCAGGAGGTGCCCTCCCTGGCCACGTCGCCCGACGGCGCGGTCGTGTGCACCAGCTGGGACGGCCGCGTCTTCGAGGTGACCCGCACCGGCCTGAAGCCGATCGCCCCCCCCGACGGCTTCCGGTCCAAGGCGCGGGTCGTCGACTTCGACCGCGAGGGCGCCCTCATCGTGTCCACGGACGACGGCCTGCATCGCCGCACCGCCGCCGGGTGGGAGCCCCTCGGCCGACCCGAGCCCGAGCGCTTCACCCTCATCCTCGGCGGCGACGGCCCCCTCTTCGCCGCCACCCGCAAGCACGCCTGGCGACTCGTGGACGGCGTCTGGGACCAGCTCGGGGAGGTGGACGCGCTCCCCATCCAGGCCGCCCGAGCCCCCGACGGGCGGGTCGTGGTGCTGACCTACGAGTCCCGGGTGATCCCCTTCTCCGAGGAACGCGAGGAGGTCGTCGAGCCGAGCCGTCCGGGCCGGGGCATCGGCGTCGCCTTCCGGGACGGGACGATGTGGGTCGCGGCCGACCGGCACCTCACCGCCCATCGCACCCGCGAACCCGACGAGGTCCTCGACAACCGCCACGGGATCTGGAGCGGCGGCCCCCTGCTCGTCGACCGCGAGGGATCCCTGTGGCTCGGCACCAACATGGGCCTCCTCCAGTTCCCCGAACCGGAGACCCGCGCGTACAGCGACCTCGACGGGATGCCCTCCGCCCACTCCAGGTTCCTGGTGGAGACGAACGACCGCATCGTCGCCTCGTTCTGGCAGGGCCTCGGGTGGATCGACGGCACCGACGCCCGGCGATTGCCCGAGTACCGCGTCAACAGCCGCATCTGCCGCGACGACCAGGGCCGCGTGTGGGGCATGGGCCATCGGCCGGACCGAACCACCGCCTGGGTGGCCTCGTCCCCCGCCGGCGACCTCATCCACCCCGTGGAGCCCCAGACGACCTGGGTCGCGGGCTGCACGCGGTCCTCGACGGGCACCGTCTGGCTCACGGACGGCCGGGGCATCCACGAGACCACCCCCGACGGCGGGCCCCCCGTGCGTCGCGCCGACCGCCCGGACGGGCTCGGGGACCGCCGCGCCGACCAGAACGTCCTGCTGCGCCGCGACGGGCGGCTGGTGGTCACGGCCGGGAACATCGCCTGCGAGGCGCGCGCCGACGACGTGCGGGGCGGGACCCCGACGTGGCGGTGCACCGAGCTGATCGACCAGCGGTCCTTCGGGGGCATCGCCGAGGCCTCGGACGGTCGGCTCTGGGCCGCCGCCGTCCCGGGGGGCGTGTTCCGGGAGACCGGGCAGGGATGGGAGCGGCTCGAGGCGACGGACTCGCTGCACTCGGTGTGGCTCAACAACCTGCGACCGTCGACCCGCGGCGGGATGTGGCTCATGGGCCACGGCAACTTCGTGCGGGTGAGCGACGAGGGGCGGCCGGGCGCCGCGTTCGACGTGCTGGAGCAGATCGGGCCATGGCAGGGCCTCGTCGGACAGTCGCCGCGGGACATCGTCGAGGGGAGAGACGGGACGCTGTGGGTCGCCACCGAGCGCGGCGTCGAGCGCATCCCGCGGACCGTCGCGAGATCCGAGCTGCCCGTGCCGGACGCTCACCTGGGCTCGGCCCGCGTGGACGGGAGGACGGTGGACGTCGAGACCGCCGCGGAGGTTCCTCCGGGGGCGGTCATCGATCTCCGGTTCTCGGCGCTCTCCTACCGCGACCCGGGCCGCGTCCTCTACCGCTTCCGATCGGGCGCGGACAAGGCGTGGTCGCCACCGCGGACCCGCCCCGAGCTGCTGCTGGTGGAGCCGGCGGCGGGGCGACACGTCGTGGAGGTCGCCGCCTCTCTCGACGGCGTCCGCTGGACCGCCACCCCCGCCCGCTTCGCCTTCCGCGCCCGCCCGCCGTGGTACCGCGACCTGCGCTTCCTCATCGGGGTGCTGCTCCTGCTGGCGGCGGCCGGAGCGGGGGTCTGGCAGGTGCGCATGCGACAGCTGCTGCGGGTCGAGCGCCTGCGCACCGGGGTCGCCATGGACCTGCACGACGAGGTCGGGTCCGGGCTCGGCAGCATCGGGCTGCTCGCCGAGGCGGCCGCCCTCGCCCCGGCGGACGCACGGGACGACATCCTCGACCGCATCGCCGACACGTCGTCTCAGCTGGGGCGGTCCCTCACCGCGATCGTGTGGTCCCTGCGCACCCAGTCGAGCGACCTGCGCAGCCTCGGCGCCCGGCTGGTCGAGCGGGGCGGCGCCCTCTTCCCGGGGGGACGGCCCGAGTTCGAGCCCGACCTCCCCGAGCTGCCCGCGCTGCCCATGGACGTGGCGGTGGTGCGGACGGTCCTGCTCGTGGGGCTCGAGGCGATGCACAACGCGGCCAAACACGCCGACGCGAGCCGCGTGCAGCTCCGGATCACCGCCGACGACGGGCGCTGGACGATGGTCGTCGAGGACGACGGGCGAGGCCTCGCCGACCGCGTCGGCTCCACCGGCAGCGGGTACGGCCTGGAGGGGATGCGTCGTCGCGCCCGGGAGGTCGGCGCCGACCTCCGGATCGGGCCCGCGCCCCACGGCGGCACGCGCGTGGAGCTCGGATTCCGGCTGCGTCTGTAACGACGCGCCGGCCTCAGGTCATCTTGTAGTTGGGCCCGCCGCCGCCCTCGGGGGGCGTCCAGGTGATGATCTGGTACGGGTCCTTGATGTCGCACGTCTTGCAGTGCACGCAGTTGCTGAAGTTGACCTGCAGCTTCTTCGCGCCCGCGTCATTCTCGTCCGCGACCATCTCGTAGACCTGCGCCGGGCAGAAGCGCGTGCAGGGGTTGCCGTACTCCTCGGCGCACTTCGTCCCGCAGATGCTCGGGTCGGCGACCTTCAGGTGGCTCGGCTGGTCTTCGTCGTGCAACACGCCGGAGAGGTAGACGTCGTCGAGCTTGTTCGTCCAGGTGGGGATGTCCACCTTCGGGCGGTCCGAGATGGTGGTGCCGCCGTCGTACGCCACCGGGACCGGCTGCAGCTGCGCGTGGTCCTCGTGGCCCTTCTTCTGGCCGAAGGTGCCGAGCAGCATGCCGATGCCCGTCTTCGCCATGCCCAGGTAGAGGCCCTTGTCGAACGACTGGTGGAAGTTCCTCGACTCGTACATCTCCTTGTAGATGTAGGAGTCCCGAATCTTCCGGTCGTACGCGCTCAGCGCCGCCGCGGAGTGATCGCCGGACTGGAGGGAATCGAACGCCGTCTCGGCCGCCAGCATCCCCGACTTCATGCCCAGGTGCATGCCCTTGAGCCGCATGATGTCGATGATCTGCGCCGACTCGCCGACGAACATGCCGCCGTCGAAGTAGGGCTGCTGCATGGTCGACAGGCCGCCCGCCGTGAGCGCCTTGCCGCCGTACGCCTCCACCTTGCCGCCCTCGATCAGCTTCGCGATCCGCGGGTGGCCCTTGAGCTTCTGGAGGAGGTACTGCGGGTCGATGCCCGGGTCCTTGTAGTCCAGGCTCACGACCATGCCGACCACGAAGTAGTCGTCCTCGAGGCCGTAGATGAAGGTGCCTCCGAGCGTGTCCTTGTCGAGCGGCCACATGAGCGTGTGCATCACGTAGCCGGGGATGCCCTTGCCCTTCGGGACCTTGATGATCTCCTTGACGCCCGTCTCGAACTGCCAGGGCTGACGGCCCTTGTCGAGGCCGAGGCGCTTCGTGACGATGCGGGTGCAGTGGCCCAGGACGCCCTCGCCGAACACCGTGACCTTCGCCTTGAGGAGCACGCCCGGCTCGAAGTTGTCCTTGCGCTCACCGTGGTGGTCGATGCCCTTGTCGCCCGTCTGGACGCCGACGACGGTGTCGCCCTCCCAGAGCACGTCCACGGCGGGGAAGCCGCAGAAGACCATCACGCCCAAGGCCTCGGCGTGCTTCGCCATGTAGCGCGCGATGCGCGACGCCGACACGATGAGGTTGCCGTGGTTGTCCATGGCGGGGGGGATGAGCGGCAGGTCGATGTGCCGCGTGTCGTTGAGGAGCGCGGTGACGTACTCCTTGCCCACCTCGGCCTCGATGGGGCCGTCCTCGCGCCAGCCGGGGAGCAGCTCGTCGAGGGCCTTCGGCACCATGACGGCGCCCGAGAACACGTGGGCGCCGACCTCGCTGCCCTTCTCGATGACCGCGACCTGCGGCTCCTCGATGGGGCTCTCGGGGTTCTCCGCGTTGTGCTCGCGGACCAGCTGCATGAGGCGGATGGCGCCCGCCAGGGACGCGCACCCCGCGCCGACGAAGAGGACGTCTACGTCCATCACCTCGCGCTCGATCGTGTCCTCGGCTTCGGTCATGACGTCTCCCGGGGTCTCAGCGGTTGATCTTGATCCCGCCCGTCATCTTCGGGCTGCCGATCTGGACGCCCTCGAGGTACGCGCCGAAGAAGCCGTTGGTGTAGAGCACGAAGTCGTGGTCCGGCAGGAACTCGTTCGCGAGCTCGAGGATCCGCTCGTTGCCGTCGCCCGCGAGGGTGCCCTTGGCCGCCTCGATGCAGAAGGACTTCTTCACGTTGCGGTCGTGCTGGTTCGCCCGCCGCTCCTCCACCGACAGGACCGGCAGCTCCTTCCAGGAGTCGTCCTCCTCCTCCTCGGCGTCGTCGGGCTTCTCGGCCTCCTCGCCGTCGCCGCCCTCTGCGGCCTTCGGCGCGGGCTCGGCGTCGTCGCCCTCGGCCCCGTGGGCGAAGTCGGAGCCCGTGGGCGCCGACGCTTCGGAGTCGTCCGCGGCGGGCGCCTCGGCGGGGGGGGCGTCGTCGGTCTCGTCGTCGTCGTCCTCGGCCTCTTCGGCCGCGACCTTCGTCTCCGCCGTGTGGTCCTTGCAGAGCAGGATGTTCCCGTCGTCGTCCTTGGCCTTCTTCGAGTAGTGCTCGTTGGGGGCGAACAGCACCCAGGACCCGGCGCCGTCGATCTCCATGAGGTAGGAGCCCTCGATCTCGACACCGCCGGCGGCGTCCACGTCGTAGCCGTCGGCGATGCCGAGCATGCACTTGCTGTGGGAGCAGACGCTGAGCTCGTCCATCTTGAACGTGAGCTCCAGCGGCGCCCCCGTGGCCAGGTCGTACTTGAGCTTCGTGTGGTTCTTCGACTTCGCCACCGCCACGCCCGCCATCAGCGAGACGGAGAGGACGGGGATCAGGATGCGGATCAGGGACATCGAACGGACTCCGGTGGAAGCGACGCTGGAACCTACAGGCTCGATCGCGCGAGATCCAGCGTCGCGAGGGGCCCCCACGGGACCTTTGCAAGCCCCCACGAGGGCTTCACAAGATGCACACGAACAGCCCGACCGGCCGAGGCCCTCAGGCCCCGAGGCGGCGGTACCGGATGCGAGTCGGACCACCCGAATCGCCGAGGCGCTTCTTCCGGTCCTCTTCGTAGTCCTGGTAGTTGCCCTCGTGGAAGACGACGCGGCTGTCCCCCTCGTAGGCGATGATGTGCGTGGCGATCCGGTCCAGGAACCACCGATCGTGGCTGATGATGATCGCGCTGCCGGCGAACTTCATCAGGGCCTCTTCCAAGGTCCGCAGCGTGTCCACGTCCAGGTCGTTGGTGGGCTCGTCGAGCAGGAGCAGGTTGCCGCCCGCTTGGACCAGCTTGGCCAGGTGCACGCGGTTGCGCTCGCCACCGGACAGCACCCCGACCTTCTGCTGCTGCATGTCGCCGCGCAGGTTGAACCACGTGCAGTAGGCGCGCGCGTTGATCTCGCGGTCCCCCAGCGGGATGCGCTCGTAGCCGCCGCTGATCTCCTCGTACACCGTCTTGTCCCCGTCCAGCGAATCGCGGGACTGGTCGACGTACGAGACCTTGACGGTGGAGCCGAGGTCGAGCGTCCCCGAGTCCGGGGTCTCGGTGCCGACGATCATGCGGAACAGCGTCGTCTTGCCTGCGCCGTTCGGACCGATGACGCCGACCTTCGCGCCCGGGGGGATGTTGAAGGTCAGGTCCTCGAACAGGAGGCGGTCGCCGTACGCCTTGCTCACGCCGTCGGCCTCGATCACCACGTCGCCGAGGCGCGGGCCGCCGGGGATGTGGATCGTGCCCGCCTGGTAGTCGGCCATCGTGTCCTGGGCGAGCAGGTCCTCGTACTTGCGAAGCCGGGCCTTGCCCTTCTTCTGCTTCGCCTTCTGGTTGCCGCGCACCCACTCGAGCTCGCGCTGCAGGAACTTCTGCCGCCGGCTCGCCGTCTTCTCTTCGGAGGCGAGGCGCTTCTGCTTCTGCTCGAGCCAGGAGCTGTAGTTGCCCTTGTAGGGGATGCCGCGACCGCGATCGAGCTCGAGGATCCACCCGGCGACGTTGTCCAGGAAGTAGCGATCGTGAGTCACCGCCACCACGGTGCCGGGGTAGTCGTCCAGGAAGTGCTCGAGCCACGCGACGGACTCGGCGTCGAGGTGGTTGGTGGGCTCGTCGAGCAGCAGCATGTCGGGCTTCGCGAGGAGGAGGCGGCACAGGGCCACGCGCCGCTTCTCACCGCCGGACAGGGTGCTCACGTCGGCGTCGCCGGGGGGCACGCGCAGGGCGTCCATGGCCAGCTCCACCTCGCGGTCCAGCTCCCAGGCGTTGCACGCGTCGATCTTGTCCGACAGCTCGCCCTGCTCCTCGAGCAGCGCGTTCATCTCTTCGTCGGACGAGACCTCGCCGAAGGAGTTGGAGACCTCCTCGAACCGCGCGAGCAGGGCCCGCGTCTCGGCGACGCCCTCCTCGATGTTCTGCTGGACGTTCTTGTCGGCGTCGAGGACCGGCTCTTGGGGCAGGTACCCGATCTTGATGCCGTCCATGGCCTTCGCGGTGCCCACGAAGTCGGTGTCCACGCCCGCCATGATGCGGATGAGCGTCGACTTGCCCGAGCCGTTGAGCCCGAGGACGCCGATCTTCGCGCCGGGGAAGAAGGACAGGTTGATGTCCTCGAGGATCTTGCGACCGCGGGGGGTCGTCTTGCCCAGCCCGTACAGGCTGTACACGTATTCGGCCATCGTTCTGCTCCGTGGCTCGGGCGGCGGGGGGCCCGAGAGGGCGGGGGTCTACCTGCCGGGCGCGGGGATGTCGACCTCGTCCGCGGGCGTGAGTCCGGTCCGATCGGGGTGGACCGTCCGGGTGTCCGAGAGGTCGAGGCCGTCGCCGGTGGTGCGTTCGCGGTGGGCGGACAGCTCTTGCGCCGGGATGCCCTCCCGGGCCCACCACCCGCGGGCGTCGGCCTGCGACCAGGACCCCACCTCGGGGACGAGCGCGGCGACGGCGGCCTCCAGCTCCGCCCCGTCCCCCGGGCGCTCGTCGGGGACCTTGGAGAGGAGGCGGCGGACCAGGGAGCGCAGGGCGGCGGGGACCTCGTCGGGGAGCTCCGGGGCGGGCGTCGTGAGGTGCTTCACTCGATAGCCGGCGAGGGAGTCGCCCGAGAACGGGGGCACGCCGGTCAGGAGGACGTGGGCCAGCACCCCCACGGCGTACACGTCGCTCCGGGTGTCCAGGTGCTCCATGCCCGCCCAGCCCTCCGGGGCGAGGTAGCCGGCCGTCCCCGCGACCGTGCCCCGCTCTTCGCCCGCGACCTCGGGCCCCGCGGCCTCCTTGGCGAGGCCGAAGTCGAGCACCTTGACCACGTCGATGCGTCGCCCGCGGCGGCACAGCATGACGTTCGCGGCCTTGACGTCGCGGTGCAGGAGGCCGGCGTCGTGCGCCTCCGCCAGGGAGCCCGCCACCTGCAGGAGGATCGCGACCACGCGGGCCGGCGGCTGGGCCCCGCGCAGGCGGATCAGCTCCTCGAGATCGAGGCCGTCCAGCAGCTCCATCGCGTAGTAGAAGCGCCGATCGGGGGTCCGCCCGAAGTCGTACACGGCGATGGTCGAGGGGTGGGTCAGGCCCGCCGTGAGGCGGACCTCCCGCTCGAACCGCGCGAGGGCGCGCTCCCCCGCGAGGTCCGGGCGCAGCACCTTGATCGCGGTGGGCCGCTGGAGCAACCGATGACGCGCTCGGTAGACCTCGCCCATGCCGCCCCGGCCGAGGACGGTGTCGAGCTCGAACGGGCCGAGGGAGGTCGCTCGGCGCACCTCCGAGCGGAGGTCGTAGACGACGGCGGAGATCTTGGCGCACAGGAAGATCGTCGTCGCGGTCGCGACCGTGAGGACGACGCCGTCGAACTTCGGGGAGATGAGCGGCGAGTCGACCATGCCGGGCAGGCGGAGCCCGAGGTGGGGGAGGAGCGAGGGCACGCTCAGCAGCAGCGATCCCCCCAGCGAGTGGAGCCACGTGCCCGGGATCACCGTCGATCTCCAGAACAAGAGGACGATGACCAGCGTGGGGCCGGTGAGCCGCCCGGTGTCGGAGCCCGGGCCGAACCACGTGTGCACGCCGAGGCACAGCCCCGCCCACGCGAGGGCGACGTACTCCGCCCGATCGAGGCCGCGGGAGGAGAGCGGCACGAAGCTCACCAGGAGGAACAGGAACGCGAACCCGAGGACCGTCGCGAGCATGCACACGGCCTGGGCGTTCGGGAAGTCGGTCTGGGCGCCCGACGCGAACATCACGACGCCCCCGGCGAGCGGCGCGAGGACGGCGACGCTGGAGAACATGCGGAGCCGCTCCCGGCGGAGCGGGAGGGTCCCGTCGGCGTGGTCCAGCTCGGTCCACGCGGTCGATGTGTCTCGACGGTCCGGCATCCGCCTCCGTCCCCAGTCTAGAACGCCCGACGCCGGGCCCGTCTTCGGACCCGGCGCCGGGGGGACTCGAGGGCGGGGACTAGCTCGCGTCGGGGGCGTCGTGGCGACGGTCGAGGCTGCAGTTGCTCCAGTAGCCCACGAACACGCCCACGGAGCCGTCGCGGCGGGGGTGCCAGAAGCCGCGGATGTTGCCGCCTCGGGTCTCGTCGGCGTCGGGCGTCCAGAGGCCGCGGAAGGTGCCGAAGTTGCGCTCGGCGTCGGGGCCGGGGGGCAGGTAGCCGCCCTCGACCGTGCCGGTGTCGCCGTCGAGGTTCTCGTACTGCCCGATGAAGTGGCCGCCGGGGGCGTCGTCGTTGCCCGCGTAGACCCCGTTGCCGGTCGCGACCAGCTCGCGGCCGCGGCGCCAGGCGCGCCCTCGGAAGACGCCGTCGGCGCGGATGTCGGTGAACTCGTCCACCGCGCGGTAGCGGCCCGCGAGGATCCCGCGGATGGCGCAGGGCTCGGACTCGGCGGCGCGGAGGATCAGGGCCCGGACCGCGGCGCGGCGGCCGTCACGCTCGATGGCGTCGACCTCCGGGTCGGCGACGTCCTCGATCTCGGAGGCGTCCTCCTCGGAGAGGTCGAGGTCGACGTCCTCCAGGGCCGTGTCCACGGTCAGGGCCAGCTCGGAGCTGTCGAGGACGTCGTCGTCGGAGTTCGCTTCTTCGACGGGCTCGCAACCGATGGCGAAGAGCGCCAACAGGGCGGCGGAGGCGAGGGGGAAGGCGGGGGTGTGAAGGCGGGTCGTCATCGAGGGCTCCTTGTGTTCGACGGCTGCATTCCGTCGTTCACGAGGGCTGACCCACGACCTCCGAGGGGAGGAAAAAGAAAATCGAGAATCGTCCGGCGCCGGGTGCGAGCTAGGCCGGCTGCCCCCACAGGAACCCCTGCGCGTGCGTGATCCCGAGGTCCCGGACCACGGTCAGGTCGTCGAGGCTCTCGACCCCCTCCGCGACGATGTTCACGCCCAGGGGACGCAGCATCGCCACCAGGCGCTCGAGGCTCGGGACCATGGACGGGGCCTCGCCCACGCCGGTGATCCGACGTCCGTCGATCTTGATCCACTCGGGATCGAGCTCGACGAGCGACTCCAGCACCGTCTGGCCGTACCCCACGTCGTCGATCGCCAGCTTCAGCCCGGCGCCGCGCAGCACCTCCAGGGACCGGAGCAGGTTCTTCGGGTCGCCGATGAGCTGCTGCTCGCTGAGCTCGATGCAGAACCGCTCGCGCTGGGACGCCGGGAACATCGACAGCAGCGTCGCCGGGTGGGTGTTGAGCAGCGTGGACGGGAAGAGGTTGACGTGGATCGAGACCTCGTGGGAGATGCCGGCCGCGAACGCCGTGGCCTCCGTGAGGCAGCGCAGATCCACGGGCGTGAGGACCTGTGAGTCGACGGCGAGGCGGAACATCCCCAGCGGGCCCATGCCGTCCTCGGACGGGAACCGGGACAGCATCTCGTAGGCGACCGCCCGGCCGTCCCCCGTGCGGTGGATCGGCTGGCCGACGATGCGGATGGGCGCGGAGCCCGCCACCACCGCCTGGAGCAGCTGCTCGCCGGGGATCTCGAGGGGCAGCTGGAACGGGCCCGTGACCCGGTTCTTGCCCCGCCCCTTGCTGCGCGTGAGCGCGAAGTGACCCGTCGTCAGCACCTGCTCGATGCCGAGGACCTTCGGCCCCACCTCCATGACGCCCAGGCTGGCCGTGACCTCGAGCGACTTGCCCTCCCACCGCAGCGGATGGGCCGCCACGCAGGACCGCAGCTTCTCGGCGACGACCTTGGCCTCCGCCAGGGAGGTCCCGGGCAGCAGGACGAGGAACTCGTCTCCGCCGATCCGGCCGAGGTGATCGTTCGCGCGGACCGAGCGGGACAGCCGCGTCGCGACCTCCACGAGGACGGCGTCGCCCCCCGCGAGCCCCGCCTTCTCGTTGATCGACTTGAAGTCGTCGCAGTCCAGGAGCACGGCGCACAGGGGGTTGCTCGTCCGCTTGCTGCGAGCCACCTCCACGTGGAGCATCCGCTCCAGCCCGCGGCGGTTCAGGACGTTGGTGAGCGGGTCCGCGTGCACCATCCGTCGCAGCCGCACGTTGTCGTCGCGCAGCCCGCGCTCCACGCGCAGGCGCGGCTCGAGATCGGTCCACACGCCCCGGGCGGCCTCCCACCCGGCGGCCGTCTTCCCGGCGGTGGCGCGGAAGGAGACGGGGGCCCTCGCGCCGTCGACGCGCTGAGCCCGCAGCTCCACGGCGCCGGTGTCCCCGCCCTCCTTCAGGAGATCGAGCGACGTGACCAGGGTGTGGTGGTCCTCGGGGGGGTGGAACTCCGCCAGCGGACGCCCCAGGACCTCCTCTTTCGCGCGCCCGAGCAGCGTGGCGAACACCTGGTTGCACGCCACCACCTCCCCGGTCTCCACATCGAACGCGAAGAGCGGGGCGGGGGCCGCGTCGAGGAGCTCGTACGCGGCGCGGAGGGCGAGAAGGTCAGGCGGGGGGGGCGTTCGTGCCTCCGGCGAAGCCTCCACGCAGCATCGAGACCGCCGCCATGGACATCGTCAACAGGTCCTCGGGGTGCGAGACCTGCTTCGCGAGCCGCCAGCAGCGAGTCGGGTGCAGATAGAAGGCCTTGTAGGCGTCGTCGATGACACTCTCCATCTCGTCGTTGGTGAGCGTGTAGGAGTCGTGCGGCAGGCGCGAGAAGCGGCGGTGCTCGTCGTCCCACGGCAGGCCGAACTCGTTGGCCACGACCGTGCCGGGGTAGGGCTGGAACATGAAGAAGGCGGCGTAGTCGGGGTCGAGCTCGAGGGAGAACTCGATCGTCTCGTACATCTCGTCGCGCGTCTCCGTGGGGAAGCCCAGGATGAAGTTCGAGAGGACCGAGATGCCCGCGTCCCGGGCCTTGCGGAAGCCCTCCACGGCCTGCTGCTTCTTGATGCCCTTCTTGATCAGATCGAGCACCCGCTGAGAGCCGGCCTCGACGCCCGACTCGATGCGGTAGCAGCCGGCGGCCTTCATCTTCTTGAGCAGCCGCGCGTCGAGACGATCGACGCGCTCGGCGCACAGCCAGGAGAACCCGAGGTCCTGCTCGATCATCTTGTCGAGCAGCTCCTCCGCCTTGCGCGGGTGGGCGAGGAACCGGTCGTCGTGGAACCGGAACTCGTTCGTCCCGTAGGTCCGGCTGAGGTACTTGAGCTCGTCGATCACGGAGTCGGCGGAGCGGAACGTGAGCTTCTGACCGAAGATCGTGCGGTCGCAGAAGGTGCAGCGGTGGGGGCAGCCGCGCGTGAAGAAGACCGACGTGGACCGCGGCGACTTCCGGTATCCCGGAGCCAGCTTGTACATCGACATGTCCAGCAGGTGGCGGCTGGGGTACGGCAGCGCGTCCAGGTCCTTGACCCGGGGGCTGACGCCGTTGTCGACGTACTCGCCCTGCTTCATGAAGGCGATGCCGGGGATGTCTTCGATGTTCGGCCACTGGTCGAGCAGGCGGGGCGTCGTCTCCTCGCCCTCGCCCACCACGACCACGTCCGCCAGACCTCGCTCCAGGTAGACCTCGGGGCGGGCCGTCGCGTCGTAGCCGCCGCAGATGAGGACCGCGTCGCAGCCCAGGTCCCGGATCTCACGAACCATCTGCTGCACGTGGGGCAGGCAGGGCGCGGTGCACGAGAAGCCGATGAACGCCGGGTCGTGCTTCTGGATCATCTTCTGCAGGCGCCCGTCCATGGGCATCACGGAGAAGTCGAGGGCGTTGCAGGGGTACCCGGCTCGCTCCAGAACCGCGGCCACTTGGAGGATCCCGAGGGGCGGCATGGTCGACGTCGCGAGGCGTTCGATCAGGCTGTCCGGGATGTAGCCGGGCTCGATGAGGAGGACAGAAGGCTTGGTCATGCAGCCGCCACGGAGAAGGGGAGACGCCATAATAGCCGCGGGCGGGCCGACCCGCACAGGAACCGGAGGAGCGCGTCTCAACACGCCGTGTCGTCTCTGCGCTCGTCGGGCTGGTCATCGGGGCCGCCCTGCTCGGGTATGCGTTCAGCCGCGGAGGGGTGGACTCCATCCACCGCGCCCTCGCCCAGGCGACGTTCGCCGTCCTCGCGCCCGCCGTCGCGTGCGAGGTGGTCGCGCAGCTCGCGCGGTCCCTCAAGTGGACGGCCATCCTGCGCACCGTCGCTCCGGTGAAGTTCCGGAACGTGGTCTCCGCCGTGGTCCTCGGGGGGGCGTCGACGCACCTCGTCCCCCTGCGCCTGGATGAGGTGCTGCGGGCCGGGCTGCTGGCGCGCCGCGAGGGCATCCCCATGGCCACCGTGCTCGGCACCGTCGCGCTGGACCGGATCTTCGAGGTCCTCGTGCTCGGGGTGCTCGTGGGGTTCGTGGCGCTCTCCGGCGACCTGCAGCCGTGGATGCGGGCGGGCGCGGCCGTGATGTGGACGGGCTTCGTGGTCGTGACCGCCGGGGTGCTCGTCTTCCTGAAGTTCGAGGCGTCGCTGCGCGGGTGGGTCGCCGACCGCACCTCGGGGTGGATCGCGGCCTCCGCCCCGGTGCTCGGTCGCCTCGCCGACGGCCTCCGCTCCCTCCCTCGGGGCAAGGCCCTCGCCGTCGCCATCGGTGGCGCGGCCGTGGAGTGGTCGGCGGTCGTGGCGCTGTACGGCTGGATGCTGCACTCGTACGACGCCGGGTCCGGGGCCGGGGGCGCGGTCCTGCTCGCCTTGGGGTCCGCCTTCGCCTACGCCATCCCCAACGTCCCCGGGGCCGTCGGCTCGTTCGAGACCATGCAGACGATGCTGATCGAGGCGGGCACCCACCTCGACTCGGAGACGGCCCTCGCCCTCGCCCTCACCGCGCACGCCGTGCTCATCGTCCCGATCACCCTCGCGGGCGTGGTCGTCGCGGCCTTCGAGTGGAGGCGAGGCGGCGCGCTCCTCCCGCTGCTGGACGCCGACGGCGAGGGCTCCCCGCAAGACGGGGAGGGTGGGGCCGACTAAGCTCGGCAACGAATGAGACGCGCCCCCGCTGTCGCCCTGGGCTTCCTGGCCGGTCTCGTGATCTGGCGAGCGCTCCTGGCGGTGCTGCCCCCGAGCGACGCCGGGATCGCCGCGGCGAAGGCCGCGGGGCTGGTGTCCTTCACGATCGCCGAGGGCTACGACAAGGGCCAGGAGTCCGTCGCCTGGCTCCTCGGCTGCCTGCTCGCGCCCATCGGCGCGTGGCTCGGGGCGCGCGTCTCCCGCGACGCCGGGCGCCGACCGGAGCCCGAACCCGACCCCGAACCGGAACCCGAGCCGGCCGACGGCGAGGCGCCGACGACGCGCGTGCCCGGCCGCCCGGCGCTCCTGGTGCTCCTCGGCACCCTGGTGGCGTCGGCGGTGCGGCCCGGGTTCATCGACGGACACAACCCCTGGGGCACCTTCGGGTTCCTCGCCGAGGAGGGCGTGTACCTGGGCGCCGTGCAGGCGATGCGCGCGGGCCGAACGCTGTACGTCGACCTCGCGTTCCCCTACGGGCCCATGCTCATCCACCCTCTGGACTGGTGGATGCACGTCTTCGGCGACACGGTCGAGGTCGCGCGCGGCTTCGTCCTGCTGTGTCACCTGCTGGGGCTGGTCGGAGCGTACGCCGTGTGTCGCTGGCTCCTCGGCCGGGGCCGCGGCGACTGGGTGGGCGCGGCCGTCGCCCTCGGGCTGGCGGCCTACGCGCACTCGAACCTGCCGAACCTCAACTCCGTGCTGCTGCGTCCGGTCCTCGCGTTCCTCCCCGCGGCGGCGCTCGCCCTCGCGGTCCGGGGGCCCGAGGTCGGCTTCGTGCGTCGGAGCGGGCGGTGGATCGGGGCGGGCGTGCTGCTGGGCACGGCCGCGATGTACAGCTCCGAGGTGGCGGCGGCCGCGGTCGTCGGGGTGGTGCTCGCCGCGTGGCTCCTGCGCCCCTCCCTCGGGGGCCTCGGCGCGGTGGGCGCGACGGCCGTGGGGCTGCTCCTCGTCGTCATGGGTCCCACGGCGTCGGAGGGCTCCATCCCGGCGTTCGTGCGCCAGTCCCTGGCCATGGCCGAGCTCCCGTCGATGGGTTACCAGGCCCTCCCCTACCCCGACTCGCTCGGGCTCTTCGTGGACGGCGAGGGGACCCGCGGCGCCTTCCCGCCCCGAGACGGCGCGACGGCCATCTGGGGCATCGTGCCCCCCTTCCTCATCTGGCTCGGCCTCGCGATGGGCGTCGGGTCCCGTGAGGCGGCGCCGCGCCCCGAGGGGATGGACGCGAAGGCCGCGCTGCTCCTCTCCGCGGTCGTCGCCGCGGTGCTCTTCCGGGCCGCGTTCGGGCGGAGCGACCTCTACCACCTGTGGTTCTACGGAGCGGTGCCCGTCGCGCTGATCACGGGCCTCGTGTCCGTCGTGGCCTGGGAGCGGACCCCCTCGGAGATGCGCGGCCTGATCCCCTCCGTGGGGGCGATCGTGCTGCTCGGGCTGACGTCGCTGGCGGTGCCCGAGCGCATCCGCTTCCCGGACGCCGAAGAGCTGCGCCTGGCCGCCAAGGCGGGGGTGGCGAACCCGCTGATCGAGCGGCCCGTGGCGTCGGTCGTGCGCATGGGCGACGTCGAGGTGCGGCCCCGGCTCGCCCGGCAGATCGACTCCGTCGTCCGTCGCGCCGCGGCCCTGCCGCCGGACGACGGCGTGTACTTCTACCCCTCCGAGGCCGCCTACTACTTCCTGTCCGGTCGCCCCCTGCCGACGCGCTTCCTGTGGGCCTACGACGCCGCGACGACCCGCATGCAGGAGCAGGCGATCGAGGACCTGGACGCCGTCCGGCCCCGCTGGATGTTCCGCGCCACCGACACGTTCCCCATCGACTGGATCCCCCTCGAGCGGCTCGTCCCGAAGCTGGACGCGTACCTGAAGCTCCACTACCGCCCGGTGGAGGTCATGCCCGGCGCCACCCTGCTGGAGCGCATCGACTGATGCCGCTCGCCGACGGCCGAAGGCGCGAGTGGGTCGCGGTCGCCCTGCTGGTGCTCGCGGTCCTGTGGCAGACGCTGCCGCTGCTGGGCTGGGAGCACGCCCACGCGATCCTCGGCACCGACAGCTACCGCTCTCACGACTGGCTCGAGGTCGCGGGCTTCGATCACTTCGCCCGTCGCTCGCTGCTCGAGGAGGGCACGTTCCCCTGGTGGAACCCCCTCCTCGCGGGCGGACTCCCCCAGGCCGCGCACCCGTCCGACGGCTCCCTGAGCCCCCTGATCATCCCCTCGCTCATCTACGGCGAGGCCTACGGGATGAAGATCAACATCGTCCTCGTGGCGCTCCTCGGCGCGCTCGGCGTGTTCGCCCTCGGGCGTCGCCTCCTGCGGTTGGGGCTCGCCGCCTCGTTCGTCGCCGCCCTCGCCTACGCCTGGGCGGGCTGGCTCCCCGCGCGGGTGGCCGTGGGCTTCTACGAGTCGTGCCTGATGGTCGCCTGGCCCGCCGTCCTGGCCCTGTGGCTCGCCCCCGGCGACGCCTCGTCCCGCCGCCGCCGCTGGTGTCTGGCCGCCATCCTCCTGTGGGCCCTGGCGCTCCAGCTTCAGCTCGCGGTGCCCGTGTTCGTGGTGTTGATGATCGTCCTGTGGATCGCGCAGACGGCGACCGAATGGAGCACGGAGCGGACGGTGCCCTGGGCCCTGCTGGCGGGCGGCGCGACGATCCTCGCCCTCGCCGGGACCATGGGCGCGATCAAGTACCTGCCCATGCTCGACTCGCTGTCGACGTCGAACTTCCGGGCGGTCAAGGACTACCCCGTCCACCCCGACGCCTGGTACCACGGCTGGCAGCAGGTCTGGTACGGGCTCTTCCACCGCGTGCCGGGCGTCCCCTTCACGGATGAGGACGGCAACCCCCGCATCCAGGAGTACATGACCCTGATGCCCGGCGCGGCCACCGTCGGGCTCGCTGCGCTGGGGGGGCTCGCCGTGCTCCGCGGACGCAGCCGCGCCGCGATCCCGTGGCTCGTGGTGGGGGCCCTGTTCCTGTTCCTGAGCTTCGGCCCCCACGCCCCCGTGGACGGGTTCCGCGTGCTGCGACGGCTCCCCCTCTTCGGCTCCATGCGCGGGCCGCTGCGCTACCTCAACTACCCCGTCCTGCTCTCGATCTGCCTGCTCGCGGGCGTCGGCTTCGAGCTCCTGCGCGCGGAGCTGCGGACCCGCGGGTACGGCGCCCGAGCGGTGGGGATCGCGGTGGCGTGCGTCGCCCTGGTCAACGCGCCCGCGGCGCTGGACGCCCGGACCCTCTATGAGACGTCCTTCCAGTGGTCGCTGCCGCCGCAGACGACGCCCGCGCTGGTGCAGAGCGAGCGTCTCGAGGGCATGTCCACGGGCGGCAAGGACCAGCGGAACCTGCGCAAGTACATGAACCTGCTGCGGCGGGTGCCCACGGTCTTCAAGCCCGAGGACGTGCCGATCAAGGTGTCGGCCAGCGCCGTCGGCTCCGTGAACGAGCACGGGGCCCTGAGCCCGAACCTCGACTACTACGGCGAGGCTTGGGCCGCCGACCCCGATCTGCCGGGCCGACCCCTCGGCCCGGAGCGCGGCACGGCGACGCTGGTGGAGTACCGCTCGTCGGCCGTGGAGGTGGCCCACGACCTGACCGTCCCGACCTCGATCGTCGTGAACCAGAACGCGTCCCCCGGCTGGGACTGCGACCGACCCATCCGCGAGTCCGCGGCTCTCACGCTCGGGCTCCTCGCCTTCGAGGCCCCCGCCGGGCGAGGCACCACGACCTGCACCTGGTCCCCCCCGACCCTTCGCTCCGGCCTCGCGCTGAGCGCCCTGGGCTGGCTCGGCGTGATCGCGCTCTGGCCCTGGCGACGTCGGGAGGGGCGGGGCCGCAGGGCGCCGGTCCGCGATCTAGACTCCGCGCCATGAGCCCCGACGACACGTTTGAAGCCGACCTGCACGTCGACGACGTGCGCTACTCGCGATACGAGCGGGGGTACCTGTTCCTCGCGTCGGCGTTCGTGACGCTGCTCCTCCTCACGAACATCGTGGGCGTGAAGCTGTTCGTCTCCCCCATCAACGGGGCCGCGCTCACCACCGGCATCCTCATCTACCCGTTCACGTTCCTGGTCACGGACATGGTCTCGGAGGTCTACGGCAAGCGTCGCGCGGACTTCATGGTCCTGATCGGCTTCATCATGTCGTGCCTCATGCTCGGGATCGTCCAGCTCGCGCTGCACGTGGAGCCGCACATGTACTGGGTCCCGGGCGAGAACGCGGCGTACGCGACCGAGGCCGAGTACCAGCACGCCTTCGAGTCGGTCTTCTCCGTGAACGACGTGCTGCTCTTCGGGTCCATGCTCGCCTACGCCGTCGCGCAGCTCACGGACAACAAGCTCTATCACTTCTGGAAGCGGCTCACGAAGGGCAAGCACCTGTGGCTGCGCAACAACGGGTCCACCTGGGTGTCCCAGCTCGTGGACACGATCATCGTGAACTCGATCCTCTTCTACATCGGCTTCGGGTGGGGCTTCGAGCGGGGGGCGGCGGTGATGTTCACCATCTACTGGCACAAGCTGATCGTCGCGGCCCTCGACACCCCGCTCATCTACCTGGGGGTCTTCCTGCTGCGGAAGTGGCTCGCCGGCGCCCCCGACGCCCCGAAGGCAGCGGCATGAACGGCACCGTCGGACTCAAGAACCTGCGCATCGACTGCATCGTCGGCATCTACCCCCACGAACGGGAGGCCGCGCAGCCGCTGTTCCTGGACGTGGAGCTCGTGCACGACTTCGCCCCCGCGGCGGCCACCGATCACATCGACGGCGCCATCGACTACGACGGCGTCGCCCGCACGCTCACGGGCCTGGCCACGGACCGGAAGTACCAGCTGATCGAGACGTTCGCGGAGGAGGGCGCGGCCGCGCTCCTCGCCGAGTTCGGGCAGGTCGAGCGCGTGCGGGTGGAGATCCGCAAGCCGAACGCCGTGCCCGCGGCGGCGGCGGCGTTCGTGGCGGTGGACCGCTCCCGGTGACGGACCGCGTCGCGTTGGTGACGGGCGCGGCGAAGCGCCTGGGACGTCGGCTGGCCGAGGACCTGGCGGCGGGCGGGGCCCGCGTGGTGGTGAACTACCGGTCGTCCCGAGCCGCCGCCGAGGACGTGGTGGCGGGGATCACGGCGCGCGGGGGGCGGGCCCGGGCGCTGCGCTGCGACGTGGGCGATTCGGCGGACGTCGAGGCCATGTTCCGCTCCGTCGCGGAGGTCGAGGGCCGCCTCGACGTGCTCGTGAACAACGTCGGCAACTACGCCCCGAAGCCGCTCCTCGAGCTGGACACCGCCCAGTGGGACGCCACGCTCCAGGCCAACCTCAGCGGGCCCTTCTACTGCTCCCGCGCGGCGTGGCCGCTGATGCGGGACGGCGGCGCGATCGTGAACATCGGGTACGCGGGGGTGGACGCGATCACGGCGGACCCCGACGCCACCGACTACGAAGTGAGCAAGACCGGCCTGCTGGTCCTCACGAAGTCCCTCGCCGTGGCGCTCGGGCCCCGCGGGATCCGCGTGAACATGGTCTCGCCGGGCCAGCTCGCCAACTCGGTCGACCTGCCCAACGACCTCGCCGTCGCCATCCCCGCGGGGCGAGCGGGCACCCTGGACGACATGTCCGCCGCCGTCGCGTTCCTCTTGGCGAACGAGTACGTCACCGGCCAGAACATCGACGTGGCGGGGGGCTACCGGCTGTGAGCGCGAATCCCCTGCCCGGCCGGCTACTCTGACCCCCATGGAGAACTTCACCCCCATCGCATCGACCGCGGGCGGCCTCATGATCGGGCTGGCCGCCGCGATCATCCTCCTCGTCCACGGCCGCATCGCCGGGATCAGCGGGATCCTCGGCGGGCTGCTCATGCCCAAGGCCGACCGCTTCCGGTTCCAGCTCGCGTTCGTGGCCGGCCTCGTGGTCACCGGAACCGCGGGCGTGGCGCTCGTGCCCGACGCCTTCGCCTTCGGCATCTCGCGCTCCACCCCGGCCCTCATCGCCGCCGGCCTCCTCGTGGGCTACGGGACGCAGCTCGGGCGCGGGTGCACGAGCGGCCACGGCGTCTGCGGGATCGGACGCTTCAGCAAGCGGTCGATCGTGGCGACGTGCACCTTCATGGCGGCCGGGGGGCTGACCGTCGCGGCGATCACCCGGCTGTTCGGGGGGTCGGTCTGATGGCGTCGTTCGCTGCCTTCTTCGCGGGCGTCCTCTTCGCGGTGGGCCTCATCGTCGGCGGCATGACCCAGCCGTCGAAGGTGGTGGGGTTCCTGGACGTGACCGGCGCCTGGGATCCGAGCCTCGCCTTCGTCATGGGCGGCGCCCTCGCGGTGTACGGCGTGGCGTATCGGCTGATCCGGCGGCGTCCGGCGCCCGTCGCCGCGCCCGAGTTTCGGGTCTCCGAGCGCACCGACATCCCCGCCAAGGTGCTCGTCGGCTCGACGCTGTTCGGGGTCGGCTGGGGCATCTCGGGGTTCTGCCCCGGCCCCGGCGTCGTGGCCGCGGGGAGCGGCATGAGCCAGGCGCTCGTGTTCCTCCCCGCCGTGGTGGTCGGGATCCTGCTGTTCCAGTGGACCGAGCGAGTCCGCGGCGAGGAAGCGATCCCGGCGGGCGAGTCGACCGTCTTCCCGCTCCCGACGGTGCAGGAGAAGGCCCGGGAGCTCGGCCCGGGCTGAGGTCAGCGCCGGTAGCCGCGCACCGCGGAGCTCGAGAGGAGCGCCTGCTGCAGCTTCCGGGCGCTGCTGAAGCGATCCTCGGGGGCCTTCGCGAGGAGGCGCATGACGATGTCCGAGAGGTCGAGCGGGATCTTCTTGTCGAGCTCGTGAGGCGGCGGCGGGAGCGCGCCCAGGGACGCCTTGAGCAGGCCCGCGATGCCCGCGTCCCCCTCCGCCGTGCGGCTCCCGGTCACGATCTCGTAGAAGACGACGCCGAGGGAGTACAGGTCGGACGGCGGCCCGGTGTCCACGTCTCCGCGCATCGCCTCGGGGCTCATGTACCGGGGCGATCCCACCCGGGTGCGCCCGTCGGTGACGCCGCCCGCGATCTTGGCGAAGCCGAAGTCCATGATCTTGAGGCGACGGCCCTCGGCGAGGACGTAGAGGTTGCTCGGCTTGATGTCGCGGTGGACCACGCCCTCGTCGTGGGCGGCCTGGAGCCCCGAGGCGGCCTGGGCCATGAGCAGGGTCGCCTCGTCCGGCAGGAGCCGCCCCCCGGCCTCGGCGAGGTGGTGTTTGAGGTCCGAGCCCACGTGCAGCTCCATCGTGATGAAGCGCAGGCCGTGGCGGACGCCGAACTCGAAGATGCGGGTGATGTTCGGGTGGCTGAGCCTCCGCGAGAGCTTGATCTCGCGACGGAAGCGCCGGACGGCCTTGCGGTCGTTCGCGCGCTGGGCGAACAGCTTCAGCGCCACGGACTCTTCGAGGTCCAGGTCCGTGGCGGCGAACACGCGCGCCGTCGCGCCCGCGCCCAGGAGCCGCTCGATGCGGTAGCGCTCCGCCAGCACGTCGCCCGGCCCCACGAGGTCGGGGTCGAGGCCGCCCTCGCCCAGCGCCGTGCTTCGGGAGAGGTCGCTCCCCGTCCCGGCGCTGGCCGACGCGCTGCCCGAGAGGCGCGACGAGCTGCTCGACGAGATCACCCGCACGGGCGGGAGGGGCGGCGCCGCGGGGGCCTCCTCCTCCTCGGGCTCCTCCTCGTCGACCTCGATCTCGCTGACCAGCTCGACGAACCTCGAGCTGAGCTCCATCACGAGCTCGTCCTCGGGATCGTGGCTGGTCTCGACCGTGCGACGGCCCCGGTCCAGCCTCAGCTCTTCGTCGATGGCTGCGTCCAGCTCGGCCTCCACGTCGAGGCTCGCGTCCACGTCCCTGGGGGTCCGATCGGCCGACGGGGCGGGCGCGGGCGGCGGCGGGGCCTCCAAGCGGGTGACCGGCTTGGCGGGGCGGCCCGGCGTCTCCGGGGCGGACGGTAGGTCCGGGTCGGTCTCGAAGGGGTCCGGCTCCGGATGCCGGAACTCGGCGGTGGAGACCCGACGCGGCGCGGGGGCCGCGGCGGCCTCGAACTGCCGCCCCGTCACCGGGTTGAGCGCGAAGAGCATCCCGTCGGGCCAGGGCGACGTCGGCAGGCTGTAGCCCTTCTCCACGTCCGCCGCGTCCGCGAGCCGCCCCGCCTTGCGCAGCATCTGCGCCGCCCGCGCGCCCTCGCCCACGTTCACCAGCAGCCCGCACGCGAGGTAGCCGTTCCCCGAGCGGTCGAAGTTCTCGGCCGCCCGGAGGGCCGCCTTGCGCTCGTCGGGCGTCAGCTGATGCGACGGGGTCGAGCGACGCGGCAGGGCCCCCAGCAGGACCCACCCCGCGTCTGCGTACCGGTCCACCGCCTCGAGCATCTCCGCGGCTTCGTGGAGTCGACCGGCGCGCACGTACACGTCGATGACGCCGCCCCATTGCGGTGTCCGTTCGGAGGCGGCGGACGTCCGCGGGGCGCGACTATCGGAGGACTCGGACAACCCCCGGATCCTAGCGGGCCTGCAGGATCCGCGTCGCCGCCGGGGCGAGCGCTTCTCCGAGCACGGCGTGCCCGGTCCGCGAGGCGTGGATGCGGTCCCAGAAGTACCGGAATCCGATCGGCCCGCCCTCGGCGTGAGCGCGCAGCGCCGCCACGGAGTCGACGACCGTCACCCCGTCGCGGGCGGCGGCTCGGGCCATCGCGCGGCGCTGGGCGGGCGGGAAGCACTGGTCCGCGGTGCTCCCCCGGGCCGACCCCTCGCCGCAGAGCTCCTCGTTCTGGGCCTGCATCAGGAACAGCACGTCCACCCCCGCGCCCCGGGCGAGGCCGGTGATGCGCTCGAGGTTCGACTGCATCGAACGCTCGGCCACCCGGTGCACGGCCGCGACGTCGGCGGCCGACATCCCCTCGGGATCGAGGAACGCCCCCGTGGGCTCGACGGTGCGGGCGAGGCGCGGCAGCACGTCGCTCAGGACGCGCACGATGCGCCATCGGTCGAGCTCGAGGCGGAGCTGGAGGTCGCGGGGTTCGTACGCCCGATAGGCGCTGAGGTCCTTCAGGTGGGTGAAGTCGTTGTATCCGAGGGACACGATGACCAGGTCGGGATCGAGCAGCTCGATCGCCTCGCGAGCGTAGAAGAAGACCTCGTCGCTGACCGCGCCCCCGGTCCCGAGGTTGACGACCCGCACCTGCTTGTCCGGGAGGTTCGCCTGCAGGCGTCGACCGACCACCGCGGGCCACGCTTCCTCGGCCAGGTAGTTGGAGCCGTGCACCGACGACGCCCCCAGCGTCACCACCCGCAGCTCGCCCTCGGCCTTGGTCTTCGGGACGGCCGCGAAGCGCGTCCTCCCGGTGACGGTCACGTGGTGCGGGACGCCCTCGAGGGCCTTCTCCTCGAAGTGGTCCTGGGGCGCGTTGGTGGGGTTGAACGTCGGCCGGACGGTCCCCAGGGGCTCGACCCCGGCCACGCCCAATGCAAGCTCGGCGCCCGCAAAGAGCAGCGGCGTCATCCCGACCGCCACCAGCGGGAAGACCCACTTGCGGCGCGACCGCTTTCGGGCCAGCAGCCCGCCCCCGAGAAAGAGCAGGATCGCGTACGCGGCCGCCCCGACGGGCAGGGACGGCACCCGCGCCCCGGCAGGCATGAGGGGCGAGTCGGTCCACGGCTCGGCCTCCACCGGCCCTGTCACCGGGTTGACCCGCTCCGGGACGAAGATGCTGCGGCCCACGCGCGGCAGGGAGTGGACGAAGCGGCGCAGGAGCCTCTCGTCCGCCGCGGTGAACGGCCGCCCCACCTCCCGCAGCACAGCGATCGCCGCCCGCGCATCGTCCCGGGCCAACACGCGGTGGCGGCACACGGCCTCGGCGAAGGTCAGCTTCTCCTCTCCCAAGGCCAGCAGCTGCCCCACGAGGATGATCAGCTCGGCGTCCTCCACCACGTGGAAGGCCGCGTCACCCGAGTCGGACTGGAGCGTCACCAGCCCGTACTCCCCCTTCGTGGCGAGCTGCGCGACCCGCCGGCGCGTGTGCAGATCCACGGCCGCGGCGATCCACCCCCCGGGATCTCGCAGGCCCTCGAACTCGACGTCGAGGGGGTTGAGCCAGTGGAAGCTCAGGCGGTCGGCCGCGTTCGTGGACACGGACCCGAGATCCGCGTCGGTGAAGGCGCTCGCCGCGACCTCGGGCGGGAACCGCTGCAGGCCGCGCAGGAGCCTCTCGAAGACGTCCGGATCGTGGACGACGCGACTCGCCTTCGACTCGACGAAGGCCGAGAACATCGCGGGGGCGAGGGCGGGATCGAGGCGCCGCCCCGCCAGCTCGGCGGCGTCGATGTGAGCCGTCCACGGAGCCGCGGGCCCGAGCAGGTCCGCGAACTCCGCGGGGGTGAGAGGCGCGGCCGGATCGGCCAGGACCTCCACCGCTCGGGCGCGCGACGCGGGCGTGCGGTCGCCCGCTCGGAGGGTCTCGAGGGCCTCGGCGGCGCGGTTCGCCGACCCCTCCGCCGGGGGGGCGAGGGACAGGATCGCGAGCGCGACGAGCAGGGGAGGAGTCTTCACGGCCCGAGCGTATCAGCGAGGCGGGAGCGGACCTCGGGGACGAGCGCCTCCGTCATCACCCGATGAGCGGCCACGCTCGGGTGCAGGTCGTGGGTCTGCATCGCCGAAGACGACCGCCCCGCCAAGGCCGGATACAGGGGGATGTGGTCCAGCCCTCGCCGCGCCAGGGCCTCGGCGAGCCGCGCCTGGGCCGCCTCCTCGGGGTCCTGCTCCCCGTCGAGCCCGTCCAGGTGAGGCATCCCCACGACCGCGAAGCGCGCCCCGTCGGCCTCCACCAGCCCCTTCAGCTCCTCGAGCCACCGCATCGAACACGCGAACCCGAACGCCTCCTCCCGCACCAACGTCTCCGAGTCCCAGGAGGGCAGCGGTCCCCCGTGGTCGGCGATGTTGGCGAGGTCGTACAGGACGCGCGCCGTCGCCGAGTACTCCATCGCCCGGGCGAGCGGCCTCGACAGCCCGGGAGCCGGGAGCGGGCAGAGGCGGTGCACGTTCGGCGAGCGACGGTCCACCAGCGCGTCGTTCACGTACCACCCGAGCAGCACCAGATCCGCGTTCCAATGCCGCGCCGTCCGTCGATAGTGCTCCAGCTGCAGCCACGTGTTCTGGCCCGGCACGGCGAAGTTCAGGACCTCCACCGTAGGCAGCGCGGCGTCCACCCCCGCGGGCCACGCATGCTCGGGGCCGATCGCCCAGCCGAACGTGAACGAGTCGCCCAGCACGACCACGCGGCGGGCGCCCTCGGCGGGGCGACGCGGTCGGAGCGGACCGACGTACGCGCCGTCGTTGAACACGGTGACCACCCCCTCGTGGTCCAGGCGACCCCCGGGCCCGAAGCCGATCCCTCCGTCCGCTCCGCCCTTCTCGTACGGCCCGACCAACGAGTCGGTGGCGCCCTCCGCGAAACGGCAGAGGCCCTCCACGGCGAGCAGGCCGACGAGCGCGATGAGCGAGGCGAAGAGGACGGTGCGGCGGCGCGAGCGAGGCACGCCCCCAGTCTAGGCCGCGGACTGCCGGTACTTGCGCTCGCCGGGGAGGTTGCCGGGCACCGCGCCCGCCATCTCGGGGCCGGCGTGGGACCGCACCCGGGCGAGGTACTCGGCGAACGCCGGCACCGCGCGGGCGAGGGCCTTCACCCGACCCTGGCGGCGGTAGCCCGAGAGCGCCTTCATGAACGCCGCAGGCCGCAGGTAGAAGAGCAGGTTCGCCTTGTAGACGAAGGCCGACAGCTCCTCGGGGGTCACGTGCTCGAGGTCCAGGATCGACTCGCCGGAGTCCTGCGAGTAGGCGGCGAGGTCGAGCGTCTTGATGATGCCCTTGTCCCTGGCCATCTCGTAGAGCGGGGAGCCGGGGTACGGCGTGGCGATGAAGAAGCGCGCGAAGTGCGGGTCGAGGCCGCGGGCGAGGTCCACGGTGTCCTGCAGGTCGCGGGCGGTCTCCCACGGGTAGCCCATGATGAAGTTGCACCACACGGCCATGCCGGACTCCTTGGCCCGTCGCACCGACACGTACGCCTGCTCGACGGTGATGGCCTTGCGCAGCAGGTCGAAGTTCTTCTGGTTGCCGGCGTCGATGCCGAACACGACCGACTCGCAGCCGGACGCCTTCATCTTCTTGAGCAGGGCCGCGTCCACGAGGTCCACGCGGGTCTGGCACTCCCACTCGATGCCCATGTCCTTCTTGATGAGCATGTCGCAGAAGTCGTGCGCCCACTGCTTGTCGATGGTGAAGACGTCGTCGTTGAAGTAGAGCTTCTTCTTCCCGTAGCGCTCGAACAGTTCGACCATCTCCTCGAAGACGTTCTCCGGCGTGCGGAAGCGCACCTTGCGGTGGTCGGCCGACGCCCCGCAGAAGCTGCAGCGGAACGGACAGCCTCGCTTGCCCACGATCTCGTAGAGCGAGTAGCCCTCCATGTGGCGGTCGTTCCGCACGGGGAACGGGAGGCGGTCCAGGTGGGTGTTGTATTCGCGGCTGCCGGTCTTCACGAAGCGACCGTCGGCGTCGCGGAAGGCGATCCCGGGGATGTCGTGCAGCGAGCCGGTGCCGTTCCATACGTCGATCAGCTCGATGATCGCGTCCTCGCCCTCGCCCACGATGGCGATGTCGATGGCGTTCTCTTCAAGGGCCCAGCGGGGCTCGTAGATCGCGTGCGCTCCGCCCAGGACGACGGGGATGTCGGGGCTGACCTTCTTGACCCGACGGGCGCACTCCCAGGCGTTGGGGACGAGGACGCTCGTGGCGGTCAATCCGACGATGTCGGGCTTCCAGGTGCGGACCCGGTGCTCGATGTCGTCGAACGTGGCCTGGTCGATCCACGCGTCCAGGATCTCGGCCTCGTGCCCCTTGCTGCGCAGGGTCGCCGCGACGTACTCGAGCCCGATCGGCTCGGCGAACGACCCGCCCTTGTTGCGGGTCGCGGGCGGGGGCTGGACGAGGAGGACGCGCGGCATTCCGGCAGTGTAGCCGCCGGTCGGGCCCGTCGCCGGGCGGCCTACACGCGGCGGCGACGCACGCCGAACACCAGCGCGATCCCGAGGAGCAGCCAGCCCGCTCCGGGGGCATCGGAGGTGCCGAGGATCGTGGCCTCCTCGCACGCGCAGCCCTCGACGTCGTCGTCGTCGTCGTCGCCCGGGGGGGCTTCGATCGTCAGGGCGAACGGGTCGGCCCAGTCGCTGCTGCCGCCGACCTCGTCGATCGCGCGCGCCGACCAGTACAGGGCGCCCAGGTCGAGGCCGTCGACCGGCACCCAGGACGTCTGGTCCTCGTCGCCTTCGTCGCCGGTGCCGCCGACCAGGTGCTCGCTCACCGAGACCACGTCGAGCAGCTCCGCGTCGGTCGCGACCACGATCTCGTAGACCACCGGGTCGTCCTCGGGGTCGCTCACGCGGCCGATGACGAACGTCGGGGCGGTGTCCTCGGTGACGGTGCCGTCCTCGGGCGCCCGCAGCTCGGGGACGTCGGGCAGGCCGTTGTCGCCGCGCACGAAGAAGCTCGTGAAGGCCCAGGCGCTGCCGAGCCCCTCCACGTCCTCGGCCCGCACGCGGGCGTGCCACACCATGTCCTCGTCCAGCTCGATGGCCTCGTCCGCCAGCGACAGGGTCACCTCGCCGGTGTCCGTGTGCGCCGCCGAGCCGCCGACCAGGGCCGGGGAGTCGAAGGTGTCGGTGGTGTCGAGCTGGAACACGTACGTGATGTCCGTGCCCTCGGGATCCGTCGACTCGGTCGCCGTGAGGTCGGGCGAGATCGACTCGACCGACGAGCCCTCGGTGGGCGAGACCCAGGTGACCGCGTCGGGCGCGGCGTTGTCGGCGGAGACCAGGAAGAGCGCGAGCTCGGACCACGGGCCCTCGAGGGCGTGCTCGTCGATGGCCTGGACCTCCCACTCGTACCAGGTGTCCTCTTCGAGATCGACGTCGAGGGTCCACTCGGCCGTGCGCTCGCCCGCGGGGTCCATGAGGCCCTCGGTGACGAGCGTGCCGTCCTCCTGCTTCCAGACGCGCAGGCGGTAGGTGACCAGGTCGAGGTCGGGGTCGCTCGAGTCGGCCCACTGGGCGGTGGGCGCCAGCAGCCCGACGGTCTCGCCGTCGATGGGGAACAGCGGCTCGGGGACGGTGGGCTCTTCGTTGAAGGTGTTCACGAAGAACGGCTCCGCCCCGGACCAGGGACCGTCCACCACGGCGTCGTGGGCGCGCGCGCGCCACCAGTTCCAGCTGTTCTCGGGCAGGGCCGTGTCGACCTCCCAGGAGGTCACGCCGCTGCCGTCCTCGGCGTATCCGGTGACGGTCGTCACGAGGGTCGTGAGGTTCTCGTCGCTGTAGACCTCGATGTCGTAGATGAGCACCTCGGCCTGGGGGTCGAAGGCGTTGGCGAGCTGCAGCGCGGGCGTGTCCACGTCCACCTCCTCGCCCTGGATCGGGGCGAGCAGGACGGGCGCGTCGGGGCCGTCGAACACGTTCGGGTCGGTCCCGCCGAGGAACTCGTGCAGGTTCGTGATGTTGTCGCCGTCGGGGTCGAGGCCGGCGTCGTTGGGGTCGGTCGGATCGAGCCCGTTGTCCGTCTCCCAGGTGTCGGCCAGGCCGTCGCCGTCGGCGTCCTCGAAGCCGACCTGCACGGTGAACGCCTGCGTGTCGGTGCCGCCGTCGCCGTCGTCCACGGTGATGCTCACGGGGTGGACGCCCACGTCGTTGAAGCCGGGCGTCCAGGTGACCTCGCCGGTGGCGGCGTTGATCGCCATGCCCGCCGGCGCCGACGGATCGAGCGTCCAGGTGAGGGTGTCGTTGCCGGGATCCTGGGCCGCGGGCAGGTAGCTCCAGAGCACGTTCTCGGCCGCGAACGCGGGCGCGGACGACGTGATCGTGGGCGGCACGTTCGCCACCACCACCAGCAGGTTCGAGGTGCCGGTGGCGCCCTGGGGATCCGTGACGGTGGCCACGACGCTGTAGCTGCCCTCGTCGCCGTACGCGTGGGCGGACGTGGCGCCCGTCCCGGTGTTGCCGTCGCCCCAGGACCACGTGTAGGTGAGGGCGCCCGCGTCGATCGCGCCGGCGTCGCTGCCGGTGGCCGTGAACGTGATCGGGGAGCCCTCGTCGCCGGACGGCGGGCCCGCGGCGGCCACGGTGGGGGCCACGTTGGCCACGACGACCGTCATGGTGCCGCTGTCGGTGCCGCCGTCGTCGTCGGTGACGGTCAGGGTCACGGTGAAGGTGCCGTCGTCCACGTACGTGTGCGTCGCGTTGGGGCCGGTGGCCGAGAAGCCGTCACCGAAGGTCCACGCGAACGTGAACGTGTCGAGCGGCCCGGGGTCCACGGCCGAGCCGCTGAAGGACAGCGAGTCGCCCTCGTCGGCGTTGGACGGGCCGAGCGGGCCGACCACCGTGGGGTTCGCGTTCGTCACCAGGAGAGTCGACGTGTCGGTCGCGGTGAGGCCGCCGTCGTCCGTGACGGTCAGCGTCACGGTGTAGGTCCCGTCGTCGTCCCACGCCTTCACGGGCGCCGCCACCGTCGCGTTCGTGCCGTCGCCGAAGTTCCACAGGAACGTGTGCGTGTCGTTCGCGCCCGCGTCCGTGAAGGTGGCCGTCAGCTGGATCGGCGTGCCCTCGACGATCGTGCCGGGCACGTTGGTCGAGGAGATCACCGGGGCCGCGTTGGACACCTGGGTGGTGAGCGAGGACACCGCGCTGGTGGCGCCGTCGTCGTCGGTGACGGACAGCGTCACGGTGAACGTGCCCTCGTTGACGTACGTGTGCGACGGGTTCTGCGCCGTCGACGACGTGCCGTCTCCGAAGGACCAGTTGTAGGTGAGGATGTCGGACGCGCCCGGGTCCGTGGCCGTCGCGCTGTAGGCGCCGGGGCTGCCCTCGGCGAGCGTCGCCGGGCCGTTGATCGCCGTGATCGTGGGCGCGACGTTGGTGACGGTCACCACCGCGCTGTCCGAGTCCGAGGCGCCGTCGTCGTCCGTGACGGTGAGCGTCGCGGTGTAGGTCCCGTCCTCGGTGTAGGTGTGGTTGGGGGTGGCCCCGGTGCCCGTCCCGCCGTCGCCGAACGTCCACGCGTAGGTGAAGGTGTCCGCGGTCCCCACGTCCGTGGCGCTGCCCGAGAAGGAGATGGCGGAGCCCTCGGGCCCGGCCTGGTTGGCGCCCGCGTTCGCGACCGGCGCGACGTTGTTCACGGTGATCGTGGCCGTGTCGGTGTCGGTCCCGCCGTCGTCGTCCGTGACCGTCAGCGTCGCGGTGTAGCTGCCGTTGTCCGCGTACGTGTGGGTGGGCGCGGCGCCGGTGCCGGAGTTGCCGTCCCCGAAGGTCCAGGCGTACGTGAAGGTGTCGGCGGTGCCGGCGTCGGTGGCCGAGCCCGAGAAGGAGACGATGCCGCCCTCGTTCACCGTCTGGTTGCTGCCCGCGGCGGCCACCGGGTTCACGTTGCTGATCGTCGCGGTGGTCGTGGCACTGCCCGCGGTGCCGGTGGAGTCCGTCACGGTGAGGGTGACGGTGTAGGCGCCGTCGTCCACGTAGACGTGGTTGGGGGTCAAGGTGCCCGCCACGGTCGTGTTGTCGCCGAAGTCCCACAGGTAGGTGTGGCCGCTGCCGGAGTCCGTGAAGGACCCGCTGAAGGAGACCGCCGAGCCCTCGTTGCCCGTGGCCGCCGGGCCCGCGTTCACCACCGGCGCGGTCGCCGTGATCGTCACCGTCGCGGTGTCCGAGCCGACGCCGTTGTCGTCGTCCGTGACGGTCAGGGTAACGGTGTAGGTGCCCGTGGCGACGTAGGTGTGGGTCGGGGTCAGGGAGGTGCTGTTGGTCGCGCCGTCGCCGAAGTCCCAGAGGTACGTGTGCGTGTCCGCGCTCCCCGCGTCGGTGAAGCTGCCGCTGAAGCTGAGCGGGGTGTTGTCGATGCCGCTCTGGTTGGCGCCCGCGTTCACCACGGGGAGGGCGTTGCTGATCGTGACGGTGGCGGTGTCCGTGTCCACGCCGCCGTCGTCGTCCGTGACGGTCAGGGTGGCCGTGAAGGTGCCGTTGTCGACGTAGGTGTGCGTCGCCGACGCGGAGCCCACGGTCGGCGTCCCGTCCCCGAAGTCCCAGGAGTAGGTGAACGTGTCGGCGCTGCCGGGGTCGGTCGCCGAGCCGGAGAAGGTCAGCGAGCCGCCCTCCGTCCCGCTCTGGTTCGAGCCCGCGTTCGCCACCGGCAGCGCGTTGTTGATCGTGATGACGGCGGTGTCGGTGTCCACCCCGCCGTCGTCGTCCGTGACCGTGAGCGTCGCCGTGTAGCTGCCGTTGTCGGCGTAGGTGTGCGTCGCCGAGGCGGTGCCCACCGTGGGGCTCGAGTCGCCGAAGTCCCACACGTAGGTGAAGGTGTCGGCGCTGCCCGGATCGGTCGCCGAGCCGGAGAAGGAGACGCCGGCCCCTTCGAGGGCCGTCTGGTTCGACCCCGCGTTCGCCACCGGGTTCGCGTTGCCGATCGTCGCCGTCGCCGTGTCCTGATCGGTGCCGCCGTCGTCGTCGGTGACGGTCAGCGTGACCGTGTACGAGCCGTTGTCCGCGTACGTGTGCGAGGGGGTCTGCGCGGTCGACGTGGCCGAGTTGTCCCCGAAGTCCCACAGGTACGTGAACGTGTCGAGCGTGCCGGGATCGGTCTGGGTGGCGCTGAAGGACAGCGCCGTCCCCTCGGTGCCGCTCTGGTTGCCGCCTGCGTTGGCCGTGGGCGCGACGTTGGTCACGCTCACCGACTGCGTCACGGTCCCCACGCCGCCGTCGTTGTCCGTGGCGGTGAGCGTGACGGTGTAGGTGCCGTCGTCCGCGTAGGTGTGGCTCGGCGACGAGCCCGTGGAGTTGCTCCCGTCGCCCCACTGCCAGGAGTAGGTGACGGTGTCGCCTGCGCCCGGGTCCACCGAGCTCGCGGAGAAGGCGCCCGCGCTGCCTTCACTGAGCGAGGTCGGGCCCGTGATCGAAGGGGTCGGGGCGACGTTGGCGATCGTCACGTTGGCGGTGTCGGAGTCCACGCCGCCGGAGTTGTCCGTGACCATCAGGTTGAGGAGGAAGGTGCCCTCGTCGATGTAGGTGCACGTCGACCCGGTCGCCGCCGGGCTGGTGACGTCCACCACCTGGTCGCTCTCGCAGTCCCAGGCGTAGCTGACGATCGTGCCGTCGGGGTCGGAGGAGCCCGCGCCGTTCAAGGCCACCCCGGTGCCCTCGGTGCCGTTGTAGGGACCGCCCGCGTCGGCGATGGGGGGGGTGTTGCCGCCGCCGGTGACGATGTCCGTGAAGTGGAACCACCAGCCGGTGTAGAGGCTCGAGCCGGAGCTCACCCCGAGGACGGAGAGGTCGGTCCCGTTGGTGGGGTAGCTGCTGTAGGAGACCCAGCGGCCGTTCGAGGAGTTCACCGCCTGGAGGTTGTACGTCGTCCCCGCGGTGACCGGCCAACTGACGTTGACCGTGTAGCAGAAGCCCCCGCTGCCCCCCGCGCAGGGCGTCGAGTTCGCCGGCGTCGTGACGGTCTGAAGGGTGGCCCCGCTGAGCGTCTTCAGGTGGATCGTGTCGGGTGCCCCCTGGTTCTCGAACGTGAAGCTCGTGATCGTCGATGAGTTCAGCGCGGTGAAGCGCATGCCCGAGTTGGCCCAGCCCCCGATGTTGTTGGTGAGGGTCGGACCGGCCATGGTGGCGGCGAGGGCAGAAGACGGCAGGGCGAGAGCGGCCACCACGAGGGCCGCGAACAAACGACGGGACATACCGAAAACCTCCGAGGGAGGCCCTCCTAGGCCTCCCCCCGCGGGGAGCCTACCTCCGCGAGCCCGGATCGCCATGAGAAGGATCTGTCGGGTCCTTACACGATGGGGTCGTGCCCACCATGAGGGCGACGCAGGCGTTGCTCTACACTCCGACCGTGCTCCGTTCGGCCCGGATCCAGGCGCTCCTCATCGTCGCGGTGGTGTGCGCCGTGCTCGCGCCCTCTCTCGGCTCCGGCTTCGTGTGGGACGACGCGCGCACGGTCCTGAACCGACCGGTGATGTCGGACCCGGCCAATGTCCCCGGGTTCTTCATCTCCAACATCAAGTCCGGCTTGGCCGAGACCGACGGCATCACCGAGGGCTTCGACCTCTACCGTCCCATGTTCCTCACCGCGCTGGTGGGGGGCTGGGCCGTCTTCGGAGGGCCCTGGGCCCCCGGCTTCCACGCGCTGTGCCTGCTCTTCCACCTCGCGGCGACGCTCATGGTCTTCGTCCTCGCTCGCCGCTGGTTGCCGTCCGGGCGCGACGGCCCGGGCCCGGCGTCGGCGGCCCTCGTGTTCGGGTTGCACCCGGTCACCTCGGAGGCGTACCTGTTCGTCGCCGCCCTGGCCGAGCCGATGGCGGCGTTCGGGCTGCTGCTCGCGGTGTGGATCCTCGACGTGATCGCCGAACGCGAGGCCGACGGCGACGCCTCGAAGACCCCGCTCCTGCTCGGCGCGAGCTTCGCCGCGATGCTCTTCGGGCTGTTCAGCAAGGAGAGCCCGCTCCTGCTGCTGCCGGTGATGAGCCTGTGGCTGGTGGCGCGGGGTCTGAGGCCGTCGCGTTTGGTCCCGGCGTGGATCGCGGCCGGGATCTTCCTCGTGATGCGCGCGTCCGCGGTGGGCGGGCTCGGCGCCGCAGGCAACGACTCCGGCCAACGGATCGAGGCCCTTCGCCGCCTCCCGTTGCTGCTGATGGACGGGCTGCGTGCCTCCGTCACGCTCACCCCGCGGGGGCTGAGGCACCTCGGGTACGAGTGGGCGACGGTCTCCACCGGCGTCGTCGCGGCCTGCGCCGTGGGGGTGGTCGCGGTGACCGCCGGGGCCGTCCTCCTGCGGCGGCGCGCTCCGCTGGTGACGCTCTTCGTGTTCGCCCTCGGCTCCTGCCTCCTGCCCGTCGCGATGGTGACCACCGTCCCCGACTGGGGCGGCTTCGGTCGGTACCTGTACGCGCCGTGGGCCGTGGGCGCGATGGCCCTGGTCGGCGGGCTGAGCGCGGGCCTGAGCCGCCTCGACGAAGCGCGCCCCGGGATCGCCCGACGGACCGGCGTCTTCATCGTCGTGCTCTACGGCGGCCTGGTGATCCTCGGGGCCCGGGAGTCCGTCCAGGACTGGTCGAGCCCGGAGGCCCTCGCCGAGTCGGGCATCCGCCACGCGCCCGAGGTGGGCGTGCACTGGGCATGGCTGGCCGACGCGAGGCAGGAAGAGGGCCGTCTCCAGGAGGCCGAGCAGCTCTACCTGGAGGCCGTCGCCCGCACGCCCGAGTACGACCCGGCGTGGATCCACCTCGCGGCCGCCCAGCTCGGGATGGGCCGCTGCGCCCCCGCCTTGGAGACCGTCGCGCGCAAGGAGCAGGTCAACGCCCCGGGGCCGCGGTCGAACCTCATCAAGGCGCTCTGCCTCGTCGAGCTCGGCCGCTACGACGAAGCGGACGTGGTGATCGAAGACACCCTGGCCAAGGTGCCGACGCACCCCGATTTCAAGCGCTTGCAGGGGGAGCTGGCCGCCATCCGCGCGGCCCGCTGACTACCAGGCGGGGGAGCCCGTGGCGGCGTGCCAGGTGCGCATCTCCTTGCTCGGGCGGAGCAGGGTGCGCGCGGCCTTGTGCAGCTGCGGCTGGTCGGGGAAGCGGTGCTTCGTCCAGTAGCGGAACAGCCCCTGGAGGTAGTTCACGTAGCTCCGCGGCTGCTCCTCTTCGCCGCCGATGAGGGACTGCGCCACGCGGGGGAGGAGGAAGAGCGACGGCAGAAACACCGGGTCCAGGACCTTCATGACGCGGTGCAGCTTCTTCGTCACCGCCCAGTGCATGAGGTCCGGAGGCACCACCGTGAAGAGCGTGAACAGCTGGTAGTAGGCGCGCCACTCGGGGATGTCGCCCACGCCCTTGAAGAGCCAGCTGTCGATGTGCCCGCGCTCGGCCGCCTTGAGGCGCTCGAGGTCCCACATGCCGGACTCGAGGCCCTGCTCGTTGATGTCCGTGCCGGGGAGGTAGGTCAGGAAGAAGGCCTTGATGACGTTCGGCTTGATCGAGCTGTAGAAGAGCAGCGCGTCGTCCTGGTCCTTGTCGGTCTCGCCGGGGATCCCGAGGATGTGGTCCACGACGGTCCAGATGCCCTGCGCCCGCAGCGAGGTGACGGCGCGACGCACGTCCTCGGACGTCTCCGTGCGGGCCAGCATGTCGCGGCTCTTCTCGTTGACCGTCTGGGTGCCCATGATCACGTGCGCGCAGCCCGCCTTGCCCAGGTGATGGGCCGTCTCCTCCTTCACGAGCTCCGGGTGCGTGATGATCGAGAAGGGCAGGCCCACCCGCGCGGGCCACTTGTCCGCGAACTCGGCGAGCCAGCGGCTGTTGGCGGTGAACACCTCGTCGTGGAAGGTGACCGTCTTGATCGACGGCCAGGCCTTCACGGCGGCTTCCATCTCGTCGCACACGTTGTCGACGGAGCGCATGTTGCGGAAGCGGCTGCCGTAGACCTTCTGGATGGGCTGATAGAAGCAGAAGGAGCAGCTGTAGACGCAGCCCCGCGACGTGTTCGTGTGGTACTCGCGGCTGAACTCGGGGGCCAGGTCGTAGTGGATCGACTTGTCGAAGAAGGGCAGGTCGTCGAGGTTCTTGAGGAGGGTGCGGACGGGGTTCTTGACGATCTCGCCGGACGGAAGGCGCGCGTGGATGTTGCCGATCGACGTCGTGTCGCCGTTCTTGTCCATCGCCTCGAGCAGCTCGAGGAACGCCACGTCGCCCTCGCCCATGCACAGGAAGTCGAAGCAACCGAACTCCATGACTACGTCGGGGACGGTCGTCGCGTGCACGCCTCCGACGATGATCTTGAGGTCCGGGTTCCGCGACTTGAGCTTCTGGGCGATCTCGACCGACCACGAGAAGGTGTTGATCTCGAGGTTGAAACCGACCATGTCCGCGCCGGTGTCGAGGATCATCTGGATGGTCTGCTCGTCCGTGTTGAGCAGACCCGGGTTCCAGTCGGCGGGGAACAGACCGGCGGACTCCAGGCCGGGGTCGAAGACGTGGTCGACCCGATGGCCGGCCCCGTCGAGGAGCGCCGCGAGGAGCTGAATGCCGAGGTGCTCGGTGAGCCGCGTGACGAAGCAGACGTGCATCGCCCGGCAGGATAACCGGGGGGAACTCGGTCCGCAGGCGGGCGTTCCCGGTAGGTCCCCCCGAGGGGCCGCGCCGGGCCCCCGGAGCTAGAAGCGACCGAGCACGACCAGCCCCGGGCCCGCGGGCGCGACGCGGAGGTCGAGGCCGTCGACCGCGGGCGGGAGCGCGAGGGAGAGCCCCACCACCAGGAACGTGGCCCCGATCCCGATCGCGATCGGGCCGCGCGGCGTGATCTCCTGGTCCTCCTTGGGTCCGAACGGGGAGTCGGAGTCGGAGTCGGCGATCATGAACCCCGTCCCCAAGGCGACGCCGCTGAAGCCGAGGATGGAGAGAAACCCGCCGGCGCGTCGGAGGTCGTCGGCCTCAGGGGCGGCGAGCGGATCCGGCGCGGGCGGCGCGGCGTCCAGGGCGGGCGCCGGAGTCGCGAGCATCGCCGCGGCGAACAGAGAGGCGACGCTCACGGGTCAGCTGCTGAGGAAGCCCGGCCACAGCTTGTTCATGGCCATCCCGCCGACCTGGGGGATGGTCACCGGGTCGGGGCAGTCGCGGCAGATCTTCAGGCTGTACTCGCCGTTCTTCATCTCGCGCCGGATGTTCGAGAAGGCCTCGCCGCGCCACACCTCTTCGAACGTCCCGTCCACGCCCACGCGGCCCATGCCGCCCTCGTCGGGGATGAAGGTGCAGTTGCAGCAGGGCAGCAGGGTGCCGTCGATGCGGACGAACACGGAGATCCACGGGATCAGGCATCGACCCGGCGGGGGGGGGCGCTGCTCCACGGGCACGTTGCCCACACGCCGGATGTCGGCCTTCCAGTGGTCCAGGTTCGTGGCGACGCCGAGCTCCTTGGCCAGCTTGTCCGACTCGAACACGTTCGCGCGCAGCTTGAAGATGTCGTGCTCGCCCGCGAGGCCGGAGTTGCGCCCCTTCGGGACCAGCGCGCCCTTGAAGTAGATCGCCTCCATGCCCGTCTCGGCCGCGACTCGGACCGCCTCGGGCATCTCCTCGTAGGACTGCTCGGAGACGACGTAGTTCATGCGCACGGACGGCCCCTTGCCCGCCTTCGCCTTCTCCGCGATCACCGCCTTGATGCCGTCCTTCACGACCTCGAGGTCCCGCCCCGACGCGAGGCGCGAGTACGTGCGGGCCTTCGCGCCGTGGAACGAGACCTTCATCAGGCCCACTCCGCTGTTCACGATCCGCTCGGCCTGGGGGCGGAAGAAGGTGCCGGTCGTGGCGAAGCCGACCGACGCGCCGTGCTCTTCGATCGCGTACCGGCTGATGACGTCCCACTCGGGGTGCATCAGGGGCTCGCCGATGCCGTTCAGGGACAAGAACTTGGGCGCCACGGCGTCGATGTGCGCCTTCGCGACATCCACCGGCATGTGCTCCTCCACCCCGTCGATCCCGAGCACGTCGGCGCGGACGCAGGTGGAGCAGACGTGGTCGCAGACCGTGGTGTGCTCGAGGTGCATGTGGACCGGGCGGGCCGCGGGGGCGTCGACGCCCAGCAGCGCCTCGGGGACGATGCGGAGGGCCCGGGCGCGGCTCAGGGCGCGGGCTGCGGAGTCTCGGACGGCCATGCGCGGAGCAATGTACCCCGGGACCGAGTCGACCGCCGGATCGGCCTGTTGGGCGGGACAACGGGCGGGCGCGACCCTATGGTAGATGGGGTGCGGCTTCGTCGCCTCGAGGTGTCCGTCATGAAGATCGTCCCGCTCCTCGTCGGAGCACTCTTCGCCCTCGCCCTCGCTCCCGCGACTGCCCTCGGGCAGTCGGGACAGCCGGATTACGTGATCATCGGCGGGGACGACGAGCCGGACGAGCAGCGCTGGATCTTCACCTGGTGGGACGAGCGCGGGGTCTTTCACGGCGTGGACTCGCTCGACCTCGTGCCCCTGTACTACCGCGACCGCGCCGAGCGCACGAAGGCCGCCGACGCCATTCAGCTCGGAGTGAAGCTCCAGGAGAAGAAAGCCGAAGAGGCCGGCGCCCAGAAGCTCCGCCCGAACCTCCCCCCCACGGACGCCCAGCGGCAGGAGGGGAAGACCATCGACGGTCGCGACCAGCGCCGAAAGACGCAGGCGGAGGTCGAGCGGGAGCGCAGCGAACGGCTGAAGCTCCTGCGGGCCCAGCTGGCCAAGGTGGAGGAGCAGATCGCGGCCTTCGAAGAGGGCACCGTCACGAAGGCGCGAGCCGAGGACGCGGACCTCACCGACGCCCAGCTCGACGCGCGACTGACCCACCTCGAGACGCGGTACGAGTACCTCAACGGCGAGATCAAGGCCCTCGAGAAGGACGGTTGACCGCCCCCGGGCCTACTTGATTCGCGCGACGGTGATGCCGTCGCCGCCCTGGGAGCGCGTCCCGGGCGCGAAGCTGCCCACGTAGCCCGACCGACGCAGGTGCTGCCGCACGGCGTTGCGGAGCGCGCCCGTCCCCAGGCCGTGCAGCACGAACACGAAGGGCTCGCCCGAGAGCGAGGCCTCGTCCAGGAAGCGGTCGACCCGACCCAGGGCCTCGTCCACCGTCTCGCCCCGCAGATCCACGACGTTCGAGGGGTTCCGGATCGCGCTGTCCAGCTCCAGGGCCTCCCGCTCCTCCGAGGGCGCGGCGGCCTTGGCCTTCTTCTTCGAGGACTTCTTCGACGACGGGAACTTCGCCTTCGGCTTCTTCTTCCTGGACGGGAGCCGGGCCCCTCGCCCGAGGTCGACGGTCTTCACGTGCATGCGACGCCCGCCGAGCTCGACGAAGAGCTTGCCGCGCGCGTCCGGGAGCACCGCGATGACCGCGTCCTTGCCCAGCTTCAGCACGCGGACGGGATCCCCGACCTTCGCCGCGCTCCAGTCCACGCCGTCCACGTCGTCGACGCCGCCTTGGAGGGTCCCGAGGACCGCCGCCGCCCCCTCGCGGACGCGCTGCCGAGCCCGCTCCACCTGCGCCTCGGTCGCCTCCGTGCGCAGCTGCCGCATCGTCGCCTTGACCTGCTCCCGGTAGCCGTGGACCTCGCGCTGGAACTCCGAGCGCACCGTCCGCTCGACGTGCCGCCGCTCCTTCTCCAGCTCCTTGCGGTCGGCCTCGGCCACGGCCCGGTGCCGCTCGGCCTCCTCCGCCGCGGCCTCGGCCGCCGTCCGGGCCCGCTCCGCCGCCAGGAGCTGCGCCTCCACCGAAGACAGCATGTCCTCGACGTGCATGGCCGCGTCCCCGAGGTAGCTGCGCGCCCGCGTGAGGATCGCCTCCTCCACCCCCAGCGCCGCGGCGACGTCCAGGGCGTGGGAGCTGCCCGCCTGCCCCACGGTGACTCGGTACGTCGGCCGGTTCTCGTCCCCGTCGAACTCCACGCGCGCGTTGACGAACCGCGAGTCGGCCCCGGAGAGCGCTTTGAGCTCCGGGTAGTGCGTCGTGGTGGCGAGCAGGACCCCGCGCTCGAGCATGCCCTCGAGCATCGCGCGCCCGAAGCCCGCGCCCTGGACGGGGTCGGTGCCCGCCGCGATCTCGTCCAGCAGGACCAGGCCCGCCGACTCCGGCGCGGCGTCCAGCGTGCGGAGGATCTCCACCAGGTTGAGCACGTGCCCGGAGAAGGTCGAGAGGTCCCCCTCCACGTCCTGGGAGTCGCCGATGTCGGTGAGGACGAGGTCGAACCAACCGACCCTGCTGCCTTCGTCCGCGGGCACCGCGAGGCCCGCGCGCACGAGCAGCGCGGAGAGCCCGAGAGTCTTGAGGGTGACGGTCTTTCCGCCGGTGTTGGGGCCGCTGAGGATCAGCGACCTGGTGGTGTCTCCGAGCGTCAGGTCGTTGGCCACGACGTCCAGCCCGCGCAGCACGAGGACGGGGTGTCGGGCCTGGATGAGGCGAAACCCGGGGGCGCCGTCCACGGCCGGGACGGTCGCCTTCAGGTCCTGGGCGAGCAGCGCCTTCGCGTGCACGACGTCGATGTGCGTCGCGGCCTCCAGGGCCATCCGGATCACCGGCGCCGCGAACCCCACCGTCTCCGTGAGCGACCGGAGGATGCGCCGCTCCTCCCGCGCCAGCTCCGCGTCCGCCATCTTCAGGTCGTTGTTGGCCTCGATCACCTCGTAGGGCTCGATGAAGACGGTCTGCCCGCTGCCCGAGGTGTCGTGCACGATCCCGAGCCCCGACCGCTTGTGGCCGCTGCGCACGGGCACCACGTACCGGTCGTTCCGCATGGCGAGGAAGTCGTCCTGCAGCGCGGACGTGAAGCGCTCCTCCCCCCGCAGCGTGTTCAGGGTCGACTGGATGCGCTGGTGCAGCCGCGCCTTCTTGCTCCGCAGGGAGCTCAGCTGCGGATAGGTGGACGCCGACAGCTCTCCGCGGGAGTCGAAGGACGCCCGCAGGCGATGCGCGAGGTCGGGCATCGGGCGGATGTCGCGGACCACGGCCCAGAGCCGGGGAGCGAGCTCCGGGTCGCGCGCGAGGTGCAGGTGAAGCCGCTCCAAGCCCTCGAGGGTGTGGGACACGTTGAGGAGGGACGGACCGTCGAGTATCTCCCCCTTCACCGCCGCCGTGAGCAGGACCCGCAGGTCCCCGATGCTGCCGAGCGGGGGGGCCGACTGTTGCTCGAAGAGTTCGAGCATCTCCGCGAGGTCGGCGAGGGCGTCCCGGGCGTGAGCGGGTCGACCGTGAAACCCGATCGCCTCGCAGGCCTCGCGCCCGGCGATCGTCGACGCGCGCTCCGCCAGCGCCTCCACCACGAAGGGCCAATCGAGCGACTCGAGGGAGCGCTCCTGGAGGCTCGACTCAGCGGCCGGCGAGGATGGTGAGGGGGTCGACATCGTCGTGAATCCAGGCGACCGGCGGGCGCTGAAGCTCACCCGCCGGAGCCACCCGGGACATCCCGAGCGCGCGCAGAGCATTCAACAGGTCGGCGGGCGCGTCCACGTCCACGAGGGCGACCCCCTGCAGTCGGCGGCCAAGAGGTGACAGGAGGCCGGGCACGTCGGCCCGCCGGGGGACCGCCACCACGTGCAGGCAGCGCGGGGGTGTCCGGAGCGAGGGGTCGTGGGCGGTGGCGGCCGCGGCCCAGCCCGGACCTCCGCCGGACCACCCCGCGAAGGCGGCGGATCCCAGGAACGCCTGGCGGGCGGCGCCCTCGGCCACGCCCAGGGGCGCCCCCGGCAGTCGCGTCGCGGCCGCCTTCAGGGCCTCCGCACCTCGACGGGCGAGGTGTACTGCCGCGTCGAGACCGCCCTCGACGAAGACCCACCTCGGCGTGAGGCACCCCTGTCCGTCGTAGGCGAGGAGGTCGTCCGTGAGCCGCGTGAGCGCTGCACTGCTCGCCGTCGCGGACGCGAGAGCGACGGAGTACCTGCGGCCGAACCCGTGCACCCTGGAGCCCCCGTCGGCCCGCAGGGCGGCCACCGACTCGTCGTCTCCGAAGGCGAACACCTCGTCCGCCGTGAGCAGCGCGTGAGTGGCGGCCCGATCCACTCGAGACCACCCCGCTGCTCCCACGCAGGGGCCCAACTCCGGCGCGTGATCCGCGACCGAGCGCGCGAACAGCGCCGCGAACGTGGGGTACCGGCTCGGGGCCTTGATCAGGGCGGGCACCCCGCAGAGCAGCGACGCCACCACCGGAGGCAGCCCCGCGGTGAAGACGTTGCCCGCCCAGACGTGCCCCGTGAGCGTCGCGTGAGCGGTCGACGTCGCGCCGGCGGCCCAGTCCGCGAGGGCCTCCCGAGTCCAGGCCTGGAATGTCGCGTCGAGGCCCCAGGCGACCACCTCTGGAGTCGACCGCAGCTCCCCCGGGAGACGCTCGAGAGCCTCTCGGCGGTGTGGGTCCTGCGGGTCCAGCCACGAGCGCCCGACGCGGTCCAGCGCGGCGACTCGGTGGCCGGCCGCCAGGCCCTTGAGCGCGGCGCCCGCCTCACGGAGATACGACGCGCAGCCCCGGAGCGCGTAGGTCACGGGGACCGGAGGCCGCGTACCCAGGCCGGAGGGCGTGAACGAGTCGTCCACGTGCAGGCGACGGTGGGCGTCGTCCTCCACCCGGGGCCGGGGCGAGTCCGCCTCGTCGTCGACCCCCGGGAGCCACCGGAGCAGCGACATCATGCGATCACGCCACGCATGAGCTCGTCCACAGCGAGGGAGCAGCCACGCGGCGCGGAGCCCGGGGCGCGGCCCTCGAGCAGCACCCCCCGGGGGGTCACCACCCCCACGTCCGCCGTCTGCACGGCGACGATCGAGTCCACGTTGGCGAGGTCCCAGAACCTCAGGAGCCCCCGTGAGCCCTGGGGGAGGACCGTGAGCGTGTCGGGATCCACGGCGCCGACGCGGCACCACGGCGGGAACACGAGGGGCTGGTCGTCGTCCTCCTCGCCCACGAGGGCGCGATGCGCGAAGGACGCGTGGTAGCCCTGGCTGCCCAGCTCCGTCATCCCGTACTCGGAGACCACGGCCCACGGCGGCAGGTCGAAGAACCGCCGGATGCCCCGGTAGAACTCCACCCGAGGCAGGGACCGCGTGGCGCCCTTGAACCCGCCCGTCTCCATCACCGCGCTCCCGAGGCCCAGGGAGATCGGAGACGCCCCCGCGTCCAACACGGCCTGCAGCGCGCGCGCCGTCGCCAGGACGAGCTGCGGGCCCGCCTTCGAGGCCGCCGCGAGGAAGCCCGGGACGTCCGGTCCTCCGGCGCCCCAGTGGAAGCGTGAGCGGGGCCCGCCTCGGTGATCGAGGGCCCACTGGAGCATGTGGGAGAGCGAGCTGTGGGGATCCTCGGACGCGGGAGGGGCCAGGACGTGGACCGTCGGGGCGCCTCCGCGGGGGAGCAGATGTCGGTCCAGGTGCGGGGCGAGCGAGGCGACGTACGTGTCGGTCCGTCGCAGGAAGTGCCGACCCCGGGTTCCCAGGGTCGTGCCGCTGGTGAGGAACGTGGCGGCCGCCTCCTCCGCGGGGAACGTGCAGAGATCCACCCGCTTGAACACCTCGGTGGGCACCGCCGGGATGTCCCCGTGCCGCAGGTGCGGCCCCGGCTGCACCCCCTTGCCCCGACAGTAGGCGCCGTAGGCCGGGCAGCCGTCGAACTGGTGCGCGAACAGGTCGCGAGCGAGCGCGTCGAACCGCTCGTCCGTCCACTCCCCGCCCGCGATCGCCGCCTGCACGCGGCCGTGCAGCGCGTCGCTGCGCGCGTTCACAGCGCCCCTTCGAGCGCCGAGACGGCGCCGTCCCACTGCGTGAGCGTGAGCGTGAGCGGGGGCGTGAACGAGATCACCTCCCCCTCGAGCCCGGCCGGCAAGACCAGGAACCCGCGCTCGAGCAAGGCGCGGCAGAGGGGGAAGGTGCGGCTCGGGTCGCGGAGCTCCAGCCCCCGCATGGCGCCCCGCCCACGGACGCCCGAGAAGACCTCGCTCCGCCGCTGCGTGAGCGCCGTGAGCGTCGCGCCCATGTGCTCGCCCAGGGCCTGCCCCCGGCCCAGGAGTCCGCCCGTCTCGAAGAGCTCGACCACGGCCAGCGCGGCGGCGCAGCCGACGGGGTGACCCAGGAAGGTGGACGTGTGCAGGGCCTCCCCGCGGCTCGCTCCCCAGGCGGCCATGACGTCGGGTGTCCCCACGCAGGCCGAGAGCGGGTACCCCGACGTGAGCCCCTTCCCCACGCACAGGAGGTCGGGCACCACGCCGTCCGCGTCGGGGCTCCCGGCCTGGAAGAGTCGCCCGGCCCGCCCGAACCCGGTGAAGATCTCGTCGAAGATCAGGACGATCCCTCGCGACCGCGTGCACTCACGCAGCTCACGCAGCCACCCCGCGGGCGGCGTCCGGTCCCCCCCGCGGCCCTGGATCGGCTCGACGATCACCGCTCCCGGGCGCTCCACGTCGAGCACGAAGCCGATCTCGGCGGGATCCTCCCCGAACGGCAGGAAGGTCGCCTCGTCGCCGGACCGCCCCGCGAAGGGGGCCCTGAAGGCCTCACGGTAGTGGCTCACGGCGAGGGCCCCGAGGGACATACCGTGGTAGCCGCCCTCGAACGCGACCACGCCCGACCGACCCGTGGCCATGACCGCCGTCTTCAGCGCCGCCTCGACCGCCTCGGAGCCCGAGCTGCCGAAGATGACCTGCGAGAGGTCGCCGGGAGTGAGGCGCGCCAGGGACTCCGCGAGGCGGATGCGACCGACGGCGGGGAAGGCGTCGCCGAGGCCGTGAGGCAGCCGGTCGACCTGGGCGTGCACCGCGGCGCGCACGTGATCGTTCCCCTGCCCCGCCGACGCCACCCCGAATCCCCCCGTGAGGTCGACGAACCGGACGCCGTCGGGGTCCCACACGTTGGCGCCGCAGGCCCGCGCCCAGACCACCGGATCCTGGTCCACCCCGAAGGTGTCGCTGCGTCGCGCCCGGCGGGCGGTGATCGCCGGACACTCATGAGCCGCGAGCACGTCCACCCAGCCGCGTGAGCGAGGCCCGGGGATGGACTCACGGCCGAGATCCGGAAGGGCCGTCCCGAGGTCGGGATCGGGGGGCGCGTCGAGCGAGGGGAGGGACGGGTGAAGGCGCATGGCCGGGCTCAGAAGGCGAAGCTCCAGCCGAGCCCCAGAGAGACCCCGCCCGGGGTCGTCTCGGTGGGCGGCAGGGGCACGAGCGTGGGGACCGGGACCCCGAGAATGGGCTCGACGGAGGACGTGGAGGCAGGGGCCGCGTCCGACTCGGACGGGGCACCCTCGAGGCGCTTCTTCCGATAGGGGTCCACCTCGTCCCGGATCGCCTCCTGCTTGGCGCGTGAGTTTCGCTCGATGAGGACCCCGAGGCCGACCATGCCGGCTCCCCCGCCCAGGGTGCCCGCGACGGCCGCCCAGTACCACGGCTTGTAGTACTCGGTGTCGATCGTGGCGGAGACGCCCGCGATCGAGACGACCCCCATGAGCAGGGTCCCGCCCCCGCCGATGGCGATCGTGCGGCCGATGTGCTCGCCCATCACCGCGTCCCAGAAGCGACGCTCGTTGGCCACCGTGCGCGGGACCTTCTCGGCGCCCTTGATGGTGCGGTCGAGCTGCTTGGCGGTGTAGACGCCGACGGAGAGCGTGGGCACGCCCGCGCTGAGCAGTCCGATGCCTCCGCCGAGCATCCCCCCCAGGCCCGCGTACGTGAGGTTGTTGCCCGGGATCTCGCCGCGGGCGACGGACGAGCCGAAGAAGAGGCCGCCGACCATGAGCCCCGCGCCGACCCCTGTGGCCGCGATACCCGCCACGGTCCGCGCCTTCGCCTCACCGACCAACGCAGGATCCGGGAAGGGCCGGCCCTGGTCGTCGACGGGGGGGATCAGCGGACCCGCAGCCACGCCGTCCTCGGCCCGCGCGAGGCTGGGCCCCGCGAGCAGGAGGAGGGTGACCAGGAGGGCGAAGGACCGCTGCATCGGCTTCGGACTGTACACCCAGACTCCGTCGCTGCTTCCCGTCATGACGGGAACTCCTCCACGAGGTCGAGGATCGCGTCCCCGAACTTCGCCACCTTCGCCTCTCCGAGTCCGTGGATCGCGAGGAGGTCGCCGCGGATCCGCGGCCGCTCGGCCACGATGCGGCGGATCACGTCGTTCGTGAGGACCTGGAAGGGGCGCCAGCGACGACGCCTCGCCTCCTTTCGACGGTACGAGGTCAGCGCCGCTTCGAGCCCCGTGGCCCGGGGGCGTCGCGGCCTGGCGTCGGGGTCGGGGGGCGCGCGCACGGCCTTGTCGGGCAGCCAGACGGTGGGGTACTTGCGACCCTTCGGCGCCAGCCGCCCGTCGTCGAGCATGGTCTCGATGGCCGCGACCACCCGCGCCTCGGGGACATCTCCGAGGGTCCCGTACTCCGGGTTCTTGGCGAGGCCGCGACGCTTCACGGCCTTGGCCTTGCTCCCCCGCAGTCCCCGCGCCACCAGCAGCTTCCCGGCGGGCCTCCGCATGGCCCCCACGAAGGCGACGATCGCCGCCTCCTGCGCGGCGGAGAGGGTGACCTCCAGGTCTACGGCGCGCTTGGCCACCCTGGCGCGTCGCTTCTCCGTCGAGCGCTCACGCTCGCTCACGACCGCCTCGGCGACCGACGCCGGATCCGTGCACGCGTCGCAGGTCCCGCAGGGAGCGGGGTCGGTGCCGGTGAAGTACCGGACGATGTCGCCTTGGCGGCAGCCGGTCCCGTGGACGTACCGCTCCATCGCCCGCCAGCCCGCGAGCGCGCCCGGCGCCGGGGCCTTCCCTCGGAGGCGGGCGTGGGTCACGGCGTCGGCGGTGGAGTAGAGGAGGACGCAGCGGGAGGGGCGCCCGTCGCGCCCGGCGCGCCCGGCCTCCTGGTAGTACGCGGCCAGGGACCCCGCGGCGTTCGCGTGGACAACCAGCCGCACGTCGGGCTGGTCGATCCCCATCCCGAACGCAGTGGTGGCGACCACGATGGGCTTGTCGCCCCCCTCGTACGCCGCGGCGGCGTTGAGCCGCGCGTTCGCCGAGCGACCCGCGTGGTAGTAGACCGCGGGCAGCTTGGCCGCGCGCAGGGCCTTGTGTACGGCCTGGACCCGCTTGCGCGTGGCGCAGTAGACGACCGCGCGACCCGGCGTCGCCCCCGCGCGCGCGGCCTTCACGAGCTGGACGACCCGACGCGTCCGGGCCTTGTCCGCTTGGACCCACTCCACCGAGAGGCTGAGGTTCGGCCTGCGGAAGTCGCCCCGATGGACGAAGGGCGCCTCGAGGTGGAGGCGCCCGGCGATCTCCCCCATGACCTCGGGGGTCGCGGTGGCGGTCAGCGCGAGCACGGGGATGTCGAGCTCGTCCTTGAGGCGGTGGAGGCCGAGGTAGTCCGGGCGGAAGTCGTGGCCCCAGTCGGACACGCAGTGAGCCTCGTCGACGGCCGCGGCGGCGACGTCGATGCGCCCCAGCCAGGTCCGGAACGAGGCCGACGCCAGCCGCTCGGGAGAGACGTAGATCAGGGCCGCCTCGGCCGCCTCCGCGCGACGCTCACGCCACCTCTTCCCGTCCTGATTCGAGTGGATGGCAACCGCGGGGACGCCCGCCTTCCGGAGCGCGGAGACCTGGTCGTCCATGAGCGCGATGAGGGGGCTCACGACGAGGGTGGGCCCGTCCCCCACGCCGTGTCGCACGATCGCCGGGACCTGAAAGCACAGGGACTTGCCGCCCCCGGTGGGCATCACCACCAGCCCGTCGCGGCCGGCGAGGAACGCGTCGATCGCCTCCCGCTGGCCGGTCCGAAACCCGGGGAAGCCGAACACGGTGCGGAGGGTCTCCAGGGCGAGCCCGCCCTCCCCGGCGCTCGCGGCGACGGGCGGGTCCGGGGGCTCCGGGCCGCCGAAGAGAGGCATCTGTCGGGTCACGCTCCGGAGGGTCGCGCACCCCGTCGATCGAGGCAACGGGTGAAGGCCGGCGGGGCGTCTCTTCCGCTACGATCCGGCCATGTACGACCTGTTCCTGCTGCTCCACTCCTACCTCCGCTGGATCGTCCTCGGGCTCGCGCTGGTCTCGTTCGTCACGGCGATCACGGGGTGGTTGGGCTACCGGCCCTGGCGCGCATCGGACGAGCAGCGCCACCAGACGTTTCTCATGGCGCTGGACCTCCAGTTCGTGCTCGGGCTCGTGCTCTACCTCTTCCTGAGCCCCACCGCGAAGGCGGCCTTCGCCGACTTCGGGGCGGCGATGAAGGACAGCGTCGTGCGCTTCTGGGGGCTCGAGCACGCCGCGACCATGTTCCTGGCCGTGGTCGCGGCCCATGTGGGCAGGGCCATGAGCACCCGCCGCCAAGGTCCGGACCGACACCGACCCATGGCGATCGGCGTGATCGTCTTCGCCGTGTTCGTCCTCGCCGCCTTCCCGTGGCCGGGCCTGCCCCACGGACGTCCGTTCTTCCGCGGGTTCTAGAGCACCGATCTGGTAGTCGTGACCGAGCATCGCGAAGAGCGGCGCCGCGGGGGCGAGGCGCGACGATGACGCGTGTCTGGACACGCGAAGAGGAGCAACGACGGCCCAGTGGTGCCGAGCGCGCGAGGCGACCGAGGGACTATCTGATTGGTGCTCTAGAGAGGTCGCTTCCCGTCCCGCGCGCGCTGCAGGCACTTCTCCAGTCGACGTCGCCGGGTCGCGTCCGTCTTCGCCGACTTGAGCTCGCGCAGCACGCCCTTCTGCAAGGAAGCGGGCCACGCCTCCCACTCGAACCGCAGTCGCGGCTCCGCGGCGAGGACCTCCGCCAGGTCGGGGGGGACCACCAGGTCCTCGATCTCGTCCAGCCACGTCCAGGAGCCGTCCTCTCGGGCCCGCTCCACCACGGCCCGGCCCGCGGACGCCATCCTCCCCGCCGCCTCGAGCCGGGCGATCTTCTCCTTGTTGACGCGACTCCAGGCGCTGCCCGCCCGCCGCGGGGAGAGGAACCGGCGCACGCGGTCGGCGTCCACGCGCTGGACCTTGCTGTCCACCCAGCCGAAGCACAGGGCCTCGTCCACCAGGTCGCCGAACGGAACGTACTGACTGCTCACGTGCTTCTTGTAGGTGACGAGCCAGACCGATTCGCGCCGTGAGTGGTGTACGGAGAGCCACTCACGCAGCTGCTCCGCGCTCGTGATCTCGATCTCGTTCACAACGTCCATCGCCCGCCAGAGGCCTCCAGCAACCCCCTGTAGGGGGTGACTCTCAGGAGAATAGCGAGCCGCTTCAGGAGGACACCGAGCGCTCGCTTCACCCTGGAGCGAGAAGAACCTCTCGGAATCCCCCGAAGCGACGCCTGCTTCGGCCGGGGACGAGAGGTTCTTCTCTTCGGTGCGGCAAGCGCGCAGCGTCGCCCCGGCCACCGTCCCCTCGAACATCCGGAGCGGCTCCCCTCGTCACTCGGTGAAGCGGTCGCCCCACGGGTGGGGTTCGGGATGGTCGCGACGGTCCTCTTCGATCTCGACGGGACGCTGCTGGACAGCATCCCGCTCCTCTTGTCCGCGTGGCGTCACCTCATGACGGAGCACCGCGGCGAGCCGCTGCCGGAAGACCTGTTCCTGCGCGGGATCGGCACGCCGCTGGTGGTTCAGCTCCGCGAGCTCGCCCGGGACGAGGCGGAGCTCGAGGCTCTCCTGGAGGCGTTCCGGACCTGGGTCCGCGAGCGACACGACTCCGAGATGCGCTTCTTCCCGGGCGCCGCCGAGACGGTTCGCAGGCTGCACGAGGGCGGGCTGCCCGCACCCGAAGCTCCACCCCGAGCCCGTGCGGCAGACGCTCGATGCGTTGGGCGCGCGCCCCGACTCGACCGTCTTCGTCGGGGACTCGACCCACGACCTGGCGTCCGGTCGCGCCGCCGGAGTCCGCACCGCGGCGGCCCTGTGGGGTCCCAACCCGCGGGGGCGCCTCGCCCCCTACGAGCCGACGTGGTGGTTGGAGTCGCCGCTGGAGGTGCTGGATCTTCCGACCCGCGGCCGCACGAACGCGGCGGCGTCCTCCTCCACGCGATCGTAGGCGGCGCAGCCCGCGACGTGGTCGTTCACGAGGCCCATGGCCTGCATGAACGCGTAGGCGGTGGTGGGACCCACGAACCGCCACCCACGACGCTTCAGATCCCTCGCCAGGGCCTTGCTTCGGGCCGTCGTGGGGGTCGATCGGAGGGTCGCCCAGTCCAGGCCGACCGACCGACGCGGCGGCTCCCACGTCCAGAAGTAGGCCGCCAACGAGCCGGCCTCGTCGCGCAGGTCCATCGCGCGCCGGGCGTTGTGCAGCGTGGCCTCGATCTTCCGCCGGTTCCGCACGATCCGGGCGTCGGTCATCAGGCGCTCGACGTCGGCGTCCCCCATCGCCGCCACGGCGTCGATGTCGAACCCGTGGAACACCTCGCGAAACGCAGGGCGCTTCTTGAGGATGGTCAGCCACGACAGCCCCGACTGGAACCCCTCCAGGCAGATCTTCTCGAACAGGCGCACGTCGTCGCCCTCGGGCGTGCCCCACTCGTGGTCGTGGTACGGCGCGTACAGCGGGTGCGACGCGCCCCAGAAACAGCGGGCGACGCCGTCGTCGCCGATCAGGAGGCCGTCGGGGGGAGCGGAGGACATGGCGACGTTCTACCCGGCGACCTGCTACTTCTTGCGCGTGACCACCTTGGCGTTCTTCGTCGGGTGGGTGCGGAGGTCGAACTTCGGGTGCGCGACGACGAGGTCCGTCAGCTTGCGATAGCCGTAGGTGCGTGAGTCGAAGGACGGGTCCAGCTTCAGCAGCGCGCTGCCGAGCCCGCCGAGGTAGGCGAGCCCGTCCTCGTTCTCCACGTCGTCGAAGGCGCGCTCGAGCAGCTCGGCGGCCTCCGGCTCGACCGCGGCCTGCTTCGAGTTCCCGGCCCGCGGCTTGCGGGTCAGGTTCTCGATGAAGATGAATCGATCGCACGCGTTGACGAAGGGCTTCGGCGTCTTCTTCTGCCCGATGCCCACCACCACGTGCGCAGCCTCCCGGAGGCGGGACGCCAGGCGCGTGAAGTCGGCGTCGCTGGACACGAGGCAGAACACCTCGGCGGAGTCGCTGTGGAGCAGGTCCATGGCGTCGATGATCAGCGCCGAGTCGGTGGCGTTCTTCCCGACCGTGTTCTGGAACTGCTGCACGGGCGCGATGGCCAGATCGGCCAGGACGCGCTTCCACTTCTTGAGGGCGTTCTCGGTCCAGTCGCCGTAGATGCGTCGGATGATCACGCGGCCCTGCTGGCCGGCCTCTTCCAGGACGGCCGAGGCGTGGTCGCCCGAGACGTTGTCGGCATCGATCAGGACCGCTACACGTGGTTCGTTCATGGCGCGTAGGGTAGCGCCGCGGGGCCGAGACCGGGCCGTCTCACGACAGGTAGGCTCGAACGCGTGGAGCGAATCAGTCGACGCTACGTGTTGCGGGCGGCCTCCCTGCTGCCCGCGGCCGTGCTGACCGGGGGGGTGCGGGGAGCCCGAGCGGCCGGCCCGTTGCGGATCAATACGCACACCGCGCTGTGGCCGCTGGGCCCGAGCGACCGGGGACCCGGGGTGTTCCTCGCCGTCCTCGAGGCCGCCGCTGCGGCTCTCGGGAGGAGCATCGAGGCCGAGATTCTCCCTGCCGAACGGAGCCTGCGCCTCGTCTCTGCGGGAGTGGACGACGGGGACGGGCCGCGCATCGAGCAGATGGATCAGCTCTACCCGAACCTGCATCGGGTAGAGGAGCCGCTGGTGGACTACCGCTTCGTCGCGTTCGCCTCCCCCGGCGAGCTCCAGGTCGACGACTGGGCGAGCCTCTCCGACTCGCACGTGGCCGTGGTCCGTGGGTGGAAGATCCTGGAGAAGAACCTGGCCGGAGCCGCCTCGCTGCAGTCGATCCGCACGCCGGCGCTGCTCTTCGACCACCTCGCCCGCGGCCGGGCGGAGGTCGCCGTGTTCGAAGAGTCCATGGGCATCGGCCTCCTGGCGGATCGGCGCCTCACCGACCGGTTCGTGCCGGTGCACCCCCCGCTCGCGGTCCGCCCGATGTTCCTCTTCCTGCACAGCGACCAGAGCGCATTGGCGGAGCCTCTGGCGGGGGAGCTGCGCAGGCTCAAGAGCACGGGCGAGGGCCGGGCGATCGTGCGCCGTGTCCTCGGGGAGCACCCGCTCACGGACTTCCCCGGCGTGGCCGCGCATTGGGGGCACCCGTGAGGCGTCGCCTGAGCGTCGGCCGCCAGGTCCTCCTGGCGATCTTCGTGGCGAGCGCCGCCGTCGTCGCCCTCGCGACGTTTCTCCAGTTGTCGCTGGACTACCGCCGGGATGTGGCGGACGTCGAGGGCTCCCTGAGCCGGATCGGCGCGGAGCGGATCGAGTCCCTGACCGAGGGGCTCTGGGCGGTCGACTCCGAACAGCTGGACGCGCAGCTGCGCGGGCTCCTCGCGATGCCCGACGTCGAGTGCGTCCACCTCGAACGTCCCGACGGCGGACCGATCGACCTGGGCGAAGCACGCTCCGCGCGAAGCACCGAGCGCACGTGGCGCCTGCGCTACCAGTACCGCGGAGAGGAGATCGAGCTGGGGCGGCTCACGGTGCACGCAGGTCTGGACGGAGCCGCCGACCGAGCCCGGGAGCGCCTCGGCACGATCGCAGCGACCCAGGGCGTCGGTGTTCTGCTGGTGGCGATCCTGAGCCTCTTGCTCGTCGATGCCCTGGTACTTCGGCACCTCCGGGTGCTCGCCGGACAGGCCCATGCGGGCGCGGACGGGGGCCTCTCCCGGGCCTTCGCCTTGGCGCGCAGCGAGGCCGATCCGGGAGACGAGTTGGACGACCTGGCTCGGTCGCTGGAGAGCCTGCGCGGGCAGCTGGCGGCCCGGATCGAGGAGCTGGGCGCGCGGGGCGACGAGCTGTTCCGCGACCTCGAGCAGCGGACGGCCGAGCGAGACGCCGCGCTGCTCGAGCAGCGCCTCCAGGAGACCCAGAAGCTCGAGAGCCTCGGGCTGCTCGCCGGGGGCGTGGCGCACGACTTCAACAACCTGCTCGTGGGGATCCTGGGCAACGCGTCGCTGGTCTTCGATGAGCTGGCGGACCGCCCCGACGCGCGGGCCCGGGTGGGGCAGCTCGTGCGGGCGAGCCGACGCGCGGCGGATCTGACGAAGCAACTGCTCGCCTACTCGGGCAAGGGACGGTTCGTCACCGAGACCATCGACAGCTCCTCCCTCGTGCGCGAGCTGAGCGACCTGATACGCACGTCGCTGCCCCCGCGGGCGGCCCTCCAGCTCCACCTGCCCGAGCGGGGACCGTCCGTGCACGGCGACGCCACTCAGCTGCGGCAGGTGGTGCTCAACCTGATCACCAACGCCTCGGACGCGCTGGGGCCCGACGGCGGGACGATCCGGGTCTCGACGCGGTCGGTCACCCACGACGCGGAGTCCCTGCAGCGCAGCTACGGGAGCGCCGGGCTCGCCCCGGGCAGGTACGTGCACATCGAGGTCGCGGACACCGGGGTCGGTATGGACCGCGAGACGCAGGCGCAGATGTTCGAGCCGTTCTTCACGACCAAGGAGAGCGGGCACGGGTTGGGCCTCGCGGCGACCCTGGGCATCGTGCGGGGGCACGGCGGCATCGTGAAGGTCTACAGCGAGTCGGGCGAAGGCACGACGGTCCAGGTGCTGCTGCCGGAGTCCCCGGACGAGGTCCCCGAGGGGGACGACTCCAGGACGCCCGCCTACGCCGTCGAGCCGGAAGCCCCCCTGAGGCGGGTGCTGGTGGTCGACGACGAGGAGATCGTCCGCTCCCTGGCTCGGGCCGTCCTCGAGCGGTCCGGCCACACGGTGGTGGAGGCCGTCGACGGGGAGGACGCGGTCACGAAGTTCCGGGATGCCCCGGACGACATCGCGCTGGTCCTCCTCGACATGACGATGCCGCGAATGACCGGTGTCGAGTGCCTTCGAGAGCTGCGCGCGATACGCCCCGACCTGCCGGTTCTGTTGAGCAGCGGCTACAACGAGCAGGACGCGATCGCCCAAGTGGCCGGCCGAGGCCTCGCGGGCTTCCTCCAGAAGCCCTACACCGCGGCCGAGCTGGTGACGAAGGTCGAAGAGGCGCTCGCGTAGCTCGGAGCCGAGAACGCAACAGCCCCCGGAATCATCATCATTGGAGCCCGGGGGCTTGCTTGATTGGTACTCCCAAGGGGGAAGAGCCGGATCCGGAGACGGTCGAAGGGCCGGCGGCCGAAGGTCGGAAGGAGGCGCTTCCGTGAGCAACCTGTGTCCCCCTCCCGCAGCGTGGCGCTGTAGGAGCGCCCCCGCTGGCCCTCAAGGTAAGGGTTTGGTTCACAACACGAACCGACCCGAATGCAGGGTCCAGCGAGGAACGCATGAGCAGGAAAGCACGGCTTTGTTCTCCCATCCACCCCAACACCATCGCGATCGGC
>CAZUHI010000047.1:0-56287 GCA_964620495.1 uncultured Rickettsiales bacterium | reverse complement strand
TGCTCGAAGTTGCAGTTCAGCATGTTGCAGGTGCGGGGGCAGTTGTGCGCCTCCCACCGCCGTCGCTTGCTCTTGATGCTGTTCCACATCCAGGGAATCGGCGTCTTGAGCACGTGGCCCACGGGAGGCAGCCAGAAGCAAAGGAGCAGGTTCCCGTAGGGGTCGAGCGAGATGTCCGAATGACCCGCGTTGCACGGCAGACCGTTGCTCACGCTGGGCGAACGGAAGTACCGCTTCATCTCCTTCAGCTGTCCGACGGAATTGCAGACGTGCCCGTCGCCCTCCTTGATGGAGATGAGATGGTCCAGCGCGTCGTCCAGCTCCGCGAGGTCCTCCTCACGCGGGAAATGGGGAGACTTCACGAACCACTGGGGGTCGTAGGTGCGACCGAAGTTGTTGAACAGGGGCTGATACACCACCTGGTACCCGCGCTCGAGCGTCCAGTCGGCCATCTGCTTGATCTCGGGGATCGACTTGCGGCTGATGATCATCGCGACCACGACCCGCGGCTTGTCGACCTTGTCCACGAGGTCGAGCGTCCGCATCGCCTTCTCGAAGGTGCCGACCTCGCCCCGCATGTAGTCGTGAGTCGCGGCCGTCGCCCCATCGAGGCTCACGTAGAGGATGTCGAGCCCCGCCCCCGCGAGCTGCTCGACCTTCTTGTGATTGAACAGCGTGGCGTTGGTGTTGGACGTGACCGTGAAGCCGAGGTCCGTGCCGTACCGGATCAGCTCCATGAGGTCCTTGCGCAGGAACGGCTCGCCGCCCGCGAAGTTGAGCCCCACGGGCCCCGCCCAGTCGGCCACTTGCTTGAAGATCCCCTTCCACTCGTTGGTCGTGAGCTCCTCCCCCGGCTTGATGCGCCAGATATCGCACATGCGGCAGGGCAGGCAGCAGCGGTCCGTGATCGACACGTGCATCTGCGTGGGCAGGCCGTCCGCCTTGCGCAGCTTGAAGGTCTCGGCCGCGCCCGACGTGAACCGCGCGACGTCGTTCATGAACATCATGCGGATGCCTCCTCACGCGACCCCGTGCGGTCTTCGTAGACCTGGTCGCGACCGGGGCCGACGTAGACCTCGGGGTAGGCCCGGGCGCCGGGGGGGAGGCCCGGGACCGCGGGGATGTCGGGGCCGTCCAGCCCGCGGCCCTCGAGGAACTGCTCCACCTCGTCGCGCGTGATGCCCGAGTAGTTCACCGAGTGCGGGATGAAGCAGGTCTTGCAGAAGTCGAGCTCGGAGTAGTCGCCCCGGGCCGTGAGCTGACGACGGCGGTTCAGGACCGGCGAGTCCAACCACACCTTCGAGAAGGACGCGTCCGCCAGGGAGCCGACCACCAGGTGGTACGTGTTGTCCCGGGTGCAGACCGTGACGCGCCCGTCCGACGCGATCGTGGGCGACTTGAAGAAGCCCGAGCACGTCGTGAGCAGCGTGCGCGGCACCTCCGTGCCCACCCGACGCTCGGCGTCGGGGTCGATGGGCGACCGCAGCCCCAGCGAGGTCATCAGGTCGACGTACACGCGATTCTGACGGTCCTGCTCCTCGGGCGTCGGGCAGTCGAGGCTCTTGAGGAAGATGTAGTTCTCGGGGCCGTGCGCGGGCACGTGGAAGCCGGTCGTCTCGATCGGGAGCCCGGCCTCCTCGTACGCCTTCACCCAGTAGTCGACGAACTCGGGCGCCTCGTCCGCGTTCACGTCCGAGACGATGAACTGCATCGCGAGCTTCGGCTTCGTGGCCTGCGTCGCGCCCTTGAGGCGCACCATCCGCAGGGCGTTGCGCGTGGACTTCTCCATCGCGTCCAGCCCCTTGATGACGTGGAAGGTCTCGGGGCGGATCGCGTCGAGCGTGAGGTGCCACACCTGGGGCACGGAGCGGTCGTTGAGCACCGAGCGGGCGATGTGCTCGCTCAGCGGAAACGTGTTCGTGTGGACCTCGATCTTCTTGAAGATCTCCCCGTCTCCGCTGTACTCCAGGACGGTCGCGTAGATCTCCGTGAACTGCGGGTGCGACAGCGGCTCGCCGAGCCAGAAGAGGATCAGGGCGTCGTACGTGAGCCCCGACGCGCGGAGGTCCTGCATCAGCTCACGGACCATCCCCACGGGCATGTGCTCGTAGACCGCGTAGTGGGGATGACCGTCGTCGGCCTCGCTCACGGCGCAGTGCCCACACTTCAGCGGGCACCGGTTCGTCACCTCGAGCACGAGGTAGCTCCCGGGCAGGTTCAGCTTCGCGACGTCCAACCGTCGACCGGCCGCTTCGAAGTGTGCCGTCAACTCGCCTCCTCGACGCGTGAGCGCTGTGCATCGGCGGACTCACGCTGCTCGCGCGCGCGCCTCGCCTTGGCCGCGGCTCGTCGCGCCGCCTTCGCCTGCTCGCCGCGAGCCTGCCCCGACTCCTTGATCAGCGCCATCTCCTGGTCGAGCGGCTCCTCGGCGGGCTTGACCACGAACGGCAGCCCGGTGGCCGACTGGAACTCGTAGAGGCTGTGGTTGAAGCACTGGTCCACGCAGCCCTCGGAGAAGATCTGCTCCCGCAGCGCCTGGGCGCGCTCGCTGTAGAAGAGCTGGTCCAGGGGCTCGTCGAGCGCCGAGCCGACCTGGAGCCCCTTCTGGTCCCACACGCAGCACGGCACCAGCTTGCCCTCGTGGTTCACCCCGAACTGCTCGAGCAGGCCCAGGCAGCGGTAGTGGTCGCGACGCCCGTCCATGTACTCGACGCCGTAGCGGTAGTAGTCCATGCGGTCCCGGACCGTGGGGCTGGTGGCCGCGATGTGTTCGATGGCGGCCTGGTAGGTGGCGCGCTCCTCCTCGGACTTGATGTAGAGGTGCGGGTACCCGTTCACGGGCCAGAAGTCGAAGTCGATGCCGCGCTCACGGGAGAGGTCGTAGACCGTCGCCAGGTCGCTCACGTTCTGGTTCGTCACCACGAAGTAGATGTTCAGGTGGATGTCCGTCTCCGCCTGAATGGTCTCGATGGCGGACATCGTGTCCGACCAGCAGCCGCTCACCCCGCGCAGCCGATCGTGCGTCTCCTCGAAGCCGTCGATCGAGATGCTGAGGCTGCTCACGCGCGACTCACGCAGCCGGTCGAGGTCCTTCACCAGGAGGGTCCCGTTGGTCGTGATGTTGACGCCCAGGTCGAGGTTCCGAGCGAACTCGATGATCTCGTAGATCCGCGGGTGGACGAAGGGCTCCCCGCCCGTGATCACGAGGGTCTTCACCCCCGCCGCGGGCGCCCGGGAGATGATCGTGATCGCCGACTCGAACGGCATCATGTCCGTGTAGTGCCACAGGTCGCAGAAGTCGCACCGCAGGTTGCAGCGCTTGTTCAGCAGCAGGATCATCGTGCGCGGCTTCTGCCAGTCGATCTCGCCGGGGATGTGGCGCGTGATCTGCTCCTCCGTGAGTTCTCGACTCACGGACTCCTCGGCCCAGTGCACGACCTCCGGCTCCGCCCCCTTCAGGAGCGCGCTGGCGTTGCCCTTCCGCTCCTTGCGCAGGACCTTCAGCCGGCTCTTGCGGCGCTCCTCCGCCAGCGACGTCCCCAGCGCATCCAGCTCACGCGGGTCTCGGTTGACCGAGTGCGCGAGCCGCTCGTTGTAGTCGCGGCCGCGCGCCTCTCCTCTACGCTCGTACAGCTCGATGTAGGCCGCCGTCACCGCCTCCCAGTCGTATGCGCTCACGAAGGTCCGGGCGTGGTGCCCCATGGCGAGGGCCCGGCCCGGCGCCTCCATCAGGGCAGCGACGTGGTCGATCATCGTCGCCCAGTCGCCGTCCTCCACGAGGTGGATGTCCCGCCCGTCGTCCAGCAGCAGGCCCTCCGCCCCCTTTCGGGTGGAGACCACGGCCTTGCCGGCGGCGAAGTACTCCAGGATCTTCAGGCGCGTGCCGCCGCCGTCGAGCAGGGGCACGACGCACAGGTCGGCGGCGGCGATGTGAGTGGCGAGGTCGTCGACGCAGCCCGCGTAGATGAGGTCTTCGTGGGTGTATCGGTCCCGGGGAGGGTTCATGCCCGCCGCCAGCACGGTGACGTTGAGCCCCCGCGCCTTCATCGCGGGCAGCAGCTCCTCGGCGAAGATGCGGCAGGCGACGGTGTTGGGCCAGTAGTTCAGCGTCCCGTGGAAGAAGAGCAGCGTCTTCTCGGGAGGGACGCCGTAGCGCTCACGGACGCCCGCGCCCGTCTTGCGGGTGAACGTCGCGACGTCCACCCCGTGGGGGATGATCGTGATCTCGGCCGCCTCGAAGTCGTCCATGAGCATCAACTCACGGTCCTCACGGCTCACGACGATGACCTCGTCCATGAGGTGCGAGAGCTGGATCTCGATCCCGCGAACCCGGTCGAGCACGTCGGGGTGGAGGTCGACCGTGTCGGCCATCCGCTTCCACTCGACGTTGTGCTGCACGAGCGAGCACCGGCGACGCAGCAGCCGCGCGGCCACCCAGCACGGGAGCGCGAAGCCGGGGAACTCGGCCTGGAACCAGTCCGTCCCGTGCTCCTTCCCGACCCACACCGTGCGGATCCAGAAGTCGGGGTCCACGACGGGTCGGTAGAGGATGTGCTCGTCCCGGGGGTACCCGAGCGTGTCGAGCAGCGCCTCGACCGCCTGCCAGTAGTCCGGCAGACCGAGCATCCCGAGCAGCTTGCCGCGACGACGCCCGACCCGGGTGGCGGCGACGAGGCGGGGCGGGTACTGCAGCAGCTCGTGGCGACCGCCCACCCAGCGGTGGTAGTTGACCCGGTCCCCCGTGACCACCGTGACGTCGACGCCGTGCCGGGACAGCCCCTCCGCAGTGCGCACGATCTTGACGGCCGCGCCGTGGACGGCGGGCAGGAGATCTTCGCGGCTGACGATGGTGACGTGCATGCGAGTCCACGCGCGCTCGGGGGAGCGCGTCGGTTCGCAGTATTGCCGCTGACTTCCGGATCGTCGACCGCCGCCCCGGCGCCACGCGCGCGACTGCTATACCGCGGCCCGTCATGGTCCAACTGACAGCCCGCGACATCGAGAAGTCTTTCGGCGATCGAACCATCCTCCGGGGCTGCGACCTGCGGGTGGGCCCGAAGGACCGCGTGGGGCTCGTGGGCGTCAACGGCGGGGGCAAGTCCACCCTCCTGCAGGTCGTCGCGGGGGTCCTCCAGCCCGACGGAGGCGAGGTCACGACCGACGGGCGCCTGGGGCTGCTGAGGCAGAACCCTCCCCTCCCCGGGCGCACCGTGGGCGAGGCCGCGGACGACGCGGTGGCCTGGCACCGACGCCTCCTGAGGGACTACGAAGAGGCGCTCGCCGCCGAGGACTTCGCCACGTCGTCAGCCCTCCAGGACCGGCTCGACCACCACGGGTGGGAGGTGGACCACCGCGTCGACGCGATCCTCTCGAAGCTGGGGGCGCCGCCCCGGGATCGTTTGACGGCGGAGCTCTCCGGCGGGGAGGCGCGCCGGGTCGCGCTCGCCCGGGTGCTGCTCGACGCCCCCGACCTCCTCCTCCTGGACGAGCCGACCAACCACCTGGACGCCGACACCGTGGACTGGCTGCAGGGGGTCCTGCGGACGTGGCAGGGCGCGGTGGTGCTCGTGACTCACGACCGCTACCTGCTCGAGGCCGTCGCCGAGCGGATCGTGGAGGTGGAGGACGGCATCTGCGTCCCCTACTCGGGGAGCTACGGGGACTACCTGGTGGCCCGCGCCGAGCGGCGGGCGCAGCAGGAGCGGGGAGAGGATCGTCGCCTGGCCCTCATCGCCCGCGAGGCCGCGTGGGCCGCCCGGTCGCCCATGGCTCGGAGCACCAAGCAGAAGGGCCGTCTCCAGCGCCTGGACGCCCTCCGAGCCCAGCGCGATCTCACGCGTGAGCGTGCGTTTTCATTGGACTTTCGGGTCGACGACGTGGGCGGGACCGTGCTGGAGCTCGACGGGGTCGGCAAGGCCTACCCGGGCAAGCCCCTGATCGACGACCTCGACCTCGCCCTGCTGCCGGGCGATCGGATCGGGGTGTTCGGGCCCAACGGCGCGGGCAAGAGCACGCTGCTCCGCCTCCTGCGAGGGATCGAGGCGCCCGACAGGGGCGAGATCCGCCGCGGGGCCCGCATCAGCGTGGGGGTCCTCGACCAGGAGCGCACCGGACTGGACCCAGACGAGTCGGTCCTGTTCGCCGCGGGGAAGGGCGCGAGCCACGTGGAGATCGCCGGCCGCGTCGTGCACGTGTCGGCCTTCCTGGAGCGCTTCCTCTTCGATCGCCGGATGTTCCATCAGCGGGTCCACAGCCTCAGCGGGGGGGAGCGGGCCCGCCTGCTGCTCGTTCGGCTCCTGCTCGAGGGCTGCAACCTGCTCCTGCTCGACGAGCCCACCAACGACCTCGACCTGCAGACGCTCCGCGTGCTCGAGGAGGCGCTCATGGGCTTCCGCGGGAGCGCGGTGGTCGTCACTCACGACCGGGCGTTCCTCGACCGGGTCTGCACGTCGGTGCTCGCGTTCGAGGGCGAGGGCCGCGTGGTCCAGTACGCCTCGCGGACCCAATACGTCCAGGTCCTCGAGGCGGCTCGTCGGGCGGCGGCGCGCGAGGCGGCCGAGGCTGCTCCGCCGGCCCCGACGAAGTCGCGTGAGCGCATGACGTCGACCCCATCCGCCAAGAAGCTCACGTTCAAGGAGCGGGCCGAGCTGGAGGGCCTGCCGGCGCGGATCGAAGCGCTGGAGGCGGAGCAGACGACGATCGAGGAGCAGCTGGGCTCGGCCGAGGTCTATCGCGACGGCACGGACGTGGGCGCCCTCACGCGTCGGCTCACCGCGCTGGGACCCGAGCTCGAGGTGCTCTACGATCGGTGGTCTGCGCTGGAGGAGCGGGCGTGAGCGACGTCGGGATCATCGGCCACGGGCGATTCGGAGCGGCCCTCGCGGGGCTGGTCGAGGACGCCGGCCTCAGGTGCGTCGCCTTCGACCCCCACGCCGTCGTCCCGGCGCACCGGCGCGCGCAGTCTCCGGAGGCCGTCGTCGACGACGCCCGCACGGTGATCCTCGCCGTGGGCGTAGAGCGCTTCGAGGGGCTGCTCACGCGCCTTGGAGGTCGGCTCACGCCGGACCACCTGGTGATCGACGTGGGCAGCGTGAAGGTCGGCCCCTTGGAGGTGCTGAGGAGCGCCCTCGGCGCCCGCGTCCCGTGGGTCGGCACGCACCCCCTGTTCGGTCCCGCCAGCCTCGCCCGGGGCGAGCGGCCCCTGCGCGTGGCCCTCTGTCCGGCGGCCGAGCACCCGGCCGCCGCCGACGCCGCCGAGGCCCTCTTCGTGCGCATCGGGTGTCGCGTGGAGCGCATGTCCGCCGAGGATCACGATCGGTCGATGGCGGCCACTCACGCGCTCACGTTCTTCCTCGCGAAGGGGTTGCTGGACATCGACGCCGACTTCACGGCGGACTCGCTCCCCCCGTCCACGCGCGGTGTCGCGCGCGCGATCCGCACGGTCCGCGCGGACGCCGGGCACCTCCTGGAGGCGCTCCACCGGTCGAACCCGTTCGCGGCCGAGGCCCGACGATCGCTCCTGGACGCGCTGGGCGAGATCGACCGCGTGCTCCTCCTGCCCGAGCCTGCCACCACCACGGACGCCGCGGCCGCCGTGCGCATCCCCGGGCTGGGGGCGGCGTCTCCCGAGCTGGCGGAGGTGAGGGACCTCATCGACGAGCTGGACCTCGAGCTGGTGACGCTCCTCGCCCGTCGCGGACGGCTCGCCCGTCGGGCCCGGCGGGCCAAGTCGAAGATCGGCAAGGGGGTGCGCGACCCCAGCCGCGAGGAGGCCCTGCTCGAGGACCGGCGTAGCTGGGCCGCGGACCGGGACCTGGATCCCGAGCGCGTGGAGTCGATCTTCCGGGCGGTGCTTCGGTTCTCCGTCGCCCTCCAGGAAGACGACTGAGCCCCTTCGGCTACTTCGCGTACTTGACGCTGCAGCCGTAGGGCTTCTGGAAGTCCGCGGCCACGGCGCGCCCCGCGGCCAGATCGGCGAGGGCCGCGTCCACGTAGTTGACCGGCGCGCCCTTCGCCTTGCCCAGGGGGGCGTTGTCGACGGCGCCTTCGTAGCGAATGGTCCCGCTCGCGTCGATCACGAACATGTGGGGCGTGGTCTTCGCGCCGTAGGCCTTGCCGACCTCGCCGGACTCGTCGATGAGGACGAGGTGGTCCATGGACCACTCCGCGACCGCCGCCTTGTTCTGCTCCACGCCGTGCCCCTGCTCGCCGGGGCCGCCGGAGTTGATGGCGATCCACACGACGTCCCCCTTGTGCCGCGAGGCCTGGTCCGCCAGCGGGCCCTCCGCGTGCTGGTGCTTGACGAAGGGACACCCGGGGTTGAACCACTCGAGCACCACCGTCTTGCCCGCGAACGAGCTCAGGGAGTGCGTCGCGCCGTCGAGGTCGGGGAGGGTGAAGTCGGGGGCGGCGGCCCCCGGAGCGGCCGCGTCGTCGGCGACGGCGGAGGAGACCGCCACGAGGGCGAGGGCGGCGACGAAGATCAGGGAGGTGCGGATCATGGGGTTCCTTCGGAGATCGGGACCGGCGCGCAGTCCGGAGACAGTGAGTACCAGGAGTCGTCGAGACGAAGGAGCCCCCATGGGCCCGCCTGGATTCCCCGGTCGAACGGCGGCGGCGCGCGAAGATCCACGTAGTGACGCTCGGGGGACTCGACGAGGCTGCACCCGTCGCCGCGGTCGTGGCGGAGGCCGACGGCCGGGGACGTGACGATTCGGCTCCCGCCGGCCTCGGAGAGGCGAGCTCCCGGGATGAACTCGACCTCCTCGACCAGCCCGCGGATGTGCAGGACGGCGCCGAGCTCGGTGCACATCCACGTCGTGTCGGGCGGGTTCCCGCGGGGCATCGCCGCTCGCCAGGCCGCGAACCGCTCATCGCGCCCGGCGACCGCCTCGGGCGACGGCTTCCCCACCACCACCTCGACCGTGCGCTCCGCCTCCCCCACCACGCACCGCTCCTGGCAGGCCAGCCACCGCGTGGCGACGGAGATCTTCGCCGGGCCGGGCTCCTCCGCGGCGACGAGATCGACGAGCAGGGCCGGATCGCCGACCCATCCGTAGGTGACGAGGCCCGCCCCGTCGACGAACCGGGTCGGCACCGGGTACTGCACCGGGCCGACGCCCCAGCCGCCCGGCGCCGTCGTCTCGACGGAGGTCGCGAGCCCGGAGTCCCCGGGGTTCTCCCAGTAGATGTGCCAGCCAGGCTCCACGACGTAGTGGACGGCCACGGTCAGCTCGGCGCCTGGAGCCACCACCCCCGCCGACGGGATCAGCGTCACGCGCACCTCGGGGTCGCGATCGTCGTCGGCCTGCGCAGGGAGGGCGCTCAGCGCGACGGCCGCGATCAGCGTCCTCAGGGCGACCCGCAGCTCAACCACTCCCACAGGACGTAGGCGTCCTCGTCCGCCATGTCCCCGTCCTCGGGCATCTCCCCGAGGTAGATCCGGTTCCACAGGAACGCGTCGGCGTCGTAGGCCCGTACGTCGGCGGCCGTGTCCCAGTTGTACTCGTCGGGGGCGCCGTTGCGGTCGTCTCCGGTGAGCGAGGCGCTGTGACAGCGGGTGCAGTTGTCGGCCAGCACCGCCTCCACGTCCGCGGACGTGACCGTCGACCCGTCGGGGCACTCCCCGATCTCCTCGGGCACCTCGAGGGGCGCGTCCGACACGCAGTTGAGCCAATCGAGCAGCTTGTCGAGCTCGCCGGTGTCCGGGAGGCGCCCCACCGGGGGCATCTCGAACGACGAGACCCGCGTCCAGGTGAGGCCGGGCGCGGTCTTCGCCGCAGCGAACGTGTCGAAGTTCTTGGTCTCGGGGGCGCCGTGCCGGTCCTCGTTCGTCGAGGCGTGGCAGTAGAAGCAGTACTCCTCGAAGAACGGCTTCATCTCGAGCTCGTAGTAGTCCTCCCCGGCGGCCGCCGGGTCGCGGCACTCGGTGAAGCCGGACACGGCCCAGTCCGACGGCAGGTTCGGCTCGCACCCCTGGGCGGGGAGGAGGAGCGCGGGAACGAGGACCGCGGCGGCGAGCGACCAGAAGGAGATGCGTGCGCCCATCAGAACCTCGAGATGACGACGGCGGCGGGGATCATGAGCCCGGCCGTGGTGAACCCGGCGAGGGTGTGAGCGACCACCAGCCCGTCCCAGTCCTTCGCGGCGGCGGCGTTCGCCATGACCGCCCCCGTGGCGATCGTGAGCCCCATGGAGATGCCGTGAGCGATGGACAGCGCGATGTGCTTGTCGCGCGTGTTGTCCCACTGCGAGATGCCCTTGTCCTCCGCCCGGAGCGTGCCCCCGGGGCCGGGGGCCAGCCACGCCGTGAAGCCCGCCCCGTAGTAGGTCCCGATCGAGGTGGCCGCGAGCACCCGGTGGACCATCAGGGACTCGTTCAGCTGCCCGCGCTTCGGCGCCCCGGTCTGGAGGCTCACGCGGTTGACCATGCCCACGGCCTGGGCCGCGAACATCGTCGACAGCGAGGTCCAGGCCAGGATCTGGTGCGCCGTCAGCATGTTCCGGCGGATCTCGAGGCGCTCGAGGGTCTCCCGCAGGGCCTCGGGGGAGGGGTCTCCGCCCGGCTCGGCGGGGTTGTCGGCCGTGGCCGAGTTGGACGGCGAGAGGTCCCGCAGGGACGCGCTCACGTCCGTGTTCACGTCCAGGGAGAAGCGCTCGGCGGCCTCCGCGGGGGGGGCCGCCATCAGGGCGAACGCGCCGAGCGCGATCACCAGGGCGCGCGTCATGGGTGCGTGTCTCACTTCGCCACCTCCGCCTTCAGGAAGGCCAGCAGGTCGTCCAGCTGCTGGTCGCTCAGCCGCTCCTTCGTATAGAAGGGCATGTACGCCATGGGCACGCCGTAGGGCCGGGTGCCGTGGCGGACGGTCTGGTAGAAGCTGCGGCCGTCGCTCTCGGCGCGGAAGGCGAGCAGCTCCTTGTAGGACATCTTGTTCGAGCCCAGCCGGTAGGTGCCCGGGCCGCCGCCCGCGTGGCAGACGAGGCAGCTCTCGGTGTAGATGAACTGCCCCCGCGCGGCGTCGCCGGCGTGTCCGTAGCCCGCTTCGCGGTCGTCCGGCGGCGACCCCGTGTGCGCGGGGGACTCCTTGAGGTAGCGCGCCTTGATGGCGGCCACGGCGGCGGGGCGCTGGTCCGGGTTCTCGAGCGCCGCCTCGATCGAGGCGAGGGCCTCGTCGCTCAGCTCGAGGTCGCCGACGGTGATCTGCAGCGTCCAGAGGTAGGCGAGGACGGCGTCCATCTCCCAGTCGGCGAGGGTGCGGCCCTGGGCGCACTCGGCGCTGCAGAGCTGCACGGCCCACCGGAGGCTCTTGTTGGCGGGCTTGACGAGGCTGCCGTACTTCTTGAGGTAGTCGTCGTTGAACCAGGCCTCGCGGTTCACGATGCCCCACAGCGTGGTGCCCGGGAGGAGCTTGAGCCCCTTCTCCTGGGCGTAGGCGAGCCGCGCCTCGGGGTCGCTCACGGTGAGGTCGGGGTCCTCGCGCACGACGTTGTGGCAGTCGGTGCAGTCGAACGCGGCGGACACCCGGCGGCCCGAGGCGCCGAAGGGGTCCCTGCCCTTGCCCGTGAGGACGATCGCCTCGCCCTGGGCGGCGAGCGAGGGCTCCGCGGGCTGCCAGTGGTCGGGCGGGGGGTCGCCGAGGGCGCGCAGGAGGTCGCCGATGGGGGCGTCGGCGGCGAGCAGCGGGTGGACGGCGGGCGCGGGCGGGGCGACCTCGGCGGGCGCCTCTCCGGCGGCGGGCGCCTCTTGCTCCGCCGCTCCCTCGGGGGCCGGAGCCTCCTCCTGCACGCCTTCGTCCGAGCGGGCCGCCGCGTGCGGAACGAGCAGCGTGACCAAGGCGAGAGCACCCAACAGCGAACCGAGTCGACCCATTTCTTCTCCCACGGCAGAGCGGCGCCCGGATCATAGCCGGCCCCGCCCGACCGTGCTTTGCGTCGGGCCCTTGGGCGAGTACCCTAAGGAAGTAGGAGAAGAAGCCGAGGAGAGGAGAGGAGGAGACTCGTGAGCGCGGAGAAGAAGCCGACCCTGGGCGCGGATCTGTCCGCGACTCTGCGGAGCCAAGGCCGCCTCTTCCGGGCGTTGTCTCGCCAGTCCACGGACATCCTCTTCGTGCTCGACCACGTCGGGAACATCGGCTTCGTGGGCGAGTCCTCCGAGCCGCGCCTCGGCCTCAAGCCCACCGACCTCATCGGCACCTCGTTCTTCGACCGCGTGCACCCCTCGGAGCGCGTGGGCGTGCTCGAGAAGCTGCAGGATCTGCCCGGCGACGAGGACAGCTCCCTGCGCTTCCGCTGCCGCTACAAACACGGCGACGGGCGACGCCTGCGCCTGGCCGCGGAGGCCATCCCCTGCGAGTTCAAGGGCCGCCCCTCGGGCGTGCTCCTCACGGTCCGCGACGTCACCGAGGAGTCCCGCAAGCGGCGGGAGCTGCAGCGCCGGGAGCGATGGCTGCGTGCGATCACCCGCAACGCGCTCGACATGCTCACGATCCTCCCCCTGTCCGGCCCGCCCCAGTGGCTCGGCGGCAGCATCGAGAGCATCCTCGGGTACGAGGCCAGCGAGCTCCGCGGCACCGACGCGTGGGCGCCGGTCCACCCCGACGACCTCCCCCGCCTCAAGGAAGTGATCGACCGCTGCGCCAAGCAGCAGGGCTCGTCCGCGCGGCTCGAGTACCGGATGCAACGCAAGGACGGCGCGCACATCCACGTGGAGACGCTCGTCAGCAACTGCCTGGACGACCCTCACGTGCGGGGCCTCATCCTCAACACCCGCGACATCACCGACCGCATCCAGCGCGACCCCCTCACCGGGCTCGCCAACCGCCGCGTCTTCCTCGCCCGCCTCGGCCAGGCGCTGGCGGCGTGCGACGGCGCGGCGGGGCGACGCGTCGCCGTGCTCGTGGTCGACGTCGACCGCTTCAAGTCCGTGAACGACAGCTTCGGGCTGCAGGCGGGCGACGGGCTCCTCGTGGGCGTGGCCGAGCGCCTGGCGAGCTGGCTCCGACCGGGCGACACCGTGGCCCGCATCGGCGGCGACGAGTTCGCGATGCTGTTCGACGGGATCGCCGACGACGACGAGGTCCAGACCCTCGCCGAGGGCGTGCAGCACGGCCTGTCGAGCCCCTTCCAGCTCGACACCCACACGCTGTACGCGTCGGCCAGCCTCGGGTACTCCGTGGGCGACGGGTCGATGAAGCGCCCCGAGAAGCTGCTCGGCAACGCGCTCACCGCCCTCAACCGGGCCAAGGCGGGCGGCCGCGGGCGGCGTCAGGGGTTCGCCGGCGCCATGCGGGCGGAGGCCCTGCGCGAGGCCACGATGGAGCTCGATCTCCACCAAGCCCTGCGTCGCGGCGAGCTCCTGCTGCACTACCAGCCGATCATCCGCCTCGACAAGCCCCGACTCGTGGGCCTGGAGGCCCTCGTCCGGTGGCGCAGCGAGTCGCGCGGCTTCGTCCCCCCCTCGGAGTTCATCCCGGCGGCGGAGGAGGCCGGGCTGATCTTCAAGATCGAGGAGTGGGTGCTCCGCAACGCGTTCCGCCAGAGCGTGCTGTGGCGGAAGTCCTTCCCCATCGCGGAGGACGTGGTCCTGGCCGTGAACCTGTCCGCGAAGCAGCTCGCCCGGCCGGAGCTCCCGGCGTGGATCGACGAGCTGCTCGCCGACACCGGGGCCGACCCCGCCCACCTGCGCATCGAGGTCACCGAGAGCGCGTTCATCGACCGGCCGGACGAAGCAGCCGCCTCGCTCACCAAGCTGAAGGAGCGCGGCTTCCACCTCGCCCTGGACGACTTCGGCACCGGCTACGCGTCGCTCGCCCACCTCCACCGCTTCCCGTTCGACACGCTCAAGATCGACCAGAGCTTCATCTCGGGCCTGGGCGCCACGGGCGAGTCCCACCGACTGGTGTCCGCGATCATCGCCATGGCGGCCGGGCTGGGCCTCGAGGTGGTGGCCGAGGGCATCGAGAATCGCGACCAGCTGAGCCTCCTCCGAGCCATGGGCTGCCGCCAGGGCCAGGGGTACCTCTTCTCCAAGGCGATGTCGGCCATGCGCGTCGGCTCGTACTTCACGCGCATCGGCGAGACCACCGAGCCCCTCCGCATCCGCAGCGCGGGCTGACCCCACACCCCTATAGTGGGTGAATGCCGGTTCGCGACGCCTTCGCCACGACGCTCCTCGCTGCGATCCTCGCCGCCCCCGCGGCTGCGCAGGCCGCCGAGGCCGAGACCCCCGAGGCGCCGGCCGAGGCCGAGCCCGCCGCGGGCATGAGCGTCGCCGACCGGTTCGGGGGCACGTTCCTGTACGAGAACGCCTTCTCGATCGGCCACGGCGGAGACCTCGCCCCGGAGGCCTCGCGCGTGTACTCGATGTCGTGGATCTTCACGCCGACGTTCTCGTTCACGGAGGACCTGTCGACGTCGCTCAAGATCCCGCTCACGGAGGAGCTGACCGAGGGAGGAGACACCTTCGACGACGAGCTCGTGGTGGGCAACTTCGTGTGGTCGCTCGACGCGGGGCTCCCGAAGCCGCCCGTGAAGGCGCTCTCGGGCGGGGTGGGGGTGGCCTTGGAGCTGCCCACCAGCAAGGTCTCGCGCGCGGAGTCGCTCGTGATGGGCGTGGGCCCGTACTTCACGGGCACCGTCACCGCCCCGGTGGTCGACGGGATCTCGCTCAGCTGGACGGTGGCGCCGTCGCCGCGCATCCAGCGGTACACCACGTGGTCGAACCTCACGCCGCGCCCCTGCTCCCCGGCCGCGGGCTGCACTTTCGGCGTCGCGGGCACGACGGACACCGGGTACCGGAACACGGCCTTCCAGCTGGTGCAGGACTTCCACGTGGGCGTCGCCGCCGTGGACGAGCGCCTGTACGTCGGGGCCACGTTCCAGACGGTGCACGGCAAGCTGCACCCCAAGAGCCCGTCGCCCCGCTTCGACGAAGCGACCCTGTCGCCCGCGTCCAACCTCGGAGGCGACCCCTGGACGCTGTCCTACTCCCTCGTGTTCGACGTGTCGTTCCAGGTCCACCCGTTCCTGGGCGTGTCCGTGGGGGCGTGGACCCCCGGCGGCATGCGCCCCGACGGCGGCTGGTACCTGCCCCTCGGCAACCGCTTCACGCAGATCTACATCGACGTGACCCTCTCCCCGGCGGCGCTCGCGCAATGAGAGCGCTCCCCTTCGCGCTCGTCGCGCTGCTCGCCGGGTGTCCGGGTTCGGCGATCCTCGACGACGACGACGACGCGTCCCCCACCCCCGAAGAGCCCGACGCGCCCGCATCGTCCGGAGCGCTCGAGGAGGCCTCCTGGTGGGGCGAGATCGTGCTCGGGAGCGCCCTCGAGGTGGGGCGCTGCCTCGCCGCCCAGGTGGACGACGCGGTGGCCTTGGGGGTGTGCGACGTGGGCAGCCGACGGGGCTGGACCTACGACGACGACGCCCGGACCCTCCGCCAAGGCGACCTGTGCCTCGACGGCGGGGGCTCGGCGATCCACGCCGCCGCGTGCGACGGGGCCTCGGACCAGCGCTGGGTGCACGACACGCAGGGGCGCCTGCGGACCCTCCGCGAGAACGCGACGGAGTGGGCCTGCGCGGACGTCGTGGACCGGACGCGGTTCCCCACGGTCGAGGCGTGCGAGGACGGGCCCGAGCAGATCTGGGCCGTGGAGATGCGCCACGCGGCGGTGCCGGAAGACCTGGTGGAGGGCGTCGGCCCGCTGCGGGTGCCGGTGGGCCTGAACATGGTGGCCGCCGTGGGTCCGGGGGCGACGCCCCTGCTGCTGAGCGAAGAGGGCTCCCCGGTGGTGGTCGCAGGCACGGCGGGCGCCGGGCGCGTGGTCGCGTTCGGCTCGTCCCGGGCGATCCGGGGCAGCGACACCGGCGACGCCTGGGCCCTGCTGTGGCGCCGCATCCTCCCCTGGCTCGGGGACGGCGAGGACCCGATCGTCGGGCTCGGTCCGGACGCCGCGGGCGGGGACTGGATCGACGACCTCGGCTCCACCACGGTGCCGGACGTGGACTTGGCGACGGACTCGCTCGCCGGACTCGACATCCTCATCGTCGGCGACCGCGAAGGCGGCGGGTTCGACCCTGCCGAGATCGAGACGCTGCACACGTTCCTGCGGGACGGCGGCGGCCTCCTCCTCGCGCGCGGCGCCTACCCCGCGGACGCCTTCACGGCGGTGCAGCCCCTGGACGAGTACCGCACCGTCGCCGCCGCCGCGCCCGCGGGGATCGGGTGGACCTGGTCGGACGCGAACAGCGCGGCCACGGACGTCGATCTCACGCCCGTCGCCGAGCCCTCGCCGTTCTTCAACCTCACCGCGGCGCTGGAGCTCGCCGGGCGGGCCCAGCAGGGCCTCGAGGAGCTCGACTTCGAGACTTGGCAGGCCCTCCGTCGGGACTCGGCCGCCCCCGCCACGGCGGGCACGTTCGTGGGGCGCTGGAGTCGCCTCGCCGCCGCCACCGACGCCCTCCGCGAGGAGCTCGGGGGCCTCGTCATCTCCGTGGACTCCCCCTTCGAGTTCAGCAGCGGCCAGCTCCCGGACCTCGTCCTGCGGGGCGACTACGTGCTGACCGGCGGCCAGGGGCCGGACGACCCTCGCGTGCACGAGTCCTCGGCCGCCTTCCCGGGCGCCCTGCCCGAGGACGCGGAGGCCGGCGAGGGCTCGGCGCGGATCGTCACGTTCGCCCCGCTCCGGGCCCATCGGCGCTCCACGGGCCTGTACGCCCCCGCGGGCGGGACCGTGACCGTGACCGTGCCCGCCGGGGCCGTGGACGGCGGCCTGCATCTGCGCATCGGGGACGCGCTCCTGGACACGATGCCGGGGGTGGGCGACGCGAATCCGGAGACGACGCCGCGCTTCCCCCGCCCCTGGGTCGCCGCGCGCCTCGACCGCCCCGAGGTCCGCCTGGCCACGGCCTTCGGCGGTCCGATCTTCGTCGACGTGCCCGCCGGCGACGGGATCGGCCCCGTGACGCTGGAGTTCGACGGCGTCGTCGGCGCGCCCCTGTACACGCCCGGGAAGACCACGGACACGAGCTGGGCCGACACCGAGGTCGCCAAGCCCGGCCCGAGGGCCGAGATCGGGGGCCAGTGGATGATCGTCTCGGGCCCGTCGGACGTGCTCGGGCTGGTGGAGAGCCCCGAGGCGCTCGCCGCCCAGCTGGACGCGGCGGTGGGCGCTCACGAGACCTTCGTGAACCTCACCGAGGGCCGCCGCACCGCCGCCCAGGCCCTCCCCTACCGGATCGTCGCGGATCCGCGGCAGGCCACGGGGCTCGCGGGCGGGCGCCCCCTCGAGCTCGCCGAGGCGTGGACCCGGGGCCTGGTGTTCGAGGATCTCCAGCTCGGCAACGAGTCGCTCTTCGAGCTCCTGCGCACCCTCGGGGGCGTCTACCGGTCGGACGTGTGGTCCCCGTCCCCGTGGCGGGGCGCGATGAACGCCCTCGCCGCCGTGTACGCGTTCGAGGAGTCCACCGGGCTCGCGGGCTCCGAGGCGTGGCAGGGGAACATCAACAGCACCAGCCGTCAGATCCGGCGGGGCGACTGGCTCGCCGGCGAGGCGAGCGGCTGGGACGCGAACCTCGAGACGACGCTCGAGATCTTCCTGCTGCTCCAGGACGAGTTCGGCTGGGACCCCATCCTCACGGTGATCGCCGACCTGCGCGCCCTGCCCGCCGACGAGCAGCCCGAAGACAACGCGGAGAAGCTGCACGAGTGGATCGTGCGGCTGTCGGCCGAGGTGGGCCTGGACGTGGTCGGCCTCTTCCAGGCCTGGCGCTTCCCCATCGCCGAGGCGACCCTCGCCGCCACCGAGAACCTCACGGAGTGGTCCACGTGGCCCCGGATCCCGCCGCCGCCCCCCGAAGAGGAAGAAGAAGACCCCTGACCGGGCGCGCCGAAACCCGGCGCGGGAGGCCCTGTTCCTGCACCTCCCCGGAGCGGAGGTCTTCACCATGTCTTCGATCCGTACGTCCGCCCTCTCCCTCACCGCCCTCTTCGCGCTCCTGACCGCGGGCTGCCCCGCCATGTCCATGGACGAATACGGCTACGGCGGCCGCGGAGGGGGCGACGACGACGACGACTGGGGGGACGAAGAGAACCCCCCGCCCGACGAGGCCCCCGAGGACGGCGTGGACGACGTGTGCGTCGGTGCCCGGGACGAGCCCATGACGCTCTTCATGTCGGCCGACGACTCAAACTCCCAGGCCTCGCCCGTGCTCACGCGGCACCTCATCGACGCGGGCTCCCGCGCGCCCGGTCAGCCCGCCGTCCACGAGTTCCTGAACTACTACCAGTTCGACTTCGCGCCCGCCGCCCCCGGCGAGGTCCGCATCGACGCCCAGATGCGGCCGGTCGAAGGCGAAGAAGGCAAATACTCCATGCTCGTCGGGGCCGTCGCCGAGGAGCGCACCCGCGAGCAGCGCGCCGACCTCAACCTCGTCCTCAGCATCGACCGCTCCTGCTCCATGGGCGGGGTCCCGATCCAGCTGGCGAAGGAGTCCATGGAGCAGATCGCGGCGTCGCTGCGCGAGGGGGACCTCGTCTCGATCGTCGAGTGGAGCGCCGAGGCCGCCACCATCCTCGACGGCCACGTCGTGGAGGGCGCGTCGGACCCGCTCCTCGTGCAGACGATCCGCGGCATCCGCGAAGGCGGCGGGACGGACCTGCACAACGGCCTCGTCTCCGCCTACGAGGTCGCGGCGTCCCACGCCTCCCCCGAGCGGCTCAGCCGCGTCGTGATGCTGAGCGACGGCGGCGCCAACCTCGGCCAGACCTCGGCGGCCATCATCGGCGCCGCGGCGGACGACTCCGAGTCGGCGGGCACCTACCTCGTGGGGGTCGGGGCGAGCGAGCCCGGCGCCTACCGCCACGACCTGATGGACGACGTCACCGACATGGGCAAGGGGTCGTACATCTACATCGACGAGCCCGGCGAGGCCGAGCGGCAGTTCCGCGGCAGCCGGTTCATCTCGAACCTGGACGTGGCGGCCCTCGACGTGCGCCTGGCGGTGGAGATCCCGGCGGGCTTCGTCATCGACGAGTTCCACGGCGAGGAGATCAGCGAGAACCCCGACGAGGTGGAGCCCCAGCACCTCGCCCCCAACGACTCGATGCAGTACCACTTCACCCTGCAGGACTGCCCCGGGGCGCCCGCGGACCGCGACACGCGCTTCACCTTCACCATCACCTGGACCGATCCCGCGACCCGCGAGGAGCGCGCCGAGGAGCACTCGCTGCTGCTCGAGGATCTGCTCGCCGGCGACGTGCGTCAGGTCGTGAAGGCCGACGCCATCGTGGCCTACGCCGAGTCGCTGCCCCGGGGCAACCGCGTGTCCGCGGACGACCAGGCGATGGACGTCGCCCTGCTCGAGGTGCAGGCGGCGGTCGAGGCGTTCCCCGCCGACGCAGACCTCGCCGAGGTGCTCGACCTGCTCCAGACCGTCCGCTCCCGCTGACCTGCTCTAGGCTTCGTCCATGGGGATCCTCCGCGTCGTCGCGCTCGCCGCCTGTGCCTGGGCCCTGTCGGGCTGCATCTTCTTCGGGAACCCGTTCGACCAGGACGGCGACGGGACCCCCGACGCCGAGGACTGCGACCCGACCCTCGCGCGCCTGAACGGCCAGGACGAAGACGGCGACGGCTGGTCCTCGTGCGACGGCGACTGCGACGACCGCCGGGCGACCGTCTTCCCCACCGCGGAGGAGGTCTGCGACGGCCGGGACTCGGACTGCGACGAGGTCATCCCGCGCGACGAGGTCGACATCGACGGCGACGGGTTCGCCGAGTGCGAGGGTGACTGCAGCGAGGTCGCGCGCACGATCTTCCCGGGGGCGGATGAGGTCTGCGACGGCCTCGACTCCGACTGCGACGGGGCGATCCCCGAGGCGGAGGCCGTGGACGACGACGGCGACGGGTTCCCGTCGTGCGTGGACTGCGACGACGACGACGGGGCCGTGCACCCCGCGGCCGCCGAGCTGTGCGACGGCGTCGACACGGACTGCGACGGCGTCCTCCCCGCGGCCGAGGTCGACTTCGACGGCGACGGTTCCTTCGCGTGCGAGGACTGCGACGACCAGAACCCGGCGGTGTTCCCGGGCGCCACGGAGGTCTGCGACGGCCGAGACAACGACTGCGACGACGAGCTGGGGGAGGACGAGATCGACGTCGACGGCGACGGGTACGGCCCGTGCCAGGGCGACTGCGATCCGAACGACGCGGGCGTGAACCCCGGCGCGGCCGAGGCCTGCAACGGCGAGGACGACGACTGCGACGGGAGCGTGCCCGTGGACGAGGGGATCGACACGGACCAGGACGGCGTGATCGACTGCGACGACTGCGCCCCCCTGGACGCCTCGGCCAACCCCGGCGCGGGCGACCCGCTGCCGCCCCCCACCCCGGAGACGTGCGTCGCCTTCACGGCGTCCCCGATCGCGAGCGACGCCTGGGCCACCGTCACCGGATCGGTGCCCGACGAGCGCATGGGCGACGTGGTCGGGTCCCTCGGCGACGTCGACGGCGACGGCGTGGACGACTTCGCCGTCGCCGCCCCGCTGCACGAGGGGCCCATCGGCGGGTCCGAGGGTCGACTCCTGGTGATCCGCGGCGCCGACGCCCTGGCGGGGGGAGAGATCGCCCCGTTCGCGACCATCGGCGCGGACGCGCTCGGCGACCGGGTGGGCTCATCCGTGGCGGCGCTCGGCGACCTGGACGGCGACGGCCTCGGGGAGTTCGCCGTCGGCGCGACGGGGGTGGACGGACCCGGCGGCTCGAACGCCGGCGCGGTGGGCGTGTTCTTCGGGGCGAACGTGACCGCCGGGGCGGACCTGGCCCTGAGCGAGGCGACCCTCTTCATCGACGGGGAGCTCACGCTGGACGCGTTCGGCACCGCCATGGCGTCGGCGGGCGACGTGGACCTCGACGGCCTCACGGACCTGATCGTGGGGGCCCCCGGCTTCGACCCGGGGGGCATGGTCAACGGCGGCAAGGTCTACGTCTTCCGGGGGTCGCGCATCCTCTCCGGCGCCGTCTCGGGCGCAGGGAACGCGGACATCTCGTTCCTGGGCGGGGAGGCCGGGGACAGCCTCGGCGGCGCGGTGGCGGGCGCGGGGGACGTGGACGGCGACGGGTGCGACGACGTCGTGGCGGGGGCCGAGTGGGCCGTGACCACGCCCCGGGACGCCGGTCGCGCCTACGTGTGGTCCGGCGGCGACGTGCGCGCGGGCGGCATCTTCGGACCCGGGGACGCGCTGGCCTCCCTGGAGGGCGCCGCGTCCTTCGATCGCGCGGGCTCGGCCGTGGCCGCGGCGGGGGACGTGGACGGCGACGGGCTGGCCGACGTGCTGGTCGCGTCGACCCAGAGCGCGTCCAACGGCACGCAGGCGGGCAGCGTGTACCTGCTGTACGGCTCCACCCTGAGCGCGGGCGGGACCATCGGGGCCTCCTCGGCGGACACCCGCGTGCTGGGACCCGACGCCTACGCCGGCCTCGGCGTGTCCCTCGCGAGCGCGGGCGACCTCGACGGCGACGGGCGCGACGACCTCCTGCTCGGCGGCGAAGGCAGCAGCACCGAGGAGGGCATGGTGAGCGTGGTGCTCGGCTGCGAGGCGGTGGCGGGCGGCGCGATCACGGTGACGCCGTGGACGTCGGCCTGGTCGGGCGGCGCGACGGGCGACCTCACCGGGTCGGCCGTGACGTCGGTGGGCGACCTCGACGGGGACGGCCTGGACGACGTGCTGGTCGGCAGCCGCGGGTGGAGCGACGGCGTCGATGAGGTCGGCCGCGCCCAGCTGCTGCTGAGCCCCTACGCGCCCTGATCGCTACGGGCCGCCCGGGTCCTGGTTCGGGTCGTCGTCGTCGTCGTCGTCGCCGTCCTGGGGCGCCTCGATGGCGAGCGGCCAGCGGTACTCGCGCGCCCCCACCAGGTACAGGTTCGGCTGCCCCGGGATCGCCTCGGTCCAGTTCGGGAGGTAGCGACGGATCCAGGTCGCGCCGGGCGTGCCCGTGGGCATGAGGGCCCAGTCCTCGGCGTCGAAGTGGAAGAACCCGTCGTCGGCCGTCTCGCAGGTCACCTGCCACTCGCGACCGTTCTGCTGGTCCACGAAGTACATGGCGATCTCGACCGCCTCGGCGTTGCCGGGCGTCCACTCGAACACCAGGTCGCCGGGCTCTCGGGCCACGATCCGCTCCTGGTCGGGCGGCAGCGTGGGCGAGTCCATGCGGTACTCGGGGTGCATGTACATGACGGCCTCGGCCTCCCCCTCGAGCATCTGCGAGCCGCCCGCCCACTGAAGGGAGAGGGGGATGTCCGAGGGGATGATCGGGGGGGCGCCGGTCTCGCCGTTGGCCCAGTAGTAGGGCCACTCGGGGTTGTCGTAGCGGGGCATCTCCATGTCCCACTGGCCGTTCGGGGCGTAGAACCGGGCCCACGCGCCCGCGTCCACCGGCAGGGCGCCGGGGCCGCGCGGGCCGTTCACGGCGGCGGGATCGCCGGGGAAGCCGCCGCCGTCGGGCAGCTGGACCTCGCAGTTCGGGCCGCGTCCCTGGTCCAGCTCCTCGTAGAAGTAGCCCCAGCCGCCCGCGTAGGGCTGCCCGACGACCTCGCCGGTGACCAGCACGAAGTAGCCGATGTACGCGGAGTAGTCCGCCTCGGCCGCGTCGTCGTCGTCGAGGGCGTCGTCGTCGTCCACGGCGTCGTCGTCGTCGGCCACGACGTCGTCGTCGTCGTCGGGGGCGGCGGCCGGGGTGTCGATGATCAGGCTGCCGGTGCAGCCCGCGACGGCCAGGAGCAGGGCGGCGGGCAGAACGTCCACGAATCGAGACATGAAGAGAGACCTCCAAGGGGGAGCCTAAGGCCCGAGCCGGCGCTCCACACGGGCATTCGGACGGGTACTAGAAGTCGATCATCCCCAGCTCGAGGTGGATCGCCCGCATGACGTTGAGGTTCTCGCGGTGCAGGTCGAGCGCGAGGCTCAGGGCCGCGATGTTCGTCTCGAGCTCGGCGATCTCTTCCTCGTCGGCCACCGGGTCGAGGGTCTCGATCCTGGCGGCGTCGTGATCTCGGAGCGCGACGAGGCGGTTGGCGCGGCCGATCATCCGGGCCGCGATGCCCGTCTCCACGGCGTCGTGCCCCTCGCCCTCGATGTACGACGCGGCCTCGTAGGTGAGCCCCGACGACGGGTCGTTGTGGGCCACCACCGGCCGCGTGGTCTCGATCTCGTCCCCCGCGCCGTCCAGCCATATGCGCGTCGAGTTGATCAGCGAGCTGTCGAACGTGTCGGGCAGCAGGGTCAGCGCGAGCACCATCGTGTGCAGCTGCAAGGTGAAGTCGGCCGCCGGGTTGATGGGCACGGCGTCCTCGGGCAGCTCGCGATCGAGGTCGGCGTAGTCCGGGAAGAAGACGTCGCCGTTGAGCTCGTAGGGCGCGAACGCCGGGTGCTCGCCCGTGATCAACGAACCCACGATGTCCTCGAGCTGAGGCCCGAAGTTGAGCGCGTAGTTCACGCGGTAGCGGCGCAGATCCGACGACTGGTCCTGACCCAGGAAGTAGGTCGTGGGGTCGAAGAGGGCCTCGAGCGCGAGGATCTTCTCGCCCATGAACCCGAGGCGCTGGATCGCGTCGTCCCAGAAGTAGCCCTCGTCGAAGTCCCAGGCGGTGTCGAGGTGACGGCCGTCGGCGAGCCCCACCAGGTCCGTCCCGTCGAACGACGGCTGCCAGGCCTCGGCCCCCTCCGGGTCCTCGATCTCGGTGTACGTCCCGGGCACGGGCCGCGCGAGGTTCCGCGCGAACATGTTGTAGGTCTCGCGGGCGCCCATCGTGAGCACGCGGTAGCCCTCGTCGGAGTCGTAGAAGGCGTCGTAGTCGTCCTCGCTCAGGTACGAGACGTTGAACTGCGCGTCCAGGACCCACCACTGGTTGAAGTTGATCAACGGGTCGAAGAACGCGTCCCAGATCCACCAGGTGTGCCCGTCGCCGTTGAAGAACTGCGCGTCGCGGGCGAAGTTGTGGAGGATGTAGTTGCGCTCGTATCGACCCGAGAGGTCCAGCGGGATCTCGTACAGGTCCGCGCCCTCGTCGAAGTAGAGGCAGTCGATGTCCGAGCCGACGAACTCGTCGCTGCAGAACTTGTACGGCACGACGGGCCACCAATAGAAGCCGTCGTCGTTCCACACCATGTAGTCGTGGTTGCTGCCCCAGAAGCCGGAGAGGTCCCACTCGTCGCTCATGAGCCGCTGGGGCACGTCCAGGCGGTCGTCGAGGGAGCCGAGCACGTCCGGGTACTCGGTGTAGTGGAACGGCCGGGGCTCGCCCGAGTCGCAGTCGTAGAGCAGGGGGATCGACTCGCCCCACAGCTGCGACTGGTACAGGTCGTTCACGAGGCAGCCGTTCGTGTCGGCGAGCTCGTCGCCGTAGAAGACCTCCATGAGGCGTCCGTAGCCGTACTTGATGGCGGCGCGGTCGTAGGGCTTCACGCCCTCGTGATCCGAGTTGAACCGGCTCAGGTAGTCCATGACGGAGGACGTCTGGTACTGCCGGATGCCCGCCGCGATCTCCTCGGGCGTCTCGGGGTCCAGGTACCGCACGGCGCGCGTGCCGTCGTCGCGCAGCGCCCAGTAGTCGGGGCCGTAGTTGAGCGGGTCGGCGCTGCCCTTGAGGTTGTGCCGCAGCCCGAACGTGTGCCCCATCTCGTGGGCGACGGTCCCCTTGAAGACACCCTCGAGGATGTCCCAGGCGATCTCCTCGGGATCGACGCCCGCGTAGTCGGCGGCGTAGCCCACCAGAGACGGATCCGCGTACTCCCGGTGGTAGACGCAGCGCTTGGCGTTGCGCTCCATGCGGGCCTTGGACGCCACCCGACGCCGCTGGTCCCGCACGTGCCGCAAGGGGGACGCGGCGTCGATCATCGCCTCGTTGATGGCGTCGCCGGGGCGGCGACCGGAGAGCAGCACGGCCTCGTCGTCCACCAACATCGACTCGATGGGCGTGCCGATGAGGGCGTCCAGCCGCTCGCGCGAGCGGTCCCGAGACGTCGCGGTGGGCGCGAACTCCGTGAGCAGACCCTGAACCTCGCGCTTCGCGTGCGCGGCGCCCGCGGACGTGCGCTCCATGCCCGGGTACCGCGGGATGGCGTCCTCGTGCCGCAGCCGCACGTCGGCGGCCATCTCGGCGGCCTCGTCCGGGGTCAGCGGCATGCGCCCCAGCAGCGCGGCGTCGCGCTCGGCCACCCAGTCGGCCACGTGGTTGCCGACGATGAAGTCTTCCTCGTCGATCTCGCCGTTGAGCAGCTGGACGATGTCGCGTGAGCGGGCCGCGTAGGAGCGGATGGGGGCGAGGTAGATGATCGCGGCGGCCGAGACGACCTCGCCCGTGAGCGGATCGAGCTGGGCGGGCCCGAACCCGAACGGGTTTCCGCGGCCGGGGTGGTCCAGCGACCACACGAGGTTGTAGCGGAGGTCGCCCAGGCGGGGCGACAGGCCCTCGGCGCCGCAGTCCGGGTGGTCTCCCGCCTCCACCGGGTTGTGGCACAGCACCACGACCTCGAGGTCCTCGTTCTCCTCGGCGACGCAGCCCGCGTCGTCCCCGCCCGCGTCGAGGCACTCCCAGTACCGCAGGCCGTTGACGGTGTCCCGAAAGGGCACGTTCCACTGCTCCACGACGCCCTCGACGACGCCGTAGAGGCGCTCGTCCAGGCCGGGGGACACGTGGTACGGGATCGTCCGCAGGCCGCGGTCGCGGAAGGGGGTCGTGCACTCGCCCTCGAGGGCGTCGCAGCGCGAGCCGACGATGTCCGAGCAGCTGTCGGTCTCGCCCTCGGCCGGGGCCTCGCAGGTGCGACCGTCGTGGGAGTCGGTCCACAGGTTCCAGGTGCCCTGGTAGCGGAGGCGGCCGGTGTTGGTGGCCTCGTAGTTCTCGTCGTAGGTCCACCGCTGCACGTCGAAGTAGCCGAACAGCTCCATGTCCCGCCCCGACCAGGGGATGGCCTCGTAGTCGCGGTCCTCGACGCGCATGAAGCTGTTGCGCACCACGACCTCGGCGGCCGTGCAGTCGTCGAAGTGATAGAAGAACCAGCACAGGGGGAAGGCGCCGTCGTCGGGCCAGTTGGGGTCCACGGCGCTGATGGGCTCGGCGATGAACGCCGACGTGATCTCGAGGTAGTCCTCGCTCACGATGGGCGCGTTGCCGGACGTGCTGTCCGTGACCGCGTAGGACATCGGCTCCAGCGTCACGGCCTCCTGGGCGTAGAAGTTCCAGTTGGTGATGACGTTGGTGGTCCAGTCCACCCGCATGTACTCGCGCTCGTGCCAGAGGCGGTCGCTGCTGTTCTCGACGAGGACGTTCCCCTCCTCGCCGGTCGTCGGGTTGTAGTCGCGGCGGATGTCGAAGTGCGACTCGATGGGCCACGCGGCCACGGGGGAGCCCTCGTATTCGCCGTCGGGGTTCACGTCGGGGTCCGAGCCGTCGATGCGCTGGTACGAGCGCAGCGCGATGAGCAGGTTCTCCTCGACGCGCCACCGGATGCGCTCGAGCTCCCCCTGGTCGCCGATGAACGTGAACTCCGTCTCGTACGGCGTGTCCACGACCGTGCGCTGGAAGTACCACTCGCCCTCGAACTGCGACTTGGCGATCGCGTTCGCTTGGACCTGGATGACGGGCTCACGCGCCTCGGGGCACGCGGTCAGCAGAAGAGAGATCGCGAGCACGGGGATCGCCCGCGCGCAGGAACGAAGAGACATCAGGACCTCCTGAGCAACCCATCTTAGAGAAGTCGCGACGCCGCGGGCGGGCGGGCCGAGACCCCGGCGATGTCGTTGTAGGCTGGCGGCGTGATCACCGGCCTGCTTCACGTGTCCGCCCTCGCCGCCGCGCCCTCCGACACCCTGCCCGGAGCCGTCGCGGTGGACGGGCCCGAGCTCGCGTTCGGGCTGCTGTCCGGGGGCGTCGTCATCTACACCGACGGCACGCTGCGGCTCGCCGACGGCCGCCGGGTCCCGGATCTGTTCCGCGGCACGTGCCGCGGCGTCCAGATCGGTCGCACGGGGCTGATCCTGCTCGGGGAAGAAGAGGCCGGCGCCTTCGGGCAAGCCGCGCGCACCTCGCTGCTCTACCTGCCCACCCGGGACACGGACACGCACATCCCGCCCTTCCGCATCCCCCTCGGCGAGGGCGTGTGGTCGTTGGTGCGGGGGAGCCGCTCCGACAGCGTCATGGTCTACGACCGCTCCGGGAGCACGGCCCGGGGCGCCAAGGCCATCCGCGCGTCCACCGGCGAGCTGCTCTGGGAGACGGGCGACGGGACGGCCTTCCGGCGCATGCGCTGGGCGGGGCCGCGCGCCCTGGGGCTGACCGAGGACGGCGAGCTGGTCGCGGTGCACGGCCGCAAGGGCGCGATCTCCGAGCGAAGATCCCTCCCCGCGCCCCCCGAGGGCGGCCGCTGGACGGCGTGGACGGGCACCCTGGACGACCTCGTCCTGGCGGGCGCGAACCGGTCGACGTTCGTGGTCGGGGCGGTGGACGGCGACGGCCTCCGAGACGTACACGAGATCCCGGTGGACGAAGCCTTCGACGACGACCCGGCCGCGCTCCCGTCGGTGGCGGCCGTCGAAGACCTGGGCGACGGGAGCCGCCTCCTCATCCTCGGCGGCGACGGCGAGACGGCCGCCGACGAGTCCACCCGCTGCGTGGCCGCGATCGTCGACGACGCCGGGTGGTCCATCGCCGAGCTGGATCCCGACCGCGGATGCTGCGCCGTCCTCGACTACGACGGCGGGTGGCTCGTGCAGTGCGGCCACGGCCTCATGCACGTCCGGGTGGGGTAGCGCCGGTCCCTGAACCGCCTCGCCGCGACCACTCCGCGGCGGTTCACTCCTCCGCGAGCTGCGCCGCGAACACCTCGGGGTCCGACGTGGGCAGCTTGCACGTCCCCCGCTCGCACACGTAGGCCGTCGTCTCGCCCCCGCGCGCGAGCTTCCCCTGCACCAGCGGGGCGACCTTCGCGAGCGCGTCGAGCTGCGACTCGTCCGCGACCACCACGATGCGGTTCGGCAGGAACGTCGACCGCAGCTTCGCCAAGAGCGGCTCGGCGGCCCGGCGCGCGTCCTGGCCGGCGGGGGCCACCACGACGACCTCGCGCACGCGGTCCGTGCGCCAGTCGAGGGCGAGCATGCCGTCGGAGAGGGCCCGGGGCGCCCGCGTGAACATCCCCGACAGCGAGTTCACCGTGGCGTCCGCGCGGACGCGGTACGCGTCGTCCGTCGTGAACTCCTCGAGCCGGGCCAGGTTCATCAGCTGGATGGACGTGCCCGACGGCCGCGCCCCGTCCTGGGTCGGCTTCGCGCGCACGAGCAGGGCCTCCCCGTCCGCCGGCGTGCGGAAGTACCCGCCCGCCTCGGCGTCCTCGAAGTGCTCGGCGAGGACCGCGTCCAGCGCGATCGCGGCCTCGAGGCGACCCACGTCGCCGGTCGCTTCGTAGAGATCGAGCAGCCCCGCGATGAGGAACGCGTAGTCGTCGAGCACGCCCTGGGAGCCGTACACGTCGGCGTTCCAGCTCCGGTACAGGCGACCGTCCTCGCGCCGCATCGTGGTGAGCACGAAGTCCGCCGCCGCGTCCGCCGAGGCCGCGTAGCCGGGCTCCCCCAGCACGAGCGCCGCCTGCGCGAAGGCCGAGATCATCAGCCCGTTCCAGCCCGCGAGCACCTTGTCGTCTCGCAGCGGGGGCGGGCGCTCGGCGCGCGCCGCGTACAGCTTGCGCCGGGCGGCCTCCAGGGTCTTCGCCAGCGACGCCGCGTCCGTCTTCAGGGTCGCCGCCGACTCCTCGAGCGTGCGCACGGGGCGAAGGATCGTGCGCCCCTCGAAGTTCCCTTTGGGCGTGACGCCGTAGAAGTCGGACACCGCCGCCGCCATCTCCTCCCCCAGCACCGCCTCCAGCTCCGTGGGCGTCCAGGTGAAGAACCACCCCTCCTCGCGGTGCCCCGACGGGGTGAGGGAGTCCGCGTCGGTGGCCGAGTAGAAGCCTCCGCCGGGGGCCGTCATCTCCCGCTGCACGTAGTCCAGGACGTCGCGCGCCACGGACGCGAACCGGGCGTCGCCGGTGACCTGGAACCCGTCCAGGTACGCGGGCACCAGGAGCCCCTGGTCGTAGAGCATCTTCTCGAAGTGGGGCACCAGCCAGATCGGGTCCACCGAGTACCGATGGAACCCTCCCCCCACGTGGTCGTACATGCCGCCGTCGGCCATCTTGCGCAGCGTCAGCTCGGCCATGTTCAGGAGCGAGGGCTCGCCGGTGCGCCGGTACCTCCGCAGGAGCCAACGGATGGGGAGGCTCGACGGGAACTTGTTCCCCATCTTCCCGAGCCCGCCGTGCTTCGCGTCGAAGTCGGTGCGGTAGTGCCGGATGGCCGCCTCGGCCGCGACCTCCACGTCCACGTCGCCGACCGCGGCCGGGGGCGCCGACATGAGGCGGATGCGCTCGGCCAGCTGCTCGCCCGACGCGGCGATCTTCGCCGGGTCCTTGTCGAAGTGGTCGCGCAGCGCGTGCAGCAGCGTCAGGAACCCGGTGCGGGCCCCGCGCGCGCCGTCCCGCGGGGGGAAGTAGGTGCCGCCGTAGAAGGGCCGCCGATCGGGCGCCAGCCACACCGACATGGGCCACCCGCCGCGCCCCGTGAGCGCCTGGACGGCCGACATGTACACCGAATCCACGTCCGGGCGCTCCTCGCGATCGACCTTGATGGCGACGTACATGCGGTTCATGGCCTCGGCGATCTCGGGGTCCTCGAACGACTCCTCCTCCATCACGTGGCACCAGTGGCACGTCGAGTAGCCGATCGACAGGAACACCGGCCGTCCGAGCCGCGCCGCCTTCTCGAACGCCTCGTCCCCCCAGGGGTGCCAGTCCACCGGGTTGTGGGCGTGCTGCTGCAGGTAGGGGCTCGACTCCAGCGCGAGCCGGTTCGTGAACTTCGGCCGGCCTCGGTCGTCGACGTGCTTGGTGCGCGGACGCCAGCCGTCGGGCTTGGCGGCCAGGCGCGCGGCGAGGCGGGCGCGCAGGGCGTCGTCGGGGGGCTCGGCGCCCGGGAGAGGATGAAAGGGGACGTCGTTCACGAGGACGACTCCGTCCGGCAGGGGTTCGATGACGGGGGGGACCGACGGGGCGGAGTCCGCCGCTTCGGAGCCGCACGCGAGCCCGAGGAGGAGAACCGCGCCGGCGAGACGTCGAAGCACGGGGACCATCCTAGACGGCCGGTCACCCTCCAAGGGCGGCGGTGCCCGGACTCTGCCCAGGGGGGGTCGGTAAGCTGGAGGGGATGTTCGCCCGATCCGCGCTGTGCGTCGCGCTCCTCCTCGCGTCCTCGATCGGCCCCGCGCGCGCCGCGTCGGGAGACTCGGACGCGTTCGGCTACACCGTGCGCAGCAGCACCGACGGTGGCTCCCCGTACGCCTACACCTCCGTCACCAGCGGCACGTTCCTGCTCCTTGGGGACGAGGACGCGCGCACCGTGCAGCTGCCCTTCGTGTTCCCCTTCTACGGGTCCACCTACAGCTCCGTCGACATCCACAGCAACGGCGCCCTGACCTTCGGCGCCGTCGGCTACCTCCCCTGGGACCACACCTGCGGCGGGCTGCCCACCATCACGCCTCGGATCTGGGCCTGGTACGACGACCTCGATCCCACCGACATCGAGCTCGTGACCCCGGTGCCGGGGGTGTATCGCAGCATCGTGGGGGCGGCCCCCGAGCGCGTGTTCGTGGTCGAGTGGTTCCAGCTCCCGCTGTTCGAGGTCGCGGACACGCTCAGCTTCCAGGTGAAGCTCTTCGAGGCCGACGGGCGCGTCGAGCTGCACTTCGCCGACACCCAGACGGCCGACGGATCCCGCAACGGAGGGGCGACCGCGGCCGTCGGGATCACGAACGCGAACGCCGCCCCCCTGCTCTTCTCGTGCGACGATCCGACCCTGTCCGCGGGCTTCGCCCTGACCTTCTATCCGCCGTGCGACGACGTCGACGGCGACGGCTACTGCCCCGGCCCCGCCCCGGATCCCGAGGACCGCGACTGCGACGACACGGACCCGGACGTCCACCCCGGCGCCGAGGAGCGCTGCAACGGCCTGGACGACGACTGCGACGGCGCCGTGCCCGACGACGAGGACGACGGCGACGGCGACGGCGAGCGCGGCTGCGAGGGCGACTGCGACGAAGGCGACCCCGACCGGCACACCGGCGCGGACGAGGTCTGCAACGGCGTGGACGACGACTGCGACGAGCAGCTGCCCCAGGACGAGGCGGACGGAGACGAGGACGGGGTCGCGTCCTGCGACGGCGACTGCGACGACGAGAACGACGCCGTGCACCCGGGCGCCGACGAGGAGTGCAACGACGTGGACGACGACTGCGACGGGGGCGTGGACGACGTCCCCGAGTGCGATCCGACGCTCCCGCCGGACCCGGACGGGGTCCCCTACGGCTGCCTCCTGCGCTGCTCCGCCGAGGCCCCGGCCGCTCCCTCGGGCGCCGCCTGGGCGATCGCCTTCGCGGCCCTGTTCGCCCGCCGCCGTCGCCGCTTTCGGGCCGATCGGGCGCCTTGACGGACCGGCCTCCGCAGCGCAGTCTCACGCGGATCCCTCTGGAGTCTCGTATGTCGATCCCCCGCTTCCTCCTGCTCTTCTCGCTCGGTCTGCTCGCCCTCGCCGCCTGCAACGACCGGCGCGGGAGCGGCAACACCCCGAGCGACGACGACGACAGCGCCCCCACGGACGACGACGACGCCACGGACGACGACGACGCGGTCGGCGACGACGACGACGCCGGGGACGACGACGACGCGGCCCCCGAGAACGCCCTCGTCTTCAACCAGCTGCCCCCCGGACTGGAGCTCCCGCCCCTGAGCGCCTTCTTCGTCTACGAGGTCGGGGACCAGGTCGTGAAGCAGGTCGTCGCGGGCGAAGGCATCACCTGCGCGGACTTCCAGGCGTGGTCGGTGGAGCTCGAAGAGCTCATCGCCCTCAACCTGGACCCGGAGCTCTTCAACCAGAGCCGCGACAGCCTGTTCAAGGACTACTTCGAGCCCGGCTGGCACGGCTCGTTCAACGTCACGACCTCCGGGCCGCTCGTCCCGGGCCCGGTGAACAGCGCGAACTTCGACCTGGACGAGTACTTCGACATCGGCGCCGGGTCCGCCCCCTACCAGATCGCCGACCAGCTCCAGTCCGGCACGATCCTGTCGGGGGCCATCGACGCGGTGGGCAGCACCGTCGAGGGCTGGGCCCAGCTCCAGGGCAACTGGTACGACTCGGGCATCGGGTCGAACCAGAGCCTGACCTTCTTCATCTCGTTCAACCTGCCCGTCTGCGACATCTGACGGCCCGGTGAGCCTCACCGAGATCGAGCGGCGCGGCCTGATCCCCCCCGCCGTGCGCGACGCCGTGCGGCGCGTGGCGGATCGGTACGCCGTGGCCGCCACCCCCGCCGTCCTCGACCTCATCGATCCGACGGACCCCCGGGACCCGATCGCGGCGCAGTACGTACCCACGGTCGACGAGCTCGTCGTGCGGCCCGAGGAGCGGGTGGACCCCATCGGCGACGACGCGTTCTCCCCCGTCGAGGGCGTCGTACACCGGCACCCGGACCGCGTGCTCTTGAAGCCCCTGCTCGTCTGTCCCGTGTACTGCCGCTTCTGCTTCCGTCGCGAGTCCGTGGGCCCGGCCGGCGGGCTCCTGAGCGAGGCCGAGCTCGCCGCCGCCTTCGACTACATCCGCGGGCGCCCCGAGGTCCGCGAGGTCATCCTCACCGGCGGCGACCCCCTCGTCCTCTCGCCCCGCCGCCTGCGCGGGCTGGTCGCGACGCTGGGGGCGATCCCTCACGTCCAGGTGCTGCGCGTCCACACGCGCGTGCCCGTCGCCGCGCCCGACCGCGTCACCGACGAGATCGCGGAGGCCCTGCTCAGCGACGTCCCCACCTGGGTGGTGGTGCACACGAACCACGCCCGGGAGCTGACGCCGGGGGCGGACGTCGCCCTGGAGCGGCTGCGCACGGCGGGCCTCCCCCTGCTCTCCCAGTCCGTGCTGCTGCGGGGCGTGAACGACGACGCCGACGTGCTCGAGGCCCTCTTCCGCGCGCTCGTGCGGCGGCGGGTCAAGCCCTACTACCTGCACCACCCCGACCTCGCCCGGGGCACGGGGCACTTCCGGGTCTCCGTCGAGCGAGGCCGCGAGCTGATGGCCGCGCTGCGCGGACGGATCTCGGGCCTGTGCCTGCCGACGTACGTGCTGGATCTGCCGGGGGGGCGGGGGAAGGTGCCCCTCGAAGGCGACTACTCGACGACCGCTCCGCCCTGGTCTTCGATCAGCGTGTAGGTCACGCGGACGCGCGTGAGCGGGTCCGGGATGTGCGCGATCGGGAAGGTGATGGAGTTGCTCACCTTGTCGTAGCTCCACGTCTCGGCGGAGGCCTCCACGTCGTCCAGCCAGACCTTCAACGTGGTCTCGTCCGGGATGCGACGGAGGTAGAAGGAGCGCTTCAGGCCCGCGGCCTCCAGGCCCAGCTCCACCAGGAAGTCGGCCCAGTCCTCGGAGCAGATCGACCAGAAGTTGCCGCCCATGGCGTCGATGACGTCCCAGTACGCCTCGCCGTAGTCGCCCTGGTTGTCGCCGTTCTCGCAGCCCGAGGGCTCGTCGCCGACGATGCCGGTGAAGATGATCTGGTCCTGCCAGGTCCAAGGCCGGAGGCCCTGCAGCCACGGGATGTACTCGTCGGGGCCGATGCCCTGGCAGCCCGTGCCGAAGGGGTCCCAGTTGCCCGCGGAGTCGTTCTCGTCCGTGACGACGATGACGCTCAGGAGCGCGTCGGGCCGGGTGAACCCGTCGTTCCATCCACCGGGCGTGGAGCGCGCGTTCAGGGCCGCGAAGGAGGCCTGCAGGCCCATCTCGCAGGCGCCCGAGCCGTCCGAGCCGAGCCGCGCCATGTCGTTGAACGTGGCCACCGGGTCCGGCGTCTCCGGCGAGATCCAGCGCACGCCGCGCTGCTCGATCAGGCGCCCCTCCTCGGAGGCGCTCATGCTGCTCAGATCGCCGTCCACGACGCCGATGTGATAGTCGACCGTGGTGCCGATGAAGTTGCTGATGAACCCGTCGAAGTTCGACGCCAGCTCGGCCTGCTCCCCCTCCATCGAGCACGAGCTGTCGACCACGAAGAGGATGTCGGACTGCGCCACCGTGCGCTGCTGGTACTCGTCCTCCCACTGGGTGGGGCCGAGCGCGTCGGGCTGCTCGAAGAACTCCGGCTCCTCGTAGATCTGGCGAAGCTCGTTGTCGGAGCAGGCCACCACGGAGCCCGCGGCGAGGACGAGGAGCAGGGGTCGAGTCTTCATGCCGGGCCCTCAGTTCGAGATCGTGACGGAGCCGCCGATGTTCTGCTCACCGATGGCGTCGCGCAGGCCCTCGGCCTGGGCGTTCTGGATCTGGTCGTTGCTGGTGACCTGGAAGTTGCCCCCCACCGTCGCCAGCCCGTGAAGACCCAGCAGGCTGGTCAGGTTGTCGTTGTTGTCGATGACCAGGTCCGCGCCGACGCTCGTCATGCCCGCGAGGCCGTTCAGATCGACGATCTGCGAGTCGTTTCGGATCCGCAGCGTGCCCCCCACGGTGGCGACCGAGGCCAACGGGAGCGTCGTGCCCTGGAAGTCCTCGACGATGAGGTCCGCGACGACGGAGCGCAGGTTGTTCAGCCCGGTGATGCTGCTGTTGGCCCCGAACCCGCGCAGCTCGAGCTTGCCCTGGATGACCGAGACGCCCGCGAACGCGGACCAGGCCAGCGCCGGGCCTCCCTGGATGTAAAGGCCGATGGGCATGGTGCCGATCTGGGGGAAACCGGCGAACGAGATGAGGTTCGGGTTGTTGGCGACGCGCACCTCGTACCCGGTGCTCCCGATCGGGATGGCGGTGGCGATCTCCGCCAGCTCGTTGAACCCCGCGACCGCGTTCAGCCCGGCGTTGTTCGTGATCTCGAGGACGCCGCCCAGCGACGCGAGGCTCGGCGGGCCGGAGAAGTTGTTCAGGACCTCGTTGTCGTCGAGGATGAGGTCGCCGCCGATGGAGGTCACGCCCTGCAGGCCGGTGGTGTCCGCGAGCGCGCTGTTGCTCAGGATCATCACCCCCTCGCCCACGACGTCGAGGTTGTTGAAGCCCGTGAGGCTCTGCAGCGAGTGGTTCTCTTCGACCCGAAGCTCGCCGCCGACCTCGGTCAGCGCGGCGAGGTTCGAGATGTTCGCGAGGGCAAAGTTGCGCTCGAGGCGCAGGGAGCCGCCGATGTACTGGAGGCCCTGGAGCCCGTCGAGCGTGACCAGGGACTGGTTCTCGAACAGCCACACGAAGCCGCTCACGCCGCACAGGCAGTCGAGCCCCTCGAGGGTGGACAGGTTCAGGCCGCTGATGCCGAGGTTGCCCTCCACGGCGTCGTAGTCGGCGCAGAACGCCTCGAAGTCGCCGGGCGTGCTGAGGGGACCGAAGGCGAGCTCGCCGCGGAACACGCGGCTCCCGTCGAGGCACTCGCCGGTCCCGTCGTCGTCGTCCGCGGCGTCGTCGTCGTCCACGGCGTCGTCGTCGTCCGTCGTGTCGTCGTCGTCCCCCCGGCCCGTGGGGCAACCGGTGACCGGGACGAGCAGGGCGAAGACGCCGAGAAGCGCGGCGAACCGCTGCAGGACACGAATCATGAACGCACTCCAGAACACATTCGGCGGACCCTACCAACGCCCTCCCCCGGGGGGAAGGTGCCATGCGGTCCCGGGTCGCCCGAGGCCCGCCGCGTCGTCAGATCGTCGAGTAGCCCTGGGGGTGCGACGTACGCCACGCCCATGCCGACGCGATCATGTCTTCGAGGCTGAACCGAGAGGTCCAACCCAGGGCCTCGCGGGCGCGGGTGGTGTCCGCCCACACCGCGGCCGGATCGCCCGGTCGACGCGGCCCCTCGACCGCGGGGATGTCGATCCCGGTCACGCGGCGGGCGGCGTCGACGACCTCGCGCACGCTGGTGCCCTTGCCCGTGCCGACGTTGCACACGAACATCCCGCTCGGGGACCTGGCGGTGTACTCGAGGGCCGTGGCGTGGACCTCGGCGAGGTCCGAGATGTGGACGTAGTCGCGGATGGCCGTGCCGTCCGGGGTGGGGTAGTCGGTGCCCGCGATCACCACCGGACCCTTGCGACCCGCCGCCGCTTCGAGGACGAGCGGGACCAGGTTCTCCAGCCGCCGCGCGTGCTCGCCCAGCTTGGCCGACGGGTGGGCGCCCACGGGGTTGAAGTAGCGCAGCGCGGCCACGGACCAGCCGCCCTTGGACACGAACTCGGAGAGGATCTCCTCGCAGAGGATCTTCGTGCGGCCGTAGGGGCTCTCGGGGCGCAGCTCCGAGTCCTCGTCGATGGGAGAGTGGTCGGGCGTCCCGTAGACCGAGGCCGACGACGAGTACACGAGGCGACGGACGCCCGCGGCGCGCATGGCCTCGCACAACGTGGCGGTGCCGCCGACGTTCACCCGCCAGTAGGCCTCCGGCCGCGCCACGGAGTCGGGGACGGACTTGAGGGCCGCGAAGTGGGCCACGGCGTCGAAGCGCCGCCGGCTGAGGACGTTGTGGAGCAGCCGGAGGTCCCCCACGTCGCCCACCACCAGCTCCACGTCACGCCCGCCCAGCCGCGCGGCCGCGTGCACGGCGCCCGGGTGACCGTTGCTGAGGTCGTCGATCACGACCGCGTCCCAGCCCTGCTGGAGGAACGCCACCACGCAGTGGGAGCCGATGTAGCCCGCCCCGCCCGTGACCAGGACCCGCGGTCGAAGAACGTTCGTCATGGGCGGGGGTCTATCAACGCGACCCCTCGAAGTCGAGCGGGGGCACCTCCACGGGCGCGAGGAAGCGATGGGGATCGGCGGCCCCCGTCACGCGGCTGCGCAGGGAGCGCGCCCACTCCCGCGGACGCTCGGACCGGTAGTACTCGCGCACCCCCGGGGCCTCGACGCGCTCGCCGCCCTCCCGGGCCTCCGCCCACCACCCCCGGAGGAGCCCCGTGCCTTCGGGGATGCGCCCCGACGCCGACATGCCCGCGGCGCGGAGGGCGACCTGCCAGGCCGGCTGGTGGATGTTCCAGGCCCTCCGGCCTCGGCTCTCCGCGCCCGAGACGTCCCCCCGCGTGTCCGTGGGGCGCGTGCTGTACGCCAGGACCCGCTCGAACAGCGCGGTGGTCCAGCCCAGCGCGCGGGCGCCGGCCGTCATGACGGAGTCGGGCGCGCGCGCGTGGCGGACGCCCCCGATCGCGCGGAAGCACTCCCCGCGCGTCAGGCGGAGGCCGCCCCGGGGGAGGTCGATCCGCTGCCCGGCCTCGAGCCGCCAACGGCCGTCCGACCCCTCGGCGGCGAGCGCCCCCGAGACGATGCCGAGGCGCGGGTCGATCTCCAGGGCCGCGCGCAGCGCCGACCAGTAGCTGGGGCCGACCCGGATGTCGGCGTCGAGGATCCCCGCGTAGTCCGCCTGCGCGACCTCGGCGGCGGCCGCCGCGTAGCCCGCGGCGACGACGTCCGCGTAGTGGAACCCCATGTAGCCCGCCCGGCCCTCCAGCCGCACGACGTCGAGGCAGTCCAGGGCCTCGCCGTGGGTCCGAAACAGGTCGCCCGTGCCGTCCGTGGAGCCGTCGTCCACGACCACCCACCGGTCCGGCCGCCAGCGCGAACGTCGCACGCAGGCCACGAGGCCCTCGACGTTCTCGGCCTCGTCCCGCGCCGGGGTCACCAGCACGAACATGGGATGCCTCTAGGGCCCGAGTTGGTAGATGAAGGCGCAGGGGAGCTGCACGGTCCGCTTGCCGCCGCCGGGGGCGGGCGCGTCCACCAGCAGGGGCCTCCAAGCCATGGCCCAGGACCCGTCGGCGCGCTCCTTGATGGCGGCGAGGTCCGCTTCGTCGTCGCCCGTGAGGTCGTGGCGGAACCAGTCGATCCGGCACGTGAAGCAGGTCCGCAAGGACGTGTCCTCGGGCACCGGGTTGTCCGAGCCGCACCCCGGACAGTGCACGTGGGGGATGCCCCAGTGCTTCGCGCGGGCGACGAAGCGGCGCATGATCCGGCGGGGCCTCACGGGCTCACCTCGTCCGCGGAATGCTCCTTGCCCTTCTCCGTCCACCGGCGACGGGACACGGCGGCCTTCTGATCGTCGGACCGCTTCAGGTTCTTCTCCTCGTGGCGTCGCTTCCGGGCGGCCTCCAGGTCCCAGCCCAGGGACAGAGCGATGAAGCGGCTCCCCACCGGCAGGCTCGAGGCCAGCTGCACGCTGCGGAACCCGTCGGGCAGGTGCCCGCGCACGAAGTCGCCGAGGCCCGAGTCCAGGTCGATGGAGATGACCATCCGGCCCCGCTCGCCCAGCCACGCCGGGAGGGCCTCCAAGACCGCCGCGATCCGCGCGTAGTCGCGCCCGGCCGCGCCCGCGGGGCGCGCGGGATCCGAGGGGTCCACCGGGCGCTGGGGAGCGTTCCACCAGACCTGGTCGAAGGCCTCGTCGGCGACCACGCTCACCGCGTCGCCCACCCGAAAGTCCACCTTGTCCGCGAGGCCCGCGGCGTCCACGTTCCCCCGCGCCGCCTCGACGGCCGCAGCGTCCACGTCCACCGCCACGACGTCCGCGCCCCGGGAGGCCGCCACGAGCGCGCCGAGCCCGGAGCCGGTGCCGAGATCCAGGATCCGATGGCCGGGCGCGACCATCGGGCCGACGGTGCGGAACAAGAAATCCGAGCTCCCGTCCGCCTTCGGGTGGTGCACCCCGGGGGGGACCTCGAGCCGGTGCCCCAGCACCTCCACGCGGTCGTGCCGGCGGAGTCGCCGCCCCCAGATCACGCGCGTCAAACCGTGCCGCAGGGCGGCCCTCACGCGGCCTTGGAGGAGGGAATCGAGCACGGCCGGATGGTAGCACCGGGCCCTCTGAACCGCTCCACGCGCCCCCCTTGGGCCGACGAGGTGGGCTATCATCTCACGCCCGCCCCTTGGGGAGGCTGCTCGGGAGAGCGCCGGGGGCTGAACCGAGGAGGAGACTCCTCGTCGATCCGTTCGAGGAGCGTCATGGCCGGCGAACAGCAACTCTGGGGAGCCCTGGTCAAGGGGCTGACGAAGAAGATCGAGGTGCCGAAGTTCGCCGGGCCCACCGGACCGGCCCCCATCGCCCGCGGCCTCGCCCCCGCCGCCCCGAACCGGCGGACCCCTCCCCCCAGCCGCTCCGGCCGACGCGCGTCGGACGCCGCCGCCGAGACCGGCACGTACGGAGACGCCGGCGCCCACGGCGCACAGACCGGCGCCTACGCTGCCGCCCAGACCCGCCCGGACGCGGACGCCCCCGGCTCCCCGGACGAAGCCGTCAAGGCCATCGCCCAGCACCTCGGGGACGTGCCCCGCTACACCGTGGACGAGTACCTCGACCGCCACGGCGGCGCCGACGGCCCGGTCGCCGCCCGCCTCAAGGCGATGGGGCTCGTCCCGGAGGGCACCACCGGAGGCCGCGACTTCTGGTGGCAGGCCGTCCAGTCCCACGGCGTGCCCGCGCCGGTCCTGGCGGAGATTCTCCGGTCCTCCCCGGGCATGCCCCAGCACTCCGTCGACCGAGGCCCGCTGTTCGACTTCCTGCTCGAGAGCGAGATCGCCGGCTATCGCGCCGTGAAGGAGGCGGGGCAGGTCTCTCTGCGCACCGCCACCCGGCTCGTGGACGTGCTCGTCGAAGAGGGCGCGATCTCCGAAGCCGCAGGCCTCGACGTGCAGTCCCGATTCTTCGGCATCAACGTGCTGCCCGAGGGCGGGAACTGGGACCCCGATCTCACGATGGCGTCGACCATCACCCCGGATCTGTCCGAGGCGTTCGGGCTGCTCCCGCTCGTGGACGCGCAGCACACGGGGGGGCTGACTCTCCTGGTCGTCTCGCACCCCGGGCCGATGGTGCTCGAGGCCGTGGCGCAGATGACCGGCCGGGACGTCGCGCTCTTCATCACCAGCCCCACCCGCTTCGAGGCGGCCCGCGCCGACTGGACCAGCCGCGCCGCGAAGGCGCGGACCAAGCGCTCCCGCAAGGGCGGAGGACGCAGCCGCTCCAAGAAGAACGCCGGGTTCCGCCTCGACCAGGACCCCTTCGCGGGGATGACCAGCCCGCCGGAGGTCGCCCGGCTGCTGCTCGAGCGCGCGACCGCCATCTTGGCCACCGACATCCACCTCGAGCCCCAGGCCGACGGCCTGCGCGTGCGCTTCCGGCTCGACGGGATCCTCCACGAGGTGAGTCGCCTCCGCTCCGGCCTCGGCGAGGAGGTCCTGTCGCGCATCAAGGTGATGGCGGACATGGACATCACCGAGCGTCGGAAGTCCCAGGACGGCCACATACAGCTGGATCTCAACGGCGATCCCTTCGACTTCCGGATCGGCACCGTGCCCACGTCCAAGGGCGAGCGCATGGCGATCCGCATCACCGCGGGCAGCAAGGAGGTCCCCACCCTCGAGATGCTGGGGCTGGACCAGGAGGACGAGGACCTGCTGCGGGACTTCACGCACCGCTCCCACGGGATCGTGTTGGCCTGCGGCCCGGTCGGCTCGGGCAAGACGACCACGCTCTACGCCTCCATCGGCGAGATCGACTCGTCCCAGAAGAACATCATGACGATCGAGGACCCGGTCGAGATCGAGCTCCCCGACGTCTCCCAGGTCCCCGTGAACTACAAGCTCGGCGTCGACTTCGGTCGGGGCCTGCGCTCGCTGCTCCGGCAGGACCCGAACATCATCCTCGTGGGCGAGGTCCGCGACGAAGAGACGGCCAAGGTCGCCATCCGCGCGTCCCTCACCGGGCTGCTCGTGTACTCGACGATCCACGCCAACTCGGCGCCCGGCGCCGTCACCACCCTCTACAACTTCAACATCCCCCCGTTCCTGCTCGCGAGCACGATCGTGGGGGTGGTCGCGCAGCGCCTGATGCGGACGATCTGTCCGAACTGCCGCGAGCCGCACGTCCCCGATCCCGCCACGGTGACGCAGGCCGGTCTCCCCGAGGCCGGCAGCCCCATCGAGCCCGAGGAAGAGGGCGCGAAGAAGAAGAAGAGCAAGAAGAAGAAGGTCCCGACCGTGCAGTACTGGCACGGCCGGGGGTGCGATGCCTGCTACGGCACCGGGTACTCCGGGCGCGCGGGCATCTTCGAGATTCTCAGCGCCACGCAGGCGATGCGACTGGCGATCAGCGAGCGGGCACCCGAGTCGGAGATCCGACGCATGGCCGTCGAAGGCGGCATGCGCACGCTCGCCGACGCCGGACGCGCGAAGGTCCTCGCAGGCGTCACGAGCGTCGAAGAGTTCATTCGCGTCCTTTACCAGTAGCGTTCCTTTCGAGATTCCTGAGGAGGAGACGAACCCATGGCCACCAATCAGCCTGCTGCGGCAGAAGCCGAAGCCCCCGCCGAAGCATCCGGCATGTTCCAGCGGACCATCCCCAAGCGGGAGGTCGCCGACTTCTGTCGACAGCTCGCCGTGCTCCTGGACGCGGGCATCCCGATGGTGCGCGCGCTCAAGATCCTGGGGCGTCGCCGGGCCAGCCCGGCCACCATGGCGATGGTCCAGGGCGTCACGTCGGACGTCGAGTCCGGGGCTGCGTTCTCGACCGCCCTGCGCACCCGCGGCCCGGGCCTCCCCGGCGTCGTCGTGCCCCTCGCCCGCGCAGGCGAGAAGGCCGGTGAGCTCAGCCGCAACCTGCGCCACCTCGCGGAGACGCTGGAGCACGACGTCGAGGTCGCGGACAAGGTCCGCGCGGCCCTGATCTTCCCGCTCTTCACGCTCATGTTCACGGCCCTGGTCGTCATCGGCATGCTGCTGTGGATCGCCCCGCTGTTCGCCCAGACCCTCGACCAGATCGACGGCATGAACATGGCCGACATGCCGTGGATCAGCCGCGTCGTCTTCAACCTGAGCGACGCGATGCAGTCGGGCACCGTGAAGATCCTGTTGGTCGCGCTGTTCGTGGGCGGCGGCTTCATGCTGTTCCGCGCCGCCACGCACCGGTCCTACCTGCTCGACTTCATGAAGATCCGGCTGCCGATGCTCGGGTACATGGTCACGATGGGCGCCATGGCGCGCTTCGCCCAGACCCTGTCGGCCCTGCTCCGCACCGGCGTCCCCGTCCTCGAGAGCCTCCGCCTCTCCCGGGCGACCGTCGACAACATGGCCCTCGAGCAGGCGATCGTCGCCATGGAGACGAGCGTGGAGAACGGCGGGCGCATGAGCACCCCCCTCGAGGAGTTCTGGTACATCCCGGAAATGGCCCGCGACATGCTCGTCATCGGCGAGGAGTCCGGGTCCATGGCGGAGATGCTCGAGAACCTGGCGGACGTGTTCCGTGCTGAGGTCGACCGCCTGCAGCGACGCCTCATCGCGCTGATTCAGCCCGTGATGACGATGGTCCTCGGCGTGGTCGTGCTCGGGGTGCTGATCTCGATGTTCCTGCCGTACATCACGGTGCTCACGGGCGGCACGTTCAACTAGGAGTCCGTTGGGCATAGATCCAGCCGGCTCGACGATCCCCTGCCGGGGGCACTTGGGATGACGCGGAAGCGCGGATGTCGCGGAGGCATCGCGCCACGATCGACTCCGGAGCAGGTTCCTGATCCAATGGGCCTATGTCCCACCGATTCCGCCCATGGACCACTGCTCAGCTCTACCTGCTGCCCCCGGCGCTCAACGACTGGGTGGACGACGACCACCTGATTCACTCGTCGCCGACGTCGTGCGGAGCATCGACATCTCGACGATCGAGGCGACGTACCTCGACAAGGACCCGCGCGGGGCCGTGCCCTACGACCCGCGGATCTGCTTGCTCTGCTCATCTACTCGTACTGCCGAGGAGTCACGTCGTCTCGGAAGATCGAGTCGGCGACCTGGGAAGACGTGGCAACCCGCGTCCTCGTCGGCGACCAGCACCCCGACCACACCGTGATCTCGGAGTTTCGACGGACCCAGGCCGAGCGGCGGCTGCAGAAGGAGATCGACGCGCTGCTCGCCGAAGCGGAGGCGGCGGACCGAGCCGAGGACCGTCTGTACGGCAAGGACCGACGGGGCGACGAGCTCCCCGAGGAGCTTCGCAGGCGCGAGACGCGGCTCGAGCGGATCCGTCAGGCGAAGGCGGAGTTGGAGGCAGAGGCGGCAGCGGCTCGGGCCGAGCAGTTGGAAGCCCGGGCCGAAGGGCGGGAGGACGCCATCGACGAGGACGACGACCTCCCGCCGACGGACGGCCGGAAGCTGAGCAGACAGGAGCGTCGTCGTCTGGAGCGCCTCGCGAAGAAGAGTCGGAAGGCCGCTGAGAAGGCTCGCGCCAAGGCGGACCGGTCGTCCGATGTGAGCCGCCGCACTGTGCTTCCCCAGGGCGCAGCCCCCACCGACCTCGTCCTGCACCGCACCAAGTTCGACCGACACGGCGACCCCACCGAGAAGGCGCAGCGCAACTTCACCGATCCGGACAGTCGAATCATGGTCATGGGCGGCGGAGCCTTCGAGCAGGCCTACAACTGCCAGGCGATGGTCACCGACGAGCAGATCATCGTCGCGACCGATGTCTCGAACCAGGCCCCCGACACCCAGCAGATGGTCCCGATGCTCCTGCAGACCGAGGCGAACTGCGGCGCGCTGCCCGACGTCTTCCTGGCCGACAACGGGTACTTCAGCGGAGCGAACGTCGAGTACTGCGAGGCCGCCGGCGTCGAGGCCTACATCTCCGTCGGAAGGAAGCGATGGGAGGACTCACCGCCCCAGGAAAGCGTCGATCGGCCTCCCCTCGTTCGCATGTACGACCGCCTCCGGACCGTGTCGGGCCGCGAACACTACGCCCGCAGAGAGGTCATGCCCGAGCCGGTCTTCGGGCAGATCAAGCACCCGATGGGCTTCGCCCCCTTCTCGCTGCGCGGCCTGCGCAAGGTCCGCAGGGGAATGGAACCTCGTCGCGCTCTGTCACAACCTGCTCAAGCTCTACCGAGCCGGGGCATCCGGGACTCCAGTCCCACTCTGAGCTCCTGGGGACCCCCGAGTGGCCCGAATCGGGACTCGCGTCCCATACACCATCCGCGCCTCCGCCCCTCCGAGCCCTCCGCGGTCGCGCGGACATCGTCGCGGCGTCGCGATCGCCGGGCGCAATCGCCAACGTTCAACTAGGCGGGCCGGCCGAACAGCCAACCTTGCGCGAGGGGGACGCCGAACGATCGAAGGGTCGCGGCGTCCTCTTCTCGTTCCACACCCTCGGCGATGAGCTCGGCGCCGAGCGGCTGCAGCGCCGCCACCAAGCGGCGGAGCAGTCGTGACTTGGCGGGGGACGCGGCCGCGCCGTCGACGTAGCTGCGGTCGATCTTGATCACCTCGGGCGCGAGCACGAGGAGGGTCTCCAAGGACGTGCGACCGAAGCCCACGTCGTCGATCGCGACCCGATACCCGGCGCTCCTGAGCTCGGCGACCCGTTCGCTCAACGCGCTCGGATCTCCGATGAACTGCTGCTCACTGATCTCCAGGACCACGCGACTCGCGGGCCGGTCCGAAGGGAGCAGCGCGCGCAGCTGCGCGACCTCCACCGCGAGCAGCGTCGACGGAAAGACGTTCAGGTGCACCTCGCACCGCGTCGGCAGCTCCGCCGCCCGAGCCGTGCAGGCGCGGAGACAGGCGATGTCCACCGGCGTCAGGCGGTCGCGCTCCAAGGCCAGCGTCAGGAAGTGGTACGGGGCCTCGAGGGGACCGACGGGGCCTCTGGCGAGGAGCTCGTAGCCCAACACCTCGCCGTCCGTGAGGGCGACGATCGGCTGGGCCACGCCGCGCAGCCCTTCGCCCCGAGTCATCGCCGCGAGGGTTCGCTCCGTCTCTTCCTCGTGGTCGTCTTCAGAGGCGCGCGCCGAGCCGTCGGCCACCCGATTCTTGCCCCGGGCCTTGCTGCGGGTCAGGCCGGTCCTCGCCGCGACGAGCGCTTCCTCGATCGTGGAGATGCCGTCGCCCAGGTTCGCGACGCCCACGCTCACGGTGACGCGCATCTCCTTCTCGCCCACCACCAGCGAGCTTCGGGTGACGGCCAGGCGGAGTCGGTGTGCCACGACCATCGCCTCGCCGCTCCGCGCCTCCGGGAGCAGCACGAGGAACTCATCGCCTCCGATACGACCCACGTGGTCGGACGGCCGAACCTGGGCCGCGAGCCGGTCCGCCATCTCGCGCAGCACCACGTCGCCCACGGCGTGCCCAAGCGTGTCGTTGACCGACTTGAAGTCGTCGCAGTCGACCAGCAGCGCGGCGAGCGAGTGCCCCCCGCGGGCCCGCCGATCGACCTCCGAGGCGAGCGCGCGCTCCAGCCCGCGCCGGTTCAGGAGCCCGGTGAGGGGGTCGACATTCGCGAGGGTCTCCAAGCGGGCGTTCGCCTGCCGCAGCTGGAGGTTGAGGTCCCGGAGCGCCGCTTCGACCTCGAGCCACTCGCTCTCGTCCTTGAGGATGACGAGCCACGCCGGGGCTCCACCCCAGGTCGTCCGGCTCACCCGCACGCCGACGGTTGCGGCGCCTTGCCTCCCGCCGACGTCGATCTCGTCCGGCGGCTCCGCAGGATCGAACCCCAGGTGCCTGCCGAGCAAGCTCTCCGGTTCGCGTCCGTACAGCAGGCCGGCGGCCGGATCGGCGAAGCGGATCGTGCCGGCTTCCTCGACGACCAGCGTGCCGTGGGCGTTCGAGTGGACCAGGCGCTGCAGGCTCCTCTCGCCCGCGTCGAGCTCCCGGGCGAAGCGCTCGAGCCGGAGGAGAGTCTCGTGCCGCTCGCGAGCGAAGCGGATCCGGCTGACCATCTCGGCGGCGGTCACCTCGCCCTTGATGATGTAGTCCTGGGCACCGCACTGGACCGCCTGGTCCGCGACGCGGTCGTCGATGCTGCCGGTCAGGACGACGATGGGCACCAGGGGGGCCGCGGCGTACAGGCGTACGAAGGTCTCCAGGCCGTCCCCGTCCGGCAGGAACAGGTCCGTGAGCACGAGGTCGTACTCCTCGGCGCTCAGCCGCCCAAGGGCTTCCGACAGCGTCTCGGACCACTCCACCCGGATCGGGGTCCCTTCGTCACGGGCGCGGGCCAGCAGCGCCTTGACCATCACCGCGTCCGGCCGGGAGTCCTCGACCAGGAGCAACCGGAGCTCCGTGCCCGCGGAGAGCGTGGAGTTCCCGAAGGTCGCGCTCCGCTCGGCCACGGCCCGACGGGCGGCGCCGGCCAAGGACTCCTCCAGAAGTGCCGCGTCGAGGTAGTCGGTCACGCCGTCGCGCAGCGCGGAGACCACGTCTTGCGCCCGGGGGTTCGAGTCCACCAGGATCCAGGCGATCGTGGGGTCGAACCGACGCCCCGCCCGAATGAGCTCCCGCCCCGTCATGTCGGGCAGCGTCGCGTCGACGACCACCACCCGCGCCTCGGCTCGGCGCAGGGCCGCAAGCCCCGCGGCGCCGCCGGACCTGCTGGAGACATCGAAACCGGCGTCGACGAGGAGGGCCGTGCCCGCTGCGCGACGATCCTCGCACGCGCTCACCAGCACCAAGCAGCCGGCGTCCGGTGCAGTGTTCGGATCCTTGTCCACGGCCACTCCGCTGCTTTCCATCGCCGAGCCCCCCGCGTAGGGAGCCTATCGGCAGACCTCACTCCTTTTCAAGGCGGATGGCCCGGATACTCGTCCACGACGACGTGTCCTCGGTGGGGTCTCCCCCGATGTCCTCGTCGGTGAGGGCCGGCATGCGGAGGCTGATCGCCTCGATCAGCTCCGTCGGATCGTCGCCCGTCGCCCCGTCGGGGTGGTCGTCGGCGTCGGTACCATCCAGGGGGCGCCGCCGAGAGTCGACGACCTCTCCGTCCCGGACCACATGCACGAACATGTCGGGTCGGGGGTCGTCGCCGAAGAGGTCGAAGTCGACGGGCGTGGCGCGAAGGGCGGCGGCGGTGTGTTCCCGGCCGCGGGCCATCCGGCGCTCGAGCGCCGACGGCGTGAAGTCGAAGGGCCCCAACAGGCCCGGGTCCGTGCCCTCAGCGGCGCAGAGGTGCACCACCCCGATGGCCTCGCCTGCCTCCACGGACCCACCGCCCGCGGAAGGGACGAACGGGTCCGCAGACCCTCGGGTTGCGCCGGCCCAGGAGCGAGCGAAGAACAGCTGGAGCGCGCTGCGCACCCGGGCGGCGTGAGTGATCTCGGAGCGCCGAGTCGCGGCGTCCAGCAGGGTCGTGGGCGCGCGGGCCGGGCCGGAGCCCGGATCCACGACGAGCGCGACGATGCCCCGACTCGTCTCGCGACGTCGCAGCACGCGCTCGAGCACCGGACCCAGGGCAAGCTCCCCCGCGAGGCTTCCGTCCCAATAGAGTCGATCGCCGATCCGCACGGGCGCCGCCCCGGGGGGCATCGCCCCGCTCGCGACGACGTGCTCCGGCCCGACGACCTCGTCTGCCGAGTCGAAGAAGGTCAGGCGACCGTCCTCGACGTCGACCGCGCCCACCGCCATGCGGGTCGCCCCTCGCGCGACGACGTCCCAGTCGACGTACTCCGCGAGCGTCGCGCGCAAGGGGTCGAAGGAGTAGAGGCTCGTAGCGTCGGGGGTCCCGGGCGCGGCCAGGAACGGGGGGACGGCGCGCAGCCGATAGATGCCGCGGCGCCCGATCCCCGAGGCCCCTCCCAAGGCCAGCCGACCCATGGTCGCCCACGGCTCGGGGAGGAGCGCGCCCGGGTCCACGGAGGTTCGGAACGACCGCCACATCGCCTGGAGCCGACCCACTCGTTCGTCGGCAGGGTTCCCCGCGATCACGGCCGCGTTGAGCGCCCCGCTGGAGACGCCGCACACCAGATCCACGCGCACGCCGCGCTCCGCGAGGGCTTCGTACACCCCGACCTGATAGGCCGCCCGAGCTCCACCGCCCGACAGAACCAGTACGACGTACGGACGCTGAGTCACGGACGCTCCCCTCGAGGGAGACTCTAGACCTTCTTCTTGGACGCGCGCTTCTTCTTGGCGCCGTGCGGGCCCTTCGACTTGCCGTCGAGGATGTCGTCGCCCAGGGCCATCTTGAGGACGTCCTCGATCGTCGCGACGGGGGTGAACTCGATGTCGAGCTCGACCTCGTCTCCGATCTCGAGGAGGTCCTTCTCGTTGCGCGTGGGCAGCAGCACCTTCTTGATGCCCGCCCGCGCGGCCGCGAGGACCTTCTCCTTGATGCCGCCCACCGGCAGCACGAGGCCGCGCAGGGTGGCCTCGCCCGTCATCGCCAGCTCGTGATCCACCGGGCGACCGGTGAGCAGCGAGCTGATGGCCGTCACCATCGTCACGCCCGCCGAGGGGCCGTCCTTCGGGATCGAGCCCGCGGGGATGTGGATGTGGATGTCCTTGCTGTGGAAGATGTCTTCGTCCACGCCCAGCGCCTTGACGTTGGTGCGCACGAAGGACATGGCCGCGGTGGCCGACTCCTTCATGACGTCGCCCATCTGACCCGTGAGGATCATCGAGCCCTTCCCCTTCATCATCGTGGCCTCGATGAAGAGGATGTCGCCGCCCACGGGGGTCCAGGCGAGGCCGGTGGCGACGCCGGAGCGCGCCGTCCGCTCGGCGACCTCCTGGTAGAACTTGATGGGGCCGCGGATCTCTTCGACCTTCGCCGCGTCGATGATGGTGGTCTCGGGCGCCTCGTTCGCCGCCACGTCCTTGGCCACCGACCGACACACGGCCGCGATCTCCCGCTTCAGCTGGCGCACGCCGGCTTCCCGCGTGTACCCCGAGATGAGCGTGTTCACGCCCTCGTCCGAGAACTCGATCTGCTCTTCGTTGAGGCCGTGATCTTCGATGTTCTCGGAGATGAGGTGCCGACGGGCGATGCGCAGCTTCTCCTCGGCCGTGTAGCCGGGGAGCTCGAGGACCTCCATGCGGTCGCGCAGGGGGCCCGGGATGGGGCCCATCTGGTTCGCGGTGGCGATGAAGAGCACCTTGCTGAGGTCGAAGTCGACGTCCAGGTAGTGGTCCGAGAAGGTGTTGTTCTGCTCGGGGTCGAGCACCTCCAGGAGCGCCGAGCTCGGGTCGCCGCGGTAGTCGGCGCCGAGCTTGTCGATCTCGTCGAGGATGAAGACGGGGTTGTTGGTCCCGGCCTTCCGGATGCCCTTGATGACGCGGCCCGGCAGCGACCCGATGTACGTCCGACGGTGCCCGCGGATCTCCGCTTCGTCCCGCACCCCGCCGAGGCTCATGCGGATGAACTTGCGGTCCATGCAGCGCGCGACGGACTTGCCCAGGGACGTCTTGCCGACGCCGGGGGGGCCGACCAGGCAGAGGATCGGGCCCTTCATGTCGTTCTTGAGCTTGCGCACCGCGAGGTACTCGAGGATGCGCTTCTTGACCTTCTCGAGGCCGTAGTGGTCCTCGTTGAGGATGTCCTCGGCCGCCTGGATCTCGAGCGTGTCCTGGCTCGACTTGCTCCAGGGCAGCTCCGTGAGCCAGTCGAGGTACGTGCGCGACACGGTGAACTCGGCGGCGCCGGGGGACATGCGGGACATGCGGCGCAGCTCCTTGAGCGCGACCTTCTCCACGTCCGCGGGCATCTTCGCCTTCTTGATGGCGCGCTTGAGGTCCTCGAACTCCTCCTGCCGCTCGTCGACCTCGCCCAGCTCCTTCTGGATGGCCTTCATCTGCTCGCGCAGGAAGTACTCCCGCTGGGCCTTGTCCATCTCCCCCTTCACCTCGGTCTGGATCTTGTTGCTCAGCTCGAGGACCTGGATCTCCTTGTTGAGGAGCGCGATGACCTTCTCCATGCGGTCGCGCACCTCGAGGGTCTCGAGGAGCTCCTGCTTCTCTTCGACCGACACCGACAGGTTCGACGCCACGATGTCCGAGAGGATCGCGGGGTTGTCGATGGACTTGACGAGGAAGCTGGCCTCGCTGGGGATGTGCGGGCTGAGCTCGATGATCTTCTGCGCCTGCTCGCGCAGGTTCAGGAGCACGGCGTTGACCTCGAGACCCTTGACCTCCTCCTCGTCGAGCATCTCCACGCGGGCCTTCAGGTACGGCTCCGTGTGCACGAACTCGAGGATGCGGATGCGCGACAGCCCCTGGATGATGACGTTGAGCTTGTTGCCCGGCATCTTCACGGACTTGAGGATCTTCACCGCCGTGCCGACCGTGTGCAGCTCACCGGTGTCCGGGTCTTCGATCTTGGCGTCGGTCTGGGCGACGATGCCCATGAGGCGATCGCTCTCCATGGACCGATCCACCGCCTTCAGGCTCTTGTCCCGACCCACGTTGATCGGGAAGGCGAGCACCGGGAAGATCACGGTGTTGCGGATGGCGAGCAGGGGGATTTCGACGATCTTGCCGGTCATGGAGCCCTCATCGGGGGATGGCCCACGGAACGTGGGACGGGAAGCGGATAGTAAAGGACCGGTCCGCTCCTCGCGACCGGGCCCCTAGTCTTGGTCGTCGCCGGAGTCGGTGGTGCGGCTCAGGTGGGCGTCGTCGCCCTTGTCGCCGAACGACAGATTGCAGAGCCCGATCACGATCGCGGTGGTCCCCAGGAAGACGATCAGCTCCTGGACGCTCCAGCCTTCGAGCCACATCATGGGCGCTCCCTCATCGCACGACCCCTTGCGTTCGAAGCGCTGCGATGGCCTCGGCGTCCCGCCCGAGCTCGACGAGGACGGCGTCGGTGTGCTCGCCCTGGCTGGGCGCGGCGGACGCGGGGGCGGGGCCGAAGGGCGACTCGACCCACACCGCGCCGTCCGAGCGGCCGCGCAGGCCCCGGGCGTCCATGTGGGGGTGCTCGCCCGCCTCGGCGGGGGTGAGGACGGGGGTCACGCAGCAGTCCGCGTCCCCCAGGGCGGTCGTCCACTCGTCGAGGGTGCGCTCGGCCACCGCCGCCGCCACGTCCGCGTGCAGCGCCGTCTGCTGCGCTCCGGGGTACGGCGGCGCGCCCGACCACTCGGGGTGCCCCGCGATCTCGGCGAACCGGGCGAAGAACTTCGGCTCCAGGGCGCCGACGGCGAGGGTGCGCCCGTCCTTGGTGAGGAAGGTGTCGTAGCAGGCGAGGCCCCCCGTCAGCAGCGACTCGCCCCGCTCGTACGGGTCCACGGTCCAGCCCGACGTGAAGGGCGCGGCCATCACGCCCACGGCGTCGGCCATCGCGACGTCCAGGTGCGCCCCCTCCCCCGTCGCCGCGCGCCGAAGCAGCGCGCCCAGGATCGCCGTGACCGAGGCCCACGAGCCCGCCAGGTCCGCCATGGGGACGGCCGTCATGTTCGCCTTCCGGCCGGCCTCGCCCTGCAGGTACAGCGCCCCGACGAGGGCCTGGTAGTTCATGTCGTGCCCCGCGGCCGACGCCAGCGGCCCCGTCTGCCCGTAGCCGGTGAGGCTGCACAGGATGACGTCGGGCTTCACGGCGCGCAGGGCGTCGTAGCCGATGCCGAGCCGGTCGATCACGCCGGGCCGGAACTGCTCGAAGACCACGTCCGACTTCGACGCCAGCTCGAGCACGATCGCCCTGCCCTCGTCCGTCTTGAGATCCACGGCGATGGAGCGCTTGCCGCGGTTCACGACGTGATGCATCGCGGACGACGCGCCGATCATCGGGGGCATGTAGCGCGCGTAGTCCCCGGGCCCGGTGTCCTCGACCTTGATCACGTCGGCGCCCATGGTCACCAGCAGCCACGACGCGAACGGGCCCGGCAGCAGGCGCGTCAGATCGAGGATGCGGACGCCGTCGAGGCACGGCTGGGGCAGCGGCATCCGCGGATAGTACGTCAGTCGCGCGTGAGCGACCGGACGCCGCACTCGACGTGCGTCTCGGCGTTCACCTCGTCGGTCCAGAAGTCGAGCCGCAGCCCTTCGGTGCCCTCTTCCTGGAGGCTCAGGAAGACGGCGGTCTGGACGCAGTCGACCTCCGAGGTGCCCTCGCGGTCGAGCACCAGGTCCTCGAAGAACACCTCGCACCGCCCCACGCCGTCGAAGTCGCAGTGCAGGTCGCCGGTCCCCCGGCCGTTGGCGTCCACGACCACCTGGGCCGCGCCTGCGCCCTGCGTGCGCATGTCGTACTGACCGCGGGTCTCGCCGGACCAGCTGCCCTCGTACCAGGAGGCGCCTGCGTCGTCGTCGTCGGTGGCGTCGTCGTCGTCGGATGCGTCGTCGTCGTCCGAGCCGTCGCCGGTGCTCCCCCGAGGGGTGCACGCCACGGCGAGCATCGCGACGAGCAGGATCGGGAGGAGGCGGGTCATTCGGCGCGGGAGAGGCGGCCGCGGCAGTCGCCCTGGAAACCCTCGGCCTCGAGGACGGACCAGGCGATGCCGAGGCCCCCGTCCTCCGTGTCCTGGATGCTCAGGCCGACGGTCGCCTCGAGGCAGGCGAGCTGATGGCTGGTCTCCTCCCCGATCCCGACGCCTTGGAACTCGAGGACACAGGTGAACTCGCCGTAGTCGCAGGTGATCTGCCCGGTCGCGTCGTCGGCGCCGTCGACCTCGATCTGCGCCGAGCCCGAGCCCTGGATCTCGTCGTACACGGTGCCCTGCGTCTCCCCGGCCCAGGAGCCCGTGAACTCGCCGCCGCCCGCGTCGTCGTCGTCCACCGCGTCGTCGTCGTCCACCGCGTCGTCGTCGTCCACCGCGTCGTCGTCGTCGGCCTGGCCCGCGGAGTCGTCGTCGTCGTCGTCCCCGCCGCCGCCGCCGCTGCCGCGCGGAGGGCAGCCCGTGGCGATCAGGAGGAGGAGCGCGAGGGGAAGGAGCGAGCGTCGGAGGATCGTCATGCTCCCAGGCTACGAAGAGCCGGCGCCCCTAGTCCAGGGCCAGGCGCCCGCGGCAGCTGAGCTCGATCGCGCCCTGGGAGAAGCTGAACCGGGCCTCGAGGCCGCCGTCGAAGTCGTCCCCGAGCGTGAACGCGGCGGGGTAGCCGGGCAGGCAGCCGACCTCGATCTCCGTCTCGTCGCCGACCTGCAGGGCCACGTCGGCGTCGCAGATCAACGCGCCGCCCTGGAAGTTGCAGAAGATCGACCCGGTCGCCCAGTCGTCGCCGTCGATGGAGAACTGGGCCGAGCCGTCGCCCTCGGAGATCTCCCCGCCGGAGTTCAGGGTGCCGGTGGTCGAGCCGTACCAGTCCCCCGACCAGTCGCCGCCCGCGCCGTCGTCGTCGTCTCCGTCGTCGTCGTCCGCGCCCGCGTCGTCGTCGTCCACGCCCCCGCCTCCGCCGCCGCCGCCGCGGGTCACCCCTCGGCCGCGCTGGCTGCACCCCGCCGCGACGATGAGGAGGACGAGCAGGGCGAGGGAGCCGGATCGACGGAGGATGGACATGCCAGTAGGCTACCGGACATGGACGACATCTCCCGAATCCTCGCCGGAGGCGACGCCCCGGCGGCCCCCTCGGACGCCCCCGCAGACGACCACCGCCTCCTCGTGAGCAAGCGAGTGGTGGGCGGCGCGCCGGTGTTGTTCGTGTATCGCGACGAACCCGGAGACGACGACGACTCGGGGTGGACTCTCCTCGCGGGCACCGAGCCCGACGCGGCCATGGGGGACCCCGCGCAGTTCGAGGAGCAGAGCGTGGGCTGGGCACTGGAGCGCGACCTCACCCTGGCGTCGATCCTGGCCGCCCCGAAGGACAGCAGCTTCGAGCGCGACGCCGCCGAGTCGGCCTGGGTCGAGCTGATCGACGACTGAGAACGCCTCCCCTCCGACCTGGAGGGCTCGTCCCGCCGCGGCTCCGTTCGCTGCGCTCTCTCCCTGACGCCGCGCGTGACGACCCTCCAGGCGGGGAGGCTCCCTCGCGGGTGGGTTGCCAGTGGGAGCCCCGCCGTCGGCGGTCGACCCCGGGCACACCTCAGTCCCGGTCCTCTCCCGCAAGGATGGCTTCCGCGTGTTCCAGGAATTCCCGCCGAAGCACACCCAGCTGCACGAGGGCCTCGGGCGCCGCGGCGAGGAGGTGTCGGGTCGTCACCGGACCATCGAATCGTCCCTGGTCGCGAGCGATGCGCCGGTGTCCTGCGAGGAACCCGACTCCCGAGGCCATCAGCGCGACGTAGTGGAGGTCGGGGTGGTCGGGGCAGGACCGCAGCGCTCGGACGACGATTTCGAGGGCATCGGTGGGGCGCCCGACCGCGATGAGCGCCCGCGCGTGGAAGACCGAGGCGTCCGGGGGGACGCGCACTTCGAGTCGCGAGAGCAGCTCAGCGGCCCGGATCGTCGCGGCGTGGTCTTCGCGAACCGCCTGGGCCCGGAGTTCGTGGTACACGCGGTGCGGCTCGTTCGGCGGGAGCTTCCCGAGCATGCGGAGAGTGCGCGCAGCCTTCGCCGCGCGGAGGCCCGGGCCGGCATACCCGAGATGACGTATCAGGCCGCCGGCGTGGGATACGCGTAGACCGTCGAGGACGGGCACCGCGTGGACAGGCCAGCGATAGCGGACACCTGCCTCCCCACGGAACACACGAGGCTGCCAGAAGCGCTCGGAGACGGCGGCACCTCCTCCGCGCGGAGTGACGGAGGACTCGACCTGGACCACGAAGACGTCGACTTCACCGACGGCCGCTTCGAGGCTCGCACGCAGCGCTTCGGGCTTCTCCACCCGGTCGTCGCCGTCGAGGATGACGATCCAGTCGGGTCTCGCCTCCGCGGCGAGCTCCAGAGAGAGGTTTCGACTGCGCGCGAAGTCGTCGTCCCAAGGGTCCTCGACGACCCGGGCTCCCAATGAGCGCGCGACCCTCACGGTGCCGTCGGTCGACCCTGTGTCGACGACGACCCAATCGTCCACGAGTCCCGTAGCGGTTGCGAGCAGCGCGGGGAGATTTCCGGCCTCGTCCCGCACGATCATGGCTGCGCAGACCCGAACGGGGGACTGGTCGCTCATAGCCCCAGTGCCCTGCACCAGTAGCGACCCACCGCGTCTCTACTCGAGTTCGACCGTGACCAATCCACGCTCGCGAGACGGCTCGCTTGGAGGAACTCGCGATCCGATACGAGACGCCGGATCGCGGAGGCGAGTTGGTCGCCGTCGTCCACCTGGAGGATCGGAGGCCGCGGATAGGTCGCGTACACTGCGGAGTCGACGCGGTGGTAGTCGCAGAGCACCGCGCAGCCCTGCGCCATCGCTTCGATCCCCGACTGGCCCCAGCCTCCGATCGTAGGAGCCAGCTGATCGACGAACACGTGCGCCCGCGCCCTTCGTCGGAGGCACTCCGCGTGCGAGACGCCCTCGATCAGGTCCACCTCCAGCAAGCCGCGGAGTTCCGGATCTGCGGCGAGGTCGCCGAGCACCTCCAGGATGGCTCCGTCCCTTTCGTGACGCGCGCCGAAGGGCTGTGGGCGATGCGGACGGGCTCGTCCGCCGCGACCGGGACCGGCACCGCGGGCACGATCGCGTCGTGACAGCCCAGGATGGGGACCGCTGTGGGATCCTGGAGGCGATAGGCGGTGCCGGGATGGGTCGCTGCGAGCCGAACATCGGCCCGGGGAGAGGCCTCCTCGCAGAAGTCCCAGAAGAACTCGTAGTTCGCGTCGCCCGTGGTCACGAGCCAGTCGGCGCGCGACGCAAGATCGAGGGCTGCAGGCCGGGCCTCACTGCCGACGAGGTCCTCGACGTACTCGAAGGGGTGGGCCGCGTGGGTGAAGACACGCGCCGACCCGGGGCCGAGAACATGCTCGATCGCGCGCGCGGCCACGTGGCAGAGGTTGGCCCAGTCCGCACGGCCGACGAAGAGGACACGTGGCAGCGAGTGGCTCATCGCCGCTCAGCCGAGCGGCCCCCGCGGAAGAGGTAGACCTCTTGAGCATTGGTGTTCGAGAAGATGAAGTCGTCGTAGCCGTCGCCGTCCACGTCCTTGCCTTGGCTGATCGAGTGGGCCTGACTGGCTATCCGAACGGGGAACCCCTGGCCGACCATCAGGGACTCGGGCGGCTCGTAGGCGAGTCCGACGGTCTGGTTCGGATTGTGGGACGCGACAACCCAATCCATGCCGCCACTGTCCGTAAAGTCCAAAAAGGCGACCCGTTCATATCCCACCTGGGTCTCCGCGTGTAGGACAAGTTGAACGCCGATGGATGCTAGAGAGTAGGTGCCCGGACCGGGTAGGTCCTGCACGTACCAGGCTCTCCCTCCCGACATGTAAGTACCCGCGATGAGGAGATCGAGACCTCCTGTAACTCCCGTCTCGATCACCGCGACTGAAGAGTGCGCCCCCGTTCCCTGTGTGGAGATTCCGGTGAATATCACGTCGGACTCCGACAGCGGAATCGCGCCGGGTGTGATGCAAAGGCGTTGGTCGGGATAGGCGGCCGAGGATCGAAAGACGG
>CAZUHI010000046.1:0-58155 GCA_964620495.1 uncultured Rickettsiales bacterium | reverse complement strand
ACTGCGTCGTCGTCGTCCACTGCGTCGTCGTCGTCCACTGCGTCGTCGTCGTCCGCGGCCGAGTCGTCGTCGTCGCCCGCGTCGTCGTCGTCTGCGCCCCCGCGCCCGCCTCCGCCGCGGGTGGGACAGGCGGCGATCAGGGAGACGGTGATCGCCGCGAGGGCGAGCCGAGTCGTGCGGCGGGTCATGTCGATTCCTTCCTTCCGGATCGGGCCGCTCCGGCGGCGACCTGGGCCCCGTCGACGCGTCCGCCCGCGAGGGCCTCTTCCAGCTCGGCGGCGGATCGAGCCTCCTCGCGGAGCTCGTCCGTGAGGGTCCCCAAGGCGGTCCGTCCGCTCTCCTCGGGACCCGCAGAGACGAGGCTCATGCGGATCGACTTGAGCTGATGGAGCGTCGCTCGCGCCCGGGCAGTGAGGCGCACGTTCGCCGCGGCGAGCTCGGTCACGGCCGCCCGCCGCGCCGCGATGGCCGCGATCGCCTGCTCCAGCACCTCCCGGGTGCGCGTGTCGGGGGCCGCCGCCGCCTCGGCTTCGAGCTCGGCGGCCTCCGCGTCGAGCGCGTCCGCGTCTTCGCCCGCGAGGTGTTCGCGCACCTGGGCGCGGTGGTCGAGGATCTCGTCGAGGGAGTCGCGCGAGGACTCGACGTGCGCCTTGCCTTCGGCGTCCAGCTTCTCCCCCAGATCGTCGAGGCGCGCCCACTCGTCGGCGAGCTGCTGCTCCAGCTCATCGCGGGGCGACTCGTCGTCCTCGGGCTCGTCCGCGCCGGTGGGCGTGGGGGCGAGGGTCGGCAGGGCGAGCTTCTCGGAGCCGGACAGCCGGGCGATCCCCTTGGGGAGGCCGTCCGCGAACACCTTCTGCAGGGCGCCCAGGGACTTCGCCCCGTGGGCGAGCAGGGCGATGAGCCAGAAGATCCCCCAGGACGGGTTGCCCAGGAAGATCATCACGCCGAGGAACACGGCCGCGTGCCACGCGAAGCCCCGCGCGGTGTTGAGCTGCACGTGTCCGGCGGCCTCCTCCGGGGTGAGCTGGTGGATCGTCTGGTACAGCTCGTGGGTGTGCAGCGGCCGCAGCGCGCTCTCGGGTTCGTGCACGAGGCGGAACAGCTCGTGGCCGTCGTACCACTCCATGCGGATGCGCCGCGACAGCGCCTTCTGGGTCAGGCGCGTCTGCATGCCGTCCTGCACCACGACGTACTTCTTCTTCTTCGCCACCGGCTACTCGGTCGTGACTCGGAGGACCTCTTCGTAGGAGGTGAGGCCCATCGCCATCTTCTTGATGGCGTAATCGCGGATGGTCATCATCCCCTCGCTCAGCGCCTCGCGCTTGATCACGTCGGCGCTCGCGGACTCCATGATCAGCTCCCGGATGCGCCGGTTGACCGGCATCACCTCGAACACGCCCGTCCGGCCCTGGTACCCCGTGCCCCGACACTTGGGGCACCCGGCCCCGTAGGAGACCTTGAGGCGACGGCCCTCGGCGCCGTGGATGCGCAGCGCGAGCGCCTGGTCGTGGGTGAGGAACGTCTCGAGGCGGCAGTTCTGGCAGATCCGACGCACGAGGCGCTGCGCGATCACGCCCACCACCACCGACGACAGCAGGAACGGCAGGACGTTCAGGTCGAGCAGCCGCGTGACGGACGTGGCGGTGTCGTTGGTGTGCAGCGTGGACAGCACGAGGTGGCCGGTGAGCGCGGCCTGCACGGCGTTCTCGGCCGTCTCCTCGTCCCGGATCTCGCCCACCATGACGATGTCCGGGTCCTGCCGGAGGATGGTGCGCAGGGCGTGGCCGAACGTGAGTCCGATCCGGGTGTGCACGGCGACCTGGTTGAACTCCTCGCGGACCATCTCGATCGGGTCCTCGATCGTGACGATGTTCACGCCCGGCGAGTGCAGGTACTGCAGCGTCGAGTACAGCGTCGTCGTCTTGCCGGAGCCGGTGGGCCCGGTGACGAGGACGAGCCCGTTGGTGCGCCCGACGAACGACTCGTACAGCTCCTGCTCGCGGGCGAAGAACCCGAGGGCGGCGACGTCCTGCAGCAGGATCTCGGGGTCGAAGATCCGGATGACGACCTTCTCGCCGAACGCCGTGGGGATCGTCGACACGCGGAGCTCGATCTCGTCTTCCTTGAAGTTGGTCTTGATGCGCCCGTCCTGGGGCCGTCGCGACTCGGCGATGTCCATGCGGGCGAGCGTCTTCACGCGCGAGATCACCGCCCGATGCACCGACTTGGGCATGACGTGGATGCGGTGCATCACGCCGTCGATGCGCAGGCGCACCACGCTCGTCTCGCGCTTGGGCTCCACGTGGATGTCCGAGGCGTGCTGATCGAAGGCGTAGTTGAAGAGGAACCAGACCGCCTGGACGATCGGCTTGTCGCTCGCGTCGATCTCGTCGACGGCCTTCATCTTGCTGAAGGCCTCGAGGTTCCCGAGGTCCTGCAGCTCCGCGCTGATGTTGCCCGCGGCGAGGTCCACCGACTTCTTGAAGCCGTGGAACTCGACGATCACGCGCATGAGGTCCGACTTCGGCGACAGCACCACGTCGATCCCCATGCCGGTGAAGTGCTTGAGGCTCTCGATCATCTGGCGGTCGAAGGGGTCCGCGACGGCGATCGTCAGCTTCTTGCCGTGCTTCGCCAGGGGGATCACGACGTGCCGCTCGGCGAACGCCCCCTGGAACGTGGACGTGACCAGCTGGTAGTCGAGCTGCAGGGGGTCGAGCAGCTTGAAGGGCAGCGACATGTGCCGCGCCACGCACTCGGTGATGATCTGCTCGGTGAGCTCCTCGTCGCGCTTCGGCATCGGGAACTTGAACGACGCGATGAGCTCCATCTCGCCGACGTCGTAGATGATCCGCCGGCGGCCGAGCTTCTTGCGGAGCTCGTTGCGCCTCTGGATGAGGATCCGCTTCTCCTGGATGGAGTAGCGGACCATCACGTCTTTGACCTGGCCCGAGTGCATGAGGCCGTCTTCGACCAGCATGTCGCAGACGCGGCCGAGGTTCGCGACGGTGTACATCGGCTAAGAAGCTACCAGAACTTCCACCAGGGCCGAGGGTGCGCGGGGGCGGTGGATCGGGGTGGATCGGCCTCGTCGTCGGCCGGTCCGTCGGCGCTCTCGGGGGGTGACGGGGCCTCCTCGGGGGGGATCATCGAGCGCCAGTCCTCCAGGGGCCCGCCGGGCAACCCCGCCGCCGAGTCCAGCAGGTCGGTCACGGGGGTCAGCCACGGCCTCATGCGCTCCAGCAGCCCGCCCCACTCGTCCCGGCGGATCGGGGGGATGGCGCAGGTGCGGTCGTCGAGCCACACCACGCGGCGGGGGAGGGCGTCGTCCAGGTCCTCCAGGCGCAGCAGCCACAGGTGGGGCCCGGAGCGGTCTTCGAGGTCGTCCCCCAGGAGGATGTACTCGGGATCGCGAAGGATCGTCGCCACGTCCGCCGCCAGCAGCGAGGCGATCACCTCCCGCCCCGACCGGCCGTCGAGGCAGAGGAGGTTCGCCGGGTAGTAGGTCTCGAAGCCGCGGGCCTCGACGGAGCGCTGGATGAGGTCCAGCAGCTCCCCCGCGGGGGCCTCGTCCTCGGGGTCGACGTCCAATCGCTGCCACGACCGGGGGCCGATGGCGGCCATCCCCGCCGGGCCCCCCAGGCGCACGACCCGGCCCTTGGTGACGGACGATCGCACGGCCTCCGCGCCCGCCGAGCACTCCGCGAGCCAGCGCGCGTCGTCGGCCACGAAGCGACGGCGCAGATCCTGGGGGGTGACGGCGTCGCCGGACTCCAGGCGCACGGGGGCGTCGGCTCGCTCGGCGATCACGGCCGCGGCCTCGATCGCGATGCGCCAGTCCGTCCACGTGCCGAGGACGGGGTGCACCACCTTCACCTCGATGCCGGGGCCCGAGCGCGCCAGCCCGATGTCCGCCCCCCGGGTGGTCGCGCCGGGCACGTAGAGCCCCACGGTCGTGCGTGGCCACGGGCACCACGACGACTCGACGCGGCCCCGACGCGCGGCGGCCTCGGTCTCGGCGTCCACCCGGAGCGTGCGCCCGACCACGGGCCGGAGGACGCCGAGGAGGGCCTCCAGATCGGGGAAGCGGTCGAGGCCCACGCGGGTGGTGATGAGGAACGCCATCTCGGAGACCCCTCAAGATACCGCGCGAGGCGGCGACTCATGTCAGTCGGGCGAAACGACGGGCGGCGCGGCGGCGAGGGCGTCCAGCTCCGCCCGCAGCGCCTCCAGATCGAGGTGGTCCGGGTCCGCGACCTCGATCTTCTCGAGCGCGCTGCGGCAAGCGTCCAGGTCGCCGAGGGCGAGGGTGGCCCAGGCGAAGTCGACGAACGCGCCCACGCCCGCGGGGTTCCAGACCATCGACGACTCCGCGAGCCGACGCGCGAGGGCGGGGTCGTGGTGCCGGTGGGACTCGGCGTCGGCGTGGATGCCCGCCCAAGCGCCCGCCATCCGGGCGGCTCGGGGGCGGACCACCCGGTCCCCCGGCGGCGCCGCGGCGACGGCCTCCTCGAGCGCGTCGAGCATCGTCCCCGCGTCCCGTTCCTCGGCGGCGAACCGGGCCCGCTCCAGGGCCTTGAGGGAGGGGAGGTGCGCCGAGAGGTCCACGGACTCCCGGGCGTCCCTCCAGATGGCCCTCGCCTCCGTGCGATCCCAGCCGAGATCGAGGCCCGTCGCGGCCGTGAGCCAGGCGGGCAGGGTGGCGCCGTCGCGCCCGGAGTGGTCCTCGGTGCGGCGATCGAAGGTGTCGATGAGGAGCGCCACCGCGTCCTTGTCTCCGTCGAGGACCTGCGCCTTGGCGGCGAGGCGCACCACGCGGACGTCGCCGGACGGCGGGGTCTCATCGGGGGGGGGCTCGCCCAGCCCGACGACGACCCGCAGGTGGGCCTCCGCGAGGGCGTAGGCGGCGGCCGTCCCCGCGGGAGGGGCCGGGTCGGCCGCGGCGATCGGCGCCGAGGTGCCGTCCCACGTCGCGGCGGGGAACTCCGCGGGGATCCCCGAGGTCTCGAAGCCCACGGCGGTGGCGGTCGTGTCCAGGCCGGCCGCGAGGTCCTCGCTCGACCACGCGGCGCCGTCGGCAGGGTTGCTCCCGGGGCGACGGGCGCCCTTCTCGTAGACGTCGGTGCCCCCGAGATCCAGGAACAGGCCGTGGGGCGGCGCCACGGGCCGCGCGGGGACGAGGACCTCACCCATGGCGTCGCGGTCGGCCGTGTAGGCGTCGTCGCCGCCCTCGTCCACGAAGAGCCCGAGGGCGCGGGCCCGCCGCGCGAAGCCCTGACCGTCGCGGCCCATGCCCTGCTTGCCGCTGCCGGGCCCCACGGAGTAGCCGTCGCTGCCCGCGCCGCGGTCCCACAGGAGCCCCAAGGCTCGGTCGTCGCCGGAGCCCTGCACGGAGCGGACTCCGGTGTAGGCGTCCGCGCCCCCCGAGTCGATGAGCAGCCCCGCCGCGAGGTGCGCGCCCGAGCCCTGGGAGCGCTCCTCGCCGAGGTAGCGGTCGTCCCCGGCGCGGTCGAGGAGCAGGCCGAGGCTCAGGAACCAGCCCGACCCCTGGGACCGCGCCCGGCCGTAGTACGTGTCCGCGCCCGCCCGGTCGTAGAGCAGGCCCACGCCGCCGTGCAGCGCGACGTCGTCCTGCCAGGGGTAGGGCCGCGTCCCCCAGCCCGCGCCCTGGCCGACGCCCCCGTGGGGATCGTCGCGGTCGCGCCCGGGCAGCCCGAGGCGCCGCTGGTCGTCGCCGTCGAGGTCGAGGAGCGCGCCGAGCCCCAGGGTGGACCCGAAGCCTTGGCCTCGGCCGCGGACGATCGCCTCGTCGTTGCCCGAGACGTCCACCAGCAGGCCGGTCCCGAAGGTGCCCGCGCCCTGGGCGAAGCCCTCGGCCTGGTAGGCGTCGTCCCCGCCGTCGTCCCAGAGGATGCCCACCCCGTAGAAGCCCGCGCCCTGGGCGTGCTTGGCGGCGAAGTAGCCGTCGGCGCCCGCGCCTGCGTCCACCAAGAGGCCGATCCCGGCGAACCCGGCCCCCTGGGCGTGGGGCCTGACCGACTGGTACCGGTCGTCGCCGTCGACGTCCAAGGCCAGGGCCGCCGCCGCGGGCACGCCGAAGTTGGAGCCCGCGTTGTTGGTCCACACGTCGTCGCCGCCCAGATCCACGGCGAGGAAGGCGTCGCCCGAGTGGCGGTCGGACCCGCGCCCGCCCACGACGATCGGGCCGAGGCTGGTCTCGAGGTGCAGGAGGGGCCCCCCGGAGTCCTGGGGAGGCTCGGGCTTCGCGCCGGGGCGTCGCGCCTTCGCCTCCTGCTTTCGCTGCTCCTCGAGGTCCTCCCGAAGCGTCGTGCCCCACCGCCGGGCCGCGTCGAGCAGGCCCACCGCGGCGGCCGTCATGGCCGCCTGATCCAGCGCCGCGCCGTCGGGCAGGAACTCGAGCTGGACCGCGATGGGGTGGGTGCCGAAGCGGTACCGCCCGGTGCGGGGGTCGATGAAGTAGTCCTCGGGGGGGCGGGGCGGCGTCCGGGGCGAGCCCGCCGTCGCGTGCCAGCCGCTCGACGCCGCGTGGACCGCCTCGAGCCGCGTGGCGAGGTCGATGAGCGCGCCCTGCACGACCGGCCGCAGGTGCTCGATGCGGATGGCCCCGCGCGCGGACGTGAGGGCGTCCACGGGGGAGGGGAGATCCGAGCGGACGAAGGCGTCGGACTCGGGCTCCGAGGCTCGCGGGGCGAGGGGCTCGCGGGGCGCGCTGCCGCCCGGGGAGAGGACGGACAGCGCCGCGGTGAGCGGGCCGGGCTCGGCCCCGGCGGCGTCGAGCGAGGCGCCCAGGCCGTCCGCCCAGGGGCCCGCGGCGAGGGGCGCGGCGAGGACCGCGTCCACCACCGGGTAGGACGTGGGGATCGTGTATCCGGCCTCCGCCGCGGCGGGCAGGGAGAGGTCCGCGCCGTCGGCCCCGGCGAGGACCAGGGCGCGCTGCAGGGGCGTCGCGGGCGGCGTGGTGTCCGGGTCCGCGCCGCCCCGCGGGCAGCCGACCAGGATGACGAGCGCGAGGAGCGCGGCGCGCCTCACGAGAGGAACGGCTCCAGGGCCTGTTCGACCTCCATGCGGTGCACGAAGTCCTGGATGTAGTCGAGCTTCTCGGTGTCGATCTCGAGCACGGGGCACCGGTCCCAGCGCTCGAACCACTCGTCGTACAGGCCGTTGAGTTGGCGCAGGTAGGCGGTGGGGATGCCCTGCTCGTTGCTGCGGCCGCGCTTGCGGATGCGGCGCCGGATCGCCTTCACGGAGCACCGCAGGACGATCAGCAGATCGGGCGGGGCGAGCGCCTTGCACATCGCTGCGTACAGCGCCGAGTAGGTGCCCCAGTCCCGGTCGGACATCAGCCCCCGGCGGTGGAGGTGCCGGGCGAAGATCTCCGCGTCCTCGTAGATCGTCCGGTCCTGCACCACCGTCCTCGGCTCGGCCATCAGGTCCATGTGGATCCGGAACTTGTGGGCCAGGAAGCTGATCTGGGAGTGGAACGCCCACGCCGGCATGTCGGAGTAGAAGTCGTCCAGGTAGGGGTTCTCGAGGTTCGGCTCGACGAACGGTCGGAACCCGTACTGGGTGGACAGGAAGTCGACGAGGGTGGACTTGCCCACGCCGATGTTCCCGGCGACGGCGACGAACTTCCGGGGCTTCGCTCCGAGGGTGTTCACGTGGAGCGGGAGGCTACCAGCGCGCGGGGCGCCGCCGGCCCGGGCGCGGGAAAGTCCACGACCGCAACGGACTTGTCACGGCGCGGGACGTCAAGTAGAACCCACGCGCTCTGAGAAGGGCCCCCGGGAATCCACATCGAGAGCGCCCAGGACGGCCGTCCAGGCCGACGAGGAGAGTCATGCGAGTCGTTTGCGACAACTGCGGCGCCGTCTACAAGATCGCGGATTCGAAGCTCGTCAAGGACGTCAACAAGGCCACCTGCAAGCGGTGCGGCCACAAGATCATCATCTACCGTCCGGGCAACGAGGCCACCCCCGCGAAGCCCGCGCCCCCGCCGCCACAGGACGACCAGGACGAGCGGACGGTCATCAAGAACGTCCCGGACCTCGAGAAGCTCAACTCGTCCCAGAGCGTGCCGTCCATCGGCAGCCTGACCGCCGAGCTGCGCGCCATCTCGGTCCCCGGCATCAAGGCCCCCGCGGCCTCCCCCACGCCCGCGGTGCTCGGGCCCGCCCCCACCGCGCCCAAGGCCCCTCCGATCCCGCCGAAGCCCCCGGCCCCCCCGGCCCAGGCCCTCGGCGCAGGCGCCCCCGCCGCGCCCGCCGCCCCCGCGGTGCCGATTCAGCCGCCTCCGGTGGTGAAGCCCGCGGGTCCGGGGATCCCCCCCAGCGACAGCCCGCGCACGCAGGTCTACAAGGGCCCGGGCCCGGCCGCCCCTCCGGCCCCCAAGCCGCCCTCCCTCCCGTCCGTCCCCACGGTGCCCCCGGCGGGCCCGAAGACTCCGGCGGTCTCGAGCGCCAAGGCCGGCGCCGCGCGTCCGCCCGTGCCCGGCCCCCGCCCCGTCGTCCCGCCCCCGGCCCCCGGTCCGGCCATCCCGCCGCCCGGCCCCGTCACCGCCCCCGGCATGCCCAAGGTCGCCACCAAGACCGCGGCGGTCCCGGCCCCCGGCGGCGCGGCGGCGCTGGGCGCGGTCGCCTTCGCGGGCGCCGTCGGCCTCGTCGGCTGCGTCGCGGCCGTGCTCGCTCCCCCCCCGATCCACGCGGTCGGCCTCGGCATGGCCGGCTTCGGCGCGGGCGGCGCCCTCTTCATCTCGCTGCTCTCCGATCGCGGCCGCAAGTCCGACAAGACCGCCCTCGCCCTGCTCCTCGCGCTCATCATCGGCGGGGCGATCGGCGGCATGGCGTTCGCGCGCGGCCAGGCCGAGCCGGAGCCGGCCCCCGTCGCGCAGCCGGACCCGCCCGCGGCGGACGCGTTCGGCCCCTCGGTGGTCACGCCCCCGGCCCCCACCGGCCAGGAGGACGCGCCCACCCCCGAGGACGAAGCGGCCGACCCCGACGGGTTGTCCGCCGAAGAGCGTGAGAAGGTCCGGGAGTTCAGCTCGGGAGACATCGCCGGCCTGGGCCGCGAAGAGGAGCCCGAGGCCACGCCCGAGCCCGTCCGCGAGACACGCCCCGAGCCCACGCCCGAGCCCCGCGCGGAGCCCACGCCGAAGCCGAAGGAGGAGCCCCGCAACGAGATGCTCTCCAGCGGCCCGGCGAAGCCGCAGCCCAAGACCGAGAAGAAGACCGAGAAGAAGCCGAAGGACGACAAGCCCAGCCTCTTCGTGGTCGACACCATCATCCGCAGCAGCGCCGACATCAAGCGCTGCATCGGCGTCGAGCGGGCCCGCGGCACCGAGGTCGACGGCAAGATCTACATGAAGTTCACGATCGAGCCCGAGGGCACGGTCAAGCGCGCTCGCGTCACCACGTCGCGGTTCCAGGGCACGTCCCTCGACAAGTGCCTGTCCCGCGAGGTGAACGCCCTGAAGTTCCCGCCGTTCAACGGCACGGCCCAGACCGTCAGCTACGCGCTCCTCGTCGGGAGCTGATGCCCGACACGCGCGTGTCCCGCCTCCTCGATGAGGCCGCCGACGTCGACTTCTCCGTCGACGATCTGCCCGCGATTCCGAGCCCGGACCGCGTGCTCATGGCGGATCCCGACTTCTTCCAGGTCGACTACGTCATCAACCCGCACATGGCGGGGCGCTTGAGCACCGTGGATCGTCGGTCCGCGCTGCTCGAGTGGGACACGCTGCACGACGCCTACCGGGCCCTCGGCTATCCCGTGGACGTGCTGCCCGCGGCGCCGCTGCTGCCGGACCTGGTGTTCACCGCCAACCAGTGCCTCCCCATCCCCCCCGGCGTCGTGGCCGAGGGGCCGGCCCTCGTGGCCTCGATCATGCGCGCCTCCCGCCGTCGCGCCGAGGTGCCGCTGGTGGTCGACCACCTCGCCGCGCACGGGCTCGACGTGCTGCGATTGGACCGCCGACGAGTCGACTGCTTCGAGGGCATGGGCGACGCGGCGTGGCTGCCTGGTCGGGCCCTGCTCTTCGGGGGCGTGGGCCCGCGGTCCTCGCGCGAAGCCTACGAGGCGATCAGCGCCTGGACGGCCCTCCCCGTCGCCGTCCTGGAGCTGACGGACCCGCGCTTCTATCACCTGGACACCTGCCTCGGCCTGCTCGACGGACGCACCGCGTTGGCGTTCCCCGGGGCGTTCTCGGAGCGCTCGATGGGCCTCCTGCGTCGGCTGATCCCGCACCTCATCGAGGTGGACGAAGCGGAGGCGATGGCCTTCGTCTGCAACGGCCACTGCCCGGACGGGAGGACGCTCCTCACCCCCCCGGGCGCGCCCGCCGCGGAGGCCCGCGTGCGCGACGCCGGCTTCGAGGTGATGCACATCCCCACCGTCGAGTTCCTCAAGTCCGGCGGCTCCGTGTACTGCATGAAACTTCACTGGTGGAGCGGGGCTCCTTCCCCTATACAGGCGACCTAGCGATCGCAGCGTCGAAGAAGGGGAGCGTGTGCAGCCGGAACGATTCGTGAACCGAGGGGCCCTGGGGGCGGTGGCGCTCCTGGCGCTCGGCTGTCCCGAGCCGCAGCTCCAGCAGGGCGACGGCAGCGTGGACATGTCGCTCTCCGTGGCGGACGTCGTGGGCGTCCCGAACCTGGACGACGACAACGCCGACGGCGATCCCGACTGGACCGACCGCGACAAGGACGGCGACGACGACCTCTCGAGCTTCTCCTTCGTGGACGGGACGTTCCCGAGCCTGCGCGACGGCGGCGTGGTCACCGTCACCCTCGAGGGCGACGTCGAGCAGATCCGCATCCGCAGCGGCGACGACATCCTCCTCGGCGAGGACGACGGCGAGGTGAAGAGCGCCCTGGAACTCCGCGCCGATCCCGGCGAGCTCACCGTCGAGTTCGGCGACTACCTCGCCGCGGGGACCCTCACGGTCACCCACCACCGGCGCAACGGCACGACCGCGCACACCCTCACCGCGACGCTGCTCGCGTCCCCCCTGATCGTGAACCACCACGACATGACCGCGACCCGCGTGTGGGCCGTCGACGGGCTCTTCGGGGGCGCCAACGCGGCCCTCATCGAGGGGTACGAGGACGCGCTGGGGGACCGCTTCGCGGGCGCCCGAGCCCGGGACTACGACAACGACCCGTGGATGCAGGACGAGGTCGAGTACGCCTCGGTGAGCGGGCCCGACGGCCTCGCCATGGAGATCGTGATCGACTCGATCAGAGACCGCGGCCTGGCCTCCTTCGCGACCCGGGAGATCGTGGGCGCGGACGCGGCGCGCGGCGTGTGGGGTCGCGGCGAAGCGAGCAGCCAGGACTCCTTCGGCAACCTCGAGACCACCCCGCCCGTCACGGTCGACGGCGTCCACTACCCCTACGGTCGCGTCTATTACGGCTACCCGGGCGAGCTGGTGGGGCCGGACGACTGGTGGATCGGCCGGGTCCACCAGGATCTGCGCGACTTCCTCGACGACCAGACGATCCAGGACCCCTTCGAGGCGGACGTCGGGTGGCTGTGCGTCGGCCACGTGGACGAGTACATCAGCTGGATTCCGGACCCGGACGCGCCCAAGGGCTTCTGGATGCTCATCGCGGACACGGTGTCGGCGTACGACATCCTCGAGTCCATGGATCCGTCGACGCGCCTCCCGCGCTACTCCGCCAACGACGGCCACGGCTACGCCACCGTGGGCCAGATCCTGAACGACGCGGGGCTGCGCCGGGAGAACGAGGAGATCCAGGAGGAGCGCCTCGACGCCGCCGTGGCCCTGTTCGGGCGCGAGCTCGGGCTGAACGAAGAGGACATCATCCGCGTCCCCGACCTGTTCGAGCCGGTGCCGGGCTACGGGGGCTGCCACGCGGCGATGATCCCGGGGATGGTGAACCTGATCGTCGCCAACTTCGGCGAGGGCGACGACCACCTGTTCATGGCCGACCCCTTCGTCCGCTCGAGCCTCGGCGACCAGCGCGAGGACCCGTTCATCGCGCACATGCACGAGATCCTGCCGCCGCAGTACGAGCTTCACTTCCTGGACGACTGGTCCGTGTATCACGCCGGCTTGGGCGAGGTGCACTGCGGCACGAACGTGCAGCGGGAGCCTGCGGGCGACTGGTGGAACACCGCCGCGCCGCTGCTCGAGGGGGTGGTCCGATGAAGCGCCTGCTCCTCGTGGTCGCCCTCCTGCTGCTCCCGTCCTCCGCCTCGGCGGACGCGTTCGCGGACCTCGACTCGGCGTACGCCGCCGGGCTGGACGCTCACCCGGAGCTGTTCGCCGCCGTGGCCGTCGCGCAGCCGCGTACGACGCGGGCGGGCACCCTGCGTTTCTACGCCGACGCCCACATGCTCGACCCCGCCGCCACGCCCGCCATCGCCCACCGGCTGGTCCACGGCGACGACTCGGACGACGTCCGCCGCGCCCTCGCCGAGCGCCTGCTGCGCGTCGACTCCTCCTGGGACGGCCTGCGCCTGCGGCTCCTGACCACGGACACGTCGGACGCGGTGCGCGCGATGATGGTCGCGTCCCTGCGCACGATGGCGCCGGCGCCGGCCCGCGAGGGTCTCGAAGCCGCCCTGGGCGACAAGTCGTCCCGGGTGCGGCGCGAAGCCGTGGCCGTCGTGGCCCGTCGCCCCGACGCCGCCGACCTCGTGCCGTTGCTCATCCCCGCCCTCGCGGACGCGGCTCCGGACGTCCGCCTGCAGGCCGTGCGCTCCCTCGACGCGGTGGCCCCGGCCGAGGTGCTCGCGCTGCCCGCCTTCGGGGCCCTCCTCCACGACCCCGATCCGCGGGTCGTGAAGGCCACGCGCCGCGCCCTGGAGTAGCGCTTCGCCTCGGGGCCCGAAGCGCGTGCGTCGCTTCGGTATCCTGCGCCGATGTTCGCGTCCCCCGCCGTCCGACGGCTGCTGATCTGGCTCCTGCAGGGGGTCGGGCTCGCCGCCGTGGTGATCGGGCTGCGCATCAAGAACCCCTGGGTGTTCCTGTCTTTCCTCCTGCTCGTGGTGGCGACGGTCGTGGGCGCCCGACGGCTCATGGACGCGAAGGCGGGCCCCGGGGCCCTGGAGGCGCTCTTCGCCTCGCACCCCGTGCACGCCCGCACCGCCCTCGTCACCACACTCATCGCGTTCCCCTTCATCTTCGCCGTGGGGTTCGGCAGCTCGTACTGGATCTACGTCGCCACCCTCGCGGGCATCTACGTGTGCCTCGCGCTGGGACTCAACATCGTGGTCGGCCTCGCGGGCCTGCTGGACCTCGGGTACGTCGCCTTCTACGCCATCGGCGCCTACACCTCGGCGCTCGTCTCGATCCACTTCGACGCGTGGTGGGCCCTGTGGCTCTGGGTCCCCTGCGCCATGCTCGTGGCGGGCGGCCTCGGGGTCGCGCTGGGCTTCCCCACGCTGCGGCTGCGCGGCGACTACCTCGCGATCGTGACGCTGGGGTTCGGCGAGATCATCCGCATCATCCTGAACAACTGGGACAGCGTGACCAACGGGCCCAAGGGCCTCGCCGACATCCCCTCGCCCCGCATCTTCGACTACGCCCTGGCCGACGGCATCGCCGCCATCCCGTGGTGGGGCAAGGAGATCAACTTCTATCTCGTGACGGTGGCCTACGCGCTGCTGATCGCGGTGGTCGCGGGCAGGCTCGACCGCAGCCGGGTGGGGCGGGCGTGGCGAGCGATCCGCGAGGACGAGCTGGCCGCCCGGGCGATGGGCATCGACACGACGCGGGTGAAGCTCCTTGCCTTCGCCATCGGCGCGTCCTTCGCGGGCGTCGCGGGCCTGCTGTTCGCCCACATGCAGACCTTCATCGACCCCATGTCGTTCATCTTCATGGAGTCGGCGATCATCCTCTGCATGGTGGTTCTGGGGGGCATGGGCTCGATCCCGGGCGTCGTCCTGGGGGCGATCATCCTCGCCGCGCTGCCGGAGAAGCTGCGCGACTTCCAGGACTACCGCATGCTTGTGTTCGGACTCGCCCTCGTGGCGATGATGGTCCTGCGCCCACAGGGGCTCTTGCCTGCGGTCCGAGAGGGTCGTCGGGCGGAGCCGAGCCCCGCCGGAGGTTGACGACGATGCGGATTGCCCTCTCCACCTGCCTTGCGGTCCTCCTCGTGGGCTGCGGCGGAGACACCACCCCCAGCGCGGGATCCGGCGCCTCTTCGGGGACCGAGCGCGCCCCCGTCGCGGGCCCCGAAGAGCCGCAGTCCGCGGTGACTCGCAGCGGCGGAAGGGCCGCGGACGACGGCGGCGACAGGCCTCCCAGCTTCGCCCAGGTGGGCATCCTCCCCGGCACCCCGACCGTGGTGGACGACCTCACCGCCGTCGCCAAGCTGGGCGCGGGGTCGAGCGTCTATACCGACATCAACTACACCTGGCTCGTGAACGATCGCGAGGTCCTGGGGTGGAGCCGCGACCACCTCCCGGCCGACCGCGGCGAGGTCCGCAAGGGCGACCGCGTGCGCGTGCGGGCGACGGCGAGGGACGAGAAGCAGCGCGAGGCCGTGATGGAGAGCAAGGACCTCGTCATCGCCAACTCCACGCCGGTCATCTTGTCGGACCTGCGCGACGCCCGCCGCATGAACGGCGTGCGCCTCGAGGCCTCGGACGCGGACCCGGACGATCAGCTCACGTGGACCCTCAGGGAGGGCCCCCCGGGCGTCACGATCGACACGAAGGGCCGCATCCGCGTGCGTCAGGTCCAGCTCGACAAGGAGTGGAAGGGGGAGGTGGTGTTCGCGGTCGCCGACGGGGACGGCGCGGGCGCCGAGCTGCACATCCCCGTGGCGATCAACGCCGCCGAAGCCGACCGGATCGACGAGAAGACCGAGCAGAAGCGGGTCGAGCTCGAGAAGATGGACCCGAACAAGGTGGGCGAGGCCGCGCTCAAGGACGCCGACGACGTCAGCAAGATGAGCGACGAAGAGTTCAAGAAGTACATGGACGAGCGCGAGGCGCGCGGCGGACCGCAATAGGCGGGCGGGCCGGGGCGTACGTCCCTCCATGACCTCCGCGCTGGTGAGCTCCATGGATCGATTCCTCCGCCTCATTCCGACCCCGCTCCTGATGTTCATCACGTTCGTCCTCACGATCCTCGTGCTGGGCGACGTGGCGGTCCCGGATCCCATCCCCTTCATCGATGAGGCGCTCCTGCTGGGGCTGCTCTCGGGCGCTTGGATGACGCTCTTGGAGCGACGCCGGGCCACGAAGCTCGAGGGGGGGCTGGAGCCCTCGCCCGAGCGCGACCCGGCGGTGCAGGGCCTGAACCCGGGGCGCGTGCTGAAGGACCTCAAGGCGGTGTCGAAGGAGCTCGCCGCCGAGGCGAGGGCCCTCCGCGCGGGCGGTCACCCCGTCGCCGCCCTCGACGCGCTGGCGGGGCTGCCCGAGGAGGCGAAGGCGCAGGCCGCCGAGCTCAAGGCCGCCGACGCGTTCCTCAGCCGCCGCGACCACGACCCCTACAAGCTCGACAAGGAGCTCGCCGGGCAGCAGCGCTCCCTCGCCGAGGCGGAGGCGGGCGGCGACGCGAAGGCCATGAAGCGGGCGGAGTCGGCGCTCGCGGCCACCCAGGCCCGTCGCGCGGAGGTGCTCGCCAAGCGCGATCGTCGCGACGACCTGCTCCTCGACATGCACCGCCTCGCCACCCAGGCGGGGGCGCTGCTCGAGGACTTGAGGTCCCTGGAGGCCGAGCGGGGCGGGGCGCTCCTGACCGAGGGCCTGCCCGCCCTGGATCCTCGCTTCGCGGCGGTGGTCGCGGATCTGACCGAGGCGCGCACGGCGGCCGCCGAGGTGGAGCAGACGCTCTCGCAGAACTCGGCGCGGCCGGTGTCAGTCCCCCCGCGGGGGAAAGAACGCAGCTAGCAGTCGGGCGGGCGCGTTCCATGGCTGCGCCTCCCGACCCGCGAGCGCGAGGGCCCGCCCGCGGGCCGTGGCCATGGACGCCAGCCCCGCCCGTCGCGCCGCCTCGGTCGCCGTGGCCCTGGAGACCTCTTCCTGCCGACAGAGCCGCTGCGCCCACGCCAGCGCGAGGCGAATGGCGGGCTCGCCGGTGTCCGAGCGCTCCGGATCGTCCGAGGCCGCGGCGAGCAGGACGTCGAGCCGTCGGAGGGTCCCCATCGGCGCCGTGCCCGCCACCGTCGCGGCGAGCAGCGCGGCCTCGTGGGCCTGCAGCTCGGCGGCGACGCGACGCGGCCGGAGGGGCGACTCCAGCACCACCGCGAGCAGCTCGTTGGCCCGTCGCGACGCCTCCAGGACCACGTCCACGGCGTGCCGCTCGCCGTCCAGCACCCCCGCCGCGCCGCGCCACGCCTCGGCGTTGCGGCCCCGGAGCTCCAGGGCCGCCCGCCCCGCGGGGTCGACGGCCCGGCCCAGCGCGCGGGAGGCCGCGATCCACGCCTCGACGGAGTCGTCCCAGCGCTCGTCCAGGGCCGCGAGATCCGCCCGGACGGACGTGAGATCCGCCACCAGCGCGCGGTCGCCGCCGCCCGCCGCGAAGGGTTCGGCGCGGTCGAGGTCCGCGCGGGCGCCCTCCAGGTCTCCGGCGAGGCGACGCAGCTCCGCGCGCAGCGTCAGGAGGCGGGCGCGGCTTCGGGGGTCGTCGGCGCCTGCGGCGAGGCCCTGCCGGACGGCCTTCATCGCCCCCCGGAGATCGCCTCGCTGGGTGCGGATGATCGCCACGTTGGCCCGCCGGCTCGCCTCGCCCCCGGCGTCCTCGATCGCGGCGGCGGCGTCGGCGGCGTCGACCATCAGCTCCTCCGCCTCCCGGAGCCTGCCCCGGTGCAGGACTACGCCCGCCCGCCCCGCGTCGGCGGCGGCCCGCAGGCGAGGGCTGTCGGCCTCCTCCGCGGCGACCTTCGCCTGCGTGAAGCGGCGCTCGGCGAGGGCCGTGTCGTCCTCTCGCAGGGCCACGCCCGCGAGGCTCAGGAGCAGCCCCGCCTCCTCGCCGCGCGCGCCCGCGCTCCGGGCGAGCACCAGCGCCTCCTGGAGGTGGGGGACGGCGCGGGTGGGGTCCTCGGCGAGGAGCAGTCGGCGCCCCAGGAGGCCCTGGATCTCCCGGACCAGGTCGGCGTCGTGGGCCGCGCGGGCCGGCCCCAGGGCCCGCGGGAGCTCGGCGTCCACCACCGCGTGATCCTGGAGGCGAGCGGCGGCGCGGGCCCGGGCGAGGCGAGCGCGGGCTTCGTCCAGGGGAGGGATGCCGTCGCCGGGTCGCGCGAGGGCCGCGCCCAGGTCGTCGCGGAGGGCGCGCAGGGCCCCGAAGCGTTCGAGCACGGCCACGTGACCGGCGTACAGCGCGGTGGTCAGCGAGAGGGCGGGGTAGCCCGCGCGGGCCCCGAGCCGTCCCCCGAACCGCGCGGTGATGGCGGGATCCGCCGACCTCCAGCCCCGCCCCGTCCCGCTGCCTTGGCGCACGTAGAACGCCGCGAGTCGCCCCAGCGTCGGCTCGGCGAGCACGTTCGGGAGGCGATCGGGGAGCACGGTGACGGCGGCCTCGGCCACGTGCCGGGGGCACAGCCGACCGGCGCCCCGAGGCACGAGCAGCCGGAGGTTGGTGAGCGTCGCGACGGCCCGGGCGACGTCCTCCCGCGGCAGGCCCGTGGCCGAGTGCAGGGCCACGACGCCCACCGGATGGACCGCCATGGCCGCGGTGAGCAGCACGGTCGCCGTCGTCTCGTCGAGCGACTCGGCGATGGCGTCCAGCAGCTCGTCGAAGGGGTGGATCCCGCCGCTCGGGGGCGGGACGTCGCGGGGGAGGGCGGGGAGCAGGGCGAGCGCGCCGGGGCGGCGGCACCAGGCGGCGTCGAGGCCGTCCAGCGGGCGCTCGGCGAGGGCCGTCGCGGCCTCCACGGGGAGCGGGGGGATCGGCCTCGGGGGGGCGGAGAGGCCGCGGGGGCTGCGGCGGGTGACCACGAGGACGGCCGCGCCGGACGCCGCCAGGGCCCCGGCCTCGATCGCCGCGAAGAGCGCCGCGACGTCCGGGTCCCGCGGGACGGCGGGGCCGGGGGGCGGATCGAGCGCGTCGTCGAAGTCGTCCAGGACCCAGAGGATCCCGGCCTCGACGAGGCGGCGGAGGATCGCGTCCACGACGTCGTCCGCGGGGGCCTGCTGGAGGGCGTCGGGGGCCTCGTCCCACAGCGGACGCGCGAGGTCGGCGAGGTGCCAGAACAGCCCCGCCCGCTTCCAGACGACGGGCCCGGGCCAGAGCTCCGCGACAGCCGCGGCGAGCGTCGACGTCCCGCTGCCGGCGGGGCCTTGGAGCACCGCCACGCCGCGGCCGGTGAGGTCTTCGAGGATCGGGCTCGCCACGTCGCCGCGCGGGATCCAGCTCGGCCCGGGGGGGGGCGGTCGGTCGGCGTCGAGCAGCGAGACGGGGGGACGCATCCGCCCCGAGTGTAACGCCGCGAGGGAGGGGAGTAGGCTGCGCCGTGGCCGCGAGCGCGCGAGCGCCCCGGGCGAGCCGAAAGGCGCGGGGCCAGTTCTTCACCCCCACCGAGGTGGCGGAGGCGCTGCTGCGTCGGGCGGCTCAGGACCTGGCGGAGGCGGGCGAGTCGGTCCCCCGCGGCGACGTCCTCGACCCGGCGTGCGGCGACGGGGCCTTCCTCACGGCCGCCGCCGTCGCGGGGTGGGCCGCGCCGCACCGCCTCCGGGGTCGGGACACCGACGCGTCCGTCCTCGACGGCCCTCCGGGCGCGGCCCTCGACGTGGGCGACGGCCTCGCCCTGGACGGCCCGTTCGACGCCGTGGTGGGCAACCCGCCGTTCGGGGGGCGCGGGGTGCGAGACCGCCCGCCCGACGCCCTCGAGGCCTTGGGCCGCAGGCTGTCCATCCACCGGGCGGACCCGCGCGGGGAGCTGCGGCCCGGGCGGTCGGTCCCGCCCCGGTTCCCCGTGGCCACGCTCTTCGTCGATCGCTTCGTCGCGGCTGCCCGCCCCGGGGGCGTGGTCGGCCTCGTGCTCCCCGCGTCGTTCCTCGCCAACCGCCGCGACGAGGGCCCCCGCGCCTGGCTGCTGCGCCGGGTCCGGCTCGTGGCCGTGGACGCCTTGGCTCCGGGGACCTTCTCGGCGGCGGGGACGCGGGCCCACACCGTGTTCGTGCTCGGGGTGCGTCGACCGGACGCCCTGCCGTCGCTCGACGCGGCCCTCACCGATCCGCCGGTCCGGCTCGGGGACGGCGTCGGGCGACGCTCCGTCCCGGTCGCGCAGCTCCTCGGGGCGCGCCGCTGGGACCCCCGCTACCACGACCCCCGCTGGGACGCCGAGCTCGCCACCGTGCGGCGCCCCCTCCGGCCCTTGGGCGAGTTCATCGCCGAGCTGGCCTACGGCGCGATCAAGCCCGGCGCCGCCCCGCGGCCCGCCCAGGAGGGCAGGCCGGCGGCGCTGTACGTCACCCAGCGGGCGATCACCGACGGGGGGATCGACCTCGAGGCGTGCCCTCGCATCGTGGCCGAGCGCCCTTGGGACGGCCCGCGGTACCGCCTCGCCCCCGGGGACCTCGCGCTGCCCCGGTCGGGCGCGGGCACCCTCGGCCGCAACCGCCTGACGCGCTTCGACGGCGCCCCCCACCCGGCGGTGGTGGACTGCTTCACCGACCGCGTGTCTCTGCGGGGGATCTCGTCGGCGTGGGTGCTCGGGTTCCTGCGCAGCCCTCCGGGGTGGGCGCAGATCCAGCGGACGTTCAACGGCGTGGGCACCCCGAACCTGTCCTTCGACGAGATCCGCGGCCTGCGGGTCCCGGTGCCCACCGTCGCGGAGGCCCGGGCCGCCGAAGCAGCCTGGGCGCGCGTCGCCGCTGGACGGGCCCCCTTCGACGCGCTGCGGGCCGTCGTCTCGGGCGAGGATTCGTCACACTGAACAAACGTCCAGCGAGGTAGATTGCGCTCGATGGCCGAACACGAATCCCGAGAGCCCCGAACGGGGCGAGCGCCAGGGATTCGCCCAAGGAACGCGCAGCGTTCCCGGTGGCCGAGGGTGGTCGTGCACGCCGACATGGACGCCTTCTATGCGTCGGTGGAGCAGCTGGACCGGCCCGAGCTGCGCGGCAAGCCGATCCTCGTGGGCCCGCCCACGGGGCGCGGGGTCGTCCTCACGGCGTCCTACGAGGCGCGGCCCTGGGGCGTCGGATCCGCGATGCCCATGGCCCGGGCCCGCCGCAAGTGCCCCCAGGCGATCGTGGTCCCGCCGCGGTTCGAGCGGTACACCGAGGCGTCGCGGCAGGTCATGGAGGTGTTCGAGGACTTCTCGCCCGACGTGGAGGCCATCTCGCTCGACGAGGCCTTCGTGGAGATGACGGGCGCGGAGGGCCTCTTCGGGACGCCCGGAGCGATGGGACGGCGCATCAAGGAGGCGGTGAAGGAGGCGACGGGGGGGCTCACGATCTCGGTGGGCATCTCGGGGACGAAGTACGTCGCGAAGGTCGCGTCCGCGTTCCGCAAGCCCGACGGCCTGACCGTCGTGCCCCAGGACAAGGCCCAGGCGTTCCTGGCGCCGCTGCCCGTGTCGAAGCTCTGGGGAGTCGGTCCGGTGACCGAGGCGAAGCTCGTGGAGGCCGGCTACACCACGATCGGCACCCTCGCGGCCACGGATCCGCGCGTCCTCGAGCGCCGGCTGGGCAGCCTCGGGCCGCACCTCCATCGCCTGGCGCACGCCCAGGACCCGCGGCGGGTGGAGGGGCGGCGGTCGGCGCGCAGCGTGGGGAGCGAGCGGACGCTGGCCGAGGACATCTCGGACAGGGCGGCGATCGTCGAGCACCTCCGGCGGTCGGCGGACGGGATCGGGCGCAGGCTCCGGCGTCGCAACCTCCGCGCCCGGGGCATCCGGGTGAAGCTCAAGACGTCGTCGTTCCAGCTCCTGACGCGCCAGCGGCTGCTGCCGGAGGCCACCGACGTCGCGGCGCGGCTGCTCGAGGCGGCCCTGCCCCTGCTGCAGGAGTTCCCCTACGACGAGCCGTTCCGGTTGGTGGGGCTGGCCGCCTACGATCTGATCGAGGAGGGCGCCCCCCAGCAGCTGGACCTCTTCGGCCTCTCGGCGAAGCGGCGCGACCTGGAGCAGGCCCTCGACGGCCTCCGCGGGCGCTTCGGGGACGGCACCGTCGGGCGCGCCTCGGACCACGGGCGTCGCGACCAAGGGGCCCCGAACCTGGACTACATGCACGACGAAGAGGCCGCGGCCCGCCGCGAGGCCGCGCACCCGGACGACCCCGAGCTCGTCTACGACCTCGACCCCTGAGCCGGGGCTATTCGCGCTCCTGGGACGCCGTCACCGTCAGCCACACGCTCGCGAACTGCGCGTCGATCTGGGCCGTCCCCGAGACCTGCACGGACCGGAAGATCACCAGCCCGTCCTTCATCTCGTCCAGCCGCCGCGCGAGGTCGGACATGAGCGCGCTCACGGACGCCTCGAGCCGGTTCAGGAGGGGGGCGATGCCCGGCGGGGCGGGGGGCTTGCGCCTCTGAAGCTCGGCGGCGGCGTCGGGGGTCAGGTCCGACGGGTCCAGGGTGAACCCCATGGCCAGCTCCCCCACCACGGTGCCCGCCCCGACCTCCACCTCGAGATCGCAGAGCAGCCCGTCGGCCGCGGCCTGCTGGGCGATCGCCGCCGCGATGAGGCCCGCCGTCTCCGGCGACACCAGCTGCTTCGCCTTCTCCTCGAACCCCCCGAGGGCCGCCTTGCCGGCTTCGACCCTCGCGTCCGCCGCGGCCTTGAACTTCTTGAGCATGTAGCGCGCCCTCCAGGAGCGTCGACCGACGCCCTACTCGCAGCTTATCTCCAGGCGGAAGGACGACGCAGCCCCCTCCCACCCGTCGACGGCCAGGACGTACGGCGTCCCCTGGAAGGCGTCGAACGAGACGACCTCGTCGCCGTCGCCGCGGACCCAGTCCTCGTCGAAGATGCACAGCGACGGGTCGCAGGTGCCGCCCCCGGCGGGGTTCTCGAGCATCGCGATCAGGTCCAGGTCCCGGGTCATCTCCGACAGTCGGACCGTGGCGCGGGTGTTGGTGTCCGCGACGAACATCCAGGCGACCTCGGCGCCGGTGTGGTCCGAGCCCTCCGCGCACCACCGGTCGACCGCGCGGGTCGTGCCGCCCCCCGCGTTGATGCCGGTGATCGAGTCGCCGCACCCGAGGGTCGCGCCCGGCTCGCACGTGCCCGACGGAGCGCACGCGGGGTCCACGAGGCAGTCGGGATCGTCGCAGTCCACGAGGCCGTCGCCGTCGTCGTCGAGCCCGTCGGTGCAGTTCGCCTCCTCGTCGAGCCCGCAGCCGACCGACAGCGAGTAGGGGCCCTCTTCGCCGTCGTCGCCGTCCACGACGAAGAAGTAGCCGCGCCCCGCCTCGGCCACGAACTCGATCGCCTCGGTCGGGCCGGGGTTGTTCCCGCGCGCGACGCACGACGTGGGGTCGCACTGCAGGACGCCGTCCTGGGAGAACTCGCCCTCGAGCAGGACCAGGGTGGGGTCCCAGCCGTCCGCCTGGAGGCGCACGATCGTGGTGCCCGTCTCCACCGGCAGGTAGCTCCAGACCTCCTCCCCGGAGGGGAACGCCTCGGACTCGATGTCGCAGTACTCGTCGAACGTGTCCTCTCGCCCGTCGGTCGACGACGAGATCGCCCCCCCGCACTGCAGATCGCCGGTGGGCGTGCAGCCCTCCGTGGGGACGCAGTCGGCGGACCGTCCGCAGTCGCGGTCCTCGCAGTCCACGGCCCCGTCCGCGTCGTTGTCCACGCCGTCCCCGCAGTCCTCGAAGCTCGCGTCCGCGGTGGCCACCGCCAGGACGTCGCCCCACACGACCTGCATGCCCGCGTCGGGCGCGGCCCGTCCCCGCCCCCCGGAGCAGCCGCCGCCGCCGATCCGCACGTCCGTGAGGAAGGTCACGGCCTGGAGGCTCGCCGTCCGCTCGCCGAGCGTGTTCGGGGAGAAGGAGACACGCACCGCGAGGCCGCGCTGGGGCTCGAGGAGCACGGGGAAGGAGCGGTCCGGGTCGTCGAGCTCCACCGCGAACATGCCGGGCGGAGACCCGTCGTCGTCCGCCTCGATCGACAGCGCCGTGACCTCGTAGGTGGAGCCGGATTCGTTGTACAGCTCGACCGTCCAGCCCGAGGTGAAGCCGGGGCGGGCCTCGGGCACCTCGAACGTCTGCACGAACCGGAGCACGCCGCCGTCGATGTCCTCGAAGCAGCCCCCCATGGCGACGAGGAGCAGCGCGATGGGCAGGTGGCGCTTCACGGGCAAATGCACTCTAGAGCACCGAGGCGACGTTAAGCTGGGCCCATGAGTCGATTTCTTCGCTTCGGCCTCCCCCTCGCGCTCCTCTCGATCGCCTCCGCGTGCCCCGATCCCACCCCCACCGACGACGACGACGACGACGACGCCCTGGACGACGACGACGTCTCGGGTGACGACGACGACTCCGCCGCGCAGGCCGACGACGACGACGCGGGGCCGGTCGCGGAGACGCTGAACTGCGCCCCCGCCGAGGCCGCGATCCACTCGGTCTGGGGGGCCGCCGGGACCGTCGCCTTCACCGCGATCGGCACGTGGACGGACGGCACCTCCGAGGACGTGACCGCCATCGGCGAGTGGAGCGTGGCCGACGGGCCGGGGGGGGAGATCGCCCCGGACGGCACCTTCACCGCGCCCGATCGAGGCGCGGGTGTGGCCGTGCTGCAGATCGACTGGGAGGGGCTCACGACCACGTGCAGCGTGGAGACGTACCTCGAGGCGGTGTTGGACCTGGTGGGCGACCCCGCCCTCGAAGCGGCCGTGGCGGGGGCGGCGACGCGCCTCTCCGACGCGTGCGCCCCGTACGTCCTCTATCCGCTGGACGGCTCCCTGATCCCGGCCGACTTCTTCTCCCCCGAGGTGCAGTGGATCCCGGGCCCCGGCGACGACACCTGGGTGATCACCTTCACCACCACGTTCATCACCCTGACGGCGATCACGCAGGACCCGTCGTGGACCCCCTCCGGCGACGCCTGGTGGGCCATCGCCAACCCCGACGCCGGGGCCACGATCGACCTGTCCGTCTACGGCGGCGACTGGGACGGCGCGGCCTTCGCGAACGGCCTCTGCGCCTCGTCCTGGCCGCTGCACTTCTGGACGGCCGAGTGGGGCGAGGAGGGCTCCGTCTTCTACTGGACCCCGAACACCCAGGGCCTCTGGCAGGTGGACGTGGGCACCGAGACGGCGACGCCCTGGATGGACCAGTCGATCGTGGGCCAGTGCGTCGGCTGCCACTCCGTCAACCTCGCGAACCCGACGCTGCTGGCGGTCACGCAGGGCAACGGCGGCTACGGCGCGAACGTGATCACCTCCGACGCAGACCCCACGACCCCGATCGCGGCGGGCAGCTCGCGTGAGGCGTCCTTCTCCGCGCTCGATCCCACGGGGACCCGCGTCGTGCGCGCGAACCGCGGCGTCCTGTACCTCGACGACGTCCTGCTGGACCAGAACCTGGCGACGGTCCCGACCACGGGCTGGGCGACCCACCCCAACTGGTCTCCCGACGGCCAGTGGCTCGTCTACGCGAGCTGCGACGGGGCCTCGGGGGGGAACGACTGGAGCGGCTACGGGTGCCACCTGCGGGTGCTGGAGGCCCTCGCCGGGGACCAGTGGGGCCCGGACACGATCCTCGCCCTGTCGCCGCCGGGGCAGGACTACTACTACCCGAACTTCAGCCCGGACTCCCAGTGGATCGCGTTCAACCGGCGCACCGGCGGCGCCGACAACTACGACGAGCCCACCGCGGAGCTGATGCTGATGCCCGCGTCCGGGGGCCCGCCCACCCTGCTCGCGGGCGCGGGCGGGCTCCCGAACATCACCAACTCCTGGCCGCGCTGGGGCCCGATCGAGGACGACATCGGGTGGATCGCGTTCGGCAGCCGTCGCCTCTACGCGCAGCAGACGACCGGCAACGCGCAGGTGTGGGTCGCGGGCGTGGACCTGAGCGTGATCGCGTCGGGCCTCGACGGCTCCTACGCCCCGGTGTGGCTCCCCGGCCAGAACACCTCGACCGGCAACCACACCCCCGCGTTCATTCAGCGGGACACCGACTGACCCGAGGGAGCGCGTCCCGCCGGTCTCTGTAATAGTCGGCCCACGTTCGGTGGGGGCCGGGCGTGAGCGGCGCCGGCGAGCGTCCACCCAGGGAGGACTCTTGTCCCGCGTCCGACGGCTCCTGGTCACGGTCTACATCTGGCACGTCGTTCTGAACTGCGCGTTCGCGTCGTTCGTGTTCGGCATGCCTGCGGCCCTCCTCATCCCCCGCTGGCTGGACCCTCAGCGCCAGATCCCGCACCGCATCGGCACCTTCTTCTGGGGCTGGATGGTGTGGGCGCTGAACCCCTTCTGGCGGCTGGAGATCGAGGGCATCGAGCGGCTCCGCGAGGGCGGCCCGTACCTCATCTGCTCCAACCACCAGTCCATGCTCGACGTGCTCGTGCTCATGGCGCTGCGCGGCGACTTCAAGTGGGTGTCCGGGGTCCGCTTCTTCAAGGTGCCGATGCTCGCCGCGTACATGCGGATCACGGGGTACATCGCCGCGGACCTCAAGAACCCCTTCAGCGCCGCCGGGATCCTCGAGGCGTGCGGCGAGTGGCTGCGCAAGAACGTGTCCGTGGGCATGTTCCCCGAGGGGACGCGATCCCCGGACGGGCGGCTGGGACCCTTCAAGGCGGGCGCCTTCCGCGTGGCCGTGGAGGAGAGCGTGCCGGTGCTGCCGGTGGCGATCGACGGCACCCACCCGCTCCTGCCCAAGGGCAACTGGACGTACACGGGCGACACGCCCTTCGCGGTGGTCCGGGTCCGCGTGTGTGAGCCGATTCCGCTCGATGCGCTCCCGGAGGCCACGCCCTCCGCGCTGTCCGCCGCCTGCCGCGAGGCGATCGGCGAGTGCCTCACCGAGTGGCGCGGCACCGACGACGTCTACCGAGGCAGCAAGCGCCGCCTGGGTCGGGCGACCGGCCAGAACAGGCGGATCAACATCAGCCGGGTGTAGATCCCGACGATCCGCGCGTTGTCACGCCACTTGCGGAAGTGGCTGACGCGCTCCTCCGGGTTCGGGTAGTGCACCCGGATCGGCCGCGCCCGCAGCGGCACCCCCTGCCACGCCGCGCGCACCAGGATCTCCATCTCGAACTCGTAGCGGCGACCGGTCATGCCGAGCGCGAGCACGTGCTTCAACGGATAGATGCGGAACCCGCACTGGCTGTCCGGGCGCTCGCCCCTCAGCTCGTGGGAGGCGGCGGCCCAGAGCATGAAGTCCGACGTGGCGCGTCCGATGCGCGATGAGCGGGGCACGTTCTCCGACGTCATGTCCCGGCACCCGACGATCAGGGCGTCGGGCTCCGCGGTCATCGTCTCGAGCAGGGCGGGGATCTCCTCCGGGGGGTGCTGCGCGTCGGCGTCGACCGTCACTGCGTGGCTGAACCCGCGCTCGGCGGCGGCCGCCCACCCGGTGAGCAGGGCGCGGCCCTTGCCGAGGTTCGCGGGGTGGGTGATCACGTCCGCCCCGGCCTCGCGGGCGCGGTCCCCGCTGCCGTCCGTGGACCCGTCGTCCACCACGAGGACGGGCAGGCCGGTGGCGGCCGCGCGGACGATCACGTCGGCGATCGTCGCGTGGTTGTTGAAGGTGGGGACGAGCACGCACGCGCGACGCGCGTCGGGCGACGCGGCGGAGGGGACGGGGGCGCTCACGGCCGGGTCATAGCAGGCGCCGACGACCCCCGCGGGCGGTGCGAAAAGAACTACGCACCGAGGGGGCATTCGGGTTGCGCGGCAAAGGGCCGGGACGTACCATCCTCACCCTTTCGGCGAATCGAAACACGCCTCCTGTCTCCGTATTTCTGCGACCCCGAGGAACCCGGGAATGTCCGACGCCAACGAAGCCCTCTTCACCATCACCCGCGGCCACCTGAACACGGGCCTGCGCGGGTTCCCCGTGGGGACCTGTCGCACCTCCGCCGTGAGTCCCCGGGAGGGCGTGAGCTACGTCGGCTACCCCATCAAGCAGCTGGCGTACGACGAGCCCGAGGCGATCGTCCATCTGCTCCACAACAAGGAGCTGCCGGACGCCGATCAGCTGGCCGCCTTCAAGGCCGATCTCGCGGCCCGCTCCACGGTCGACCCGCGCGTCATCGACCTGATCAAGTCGCTCCCGCGCGACGGTCACCCCATGGAGTGGCTGATCGCGGGGCTGTCGTTCCTCGGCATGACGGGCAAGAGGGACGACTTCGCCGAGGACGCGCTCAACCTGGTGGCCCGCAGCGCCGAGGTCATCGCCGCCATCTACCGCGTGCGCAGCGGCTGGGGCGAGCCGATCGCGAGCCGCCCCGAGCTGGGCCTCGTCGAGAACTTCGTCCACATGCTGGGCGTGCCCGGGGCGGACGAGGCGGCGCTGACGAAGCTCATGCGCACCTTCTACGTGCTGCACATGGACCACGGCGGCGGCAACCTCTCCACGTTCACGGGCAAGGCCGTCGCCTCCGGGCTGGCGGACGTCTACGCCTCCATGGCCGCCGCGATGGCCGGCCTGTACGGCCCCCGTCACGGCCGCGCCAACCAGGCCTGCCTCGAGTTCGTGAAGGAGGTCGGCACGGACGACCCCGCCGAGGTCGAGGCGATCATCCGCCGCCGACTGGCGAACAAGCAGCTCATCTACGGGTTCGGCCACGCGGTCCTGCGCGCCGAGGACCCGCGCGCCACGATCCAGTACGCCGTGGGCGAAGAGATCGCGGCGAACGACCCGCTGTTCAAGGTCGCGCGCACGATGCGCTCGGTGGTGCCGAAGGTCCTCGGCGAGAACCCGAAGATATCGAACCCGTACCCCAACGTGGACGCGGTCTCGGGGACCCTGCTCAACGCCATGGGCCTCACGGACTCGACCTTCTACACGCTGCTGTTCGGCTTCTCCCGCATCGTCGGGATCACGGCGCAGATCGCGGACGAGCGCCTCAAGTTCCGGGGCGGCAAGGGCGTCGCCATCTACCGCTGCAGCTTCAAGGCCGAGGACCAGCCCCCCCGCGCGAAGTAGCCTCGCGGAGAATCGCGGGGATCGACCCTTCGGCCGGGCCCACGGGCCGTATTCCGCGAAAGTTCGCGGTCAGCGGACGTCGGGGCGGGAGACGTCGGGGACGCCTCCGTTCTCCTCCATCCACTTGATCACGCGGCCGTACATGGGTCCGAACGGGGGGTAGCGCTCGAGGTACGCGGTGAACGCCGCGCGGGCCTGCTTCGTGCGTCCGGCGTCGCGGTGGGCGGCGCCTTGGTAGTACATCGCGGACGCCGACAGCGGCTCCATCGCGGACGCGCGCTCGGCGGACCGGAGCGCGAGGTCGGGCCGGTCCGCCTCCAGGTAGGCCTCCGCGTCGTCCAGGAAGCTGCGGTAGCGCTCCAGGCGGTGCCAGCCCGCCGCGTCGTCGGCGAGCAGATCGCCCTCGGGGATGTCGACCGGCGGCTCGAGCGTCGGCCCCACCGGCGCCTCGGGCCGCCACGGGGACGGGTCGATGCCCGCCTTCTCCAGCTCCTCGAAGAGGTCGATCGCGCGGTACATCCCCTGGGTGTGGGGCGACGTCGACACCCAGATCACCCGCTCGGTGGCGTCCGCCACGACGGAGTGGGATGCGATGAGCGCGTCCACCGCGTTGCGATTCCCGGGGGCCAGGGGGCGACCGCCGGGGCCTCGCCGATCGCGCAGGATCTCGACCCCCCGTTCGATGGACAGCGGGGCCTCGTCCACCAGCTCCTGCATGCGCAGCCCGCGCGCGAGCGTCGTGGTCCACTGCCTCATGGCCGCGTCGCCGTCGTCGCCTGCGTAGGTGTCCGTCAGCAGGTGGTTGGACACCGCCATGCGGCCGTTCACGAGGGCGCGCTCGTCCATGCGCGTCTGGCCGCGCTCGAAGGCCACGACCTCGCCCGTCTTCCCGTCGCCCACGAGGTAGATGTCCGAGACCATGGGGTCCGTGGCGGCGAGGATCCGGCGGGCGTCTTCGATGGACGCCGAGTGCTCGAGGATCTCCCGACCGAGGAGCGCGATGGGCGGCCCCTTGCGGTTCTTGCCCTCGGACCGGGCCGAGTTGATCGACAGCCAGATGCCCTCCGCGTTGATGCCGGTGAGGACGCCGAACATGGCCATCCAGGACACCGACAGCATGGGGATGGTCCCGCGGCGCGCGTACAGGTGGACGACCTTCTCGCGGTCGAAGATCGGGAGCACCTCGAAGTCGAAGTTGCGACCGACGATCAGGTGCCCGTCGGTGGTCGCCGAGCCCGACGCGGCGAAGCCCGTGCACGCGCCCGCGATGCCCGGATCGACCCACGGGTTGCCCACCAGCTCCTGCGTGATGTCGTGCAGCGCGTGGTAGTAGAGCCCGCGCCGGTAGGAGTTCAGGGGGAAGGGGCGGGGGTCGTCGTACGTCTTGGCGAAGCCCCACATCTCCTCGATGCGGGGGTCCGAGACGTGGTCCGCCATGTGCCGGTACTCCCACATGAGGACGCCCGGCAGCACGAACCGCACGACGGCCGGGGCGCGGCGCTCCATGTCCTCGAACATGAGCCGCTCGATGCGCTGGGTCATGAACCCGCCGAGGGCCGCGTGCTCCACCCCCATGGTGAGCGCGTCGCCCTTGTGGGCGAAGAACCAGTACCCGTCCCGGCGCTCGAGGCGCGAGTGCGCCATGGTCGCGGTCTCGCCGTCGAAGACGATCTCCCCGGGGGTGGGCAACTCGACATCCGGCTCGCGGGGCGCCGTGATGTGGAAGAAGATGATGTTCGTGACGACGCCGCCGAGCAGAAACAGCAGCCCGTACAGGCGGATCTTCGCGCCGAGGGTGCGGGGGACGGGGGCGGGGGTCGTCACGGCGCGGGAACCCTACCGCAGGTGGATCCGCGGGCGCCTCGCGGCCGGACTGCTCGCCTGCGCGGCCCTCTGCCTGCTCCCGGGGGCGACGCCCGAGCCCCGCCCCGTGGTCCTCATCCACGGCTTCGACAGCCACCCCGACATCTGGCGCGGCACCGAGCGGCTGCTGCGCGAGGCCGGGCGGGTGCCGATCCTGCTCCACTGGCGACCGAAGGAGGCGGGGCAGGACACGCGCGAGACGGCCCTGGAGGTGGTGCTGCCCGCCATCCGGGACGGGCTCGTCGCGGCGGGCTTCGACGCGGACGCCCCCTTCGACGCGATCACCCACTCCATGGGCGGCCTCGTCATGCGGGTGCTGCTCGAGCACGCCGCCGAGCACGAAGACCCCACGCTGCCCTCCCGCGTCGGCTCCCTCGCCATGCTCAGCCCGCCTCATCGCGGCGCCCACACGGGCATCGCGTCCATCGCCTGCGACTCCTACCGGGACCTCGCCTGGCGCGACGTGGCGTGCGACCTCAAGCCCGGCTCTCCGCTCCTCGAGGCCCTGGGCGATCGCAAGCCCGACCACGTGCCCACGCGCTACCTCTCCATCGGCGTCGCCACGGCCGCGCCCTTCTTCCTGGTGCCCCTGTACGACGGCGACGGCGACGGGCGACCCGCGGGCCACGACAACGCCGTGATGGCCGAGTCGGGGTGGCTGCCCGGGCCGGGATCCGACTTCGTGGTGTGGCGCGGCTGGGACCGGCCGGATCACTTCACGTCGCCGTGCTCGGCCGAGGTGAACCGCTGGATCCTGGAGTTCCTGGACGCGGGGGTCGTGCCCACGCCCGCCAAGGGCCGCGTGCGCGGGGGCGACGCGTGCGCGGGGCTCAGCAAGGCCGAGTGGCGCGCCCGGCACGGCTATGAGTGACGGCTACACTCCGTCGATGACGGAGTTGGTCCTGCGGCGCTTGGGGCACGGGGACGAGGAGCGCGCCCGTCGCTTCCTCTTCGCGCACCCCGAGCGCGACCTCTACCTGCGCGGCCTCGTGCTGCGGCTGGGGACCGTCCTCCCGCCGGGCTGCGGCGTGCTCTACGGCGCCCTCTCGGGGGACCGCCTCGTGGGGATCTTCCTACACTCGCCCACCCTCCTGCTGGCGTCGCCTTCGCCCGCGGCCCTCGAGGCCTTCGCGGCCCACGTCGCCGCCCACATCGACGAGCAGCCGGTGACGGAGGTGCTGGGCCCCGCGGACATGGTGCGGGGCTTCTTCGACGCCTTCCGCGCGCTGCGGCCCGAGTTCCCGGCCGTGCGGCTGTACCGGGACGACCTCCCGCTGCTGGAGCTGCGATCCACCGACCTCACGCGCCGCCTCGTGACGGCCCCGGGGGGCGGTCGCGTGACGGCAGGCCCGCTGAGGCGAGCCGTGGACCGGGACATCGAGGTGCTCACGGCCGCGTGCCGCGCCATGACCGTCGAAGAGCTCGGCGTCGACCCCGCGGAGGAGGACCCGGTGGCGTTTCACCGCAACGTCGAGCGGAAGGTGCGCGCCGGCCGCGAGTACGTGTGGACGGAGAACACCGAGATCCTGTTCCGCGCGGCGGTGTCGACGTCGACGCCCGAGGCCGCCCTGGTAGAGGGGGTGTTCACGCCGCCGACGCACCGGGGGCGCGGCCTCGCCACCCGGGGGATGCTCGCCCTCTGTCGGCGACTGCTCCGCAATCACTCGGCCGTCGTGCTGTTCGTCTCCGCGGGCAACGGGCCCGCCCTGCGCCTGTACGACCGGCTGGGCTTCCGTCGGATCGGGACGTACCAGGCCGTCTACTTCTCGAACCCCTCCTCCGTCCCGTCTCGGGCCGTCGCGCCCTGAGCTCTCCGGGCGGCGTCCGCGAGCCCGACATCGTGCGGGTGGAGACGGCCGACGGCTGGTCCCTCGGCGTGCGGGTCCACCGCGTGCCCGAGCCCCGCGGCGTCCTCGTGCTCGGACACGCCATGATGGTCGACGGACGCAGCGTCGATCGGCCTCCCAGCGGCGGCCTCGCGAGCTTCCTCGCGGGCGAGGGGTGGGAGGTCTGGGTCCCGGACCTGCGCGGGCGCGGCCTGTCCGGCCCGACGGTCGCCGAGGGCGGCTCCTGGGGGTACGACGACCTCGTGCGTCACGATCTGCCCGCCCTGGTGGCGGCGGCGCGCGCCTCGGTGGCGGGGCCCTGCTGGGTCGTGGGCAACTCGCTCACCGGACACGTGAGCGCGGCCGCCGCGGGCACCGGGGCGTACGTCGATCCGCCCGACGGCCACGTGTTCTTCTCGGTCAACACCTGGGTCGCCGCGCTGGAGCCGAGCCCCTGGCTGCGGATCCGAAAGGGGCTGGGCTCGGCGTTCTTCGGGCTGCTCGCGCGGGTGCTGGGACGGATCCCCGCGCGCCTGCTTCGAGTGGGCCCCGTGGACGAGGCCGGGGGCTACGGGCGCGACCTGCACCGCTTCTGGACCCGCGGCTGGGGCTCGCGGGAGGGGGTCGACTACCTGGCGTCGCTGGGCACCGTGACCACCCCCGTCCTCGCCCTGCTGGGGCGCGCCGACCGCTACCTCGCCGCCCCCGTCGCGGCGCGCGCCTGGGCGGAGTGCTTCGGCGGGGAGGTCGTCGTGCGCGAGCTGGGCCGGGGGGACGAGGGGCTGACCTTCGATCCCGGCCACATGACGCTCGTGACGGACCCGCGGTCGCGGCCCGCCTGGGAAATCGCCGCCCGCTTCCTCGCCGAGCATACGTAGTGCCGGCACCCCTCGGTCGCTCGGCTCGGTCGCCTCGCTCGCTCCGCGTGCTAGACACCGCCCGATGTCCAACCGGTTCTCCCGCTCGCGCGAGATTCGGATCGGCGGTGGACGACGACGGCCCCCGGTCGTCGTCATCCTGCTGGTCCTCTCGCTCCTCCTGAACGTCTACCTGATCGCCACCCGCGGCGGCTCCGACGCCCCCGAGGCGGACGGCCGGCTCACGGACGCCGTGAAGTCGGTGGCCTCGGGGGAGGCCCCCGCCGCCCCGGTGGAGGTCGCGGTCGAGGCGACCCCCGCGCCCGAAGCCGTCGAGGCCGACGACGACGACTCGGCCGCTCCGAACGGCGCGAAGACCGTGCGCGTGATCATCGACGGCCCCGTCGCCAACGCGTTCGTGAAGGAGATCGGCAAGGGGGAAGGCGACCGCGTGGCCCTCACCGCGGGCCGCCTCCTCACCTGGAACCTGGACGTGAGCAAGGACCCGCGTCGCGGCGACACGATCGACGTCCAGTACCGCGTCGACCCGGAGAACGAGGCCGAGATCCACATCGACGCGCTGCGGTACGAGAGCGCGAAGTTCAAGAAGACCTTCGAGGCCTACCTGCACCAGCCCGAGGGTTGGGCCCACCCGTCGTGGTTCGACGGCGACGGCAAGGAGGTCCCCGCGCGGCTGGAGTCGTCGCCGATGGCGGAGTACGAGCAGATCACGTCGCTGATCGGGGACGGTCGCAAGCACTCGGGGATGGACTTCAAGGCGCCGGTGGGGACCCCCGTGGTGGCCCCGTTCGACGGGTCGGTGCGACGCGTGAACTGGAACTGGAAGTACAACGGAAACAGCGTCGAGATCGCCGTCTCGGGCGGTCGGCTCGTGCGGTTCCTGCACCTCAGCGAGGTGGCGGGCGGCGTGCAGGCGGGGGCCCGCGTGATCAAGGGCCAGGTCATCGGTCGGAGCGGCAACACCGGGCGGTCGTTCGCGCCCCACCTGCACTACGAGATCGTGGACGGCAGCGGCCGGGTGCACGACCCGCTCGAGGTCCACGGCGTCGGCCACCGCGCCCTCGCCGGCGCCCAGCTGGAGGCGTTCGCCGCCACCAAGGACGAGCTCGTCGAGCGCTTGGACGCCATCGAGTGACCGGCGCGGCCCGAGCGCTCGCCTTCGTCGCGGTCCTCTTCGTCGCCGGATGCAGCTGCGGTGAGCGCACCGTCGAGGCGCCTTCTCCCCCCCCGGGCACCCCGCCCGAGCCGACGCCCGCGACCGGTTGGTCCGTCTTGGCGGTGGTGCCGGAGCACGGTGTGCCGGCGGCGGCCGCCTTCGAGCGGGGCGGCGACGCGCTCTGGCTCGTGACCCCCGAGGGCAAGCGCCTGCGGCGCGTGGGGCTCGACGGAGCCGTGGGCGAGCCGATCTCGCTCGAGACGGACGAGGTCGCCGGTTCCATCCTCGCCGAGCGCAGAGTGGACGAGGTGGTCGTCAAGGGCCTCGTCCCTCGAACCTCGACGCTCCTGACGGTCCTCATGCTCGACGGCGGCGCCGTGGAAGTCCTGTCGAAGATCGTGGCCTCGGCCCGCCCGCTGGGCTCCCTCGACTGGAGCTCCGACGGCTCGGTCACCGTCCTCGACGCCGCCCAGCGACCGATCACCGAAGGCGTCCACCCCGCCGTGCGCGGCTCGGCCATCCCCGGAGGTCGCCGCGTGCGCGCGGGCATCACCAACGCCGGCCCCACGCTCTTCGTCACCGGCGACGACGGGGTCCCCCGCCGCGTGCTGCTGGGCTCCATCCCGAAGGCCGAGAAGGTGCGCGTCTTGGGCGTGGACGGGACCGGCAAGCCTTGGCTGATGGCCGAGACGGGCGCCGCCGACGCCCGAAAGGAGCACCTCGTGCGCGTGGACCTGGAGGGTCGCGTCCTCGAGCGCGGCGTGCCCCCCGAGATCGACGATACGAAGGGCCCCGCCGGTCCCGGAAAGGGCAGCGGTCGCTCGGTCGTCGCGGTCCACGCGGACGGTCGCCTGGCCTGGCTCGCCCCCGGAGAGACCGGGATCGAGGTGCACGTCTACACCCCCGGGGTCCCCGGTCGCGGCCTCCCGCAGGTCCAGGTGCGCCCCCCCGAGGCGCCCTGAGGCCGCCGGACTCTCGTTACTTGTTGACGCTCCCGGGCATGTCGTCTTCGAACCGCAGGTTCGTGATCTCCAGGCGCACGGTCTCGGCCCAGTGCTCCTTGGTGTCGCCGGTGGTCCAGCGGAACGCCCGCACCTCGCCCTCGGGCAGCGGCGGCACGATGTAGGGCGGCGTGGGCATGCCGAGCAGGCCCTTGGCGACGGCCCACCATTTGTCCGTGTCGATGCTCTCGCCCTTCTTGTTCAGGTAGTGGATCAGCAGCTCCACCTCGACCACGTTGCGGGGGCCGTTGTTCTTCACGTCCGCGAAGACCCCCCAGCCGTTGAGCGGGCCCTCGGGGTCGTTGGCGAGGTTCACCTTCTCCACGCGCACGTTCTCGAGGCCGATCTTGTCCAGGTAGACCTTCTCCTCGTGCTCGTACCGGGCCTGCTCCAGGAACTTCCCCTCGGGGTGCGCGTCCAGGTAGTACTGGTACGACTGGGCCGTCGCCTCGGCCTCGGCCTCCTTGAAGGACGTCTCGTCCTCGAGCTTTCGCGCGTCCTCGACCTGCGCCCCCTCGGGGTGGCTGTCGATGTACTCCTTGAGCGCGGCGCTGGTGCCCATCTCCTTCGCCTTGACGAAGCGCAGCTCCTCCATGCGGTCCCTCATCCACTCCGCTTCTTCGTGGTCGGGGTACTTCTGAAGGAACGCCTCGTAGGCCTCGGGCGAGTCCGTCATGCGGGCCTCGTGCAGCGCGTTGGCCTCGCAGCCGGGCAGCGCGAGCGAGGCGGCGGCGAGCAGCGTGAGGAAGAGGGGGGTGCGGGGGCGGGTCACAGGCATGTACGGGTCCTCGAAAAGAGCGCGAAGAATACCGGACGCAAAGCTCCTTGACCGCCTCTGGAGGACTCCGTAGAGTCCGGCGCCACCCGGGCCGGGCCCGGGAGCGAAGGACCCCATTTCATGCGGCACGAAGGCAAGGTCGCCCTGGTCACGGGCGGGACGCGAGGGATCGGCAAAGCGATCGCCCTGCGGCTCGCCGATGACGGCGCGGATCTCATCCTCAATTACAAGAGCGACACGACCACCGCCGAAGAGACGGCGGAAGAGATTCGTGCGCTCGGACGCAAGGCCTGGGTCTTCCAGGCCGACATGCGCGACGACAAGGCCGTCAAGGGCTTGTGCAAGACCATCACGAAGGAGGTCGGCAAGCTCGACATCCTGGTGCACAACGCCGCGTTCGGGACCATGGGCTCGATCCTGCGCATGGGCATGTACAGCTGGCGCGCCGCGATGGACATCAACGTCGCCGCCCTGTTGCTGCTGTCGCAGAAGCTCTTCCCGCTGCTCAAGGAGTCCGGCGGCCACATCATCGGCATGTCCTCCATCGGCGCGGACATGACGTTCAGCGAGTACGCGAACATCGGCGTCAGCAAGGCGGCGATGGAGGCCCTGTGCCGGTACCTCGCCTACGAGCTGGCCCCCCAGGGCGTGCGCTGCAACGCGGTGTCCGCCGGTCCGGTCGTCACGCGGGCCCTGGACTGGTTCAAGCACCCCAGCGCCGTGCACCGGTACGCGGAGACGAAGTCGCCGCTCAGCCGCATCGGCTACCCGAAGGACGTGGCGGGCATCGTCTCGTTCCTCTGCACGCCGGACGCCGACTGGATCGTGGGTCAGGTGATCCGCGCCGACGGCGGGGTCTCCATGGGGGAGAACTTCAACGACTGGCTGAACGACGAAGAGCGAGCTGCCGACGCGGCCGAGGCCGCCCAGAAGGCGAATCGCCGCCGCGCCTGATCCCTCGGGATCACGGAGTGACGCGCGTGAGGGAGTACCGATGACGGGGATGCTGCTGACCGGGGCTACCGGGTTCGTGGGCGGAGAGGCCCTGCTGCGGTACATCGACCGCGCACCGGATCACCACTTCTTCTTGATGATCCGCGCGCGGGACGAAGGCCACCTGGCCGTCCGCGCGGAGAAGGTCCTCGACGCGCACTTCGCCGAACGGAAGGAGGAGGTGCGCGCGCGCCTGACCTTCTTCCGCGGGAACCTGCTCAAGCCCGGCCTCGACATCTCGGCGGAGGACCGCGCGATGCTGGTGGAGAAGGTCGACCACGTCGTGCACTGCGCGGCGTCCGTGGACTTCGGCATGGGCCTCGAAGAGTCCCGCCAGTTCAACCTCGAAGGCACCCGCAAGGTCCTGGAGCTCTGCGAGGAGATCCACCGCGCCGGGCACTTCCAGCGCCTCGACTACGTCTCCACGGCGTACGTCTCGGGATCGCGCACGGACGTCGTCTCCGAGAACGAGCTGTCCACCCACGGCCTCGGCTGGGCCAACTTCTACGAGCAGAGCAAGTTCGAGGCCGAGGGCCTGGTCCGCGGCTGGCGCTCCCAGGGCTTCCCCGTCGCCATCTACCGGCCGTCCACGGTCGTAGGCGACTCGCGCACCGGCGAGACCAGCAACTTCAACGTCCTGTACTGGCCCCTGCGCGTCTACGCGCGCGGCTGGTGGAACATGATGATCGGCTTCGAGGACACCCCGGTGGACGTGGTGCCGATCAACTACGTCGCGGACTGCCTCGTGAACCTCTCGCTCAAGGGCGACTCCACGATCGGCCGCGACTACCACCTGACCGCGGGCCCCGAGAAGGTCTGTCACATCCGCGACCTGGCGGAGCACGCCTCGAAGTGGTTCGGCCAGCCCTACCCGAAGATCGTGGACCCCGAGAAGTTCGACAAGATCTACCGGCCCGCCATCGACAAGAACGCCACTCCGGCCCAGCGCGAGCTGATCAAGCAGGGCCTCGTCTACATGCCGTACTTCTCGCGCTCGCCGCTGTTCGACACGTCGAACGTGGTGGCGGACCTCGAGGGCACGGGCACGGACGAGGTCATCGCCGTGGTCGATTACTTCGAGGTCCTCTTCCGCTTCTGCGTGGAGACCGACTGGGGCAAGAAGGCCCCGAAGAAGGCCGTCGGGGGCGAGGGTGCGCACCAAGAGGAGGCCGGCATCTCGTGACCCGCGTCGTCGTCACAGGCATCGGCATGGTCACGGCCGCGGGCACTTCGGTGGACGCGTGCTGGCAGACCCTGCTGCGCGGGGAGAGCCGCGTCGGCCGCGTGACGCTGTGGGATCCCACGGGCATGGCCAGCCACATCGCCGCCGAGGTTCCGGAGATGCCGGAGGTGCCCGCGCAGGTCGGCCCCTACGCCATCGGCGGGCGGCCCCTGACGTACGCGATGTCGGCGGTCCTGGAGGCCATGAACCAGGCGGACGTGGCGAGCTGCGACGTCCCCCCCGGCCGCCGCGCGGTGGTCGCCGCGGGCGGGTTCGACGACCTCATGCTCGAGTTCCTAGCGGCCGCGGCGGACAAGATCACCGAGTCCGGTCGCTCGGACTTCGAGGACATCACCGAAGACGACCTCGCCCGCCAGTTCGACGACCCCGCCCTCACCGAGCGCATGGACCGGTACTCCCAGGTCGTGCTCATGCAGGCCGTGGCCCACGCCATGGGCGCCCGTCAGGCGTTCACCGTGTCGACCGCGTGCGCGGGCGGCTCCCAGGCCCTCGGCGACGCCCTCGGCCTGCTGCGTCGGGGCGAGGCGGACATGGCGCTGGCGGTGGGCGTCGACACCCTCATCACCCGCGAGATGATGGGCGGCTTCTGCAACCTCACCGCGCTCTCGACCCGCAACGACGAGCCCACGCGGGCGTCCCGTCCCTTCGACGCCGACCGGGACGGCTTCGTGATGGGGGAGGGCGCCGCGGCGCTGGTCCTCGAGCGCGAAGACGTCGCCAAGGCGCGCGGGGCCACGATCCTCGCCGAGCTCGCGGGCATCGGGTACTCGGGCGACGCGTACTCCCTGACCGCTCCCCACCCGTCGGGAGAGGGCATGGCCCTGAGCATGCAGCGCGCCATCGACGACGCGGGCGTGGCCCCGGCCGCGATCAGCTACGTGAACGCCCACGGCACGAGCACCGCCGCCAACGACAAGGCCGAGACCGCCGCCATCAAGCAGGTGCTGGGCGCGCAGGCGAGCCGCGTCGCGCTGTCGGGCACCAAGTCGATGATCGGCCACCTGGTCCACGGGGCCGGGGCCGTCGGCTCGGTGGTGGCCGTCAAGTCCATCATGGAGCAGCGGGTGCACCCCACTGCGAACTACGAAACCCCCGATCCCGAGTGCGATCTGGACTACACCCCCGGCGCCCCCCGAACTCTGGACATCGACGGCGTGCTCGTGAACGCCTTCGGGTTCGGAGGTCAGAACGCCGGCGTCGTCCTGCGTCGCTATCGGGATCCCGCTGCGTGACCGCGGCGTACTGAGATACACACCCACCCCGACAGGGGGCGGCGGTCCCCGAAAAGGCCGCCTCACTTGGAGCAGAGAGATGGCTGATCGCGCCGAAATCCTGGAGAAGCTGACCGAGATCATCGTCGACACCCGCGGGGTCGACGAGGAAGAGTGCACCGAGGGTGCGACGCTCTTCAACGACCTGGGTCTCGAGAGCATCGACTTCCTGGAGATCTCCTTCCGCATGGAGGAGGACTTCGGCTTCCCGTTCCCCACGGACGACCTGGGCGCGCTGATGGGCTCCATCGGCGAGAACAGCACCACGGACGACGTGAACGGGGCGCTGGACAAGCTCACGAACGACTTCCACATGAAGTTCGACCGGGCGGCCGTCAAGGGCGTCGATCCCTTCAACGCGGACGACCTGCAGGCGTCGGTCCTCGAGCTGTTCACCGTCGGCGCCCTCGTCGACTACGTGGCCGCTCGCTCGGACGCCTAGAGCCGAAGGAACGTGACGGACTCGACTCGATCCGTAGTCGTCACCGGGGTCGGCCTGGCCACCCCGCTGGGCGTCGGACGTGAGGCCCTCGTGGAGGGGCTCGCGGCGGGTCGGTCCGTGTTCGGTCCCCTCGAAGGGACCCTGGGGACCGTCGCCCCGGGGCGCGGTGCGCTCCTCGATCTGCCTCGCAAGCGGTTCAAGGAGTGGATCAACACCCGGATCCTCCGCCTGTCGACCATGACCCGGCAGACCACGCTGGGGTGCATCGCTGCGTCCGACGCGGCCGCCTCCGCCGGTCTGCCGGTGGACATGGTGACCCGGAACCCCGAAGACCTGGAGAAGCACCTCGATCGGGGCTGCTTCCTCGGGTCGTTCATCGTGCCGCCCCCCTTCGCGAAGCAGATCAAGGCGGCCCGGATCCTCGCCCGTCGGCCCGACGGCGCGGACACCGGGTGGGTGCTGGACGACGCGCGGCTCGCCGAAGCCATGAAGATGGCGTCGGGCTTCGACTTCCTGCGCGCCCTCCCCAACATGCCGAGCTCCCACCTGAGCATCCAGTTGGCCTATCAGGGGCCGGCCTGCACGATGCTCGGGAGCGACACGTCGGGCATGCAGGCCATCGTCCAGGCCGTGGGCACCATCCGCAGCGGTCAGGCGAACGTGATGGTCGCGGGCGGCGCGTTCTGCCCGTTCCAGGAGGTGCACCTCGCCTGGCAGAACCACCGCGGGCTGTACGCGGACGCTCGCTCCTCCGAAGCCGCGCCCGCGCCCTTCGCGGCGGGCGCTGCCGGGACCCTCCCCGCCGAGGCGGGGGCCGTGGTGGTCCTCGAGTCTCGCGAGCACGCCGAGGCCCGGGGCGCGACCATCCTCGCGGAAGTGACCGGCGCCGCCCAGCGCGTGCTGGCCCCCGGCGAGCCCGACGAGATCGACGTGCGCGCCGAGACCCTGTCCCTCGCCGCCCCCGACGGCGCGGTCTGGCTCGGTCCCACGGCGCTGGGCCAGGCGCACCTCGACGGCCTCGAGGCCGCCGCCTACGACCAGGCGTTCGGCGATCTGTCGTCGGCCGCCGCGGTCGCCGTGTCCCCCACCTTCGGCTTCTCGGGCCCCGCCCACGGCCCCACGCAGCTCATCGCCGCGCTCCTGGCCGCGAAGGGCGAGCTCAGCCCCGCCCGCGCCCCCGTCGACGCGGCCTCGGGCTGCGACTCCCTCGCGGGCGCCCTGGGGCGCACCGCCGCCACCGGTCCGGGCACCACGGCCGTCGCCTCCTCCTTCTCCATCGACGGGATCCACGCCGCCGTCGGCGTCCGGATCGAGGGCTGACACCCGATGGCCGGCCCCCACCCGCGACCCCGAGTGGTCGTCACGGGCATCGGTGCCGTCTCGGCCGCCGGTCCCGATCGCGCCGCCGTCCTCGGGGCGCTGAAGGCCGGACGCTCGGCCCTCGGGCCGATCGAGCTCTTCGACGGCACGCCCTACGGCGGGCAGCTGGCGGGTGAGGCTCGACACCTCCCCCGGAACGCCGGCGAGGACCGCGCGCTGCAGCTCCTGCGCATCGCCACCGACGAGGTCGTCCGCGACGCCGGGTGGGGAGACGCCGAGCGCGGTCCCGAGACCGCCGTGGTGCTGGGGACCTGCCAGGGCGGCATCGAGAACGCGAAGCCGATCCACCGCGACTACCTCCGCCGACCGTGCCCGGACGGCGACGTCGCGGAGGGGGCCGAGCACCCGCGGGCCTTCGCCGAGTACCGCCCGGGCGCGGGGGCGGCCCAGGTCGCCGAGCAGATCGGGGCGGGCGGGCCGCGATCGACCGTCGGGATGGTGTGCGTGTCGTCGTCGGTGGCCCTCATCCACGCGATCGACCTCCTCCGTCGGGGCGAGGCGACGCGCATCGTGGCGGGCGGCTTCGAGTCGTTCACCCAGTTCGTCTTCACGGGCTTCCACTGCATCGGCGCCATGGCGGCGGGGCCCCTGCGCCCCTTCGACGAGCGACGTGACGGCACCGTGCTGGGCGAGGGCGCCGTCCTGCTCGCCCTCGAGACGGCCGAGGCCGCCGAGGCTCGGGGCGCGACGATCCTCGCCGAGCTGGCGGGCGGCGGCTTCGCGGCGGATGCCTTCCACATGACGGCCCCGGACCCGAAGGGCGGGGGCCTCGAGCGGGCGATCCGTCAGGCCTTCGCGGACGCGGGCGTGGGCCCCGGCGACGTCGACTACGTGTCCGCTCACGGCACCGGCACCGTGTTCAACGACGGCATGGAGAGCGTCGCCTTCGAGCGCCTGTTCGCCGAGCGCGCGGGGGCGGGCGACATGCCCCCGATCAGCGGCGTGAAGTCGATCTTCGGGCACACCCTGGGGGCCGCGGGCGCGCTCGACGCCGTCGCCTGCGTCCTCGCCATCGAGCACGACATGCTGCCCCCCACGACCGCTCACGCCGAGCCCTTGAGGGACCTCCCTTGGGACTTCGTCGCGGGCCCCGGCCGAGACCGCGAAGGCCTCGACGTGCTCCTGAGCACCAACTCCGCGTTCGGCGGCAACAACTCCGCGCTCGTCGTGCGGCGATGGGCGGGCCGATGAGGCTGTTCATCACGGGCGCCGGGACCGTCGCGCCGGTCGGGCTCGGGGTCGACGCCCTCCGCGCGGCCCTGGAGGGCGACGGCACGGCCTTCGTCGAGGAGTCCCCGCGGGCGGACACGACCGTGAAGATCGGCCGCGTGGGCCGGATCAAGTCGCGGAAGGCCTCGGATTGCTACAAGCGCTGGGGCCAGCTCGACACGTACTCCCGCTACGGCTTCCTGGCGGCCCATCAGGCCCTGGAGGGCGCGGGCGTGGCCATGGGCGACCCGGCCCTCACCGACTTCGGCGTGATGCTCGGCACCTCCTACGGCTGCATGGAGGAGAACCAGAAGTTCGACCGGTTCGAGGTCCGCGAGGACAAGGTGCACGGCGCCTCCCCGTTGGTCTTCAAGGGGACCGTCGACAACGCTCCCGCCGGGTGGATCGCCGTGGCGTTCCGCATCAAGGGCCCCAACGCGACCTTCGTATCGGGGGACGGCGCGGCCCTGGAGGCGCTCTGGTCGGCCGAGGGCGTCCTGCGCTCCGGGCGCGCGCGCGGCGTCCTCGTGGGCGGCGTCGAGCGCTTCGTGGATCTGCACCTGCTCCTGCGGCGACCGGACGAGTCCCGCCAGGGGAGCCCGCTCTCGGAAGGGGCGGGCGTCCTGTTGGTGGAGACCGACGCGAGCCTCGAGGCGCGCGACGCGGGGGCCCCGCTCGTGGAGCTTCTGGGCACGGCGCGCCGTCGCGGGGACCTGGTCCCGGCGCTGGTCGCCGCCATCGATCGCCTCGGCGCGGACCCGACGGACATCGGGCTCGTCTCCCTGGCGACGCCGTTCACTGACGACCGCTGCGCGGCCGCCTTCGAGGTGGTGCCGGGCGCGGACGTCGTGGCCGACAAGGAGGCGCTGGGCGAGTTCCACGGCGCCTGGGGCGGGGTCGCGATCAGCGCGGCGATCGCCCGACTCACGCCCGCGGGTTGGAACGGCCGCCCGCTGGCCCTGGTGCACGCCTTCGGCGAAGGCGACGAGCACTTCTTTGCACTTCTCAAGCGCCCCGAGCCGGGCGCGGGTTCCTCGGAGGAAGCATGAGCACCCCCAAGGTCGTAGTGACGGGCATGGGTGTCGTGGTGCCGCATGGCGACGACATCGACAGGGTCTTCCAGCGCATCGTCGCGGGCGAGTCCGAGTGCGGAGAGATCACCAAGTTCGACGCGTCCACCCTGAGCTGCCGGATCGGCTCCGAGGTTCGGTACGACGTCGACTGCAGCGCGCACGTGGGCCCGTACACGGCGCACAACGAGGCGCTGAAGTTCACGATCGGCGCAGCGGAGCGCGCCATCGCGTACGCGGGCCTGACCCCGGCCGAGGGCGACGACCAGGACCGCCGGTCCGTCGTGCTCTCCACCGGCGTGGGCCCCGCGAACATCGACTTCCTCGGCCCGATCGCGCTGCGGCTGCACGGGGACGAAGACCCCTACAAGGCGGACCTCGAGTCCTTCTACGAGTACGCGCCCGAGCAGCCCGAGGCCCAGGGTCTCGACGACTTCCACCTCGACACCGCGGCCCCCGCCTGCGCCGTCCTGCTCGGCGCGGCCCACGTGCTGAACACGGCCTCGGCCTGCGCGTCGGGCTCCCACGCCATCGCCGACGGCGGCGCCCTCATCCGTCGCGGCGAGGCGGACGTGGTGCTCGCGGGCGGCATCTGCACCCCGGTCACGCGGGTGCTCGTGCCCGGCTTCGCGATGCTCCAGGCGCTGTCGACCCGCAACGACGCCCCGCAGGTCGCCTCCCGCCCCTTCGACGCGGATCGCGACGGCTTCGTCATGGGGGAGGGCGCGGCCGTCCTCATCCTCGAGTCCGAGGAGCACGCCAAGGCCCGCGGGGCGACGATCCTCGCCGAGCTGGCGGGGTGGGGTTACTCCTGCGACGCCTACCGCCTCACGGACCCGCAGCCCGAAGGCGTGGGCATGGCCCTGTGCATGACCCGCGCGATCGAGTCGGCGGGGCTCACGCCCGAGGACGTCGACCACGTCAACGCGCACGGCACCTCCACGCCGTACAACGACAAGGCCGAGACGATCGCCATCAAGAAGGCCCTCGGAGACCACGCGTACAAGACGCCGGTGGTGTCCAACAAGGGGAACTTCGGCCACCTCATCCACGCCGCGGGCGCCCTCGAAGGTGCGTTGGCCGTGCAGACGATCCGGCACGGGGTCATCCCCCCGACCATCAACTACACGACGCCCGACCCGAACTGCGACCTGGACTACGTGCCCAACGAGGCGCGGACGCAGGACGTGAACGTCATCCTCAAGAACTCCTTCGGGTTCGGCGGCATGAACGTCTCCGTGGTCTACCGAAAGTACGAGGGCTGAGCCGATGGCTGCGCAGAAGATCTTGATCACCGGTGCGGGGGCGGTCACGCCGTTCGGTCTCGGCGCCGACGCGCTCTACCAGGGCATGCTCGCGGGCGAGACGAAGGTCGCGCCCCTCGAGGACGCTCGCGTGGCGCTGGCGCCGGGCTACGGCGCGGTCGTGGTGGAGCGCAACAAGGCGATCCGGCAGCTGCCGAACAGCCGCGACATGCGCCCCGGCACGATGACCCGCTACACGTTCCTCTCCACGCTGGCCCTCGGCACGGCGATCCAGGACGCGGGCACGCCGTGGGAGCAGGACGACAAGTCCCTGCGTCGCGGCTACTACATCGCCAGCTACACGAACTCCGACAAGTTCGACAAGTACGTGCGGTTCGCCCACGCCGTCAGCCGTCGCACGGCCGACGGGGGCTCCGAGATCGACGACGCCCAGGTGGGCAACGCCATCCGCAAGTTCACGAGCTTCGAGTTCCTCAAGCTGATGAACAACATGCCCACCGCCCACGGCGGGATTCAGGGCAAGTGCCAGGGCCCCTGCAACACCTTCCTGGGCACCGCGTCCGCGGGGCTGCAGGCCATCGGCCGCGCCTACGAGGTGATGCAGGACGGCCTCGCCGACCTCATGTACGCGGGCGGCACCGGCTCCTCGGTCCACGCCCAGATGATGATGGTGCGGGCCACGCGCAAGCTCGCCTCGGACAAGGCCGCGGCCCCGGCGACCGCGGGGCGTCCGTTCGATCGCGACGCGACGGGCATCGTCCCCGGCGAAGGCGCGGGCGTGCTCGTGCTGGAGACCGAGGCGTCGGCCGCCGAGCGGGGCGCGAAGCCCCTCGCCGAGCTCGCCGGGTGGGCCGACTGGTTCGCCGCGCCGGGGGCCGATCGCGCCATCCCGGCCACCGCGGGCGGTCCGGTCCGGGCCATGCGCAAGGCGCTGAAGCGAGCGGGCGTGGACGCCGGGGAGGTGGACGTCGTGGTCGCCTTGGGCGAAGGCAGCACGGACATCGACGGGCTCGAGGCGGCGGCGCTCGCGGAGGTCCTCGGGCCGCGCGCGGGCGACGTCCCGATCGTCTCGTTGACCGCCCACATCGGGTCGACCGAGGCGGGGGTCGGGCCCCTGGGCGCGGCGCTGGCCCTGCGGATCATGGCCGAGGGCAGGGTCCCCGGCGCGCTCAACCGCGAGAACCCCATCGACGCCTACGCCGGCCCCACCGACAGCGGGCCCCGCGACGTCGACGCGAAGGTCGTCCTCGTGAGCACGACCACCCGCGAAGGCGTCAACGCCGCCTTGGTCATCAAGGCCCTCTAGCAGGCACCCCTCGTGGCCCGGCGACCGACGGCCAAGATCGGCGTCCTGTTCGCCGTCGCGGCGGTCCTGTTCTGGTTCTTCGGCCCAGCCTCCGACGTCTCGGAGACCGACGTCTCCAAGCCCGGCGTCCCCGGCCCCTACGACGGCCCCGTGCGTCTCCTCGTCCTCGGCGACGCCCAGCTGCTCCGGTCCGACGGCGCTCCGGGCTGGCCCACCGTGGCCCGCAACGTGCTCAAGAACGAGATCGGTCGCCACGTCGAGCTGACGGTCGACACTGCGGGCACCGCGACCGAGCTGGCGGCGTACCTCCGATCCCTGGGCGAGCCTCGTCCCCACCTCGTCCTCGCGTCCCTGGGGTGGGAGGACGGCGCGCCGGGCGGGGCGGTCGCCGATCCCGCCGCGAAGGGGAAGATCGCCGAGCTCGCGGCCCGCACGGTGCACGACGGCGGGGGCTTCTACCTGCGCACGTCGGGCGCCACCCGCACGTCGCCGACCGCGTTCCTGGAGGCCCTCGGGGAGGCGAAACGGGCGGCGGCGGAGCACGGCGTGCCGCTGGTCTTCGTCGAGCAGCTGGGCCGCGTGATCGACGGCCCGGTGGACGTCGCCCCCACGGTCGCCGCCCGCCCCGGCCCCTGGATCACGCTCGAGGGGAAGCTCCAGGAGCGGTCCCGCGCGCAGTGGTGGCGCGACGACGATCCCCTGCTGCTCACGGACGAGGGCCACCGTCGAATCGGCGGCCTGATCGGCCACGACTTGCCCGGCCGGCTTTGAGGAAGGTGCTCTCCTCGGCGTAGACTCCGCCGGTGCGCCCCGCCCTGCTCCTCGTCGCTGCGTCGCTGCTCGCCGCCACGCCCGCGCTCGCGCAGCCGAAGGTCCAGGTCTTCGCGGGACCCGACCGGGGCGCGTACGAGGACTGGCTGAGCCAGCTCATCTCCGAGCTCCCCGACGACCTGGCCTCGTTCGAGCTGATCCGCACGCGGGGCTCGCAGGACTCGTTGCTTCGGATGAAGAGCGCCGCGGGATCGGTGGGTCTCGTGCAGCGTGACGTGCTCGGCTTCGCCGTGGCGGGAGCGCAGGCGTCGGGAGCGCAGCTCGGGCTCAAGGTCCTCGCCACCGCGCTGGAGGAGCAGGTCTGGGTGGCGGGCCCGACGGGGTCGGCCGGCTTCTGGGACGTCGACATCTTCGACGTCGGAGAGGCGACGACCGGCTCCGCGTTCACCCTGCCGCTGATCGCGCAGAGCTGGACCGGGCTCGCCCCGGTGCAGATCCGGAGCCGCGGTCCCGGCGAACCCGAAGGGCTCGAGTGGGCCGGCGAACTCGACACGTCGCTGCGCCGCGGCCTGTTCCGAGTGAACCCCGGGCACCCGTGGTCCGAGGAGGAGCTGGACGAGGCCGGCCTCTCGATCATCCCGCTGGGGGCCGGTCGAATCCAACGCGCGCTGCTCGCGGATCCGGCCTACCACCCGGGCCGCGCCTCCGGCTCCGACACGGTGGCGGTGCAGGCGATGCTCGCGACGGGCGCGGGCCTCGACACGGAGGTGGCGACTGCGATCCTGGATGTCCTTCACGCGAGGCTCCCCGGCCGACCCGCCATCACCCGGCCGGACCGCAGCGCCGCCGTCGCCTCGACCTTCTACGACCTCGGCCTGCCGGAGCACCCGGCGCTCATTCGGTTCAAGCTCGGACCCCGTCCGTACAGCAGCCTGCTCCTGGCGCTGACGGCCCTCGCCCTCCTGCTCTTCCTCCACGTCGTCCTGTGGACGCGTGGGGTCTACCGGCGGATGGGCGCGGCTCGCCAGTGGCGGCCGGGCAAGTCGCGCCGAATCGCGGGCCTGGTGGCCCTCCTCCTCGGGTTGCTGACCTGGACGATCGCGGCGTGCTTGGCGATCAAGTACCTCGAACTCGGGCCCATGCTGGCGGGCGACGACAACGCCTCCGAGATGTGGCGGCTGAGCATGGGCGGCCTGCTGCGCTGGATGTTCGTGCTCGTCACGGTGGGGTACGAGGCCGACATCTTCCCGGCGACGTCCGCGGGTCAGATGCTCGCCGCGAGCGTTCAAACGGGCGCGTACGCAGGCATCGTGCTGGTCGCCTCGAATCTGTTCTTGGGCGCGGTCGAAGCGATGATGAAGCGGTACCTGAATCGAGGGGACGACATGGAACTCGACGACCACCTGGTCATCTGCAATTGGACCCCAGAGGCGGAGGTGATCCTGCGCGAGCTGCGGCGCGGCGAGCGCACTCAAGGGTCTCCCAGTCGCCCCGTCGTGATCGTCTCGCCGGACGACCTCGAAGGGCTCGTGGACCTCTACCCCAACGTCTTCAGCATTCAGGGCCGGCCCTCCACGAGGCTCCCCTTGCAGCGCGCGGAGGCCGGCAAGGCGACGGCCGCGATCGTGCTGCGCTCGTCGAGCGACGCTCTCGGCAGCGACGCCGCGACCGCCACCACCTGCATGAAGATCCGCTCCTTGGAAGAGCATCGAGAGACGCCGGAGGGCGAGGGCCCGGCCCCCCCGGTGCAGATCCTCGCGGAGGTGTTGGACGCCGCGGCGGGGCGTGATCTCGGCCGGTTCGGGGTGGAGGGCGTGGGCCGGGACGGTCCCTTCGAGCTGGACCTCCTCGCCGAGACGGTCGTGAGCCCCCGCGTCAGCCGGTTCTACGAGGAGCTGCTGCGGTTCGACGACTCGGTCGAGCTCTACTCGATCCCGGTGCCGCGCGCCGCCCGCGGGGGCCGGGTCCCCTTCGGCAGCCTGCTCCAGGGCGTATATGCGGGCAGCCTCGCCGTGGACGCGGAGAACCCCGCGCTGGTGTTGGGCGTCCTCCCCACCGGCACCCACGGGCCGCTGCTCCTCAACCCGCGCGACGACGACGAGATCCTGCCGCCCCTGGACGACGCCGCGCGGCTGCTGGTCGTCGCCTGGTCGCAGCCCGAGTTGCCCGACGATCTGGATCTGACGATCCACGACGCGGACGCCTCCCACACGATGCGGCTCCCGGCCCTGCAGGGCCTCGACGACCACGACGAGGCGGACTCGGCCCTCGGCCTCCGGGATCACGTCGTGATCTTCAACTGGACGGAGAACACGCCGACGGTGCTCGAGCGGATCCGCGCGGCGGGGGTGGAGTCGGCGGTCGTCGCCGTCACGGACCGCCAGGTCGTGTTCCGCAACAGCCGCGCCTTCGAGGGCGTCTCGGTGATCCCCATGGCGCCGCTCGCCCCGGGGGCGCTGGACCGGGTCGACCTCCGGTCCGCCACCACGCTGCTCCTCCTCGCGGACCGGCGGCTGAACTCCCCGGACAGCGCCACGCTGCTCCTGGTGATGCGGTTGCGGCAGATGCTCGAGAGCATTCCCCCCCATCGCCGGCCGACGATCTCGGCCGAGGTCGTCGACCCGCGGGAGGTGTCCAACATCCGCGCCGCCGGGGCGGACGAAGTGGTCTGCGGCACCGAGATGCTCTATCGGGTCTTCGCCCAGGCGGTGTTCAACCCCGCGATCGTGTCGTGCTTCCGGGACCTCCTGCGGCACTCGGGGGACTCGCCCGAGGCCTACGTCATCCCCGTGCCCAAGGACCTCGTGGACGAGGAGGCGCACTTCGGGCGCGTGGTGGCGCGGGCCGCCGCGTCGATCCGTCGGGGAGGGGAGAACCCGATGGTGCCCGTCGGCTTCCTGCCCCACGGCCAGAAGGTCCTGCTGAACCCTCGCGGGCCCGAGCGCACCCGCAAGCTCACGGCCGACGACAAGCTCCTGGTCCTGCAGTACTCGCGTTGACGGGAACGGTTCGCGTTCCCGTATGCTCCCGGCCGGAGGACTCCACATGCGCACTCTCGCCCCCCTCGCGATCCTGCTGATCCTGGCCGCCGCCGCCTGCGAAGACGACGGAGAGTTCGACCTCGAGCCCACCCCCGCGGACGACGACGACTCCGGGGCGGACGACGACGACTCCGGGGCGGACGACGACGACGCGACCGACGACGACGACGACGCGACCGGGCCGTGCTCGGGGCCGACCCTGGACATCGAGTTCACGGTCGCCTTCCCGGCCACCGAGGGCTGCGAGTGGGGCGAGGACGGCAACGACGAGGCCACCCAGGGCGAGACCGCCGCGCGCACCGAGCAGGAGGCCGAGATTCGCCTCCCCGACAACGCGGTCGTGTGCGGCCTGAACCTCGACTTCGCGGGCTTCGAGCGCCGCGAGGACCCCGAGGTCTTCTTCGACGATCACTTCCTGTTCACGTTCAACGACGTGGTCCTCGTCGCCGACTACGGGGACATGGTGGACGAGTTCGGCGAGGTGAACGGCCTGCCCCGCTACGACTGGGACGACCTGATCGGCTTCGAGACCGAGGACGAGCCGGACACCTTCTGCCTCGGCGAGGGCGAAGGCTCGGAGTGCGATCTGCCGGACCCGGGCGAGGAGGGCGAGTACGAGCTGTCCTTCGAAGGCGACACCGTGGACGCGCTCATCGCCTCGGCGATCGAGGACGAGGAGTTCGTGTTCGGCTTCATCGTCACGGGGGACGACAACCCGGGCGACTGCACGCACCGCGGCTTCCAGGTCACGCTGCAAGCGTCCCTCGCCGCCGAGTAGCGCCGCTCCAGGCGCCGCGCCGCGACGTCAGGCGAGCTTGGCGTCCTTGCCGTACGCCTCGTGCACCCAGGACTCGAAGTCGATGCCGAGCGTCATGCCGCCGTCCGCGGTGATGGTCGCGCCCACGATGTAGCGCGACTCCTCGGCGGCCAGGAAGGCCACGATCGGCGCCACGTCCGAGGGCTTCGCCACGCCCAGGCCGACCGTCTTCTTCTGGACGAACTTCCGCACGCGGGGACCGATCTCCCAGCGCTCCAGGATGCCCGTGTCGACCGTCGCGCAGGCCACGGCGTTGCAGCGCACGCCGAGCTTGATCCACTCCGAGGCCATGTACTGAAGCAGTGACTCGAGGCCCGCCTTGGCGGCGCCCACGGCGGCGAACCCCGTGAAGGCGGCCTTCGCGCCCACGGTCGACAGCAGCACGATGCGCCCGCCGCTCTCGCGCAGCAGCGGGAGCGAGGCCTGGGCGGTCTCCAGCACGGCGTCCAGGTGGATGGCGAACGAGCGCTGCCAGGTGTCCACGTCCATGTCTTCGAGCAGCTTGATCTCGGCGTTGCCCGCGGCGGGGACGAGGACGTCGAGCCGATCGAAGTGCGTCGAGAACTCCGCGAGGGCGGCCTTGCACGCCTTCTTGGCGGTGAGGTCGGCCTGGATGGCCACGCCCTTGCGGCCCAGGGCCTCGATGTCGGCGACCACCGCGGCGGCGGCCTCTGCGTTCTCATGAAACACGATGGCCACGTCCGCGCCCTCGGCGGCGAGTCGACGGGCGACCTCCGCGCCGATCCCGCGCGAGCCCCCGGTCACGAGGGCGACCTGGCCCTCGAAGCGATGGCAGAGCACGGTCACGACGCACCTCCCTGGACGGCCGACGCCGCCTCCTTCGTGGCCTCGGCTGCGTCCGCGAGCTGCGAGGCGTCGATGTTCTCTTCGGACCACTCGTCGTAGTCGACGCCGAGCAGGATGCCGCCCTCCGCCACGACCGACTGGCCGTACAGCCACCGGCTCTCGTCGGTGCACAGCCACGTGGCCACCTCGGCGATGTCCGACGGGAGGCCCATGCGGCCCGCGAGGCCCTTGCGCGCGGTGAAGATGCGGACCGCGTCCGGGAAGCGGAACCAATCGATGGCCCGCGTTTCGACCGGGCCGGCGGCCACGCAGTTGGCGCGGATGCCGTACTTCGCCCACTCGAAGGACATGTACTTGATGAGCGACTCCATGGCGGCCTTCGACGAGCCGATGGCGACGTACGTCGGGTACGCGGTGTGCGCGCCGAGGGTGGAGATCGCGGTGATGACCCCGCCCGCCCGCTTGAGCCAGGGCAGGGCGCCCTTCGCGGTGAGCATGGGCGAGAGCACGTTGGTGTCGTAGGACGCGCGCCACGAGTAGCGCCCCATCCGGTCGACCTCGCCCATGGTGCCGAAGGCGGCGTTGAGGACCAGGATGTCGATCCGGTCGAGGCCGGCGGCCACCTCCTCGAAGAGCGCGTCGACGCCCGGGGGCTTGCGCAGATCCGACGAGATCAGCTGGACGCGACGGCCCTTGGCCTCGATGAGGTCCCGGGCCTTGTTCGCGTTTTCGACGTCCTTCTTGTAGCCGAGGATGAGGTCGGCGCCCCGGTCGGCCAGCCGCGTCGCGACCTCCAGGCCGATTCCGCGGGTGCCGCCCGTGATCAGGGCCACCTTTCCGAGCAGATCCATCGCGCGTCTCCCAGGGCGCGCCGCGAGGGGGCGCGCGAGCGGCGCGGAGACTACACGAGCAGCGCGGCCGATCGGTGTACAGTCCGCGCCTTCCCGGCCGCCGGGTCCGCACCAGGAGCGCTCATGAGCCGTCGCCGCATCGTCGTCACAGGATGGGGCACCGTCACCCCCCACGCAGACGACGTGGATCGCCTCTTCGACCGGGTGAGCGAGGGGGTCTGCGCAATCGACACGATCACGCAGTTCGACCCCAGCCACCTGCCCAGCACCGTCGCCGCCGAGGTGACCTACGACGTGGCCGCCCCCGAGAGGGTGGGGCCGTTCCCGTCGACGAGCCGAACGATGCGCTTCGCCGTGCGCGCGGCCCTCTCGGCGATGGCGGACGCGGGCCTCGAGACGCCGGCCCCGGACGACTGGCGCACCCGCTCACGCCGCGCCGTGCAGCTGTCCACGGGCGTCGGATCGACGGCCATGGAGGCGTACGGCCCCACCACGCTGCGGGCCTGGGGGGCGCCCCCGGAGAAGGCCGTACGCAAGCCCGACATGCAGGCGTTCCGCAGCCTCGCGCTCACGGATCCCGCGTCCCGAAAGCTGGAGGAGTGGTTCTGCGACTTCGCGGCCCCCGCCCTCGGCGTGCTCTTCGGCGCCGATCGCATCGCCACCGCGGCCTCCGCCTGCGCCTCGGGCAGCCACTCGCTCTTCGACGCGGTGCACACCATCCGCTCGGGGCGCGCCGACGTCGTGCTCACCGGCGGCGTCTGCACGCCCATCACCCGGTCGATGATGCCGGGCTTCGCGCTGCTCTCCGCGCTCACCACGAACCCCGATCCCGCGACCGCGGCGCGTCCATTCGACGCCGATCGGGACGGCTTCATCATGGCCGAGGGCGCCTCCCTGCTGGTCCTCGAGGACGAGGAGCACGCCCGGGCGCGCGGGGCGCGAATCCACGGCGAGATCCTCGGGGTGGGCATCGCCACGGACGCCCACGCGCTCACCGCCCCGCTGGCGACCGGCCGCGGGATGGCCGACGCCATGAAGGGCGCCATGGCCGACGCCGGGCGATCCGCCTCGGACGTGTCCTACGTCAACGCCCACGGCACCTCCACGCCCCTGAACGACGCCGCCGAGACGATCGCGATCAAGACGGCCCTGGGCGAGGACGTGGCCCGACGCACGCCGGTCTCGTCCACCAAGTCGATGTTCGGGCACCTCATCCACGCGGCGGGCGTGACCGAGGCGCTGGTGTGCCTGCAGGCGATCAAGCGGAACGTCGCGCCCCCCACGATCAACTTCCACACGCGCGACCCGAAGTGCGACCTGGACTACGTGCCCAACGAGGCCCGGGAGGTGCCGGTGACCACCGCGCTGAACAACTCCTTCGGCTTCGGCGGGCAGAACGTGTCCGTCCTGCTGGGCGGGTACGAGGGGAGCCTCTGATGTCTCGCGACGTCGTGATCACCGGTTGGGGCGCCTGGACGGGCGCCGGCGACGACGAAGCGACCCGCGCCGCCTGGCTCGAGGGGCGCTCCTCCGTGCGCGCCTTCGAGAAGGACCTGGTGGGGCTCCCGCCGGGGTTCGGCGGCTGGGCGGACATCCCCTTCAAGGAACTGCGCGGGCTGCCCGGGGGGCGCGATCTGCGTCCGGGCACGCTCACCGCGTTCACGAAGCTGGCCTGCGCGGCCGTGGGGCGAGCCCTCAAGAACGTCGGCGTGGACGACCCCGCCGCGGACGACGACGCCGTCGCGGACCGCCGGGGCGTCTACCTGGGCAGCTACACCAACTTCCCGGAGATGAAGAAGCACCTGGCGCTCACCCACGTGATGGGCGACGCGGACGCGGCGACCGAGGACCGCTACTCCATCGACGACGCGAAGATCATGGCGGGGATGGGCGGCCTCCGCGGCTTCGACTTCCTCAAGCTCATGAACAACATGCCCGCGGCGCACACGACCATTCAGGCCAACGCGCGGGGCCCCGCGAACACCTACCTGGGCGTGTCCACGGCGGGCCTCCAGGCCGTCGGCCGGGCGGCCGAGCACGTGAGCGACGGCCTCGCCGACCAGATCATCGCGGGCGGCACGGGTCCCGGGACGCTCGAGGGGCTCCTCCTCGTGCACTCGTCCTACGGCGCGCTGCCCGAGGCGGAGGGCGCCCGGGGGATGATCCCGGGGGACGCCGGCGCGTGCGTGGTCGTGGAGTCGGCCGACACCGCCGCCGCCCGCGGAGCCACCGCCGTCGCGCGCGTGACGGGCTACTACGACATCTTCGCGGCGCCCCGCACGGCGCGCGGGGGCTGGGCGGACGCTTCGCCGCTCGTTCGACTGCTGCGCGTGGTCCTCGACCAGGCGGGCTGGGCGCCCGGCGACGTGGACTACATCGGCGCCACGGCCTCCGGTCTGCCCGATCTCGACTCGGTGGAGGCCGCCGCCTACGCGGACGTGTTCGGCCCCGATCTGGGTGGCGCGGCGCTGGGCGTGCACACCGCCGTGACCGGCTTCACCGAGGCCGCCCACGGCACGGTGGGGCTCATGGGCGCGGTGCAGGCCATGGCCGACGGTCGAGTCCCCCCTTCGCCGGGTCTCGGCGTGCTCCCCGCGTCCGCCGGCGCCGAGCGCACCGTCCGACGCGCGATCGTCGTCTCCGTGGCCCCCGAGGGGCACGGCGCAGCCATCGCCATCGAGCGCACTTGACCGGAGACTCGCTCGTAGAGGCGGTCCCCAACTTCTCGGAGGGCCGCGACGCGGGCGTGATCGACGCGATCGCCGCCGCCCTCGACGGCCACGGCGCGCGCGTCCTCCACGTCGATCCCAACCCCGACGCCCACCGCACGGTCGTGACCCTGGCGGGCCCCCTGGCGGCGGTGGAGGCCGCGCTGTTCGCCGGCGTGGCCGAGGCGACCGAGCGCATCGACATGCGCGGGCGCACCGGCGAGCACATTCGCGTGGGCGCCTCGGACGTGGTCCCCCTCGTGGCCCTCGACGGGACCGAGGCGTCCCGAACGGCGTGCGTAGAGGCCGCCCACCGCCTCGGGCGTCGCCTGGCCGACGAGCTGGCGTTGCCGGTCTACTTCTACGAGGACGCCGCCCTGCGCGCTCCGTTCCGGTCCCTGCCGCGGTGTCGTCGGGGGGGCTACGAGGCGCTCCCCGGCCGGTTCGCGCGCCAGCGAACGACGGGCCGCGACGGACCGGACGTCGGCCCCGTGAACTGGGGCCGCGTCGCGCGATCGGGAGCTTCGGTGGTGGGGTCCCGGGGGCTGCTCGTGGCCATGAACTTCACCCTCGACGGGCCCCACGTGGACCTCGCCCGGCGCATCGCCGCCGACATCCGCTCGACGGGGTCGGAGGAGCGCCCCGACCGTCGCGAGGCGCTGCGGGCCGTCGGCTGGACGATGAAGGGGTACGGCGGTCGCGCCCAGGTCTCCACCAACCTGCTCGACCCCCGCGTCACCCCCGCGCACGACGTGCACGCGCTCGTGGCCCGGAGGGCGGCGGCCGGAGGTGCGACGGTCGTGGGGGCGGAGCTGATCGGCCTGGTGCCGGCCTGGGTGCTCGTGGACGCCGGACGCGCCGCGGCGGGGGAGGTTCCGCCGCGGCGCCCGGACGGGCAGGTGTTGGACCTCGAGGCAGCCGACGACGAGGCCGGGATCGAGGCGGGCATCGCGGCCCTCGGGCTCGGCCACCTGGGGGCGACCGTGGACGACCTCAAGCAGCGGTGTCTCGAAGCGCGGCTTCGCGCGCACGGACTGCTCGGCTGAAGCCGCTGCCCGCGTAGGGCCGGAAGAGCGGAGCCTCCCGAACGGGTTGGGCGAGCAAGGCCGCCTCGACGAAGCGACGACGACGGCGCTCGGGGTCTTCGGCCCGGGGGCGCGGGTCCGCCGGATCGGCCTCGATGATGGACGCGGCGAGGACGTTCATGCCGCCATCCCGGGGAGCACGGCGTCCGCGCCGACGGAGGGGAGGGCGCGCACGGCGGGCTGAGCGGAGCCGGGCAGGGGGAGCGCGAGCTGACGGGGATCCTCATCCGGGCCCTCCTCGTCCTCGGCGGCGATGCGCAGGGCGAACTGGACCTCGGCCACCCGGCGGCGGAGCTCGCCTCGTCGGGTGCGGCGCTGGAGCCCGCGAGGGGAGTCGGGGATGCCCGCTTCGGCCCCCGCGACCCAGCGCTCGTACGCGAGCTGCAAGGCCATGTGGGACTCGCCGACGGTGGCGGCGACCCCCGGCTCGAGGGCGAGGGTGGTGAGGAGCTTGGCGGCTTCGTGGGGCGTGCGGTCGGCGGTCAGCATCGTCGTCTCTCCCTCCGTCGGACTCCGCGCCTCGACGGTGTAGAGAGATTGGGCCCACCCCGGGACAGTTCTCGTCCCGCCTTGCTCCAAACCCGCTCGATGCGCTGCCATACTCGGCCCATGCCCGAGACGAAGACCCCTCCCATGCGCCAAGCGCTGCGGTGCGCGCGCCTCCTCCGGGAGGGGTGGCACGACAAGCCCACCCTCGCGCGCCGCCTCGGCGTCACCGAGCGCACGGTCAAGCGCTACCTGGCCGCGATCATGATGGAGGACGACGGATACGAGACCCGCCGCGTGGACGAGATCGGGCGACGCGAGTACCGCATCCGCCACCGCATCGCCCGGGACCGAGGGGCCGCCTCCAACTACGAGATCATGGCGCTCGCCATCGCCGAGCGCTTCTTCCGCGCCTTCGACCCCGGCGGCGTGGCGGATCTCCTGGACCAGGTCCTCCTCGACCTCACCGGCGAAGACGACGTGGACGACGACGACGACGACGCGGGCAAGGCGCGCAGAGCGATCGCCCGTCGCTTCGTGCTCGCGCGGGCCCCCCAGCCGCTCTCCGGCCGCGTGCGGCTCGTCTTCGACCGCGTCCTGAGGGCGCTGGTCGAGCTGCGCGTCCTGCGGCTCCGCTACCAGAAGCGCTCGGGCGAGACGAAGGACTACGTGGTCCGGCCCTACACCCTGGTCCTCGGGGACAGCGAGCTGGCGGTCACCGGGGCAGCCGGCGATCCCGATCGCGGCGAGACCCCGGTCCGCACCTTCGCCCTGCACCGCATCGTGGAGATCGAGCTCGAGAAGACGACCTTCCGCATGCCGCCGCTCGGCAAGTGGAACCCCCAGCGGGTGTACGCCGACGCGTGGGGCCTCTACGCGGGCGACGCGGAGGCGGTGGAGGTGCGCATCCACCCCGGGTACGCCCCCCTCCTCGCCGACCGCACCTGGCATCCGAGCCAAGAGGTCGGCGAGCCGGACGACGAAGGGTGGATCCCGCTTCGATTCCGGGTGTTCCCCGGGGGCGAGTTCCGCACCTGGCTGCTGGGATGGGGTCCCTGGCTTCGGGTCGTGCATCCGCCGGAGTTGAAGGCGTGGGCGGCCCGAATGGAGGCCCCCCTCGCCGACGGCGCGAGCCCGGACGAGGAGGATCTCTTCCGAATCGTGTGACGTCGTCCGATCGAACGCCCGTTCAACATTGACTGGCGCGCTGAGATCCCTGTGGCACAATCCCGGCGTGAAGAATCATCTGCAGGAGGCCGAGGCGTTGTTCTCGGGCCTCGCCAAGCCGAACCGACTCCCCCCGAAGCCCAAGACCCGCCCCGTGCCGACGCCCAAGGTGCGTCGCCGGGCCGCGGACGAAGGTGCTCCGCGCCGTCGCATCATCGCGGGCGCGACCGTCACCCCCACCCCCCTCGAGCCCTTGGATGACGAGCCGTCGGGCTCCGTCGTCAAGGACCGCATGTCCGAGGCCATCGCGTCCCTCGGGGGCGTCGAGGACGCCGAGCAGCGCCGCGCCCGCCGCATCGTCGCCGTCACCGTGGACCCCACCACCCCCAGCCCGGTGATCCGCCGCGCCGTGCCCCGGCCCGAGGCTCCACCGATCTCCCCGGACGCGTACCTCGTGAAGGTCAACGCTCCGGAGGTTCGGTCCGACGATCTCTGCTTCGTGCTGGAGGGAGACGACATGGCCGGGGTCGCCGACCGCGCGATGATGCAGGTCGCCGGCTACATGAAGGCCGAGCACGCCGGAGCCGCTTGGAACCTCCGCTCCATCGAGCGGATCCGAGACCTGCTCCGCGCCTAGAGGGCATATCGCGGCGACATACGGGATGTCGGCGGGATTTGGTGGCCCAGCCGGTCATA
>CAZUHI010000045.1:45106-58911 GCA_964620495.1 uncultured Rickettsiales bacterium | reverse complement strand
GGGTGGGTTCTGTCCGCCCCCCGGCCGGAAGTCGGGGTGGATCGGCGATCCTGGGTGGGTTCTGTCCGCCCCGCTTCCCGGAGCTCCCGTTCCCGCCTCTAGGGGCGGGTCAACGGAGCACTCGGCGGGCCGCCATGGTGCCCGCCGAGATGCAGTTGGAGACGCCGGGACCGAAGATCGCGCTCCCCGCCACCGCGAGGCCGGGGAGCCGATCCAGGCGGGCGTGGATCCGGGCCACGCGACGCCCGTGCGCGTGGTCGAGCTTGGGGAGGATGTGCGCGTAGCGCGCGACGTGGCGGGTCACCGGGGCCACGGTCACGCCGTAGCGCTCCCCGACCTCGTCCCACACGCGCAGGAAGAGCTCCTCTTCGTCCATCGCGAGCACCGCCTCACCGTCGTCGATCAGGGCCCGCACCAAGAGGTGAGGCGCCCCCTCGGGGGTCGCCACGTCGGTGATCGACAGCGACGAGATGAGCTCCCCCGACGCCCGCACGACCTCCGGGCAGGTGGGGGCGACGCCGAAGTCCGCGCGGCGCCAGATGAGGTGCACGCTGGCGGCGGACGTGGTGGGGACGGCGGCCAGCTCCGCGGCGAGCTCGGCGTCGCAGCGGGCCGCCAAGTAGGTCGCGGCGGGCGGGGGCACGGCCAGCACCACGGCGTCGAAGGTCCAATCCGCTCCGCCCGTCGTGAGCTTCCACCCCTCATCGTGCCGCTCGAGGGACTGGATCGACGTGTCGAGCAGGACCGTGGTGCGGTCGATCTCGTCGGCGAGCCCCTCCACCACGGTGGACATGCCGCCGTGGGGTGCGGCCAGGAGCGGCCGCCCGCCGTCCCGTTGGTAGAGGAACGGTGCGTCCACCTCCGCGGGCGCGAGGCCGATCCCCAGCCGTCGGCAGAGGGCGATCGCCGCCGGGGTGGGCGTGAGGACGGCCGCCGCCTCCTCCACCACGAACCCGGGGCCGGGGTACGACTGAATGATCCCGCCGAGCCGATGCGACGCCTCGAAGAGGGTCACTGCGGCCCCCTCGGCCTGCAGGTGCGCGGCGGCCGCGAGCCCGCTGATGCCCCCGCCGATCACGGCGACGGACCGCGGACGGGCGGTGGCCTCACGCTCGGGCTTCCCGCCTGTGCGAACCGGCACAGCCGCGCCCCAGGTGCGTGTGCTGGCCCACACGGTCACGGGGGTCGAGCCGAGGAAGCCGGCGGCGAGGGGGTCGAGGGAGGGGCGGACGCGGGTGTACATGCGGGCTCCTGAGGAGGTGACGACCCCGAGGGCTGCAATCCGCGGGCCGGCTCGACCTTTCGCCGGCATGGACATTGCTCCTTCGAGCGGCGCTGACATTGGAGGCACCGTGAACCAGTTCAAGAACATCCTGATCCCCGTCGACTTCTCGGCCTGCTCGGAGCAGGCGCTGGGCGTCGCCCTCTCGATGGCGTCCTCGGGAGCCACGATCCACCTCCTGCATGTCGCCGATTTGAAGAAGAGCGGGCGGACCTACGAGAGCAACGAGGCCACCGAGGCCGAGATGGTCGCCATCGAAGAAGACGAAGGCGCCCTCCGCGAGGAGCTTCGAGCGGTGGCGCAGCGACTGCGAGCCGAGGGCGGTCTCCCCGAGCCCGACGGCCAGCGCGTGAACATCCGGGTCGCCGGAGGCGAGCCCGCCTCGAACATCCTCGGCTCGGCCGACGAGCTGGGCGTGGACCTGATCGTCATGGGGTCGCACGGCCGCAAGGGCTTCAAGGACATGCTCCTGGGCTCGACCACGGAGCAGGTCGTCCGCCGCGCCAACTGCTCGGTCATGGCCGTGAAGCCCGAGGGCTATCCCTTCGTGCGCGACTGAGGGGGAACGCTTCGCGTTCCTTGGGCGATTCCCGGACGTCGCCTCGCGGCTCGTCCGAGATTCGGCCACCGGTGGCTGCCCGCGGGGAACGCTTCGCGTTCCTTGGGCGATTCCCGAGCGCGCGTCGCGGCTTGCTCGGCATTCGAGGCTGGGCGTACTGTCCCCCCGCTTTCGGAGGGCACATGTCTGAGCTGACGCTTCATCGCGCGTATCACTGGGAGTCCACTCGGCCCGATCGGGTCTGGCTCACGCAGCCGACGGGCGGCGGTCCGGTCCGCGAGCTCACCTGGGCGCAGGCCATGGACGAGGCCCGCCGCATGGCGGCGCACCTGAAGGCGCTCGACTTCCCTCCCGCCAGCAACATCGCCCTGTTCAGCAAGAACTCGGCGTGGTGGATCCTCGCGGACCTCGCCATCTGGATGGCGGGTCACGTGAGCGTCCCCCTCTACCCCACGCTCGCGCCGGACACGATCCGCCAGATCCTCGAGCACTCCGGCAGCGTCCTCGTGTTCGTGGGCAAGCTCGACGGGTTCGAGGCCATGAAGCCCGGCCTCCCGGACGACCTCCCCGCCATCGCCCTGCCGCTCTCGCCGCCCACGGACTACGAGTCCTGGGACGCGATCATCGGCCGCACCGAGCCCCTCGAGGGCACGCCCCGGCGGTCGGGCGACGAGCTCGCCACCATCGTCTACACGTCGGGGTCCACGGGCACGCCCAAGGGCGTCATGCAGTCGTTCGGGTCGATGTCGAAGTGCGTCTCCGAGGTCATGAACCTGCTCGACGTGCGCGACGACGACCGCATGCTGTCGTACCTGCCGCTGGCCCACGTGGTGGAGCGGATCCTCATCGAGCAGATGACGCTCTACTACGGCTTCCCGGTCTTCTTCGCCGAGTCGCTCGACACCTTCGTGCAGGACCTCAACCGCGCCCGCCCCACGGTGTTCGTCTCCGTGCCGCGGCTGTGGCTGAAGTTCCAGCTCGGCATCTTCAAGAAGCTGCCGAAGAAGAAGCTCGACCTCCTGCTCAAGATCCCGCTCGTGCGTCGGATCATCCGCAAGAAGGTCCTCGGCGGACTGGGCCTGGACGCGTGCCGCGTCGCCATCTCCGGCTCCGCTCCGATCCCCGCGGAGCTCATCGACTGGTACCGCTCCCTCGGCCTCGAGCTGCTCGAGGCGTACGGCATGTCCGAGAACTTCGCGTGGTCCCACGGCAACAAGCCCGGGAACGTGAAGGTGGGCACGGTGGGCACGGTGCAGCCGGGCGTCGAGTGCCGCCTCAGCGACGAGGGCGAGATCCTCGTCAAGAGCCCCGGCACCATGATGGGCTACTACAAGGAGCCCGAGCTCACGGCGAGCGTCTTCACCGAGGACGGCTTCCTCAAGACCGGCGACCGCGGCGTCATCGAGGCCAGCGGGCACCTGCGGATCACGGGCCGCGTCAAGGAGCTGTTCAAGACGAGCAAGGGCAAGTACGTCGCGCCCGCCCCCATCGAGAACAAGCTCCTGTCGCACGAGCTGATCGAGATGGCCTGCGTCTCCGGCTCGGGGCGTCCGCAGCCCTACGCGATGGTCGTGCTGTCCGAGGACGGTCGCGCCGCCGCGAGGAGCGAGGGCAACCGGGCCGAGCTCGCGGCGTCGTTGGACGCCCACCGCGCGGCCATCAACGCGAACCTCGACAAGCACGAGAACGTGCAGCTCATCGTGGTGATCGCCGAAGAGTGGACGATCGACAACGGGAAGCTCACCCCGACCATGAAGCTCAAGCGGGGCGCGATCGAGTCCGACGCCGGGCCGCACGAAGACGGCTGGTACGACGCGGGGGCCTCGGTCGTCTGGCACGACTGAGGAGCGACCTCAGTCGTCGCACTCCTGGGGGACCGCGTAGGCGACCTCGATCTCGCCTTCGCCGGGGACGGACCCGGCGGAGAACACGACGGCGTTCGCGTCCGCGTCGTACGTCCAGCCCGCGACCACCGTGCCCTCCCAAGACACCTCGATCGTCTCGGGGATCGGCGCCTCGCTGAGCTCGAAGAACGAGCGACGGCCGGTCGTGGACCAGGCCAGCTCCTCGAGGGTCGCGCTCCAGTCGGCGTTGCACACGAGCCCCGAGACGCCGTCGGTGAGCGCGCTCACCTGCGTGAACGTCGGGGCCGCGGACGCCGAGCCGCCCGCCCCGAAGCACCCCGAGGGGCCGCCCGTGATGTCCGAGATCGTGACCGAGGTCGGGTCCGGGCGCAGGCCCTGGAAGGCCGTGACCCAGTCGAGGGGCGTGGGGAAGGTGAAGCTCTGGTTGGGTTCGTCGGTGACGATCACGATGTCGAGCGCCGCGCCGTCCCGCAGGAAGCCCGGGTTCGTGCCGAGGCTCGGGTCGAGCGCCTGCCACGCCATGTCCAGCGCCAGCTCGTACCCGCTGCCCCACGAGCCCACCAGGGCCTGCGCCGCGAAGGTGCTCGCGGGATCGGCGTCGGTCGCCTCCACCGGCGGACCCTGGAGCACCGCCGAGTCGGTCGTGACGACGCCCAGGCGGTAGTCCATGCCGACGCCCTCGACGATGTCGACGAACGCCGGGAAGTTCGTCGCCAGGGCGGTCTGCTCGTCGCCCATGGAGCCGCTGTTGTCCACCACGAACAGCACGTCGGCCACGCTCACGCCGCCCTGCTCGAAGCGGTCGACGTGGGGCGTATAGGGCGCGCCCGTGGCCACCAGCGGGAGCAGGATCTCGGGCTCCTCGGGATCGTCGGACAGGATCCGGAGCGTCGTGCGCAGCTGCCCGACGATCAGGAGCTCCCAGGTGAAGTCGATCGTCGTGAGCTCCGTGGGCTCGAGCGTGAACGGCCACGGGAGCTCCCCTTCGAGCCCCAGGGGCACGCCGTCGAGGCTCACCTCGCCCACGTGCAGGGGGCGGCTGCCCACGTTGGCCACCGTGATCCGGACCTCCTCCTCGCAGCCGAGGGGCCGGACGCCGAAGTCGTAGCCCCGGGGCGCGACCTCGATCGAGGGGGCGCCCCCCGACCCGGCCAGCCGCACCGCGACGGCGGGCTCCGCGGGATCGTTCGAGACCACCGTGAACGAGTCGAGCACCTCGCCGTCGCGCAGCGGCCGGAACGTGACGTCCACGGTCGTCTCGTCGAAGATCCCGAGCCGCAGCGGGAGCTCGGGCCCCGCGATCGTCCAGGCGCCCGACGACGGCGGGACCAGCTCGGTCAGCTCCAGGGCCCCGTCGCCGAGGTTGGTGACGGTGACCGCGCCGATGCGTTCGTCGCCGACCTCGATGTCCCCCAGGAACAGCAGGTGCGGAGTCACCTCGTCGCCCGTGGACACCTCGATGATCGGGTCCGGCGGGGGCGCGATCTCGGGCGGGCCCCCGTTCCCCACCAGGCCCCCCTCGCTGCAGCCCACGCAGAGCACCAGGGCGGCGACGTACGTCGAACGTCTCATCGGGTTCTCCTTCTTCGGAACAGGATCGGCAGACTCAGGAGCAGCCAGGCGGAGGGCTCGGACCCGGCCACGGAGCAGGCGCCATGGCGGTTCCCGCGCCACAACCAGCCCAGGTCGCACTCGTCGCCCACGCCGTCCCCGTCGCGGTCGAGCTGGGCGGGGTCGGGGTGGTCCACGCACACGTCGCAGGCGTCGCCGATGCCGTCCCCGTCCGAGTCGGCCTGGTTCGGGTTCTCCCGGCCCGGGCAGTTGTCGCAGGACGAGCCGTGCCCGTCCTGGTCGAGGTCCTCCTGGTCGGGGTCGGCGACCAGCGTGCACACGTCGCAGGCGTCCCCGCGGCCGTCGGCGTCGGTGTCGGCCTGGCTCGGGTTGGGGACGTCCAGGCAGTTGTCGCAGGTGTCCTCGGCGCCGTCGCCGTCCACGTCGTCCCCGAAGCTCAGGCCCTCGCCCGAGCACGCGTCGCATGCGTCCCCGATGCCGTCGCCGTCGGCGTCGGTCTGGAGCGGATCGGCGGTGAACGGGCACAGGTCGCACAGGTCGCCCACGCCGTCGCCGTCCGCGTCCGTGGGGGTCGGCTCGAAGACGCTCGGGCAGGGGTCGCAGACGTCGCCCAGGCCGTCCCCGTCCGTGTCGAGCTGGGTGCTGTCCGAGCGGTAGGGGCACACGTCGCAGACGTCGCCCACGCCGTCCCCGTCGGAGTCCAGCTGCTGGGGGTCGGCTTCCGCCGGGCAGCGGTCGCACAGGTCGCCGACGCCGTCCTGATCCTGGTCCGGCTGACCGGGATCGAAGAGGCTCGGGCACACGTCGCAGGCGTCGCCCACGCCGTCGAAGTCTCCGTCCTCCTGGCCCGGGTCGAAGTCGACCGGGCAGATGTCGCAGAAGTCGCCGCGGGCGTCCCCGTCCGTGTCGAACTGGTCGGGGTCGAAGGTCCCCGGGCACACGTCGCACACGTCTCCGGCGCCGTCGAGGTCCACGTCCACCCGCTCCGGATCGAACGCGTCGGGGCACGAGTCGCAGAGGAGCACCTCGACCTTGTCCGCCCCCTCCGGCGTGGTGATCCTCACCTCGCCCGAGCCGTACCCGTCGCCGTCGGGATCGTTGGACGCGGGCAGCGGGAAGAGGCAGCCGTAGTCGTCGTAGTCGACGTACGAGTCGGCCGTGAGCAGGGCGTTGCCGCCCGGGTCCAGGACGGACGCGCACACGGGATCGTCCAGGTCCACCAGCCGCTCCTCGGCGGCGTCGATGCCGTTGCAGTTCAGGTCCGACGCCGACGCGGGCTGCGCCCCGGCGACGAGGACGGCCAGCCCCGCCGCGAGGTACCTCACTTCGCTTCCTCCTCTTCCGCTTCGGGCATGCGCCACGGGATCGGCGGCGGGTCGGACCAGTCCGGCTCCTCGTCGAGCCACTCGTCCACGCGACTCACGATCTGCATCTCGACGCGTCGGTCGGCCTCGAGCACGGCGCCCCTGCGGTCGTCGGCGCTGCCCACGGCCTCGCCCATGCCCCGGTAGGACAGGCGCGCGGCGTGCACCCCGGCCTCCACCAGGTAGCGGTACACCGCCGCCGCCCGGCGGTTGGAGAGGTCCCAGTTGTAGGCGATGTCGCCCTCCACCGAGGCGTGGCCCTCGACCAGCACGTGAGTGATGCGCGGGGTCTGCTCGAGCAGCAGCGCGACGGCCGTGAGGATGGGCTCGGCCTGGGGGAGCAGCCGGTCCGAGTCGTACGCGAACAGGACGCGCGGCGGCAGCGCGATGTGATCGCCGGCGTCGTGGACCTCGGGGTTCTCGACCACCGCGGGCTCGGGCTCCCAGCCCCGGGGGGGCTTCGCCCGCTCTTCGGGCTCGTCGAAGACCAGCTCGGGCTCCTCCGGCTCGGGCTCGGGCTCGGCGAAGGCCGGCGGGGTGGGCAGGCGGTTCGCGGTGACGCCCACGAGCGCCCGGAAGGCGGGCGCGCCGTACCCCCCGTTGAGGCCGAGCCCGCCCCCCAGATCGATGGACACGACGTCGGTCGCGTGGATCCGCACCGCGGCCCTCAGGTCGGCCGGGGTCTCGGCGCCGCCCTCGAAGAACTTCGCGAAGCCCGAGCGGACCTGCAGCTCCACGATCAGGCGCACCCGCTCGGGGTGCAGGGCGAACTTCGCGCCCACGTCGATCTCGAGCTCGGGATCGAGGCGGAAGTCGTAGCCCGTCTCCACCGGGCGCCGCACGATCACGCCCGCGGACACGAACGAGGTCACCGGCCCGAGGTTGCCCTGGAGCGCGAGCGAGGGAGCGAACCGCGGCATCGCCTCGCCCACGAACGAGTCCCGAGTGGAGGTGGGGAAGAACACCCGCGCGCCCACCGCCGCCGTGAGGTGCCGCAGGCGCACGAAGCGAGCGGTGACGTCGAGCCCGAGATCGCCGACAGCGAAGCCCGGTCGGGCGTACGTCTCGGCCTCGGAGAGCGTGCCGTAGAAGGGGAACGTCACGCCGACGCCGACGCCGTCCACGAAGACCGCGTGCATGCCCACCGTGGTGGAGAAGCGCCCTTGGATCAGGGCCTCCTGCCCGCGCCCGTCCCGCACGACGACCATGGGCTGATGCTCGTACTGCACGACCGCGCCGCCTCGGATGCCGAAGGCCGGCCCGGGGTCCGCGCCCGCCGAGCCGAGGAAGGCGTGCGGGGCGAACGACGGGCGGAGCAGCTGGGTGTCCACGTCGCCCTCGGCCGCGACCGCGACGGAGGCCGTCCCCAGGAGGACCAGCAGGGCGAGGGCGACCCGACGACGCGCGACCGCGAGGAGCCCGAGCAGGAGGAGGCCGGGGCCGGGGGAGGCGCCGCCGGCGAGGGAGCAGCCGTCGTCCTCGCACCGGTTGTCCGGCTCGTCGCACGGCTCCGGCGGGTCGCACTCCAGATCGTCGCCGTCGCAGTCCTGGTCGATGCCGTCGCCGCACGTCTCCTCTCGGTGAGGGCCGATGCCCCGGTCGGCGTCGTCGCAGTCGCCGCAGCGCAGCGGGTCCTCTCCCTCGGCGGGCTCCACGAAGCTGCAGTCGAGGCAGGCGACCACGCCGTCGCCGTCGGCGTCCGGCACGTCCGGGGTGTCGTCGCGGCAGTCGTCGTCGACCATGTTGCAGAGCAGCTCCTCGGCTCCGGGGAACACGGTGTGGTCCTGGTCGTCGCAGTCGCCGGACAGGCCGGTCATGCCCTGGGGCGGGCCCACGCAGCCCGAGGCCGCGGGCGCCGCGATCTCGCCGAAGCCGTCGAGGTCCGCGTCTCGGAAGTAGGGGCGGGGCACCACGCCGTTGTCGGGGCTGCCGTCGCAGTCGTGGTCCACGGCGTCGCACCGCTCGTCCACCTCGGGACCGATGTCCGGGTCCTGGTCGTCGCAGTCGCCTTCGCAGGGGCTCGTGCCGTCCCCGTCGCCGTCCACCTCCTCGATCGGGACCACCCCGTCGCAGTCGTCGTCCACGCGGTTGCACACCTCCGCGGCGCCCGGGAACACGGCCGCCTCCGCGTCGTCGCAGTCTCCGAGCTGCAGGAGCGGGTGGCAGAGGAGGGCGGCCGCGCAGAAGCCGTCCTCGTCGACGTCCGCCAGGGGGTGCAGGCCCCCGAACACGTGGGCGGCGCCCGTGCCTCCGGGGCCCGCCGCAGCGAGGCCGTGACCCACCACGATCTCGCGCTGCCCGTCGCCGTCCAGGTCGAGGGGGCCGGCCAGCGAACCGCCGAAGCCGCCGTCCACCACGCCTCCGCCCCGGGCCACGACCGCGACCGACGCAGGCAGCCCACCGCCGATCCCGGCGAACACGTCCACCCGACCGCCGTCGACCTCCCCCCCGAGCTCCACCGCGTCCGCCAGGGGAGCGCCCACCACCACGTCCGACGCGCCGTCGCCGTCGAGGTCGCCGCCCGCCACCGCCGAGCCCAGGTAGGCCCCCGCCTCGTCCCCGTGGACCGCCCAGGCGGGGAACACCCCCACGGTGCCGGCGCCCCCGAGGAAGAGCAGGGCGGCGCCCGCGTCCGGGAAGGTGCTGGAGTGAGTCGGGGCCCCCACCAACAGATCGGGCTCGCCGTCTGCGTTCACGTCGCCCGGCGCGGCCACCGCCCAGCCGAACCGCGCGCCGGGCCCGGGGCCGATGAGCGTCACCGTGGGCGCGAAGGTGAGGCCGCTGAGGCCCCAGAAGCCCGCCCCCGGATAGACGAAGACGAGGCCCCGCTCGAGCATCCCGCCCGCCTCGGCGAGGGGCGCGCCCACGACCAGATCGAGGATCCCGTCGGCGTCGTAGTCGGCGGCCGCGAGGGACCAGCCGAAGCTGCCGGGGCTGGGCGCGTCGAGGACCACGGCGCGGTCCGAGGGGCCCCCGCTCCCGCCGAAGATCACGTGGACCTGCTCGTCGCCCGGGGCGCCCACCGCGAAGTCGCCGAACCCGTCGGCGTCGAGGTCGCCGAGCGACGTGAGGGAGCGGCCCAGCCCGGCGCCCGCGGCGTCTCCGTCGAGCGTCCAGCCCCCGACCGTCGGGCCGCCCGGGGACCCCGGGAACCACCGCACGACGCCCGCGGCGGCGCCCACTCCGTCCGCCAGGGGCGAGCCGGAGAGCAGGTCGTCGATGCCGTCGCCGTCCACGTCGCCCGCGGGGGCCACGCGCTGGCCCAGGTGCTCGTAGGGCGAGGCCCCGAAGGCGGTCCAGCCGGTGGCGGTGAAGGTCGCCCCGTCGTTGGCGTGCAGCTCCAGGGCGCCCTGCCCGTAGAACACGTCGTCCGAGCCGGGGGCGCCCACCACCAGGTCGTGCAGCCCGTCGCCGTCGAGGTCCACCAGGGCGACGTCCGTGCCCAGCGCCTCGGAGGGCTCGCCCGACTCCGCGGAGAACGTCGGCTGCTGCAGCAGCCACCCCGCGCCCGCCCCGCCGGGGAGGACGCAGACCAGGCACAGCGCGGCCGGAAACGCACCCCGCCACGGGGGTGCCTTCGGAGGGAACCAGGACATGAAGACTCCTCGCGATCGGAGCGTAGGGTTCGCCCGATCCGAGGGGCCACAGAATCGGGCGAGAACCCGCACGACGCCCGCGACGTCCGTCGATCCGAAGAAAGGCCGGCCCCCGTCGAGTTCCCCGCCCTAGCGTCAGTCTCGGAGGAGGCCCCTGCCCGGCTTCTGTTGTGTTCTCCCGCCCACGGCGAGGTGTGCCTTGGTTCTTTCGTCACGAGCGTGCGTCGCGGCCTGCGTGGTCGCATCGATCTGGACCCCCCGAGCGTCCGAGGCCTGCAACGGCGTCGACCAGGACATGGACCTCCACACGGACTGCACCGACTGCGACGACACCGATCCCACGGTGCATCCGGGCGCCGCCGAGGTCTGCGACGGCGTGGACAACGACTGCGACGGCTGGCTCGGCACCACCGCGCAGGTCCCGCCCTGGAGCCCCGGCGTGAGCCACGGCGGCGACGGCCTGTTCGCGAACCACCTGGTGGTCACGGCCCACGACGTCGTGCCCTTCTTCTCCATGTACGTGTACGCCAGCACGTGGACCGTCCTGGACTGGGTGGTCTACGAGCGCACCGGGGCCACCGGGGACTTCACGCGCATCGCGACCGCCACCACGTGGTCCGACAGCGCGTCCTTCGGCTGGCTCACGTCCCCCACGCTCGACATCGCGGTGGTGCCCGGCAACGAGTACCTGTTCGGGATCGAGCCGTCCGTGCCCGTGAGCGTCACCTACGCGTTCGGCGGCAACGCCGCCTGGACCACGACGAGCATGGGCGCCTTCCTGGGCGCGGTCTACGACACGCCCGGGGGCGCGACGGTGCCGGGGACCGTCTTCCTGGGGGGGAACCTCTTCAGCCAGCGGCTCTTCTTCGCGGCGGAGGTCGACGAGGACCTGGACGGGTTCCCCGGCTGCGACGACTGCGACGACGACGACCCGGCCGTCTTCCCGGGCGCCGTGGAGATCTGCAACGGGATCGACGACGACTGCGACGGGGTCCTGCTCCCATCCGAGGACGACCCGACCTACGACGTAGACGGCGACGGCTGGAGCTTCTGCGGCGGCGACTGCGACGACGCCGACCCCGCGATCCACCCCGACGCCCCCGAGATCTGCAACGGGATCGACGACGACTGCGACGGCCTCCTGGGGGCGGGGCTCGAGTCGGTGGACGACGACGGCGACGGCATGCCCCCGTGCGTCGACTGCGACGACGCCGATCCCGGCGCCTACGAGGGCGCCGTCGAGGTCTGCGACGGCGTGGACAACGACTGCGACGGCGTCGTGGACCCGGGCGGCGACCAGGACCTGGACGGCTGGAGCGCGTGCGCCGAGTGCGACGACGGCGACCCGTCCGTGAACCCCGACGCGGCCGAGCTGTGCGACGGCGTGGACAACGACTGCGACGGGGCCTTGATGCCCGACGAGGTGGACGCGGACGGCGACGGCGCGTGGGTGTGCCTCGGCGACTGCGACGACGACGACCCGGCGATGCGGCCGGGGTTGGTGGAGATCTGCGACGGCCTCGACAACGACTGCGACGGCGTGGTGGGGATGCCCCCGGTCTTCGAGTCCGACGCGGACGGCGACGGGTCGCGGACCTGCGAGGGCGACTGCGACGACGAGGATCCGAGCGTGTCGCCCGATCTGCCCGAGGACTGCGACGGGGTGGACAGCGACTGCGACCCCTCGACGACGGGCGACGAGGACGCCGACCGGGACGGCTTCTCGGTGTGCGTGGGCGACTGCGACGACGCGGATCCGGGGCGGTCCCCGGGCCGTCCGGAGCTCTGCAACGGGATCGACGACGACTGCGACGGGGAGATCGTGGGCGAGGAGGACGAGGACGGGGACGGCGCGGCGGTGTGCGACGGCGACTGCGACGACCTCGACGCCTCGCGCGGCCCGGGCCGAACGGAGCTCTGCGACGGCGTCGACAGCGACTGCAGCGCGGGCGGCGTGCGCCACGAGTTCACCGGCGACATGAGCGCGAACGTCCCCGCGGGCAGGTACGGGGTGCGCGTCCACGTGGCCGATCGCACGGTGCTGGACGGCTTCTCGGTGCAGGTCGACACGTTCGATCCCGACGTCGTCTTCGAGGTGTGGTCCGAGAACGACCTCGGCGCGGTGGAGCTGCTCTTCGAGGGCGATCCCACGTCGGAGTTCGAGGGCGGCCGGCTCCGCTCGGAGGGGATCGGCGTCCCCCTCAGCCCCCGGGAGCGCTACGTCCTCGCGGTGCGGCTGCCTCGCGAGCAGCGACTGCTCCTGCGGGAGGGCGAGTTCCCGGAGTCGGACCGCGACGTGTGGACGTCGGGGGGCGTACACATGCCGTACGCGGCGCTCGGGGAGGACCCGCGGTTCGGCGACCTGTCGTTGGTGGTGCGGCTCGGGACTCCGGACGAGCGGGACCGCGACGGGGATGGAGTCGCGGCCTGCGAGGGCGACTGCGACGACGTGGACGCGACGATCCATCCCGGCGCGGAGGACGTGTGCGACGCGCAGGATCGGGACTGCGACGGCGAGTTCCCGAACTGCCCGCCCGCCGTCGGGTGCTCCCAGGCCCCGCGGGGGTCGGCCGTCGGGCTGCTGCTGCTGCTCCCCCTGGTGACCCGACGTCGTCTGATCGTCCTCGCGGTCGCCGCCCCGCTGCTGGCGACGTCCACCGCCTGGGCCCAGACGTGCGACGACCTCGACGGCGACGGGTACGAGGACGACCTCTGCGGGGGCGAGGACTGCGACGACGCCGATCCGACGGTGTTCCCCGGGGCCTTCGAGCTGTGCGACGGGGTGGACACCGCCTGCGACGGGGCCACGACGACCACCTTCGGCCCCTACACGATGTACGTCTCGGGGGGCGGGCCCCGGAGCCGCGGGAATCACGTGACGGTGGTGGTGCCCACGTCCCTGGGCAGCTTCGGCATCCGCCTCGGCGGCACGGTGGGTTCGCAGCTCACCTGGACCGTGACCGAGTTCACGCCCGGGACCAGCGGAGGCCTGACGGTGGCGACGGCGACCAGCGCGGTCCAGAACACGGGGGTCATGACCCACATGTCGCCCTCCCTGAACGTGCCGCTCTCCCCGTCGAAGGAGTACGTGCTGGCCGTCTACATGGCGGGCCAGACGTCCGTGGAGTGGACCAGCGTGCCCGCGCTGCCCTGGGACGCGGGGCAGTACTCCCTGAACGGCGGGTTCGTGTACGGGGCCCCGATCAACCCCTGGGCGGTGCCCGCGCCCGCGCCGTACCTCTACGTGATGGAGCTGGTCACGGCGCCCGAGGACGACGACGACGGCGACGGCGTGATCGCCTGCGGCGGGGACTGCGACGACCAGGATCCGGCGCGGGCCCCGGGGTTGGCCGAGGTGTGCGACGCGGTCGACAACGACTGCGACGGCCTCGTGCCCGGCGACGAGCTGGATCTGGACGGCGACGGGCTCACGGAGTGCGACGGCGACTGCGGGCCCATGTCGGCGACGATCCCCGGGCCGGTGGAGCTGTGCGACGGCATGGACACGGACTGCGACGGGACCCTCCCCGCCGACGAGGTGGACGGCGACGGGGACTGGTACCGCCC
>CAZUHI010000045.1:0-45006 GCA_964620495.1 uncultured Rickettsiales bacterium | reverse complement strand
GAGGGGTGCCCGGACGACGACGCCGAGTCCGGCGACCCGCGGAGGCGCTGGGGCGACATCGTGGGGATGCCGCCGGAAGGAGAGGACCGCGCCGGGTGCAGCGAGCCTCGAGGGTGCTCTTCGGTGGGGGCGGGCGGCGGCGGGGCGTGGCTGCTCCTGGCGTTCCTGACCGTCCGTCGACGGGACGGGAATCCCGCATGTGGGCGGCGGGGGCGCCCGAGCGGCCGCATGCGGGATTGAAGTCCCGCGGGCGCTACTCCAGGGGCGCCGCCGGCGTCAGCGCGCAGGCCTGCACGAACTCGTAGCCGAGGTCCTCGATCCCCTCGACCAGCCGCCGCAGGTTGTCGGGCCCGCCCGCGTCCACGTAGTCCGGCCGCTCCACGATGAACGGGTGATAGAAGAGGCTCGCGTGGGCGCAGCGGTTCACGCGCTGGATGTCCGCCGAGTGGATCATCTGCGACACCGTGCGGATGAAGTCCGCCTCTTCGGGCGTGACGAGCTCCGCGGGGGTCACGTTCCCGATCGTCTCCGGGATCACGCGTTGGCCGTAGATGTCGCGCTCGACGACGTACGGGAACGGCTGCGCCTGGTTGCGGTCGGAGCGTCGCCGGAAGACGCCGGGGGACAGGTCCATGTTCTCCAGGGTGCCGTCGAGCATGTCGTTCATGTCGTAGACGGTGCCGTCCAGCTCGATCTGGAAGTCCCGGTAGTCGCCCTGGTGATAGACGCTCCGGTAGCGGCTCGTGATTGCGATGTAGTCCACCATCGACGCCTTGTAGTGCGGCACCTCGTAGCACCACGGGTTCCACCCCAGCTCGTTCATGATCGCGGTGCCGTCGTCCACGCGGCCCACCGCCCAGTCCCAGTCGTCGCCGGGCACCGGCCGGTTGTTCACCGCGTCCCAGAACTCGAAGTCCGTGCCCGTGACCCCGTTGAAGGGGTTGGCCGTGGTCCCGAGCTGGTGCGTGTAGCCGTGCAGGACCATCTCGGCCCCGCCGTCGTATGCGGCCTGGACCTGCTCACGCCAGGCGTCGGCCCGCGCGTCGCCCGCCTCGTAGTGCCACTCCTGCCCCGCGCCGTCCGGGTTGTAGACGCCCAGCGGGTCCGCCCACACCGGCACCATCGCCATGTTCCAGGGGCGACCGGCCTCCTCGATCACGCCGCGCACCGTCTCGATGGCGGCGGGGGGCACGAACGGGTGCACGTCCTCGAGCCGGAACAGCGCCTTCATGGACGGCGCGTGATCGATGCCGAGGAAGTCGTGCATGAGGTCGGTGAACACCCAGTAGCGGTCGTCGTAGTCGAGGAACGAGAAGGGGTTGTCCACCACGTGCCAGAGGTTGGCCGCCTGCAGCGCGTAGGGGATGGCCTCGCCCGTGCCGGAGTGCACGATGTCGGCGCGCACGTCGACCCGGTCCGCGTCCACCACCCGCACGACGCTCACCTCGGGGTCGTGCTCGGCGTAGTCCGACTCCGGGTGGTACTTGAAGTACTTGTGCAGCTCCTGGCCCTTGTAGCGGACCGTGCGGAAGAAGGTCGTCTCCGCTCCGGTGCCCGCGCTGCCCGCGTTCCCGACGAACTCCAGGCCGAACCGGTTCACGAAGTCCTGCTCGGCGTCCCAGGCGACCTGCCACAGGTTGCCGCCCACCCAGACGATCGTGGTCTCCGTCTCGGCGGCGAAGTCCTGCTCGAACGCCGCGGGGAGGGGCTCGGCGTACACCGTGCCCACGTAGAAGACGACGTCATGGGCGGCGATGTCTCCGCGCTGGTACTCGATGACGGGGGCGACCTGCGCGTTCACCTCCGGGAAGTGGCCCGTGAGGTTCGCGATGGAGGCGGCGTAGAGGACGCCCAGGTCCCCGAAGGCGCCGGTGGAGTCGTAGAGGATCAGGACGTCGACGGGATCGCCGGGCGTCGGGGCCGTCGACGTCGTGCGGCAGGGCGGACCGACGACCGGGGGATCGGGCTCGGTGGGGCACGCGACCGAGAGGAGGGCGGCGGCCAGGAGGGTCGGGGCGAGCTGCCGAAGGGGCGCGATCACGCCTTCAGGGTAGCATCGCGGCGCTGCTACTCTGGTGCATGGGATGACCCGACCGCTGCCGATTCGAGCCTCGATCCCGCTCCTCGCGGCCCTCCTCCTGGGGGCCCTCGTCGGGGCGTGCGACACCACCGCGAACGACGACGACGTCGAGCGCGACATCTACGGCCTGCCCGACACGAACACCGGCTGGTACGACGAGGGCCCGGTCGTGGAGCCCGAGCCCACCGACTTCCACACCGAGGGCGGCGACTGCAGCGCCGGGGTCTTCGAGTGCGCGTGGGACTTGGGGTGCGTGGAGGGCGAGTGCGGGGCCTGCGAGTCGTCGGGCGACTGTCGGGCGATGCAGGCGTGCGTCGACGGGGTGTGCGGCGAGTGCACGACGGACGAGCAGTGCGGGACGCACGAGGCGTGCGTCGAGTCGTTCTGCCTGGACCGGACGCTGCCCCGGTGGGAGCTCGAGATCGCCCAGGAGGATCTCGACGCCATGAACGTCGACCCGTGGGCGGACGTGTGGGCGGACGCCGTGCTGACCGTGGACGGGACGCGCTACGAGACCGACGTCCGCGCCCGCTACCTGGGCAGCTCCACGCGGTCCCTGCCCAAGAAGTCCTTCCGCATCGACTTCCCCGAGGACGCCGCGCACCCCGGCTTCCAGCGCAAGATCAAGCTGCGCGCCGAGTACAACGACCCCTCCACGATCCGGAACTTCTTCGCCTACGAGACGTTCCGTCGCCTCACCAGGATCCCGACCCCCAAGGCCGGGTACGTCGACTTCTTCCTCAACGGCGAGGACAAGGGCGTGATGCTCCAGGTGGAGCGCATCGGCGGGAAGTTCCTGGAGCGCAACGGGCGCGACCGCGAGGCCCCCATGTACGAGGTCGCGCGCACCCACGACTACGGCGCATTCGTGCCTTTGGACACGCCCGAGGACTACGCGGAGACCTACGCGAAGCGGGGCGGCGACGACGCCGACTGGAGCGACCTCTACACCCTCATCGAGGAGACGATGTGGGGCGACTGGCTCGAGTCGTCGGCGGGCGGGCCCACCACCACCACGCGCACCGGACCGGTCATGGACATGTCGTCCTACAGCCGCCTGCTGGCCGTCATGGGCCTCATCCAGAGCCAGGAGCACGTGACCCAGAACATCTACTTCTCGCAGCAGGATCGCGGGCAGGGCGCCAAGTGGGAGTTCTATCCCTGGGACCTGGACCTCACGATGGGCTGCAAGTGGAACATCGTCGACAGCAACGCGATGTGCGGCGACATCACCACCGACGGCTGGTGGCTCGAGGGCGTCATCTACACGGGCCTCACGGTCGGCTCGCCGAACGGGTGCTGGTGCAACATGGCCATCAACCTCACGCTCTTCGACCCGCTGCACGGGTCGGACTTCACCGCGCAGCTGTGCGAGATGGCGTCGAGCGACTGGTGGACGACCCGCGGGCCTGCGCTCACGCGCGCGCTCGAGACCTGGCTCACGCCGTACGTCGAGAACGACGGGTCGGACCGAAACGAAGACCTGGCCGCGTTCCAAGCGGCCGTCCAGAGCGTGCGTGACTTCATGGAGCTGCGCGCCGCCTTCTTGAGCCTGGAGCTCGGTTGCCCGTAGTCCCTTCGCAGTCCGAGGCGGAGATCGCCGAGCGCGCCTTCGAACACCTCCTCTCGGTGGTGTCGGTGGAGTCCGCGTCGGACGAGCTCTCCACCACCATCCCCTCGACGCCCGGGCAGGCCGCGCTCGCCGACCAGGTGGGCGCGTTCTTCGAGGCGCTGGGCGGCGTCGTGGAGCGCGACGACAACGCCAACGTGATCGCCACCTTCGCGGGGCGGGGCGTGTTGAGGGACGCCGAGCCCCTCGCGCTGATGGTGCACCTGGACACCGCGAAGGGGACGGAGCCCGCCGCCGAGCTGGACGTCGCCTGGGGCTGGGACGGCTCACGGCTCACGTGGTCCGGCAACGACCGCATCCGCGTGGACCTGGAGACCTACCCGTCGCTGTCTGCGTACGTGGGTCAGGACGTGGTGCACGGGACCGGCAAGGCCCCGTTCGGGCTCGACGACAAGCTCGGCCTCACCCACATGATGACCCTCGCGTGGCTGCTGCACAGCAACCCGACGATCCCGCACCGGCCGCTGCTGCTCATCGGTCGGCCGGACGAGGAGATCGGTCGCATGGAGGCCCTGATCGGGCTCGCGGAGCTGCTCGCGGCGAGGGGTGTGCGCAGCGGCTACACCGTCGACGGCCTCGACCCGTTCGAGCTGAACGTCCAGAACTTCAACGCGGCGGGGGCGTCGATCACGTTCCCGTCGGAGCTGGTCGCCGGCTCTTCGCTGGGGTACCGCCTCTGCGGGGTGAACACTCACGGGGCGACGGCTCACGCCGAAGGGCACCGCGCGGCGACTCGGTTGGCGTCGGAGCTCGTCGACCTGCCGTTCCTGCGGGTCGTCGGCTTCGCGAGCGATCCCGACCGCACCTGCGACGCCGACGTGTGGTTCCTCACGGACGATCGCGAGGCCCTGGAGGAGGCCCTGGACGACGTCGTGGCGCCGCACCGAGATCGGGGCGCGGGCTGGCACCGCATCGTGGGGACCGAGGTCCCGGACCTGAACGCCGAGACGATGCTCCGGTTCGTCCGGGACTTCCTGCTGTCCGACCCCGGCTTCACGCTGCCCGCCGAGGACTCGCACGGCTTCGACGGCTACTCGCACCCCTGGCGCGCGACGCCCGTGGACCGCGACCTGCGGCTCGACATCCGCATCCGCGACTTCACCGACCGCGGCCTCCAGGAGCGCATCGCCCACGTGTTGGAGCTCGCGCCGCACGCGGTGGTGAAGCACCAGTACGTGAACATGGGCCCGCGCCTGCAGGACCGCCCCGAGCTGCTCACGTGGGCGCAGGACGCGGGCGCCGCCATCGATCGCGACGTGCCGGTCCAGCCCATCCGCGGAGGCACGGGCGTCGATCCGTTCCTCGATGAGGGCGTCGCCGTCGCGAACCTCGGCACCGGCTACTTCGCGCCCGAGTCCGAGAAGGAGCTCACGTCGCTCCAGATGCTGGCCGGCCACGCCCGCTGGCTCGTCGCGCTCGTCCAGCAAGGGTGACATGGTCGGCCGGCTGATCGTCGCGCTCCGGTTCCTGCTGATCCTCCCGTGGATCCTGCTGGTCGTCGGGTTCATGCGGCTGCGCCGTCGCCCGATCCATCGCGACTGGACCTGGGCGCAGGAGGTCGTGGTGCGGGTCTTCCGCTGGGCGGTGGGGCGCGGCACCGTGCTGTCGGCGGAGATGCTCCAGGCGCGGGTGCCGACGGCGCCTCGACGCTTCCTGCCCCACGGCGTGCGCCACGAGGACGGCGAGCTGGCGGGGCGGCCCACGGAGACGACGTTCCCGCGGGAGGAGTCCGGCCTCACCGTGCTGTACCTGCACGGGGGGGGCTACGGAGCCTGTTCCCCGGCGACCCACCGGGAGCTCATCGCCCGGCTCGCGCATGGCTCGGGGGCTCGCTGCGTCGCGCTCGACTATCGGCTGGCGCCGCAGCACCCGTACCCGGCCGCGGTCGACGATGCCCACGCGGCGGTCCTGGAGCTGCTGCGGGAGGTGCCCCCGGGGCGGCTGCTGCTCGCGGGAGACTCGGCGGGAGGCGGCCTGGCGATGGCGACGTTGGTGCGGATGCGCGACCACGGCGACCCCATGCCCGCGGGCGCCGTCCTCTTCTCGCCGTGGGTGGACCTCACCGTGAGCGGCGCGACGATCGACTCGAACCGCGCCACGGACTACCTGGCCCGGGGCGTGCTCGAGGTGTTCTCCGCGCGCTATCTGGGCGGGTGCGACCCGCGAGATCCGTGTGCGTCGCCCCTGTACGCGGACCTCACGGGCCTCCCCCCGCTGCTGGTCCAGGCAGGGGGCGGCGAGATCCTGTGCGACGAGATCGAGACGCTCGCGCGGCGGGCGTCGGAGGCAGGCGTGCAGGTGACCCTGGAGGTCGACCCGGGCATGCCGCACGTCCACCAGGGGTTCGCGCGCTTCATGCCCGCCGGTCGCGACGCGCTGCAGCGGGCGGGCGACTGGGTGCGCGCCCGCGCCTGAGACGAAAAGTCTCGGTTTCTCCGTCTACTCGCCGAGTAGCCCCCGAAAACGAGACTTTTCGTCTCGTGCCATTCTCCGCCGCCGTGGCCGACTTCCCGTCCATCACGTTCTGGTTCGTCGCCTTCTGGCTGGTCCTTCACCGCACCCTCGGGCACCGGCTGAGCGACCTCCGATCGGCCGACCAGACCCGCGAACAGAAGTGGACGACCTACGGGATCGTCGCGGAGTCGCTCGCCATGGGGACCGTCTGCTTCGTGGTGGCCTGGAACGGGCGCGACGTGCCCGTGGCGGCCGCCGTCGCGGGGCACCTGTCGGCGGGGATCGGGACGGCGATCGTCGTATGGGGCCGGCATACCCTCGGGCGCCACTTCAGCATCCACCTGCAGGTCGACCAGAGGCACGACCTGGTGACGGACGGCCCCTATCGATGGGTGCGGCACCCGATCTACAGCGGGGACATCCTCTTCCACGCGGGCGTGCCGCTCCTGTGCGGCGCGTGGGAGGCGCTGGTCTTTCCGGTGATCTACGCCGCCCTGGCGGTGGTGCGGCTGCGCAAGGAAGAGGTGATGCTCGGCGACGCCTACGCGGGGTACGCCGAGTACCGGACCCGCACGTCGGCGCTGGTCCCCGGCCTCTACTGAGCTACTTCTTCGTCTTCTTCTCGTCCCACTTCTTGCTGCGCTTCGGTCGCAGGTTCTGCGCCAGCACCCGCTTGCGGAGCCGCAGGTGGCTGGGCGTGACCTCCACCAGCTCGTCCTCGGCGATCCACTGGATGCAGTCCTCGAGGCTCATGGCGCGGGGCGGCGAGATGATGAGCGCCTCGTCCTTGTTCACCGTGCGGATGTTGGTGAGCTTCTTCTCCCGCACGCAGTTCACGTCCAGGTCGCGGTCCTTGGCGTTCTCGCCGATGACCATCCCCTCGTACACCTCGGTGCCCACGGGGACCATCAGGCGGCCCCGCGGCTGGAGGTGGAAGAGGGCGTAGGCGGTCGTCTTGCCGTGGCGGTCGGCGACGAGCGCGCCGTTGATTCGGAAGGGGATGTCCCCGTGCCAGGGCGCCCAGCCGTGGAACAGCGTGTTCATGATCCCGGTGCCGCGGGTGTCGTTCAGGAAGGCCGAGCGGAACCCGATGAGCCCGCGCGCGGGGATGAGGAACTCGAGCCGGACGCGGCCGGAGCCGAGGGTCTTCATGGCCTGCATGCGGCCCTTGCGGCGCGAGACCCGCTCCGTGACCACGCCCATGAAGTCCTCGGGCAGATCGATGTGCAGCTGCTCCACCGGCTCGTTGAGCTTGCCGTCGATCTCCTTCGTCACGACCTGCGGCTTGCTCACGCACAGCTCGAAGCCCTCGCGACGCATGTTCTCGATGAGGACGGCGAGGGCGAGCTCCCCCCGGCCGACGACCCGGAAGGCGCTGCCTTCGGCCTCGGTCACCTTGAGGGAGACGTTCGCGCGGATCTCCTTCATCAGCCGGTCGCGCACCTGCCGCGACGTGACGTACTTGCCGTCGCGCCCGGACAGGGGGCCGGTGTTCGCCATGAAGAACATCGCGATCGTGGGCTCGTCCACGCGGACGCGCGGGAGCGGCTCGGGGTTCTCGGCGTCCGCGAGGCTGTCGCCGATGTCCAGCTCATCGATGCCCGCCACCGCGAAGAGCTCGCCCGCGGGCGCCTCCTTCACGCGGGCCCGCTCGAGCCCCTCGAAGACGTACAGCTGGGTGACCTTGACCGTCTTGGTCGTCTCTTCGCTCACGAGCGCGACGTGGTCGCCCTCGCGGAGAGTCCCCTCGAACACGCGCCCGATGCCGAGCCGGCCGATGTACTCGTTGTAGTCGAGGTTCGTGAGCAGCGCCTGCAGCGGCTTGCTCGCGTCGCCCGACGGCTCGGGGATCGTCTCCACCATCGCGTCGAAGAGCGGCCGCAGGTCGGTCCCGGGCTTCTCGAGGTCGTCCGTCGCCGTGCCCGCGCGGGCGTTCGTGTAGAAGACCGGGAAGTCGATCTGCTCCTCGTCCGCGCCGAGGTCGATGAAGAGGTCGTACACCTCGTCCAGCACCTCCAGCGCGCGGGCGTCGCCCCGGTCGATCTTGTTGATGACGACGATGGGCGTGAGCCCCGCGCCGAGCGCCTTGAGCAGCACGAAGCGGGTCTGCGGGAGGGGGCCCTCGGCCGCGTCCACGAGCAGCACGACGCCGTCGACCATGGTGAGCATCCGCTCCACCTCGCCGCCGAAGTCGGCGTGGCCGGGGGTGTCCGCGACGTTGATCTTCGCGCCCCGATACCGGATCGACGTCGCCTTGCCGAGGATCGTGATCCCCCGCTCGCGCTCGATGTCGTTGCTGTCCATGACCCGCTCCTGCACGCCGCGGCGTTCGTCGAAGCGGCCGGACTGCGCAAGCATGGCGTCGACGAGGGTGGTCTTGCCGTGGTCGACGTGGGCGACGATGGCGACGTTGCGGTAACCGTTTTCGGGGGCTGTACTCATGGCGGCGGGACCCTACGGACCGCCACCCGGGGCGTCAAGGAACGTCGCCGCTCAGTACTTGACGTCGATGAGCGACCCCGTGTCGGGCGCCTGCTCCAGCGTGACTCGGCCTTCGCCGGGCGCAGCGCCCGCGTCCACCACCAGCACCTGGCCGGGCGGCATCTCGAAGCGAGCCTTCTGCACCTCGATGTCGGGGCGCGGCGTGCGAGCAGCGGCGGTCTCGGCGGGCCGCGATTCGGGCGCGGGGCGCACTGCGGGGGGGTCGGGAGCGCGGATCGGGATGGCTCCCGGAGCGGTCAGGGTGGACATGGACCAAGCCTCCACCGCGAGCCCCGACGCGGGTGGCGCCGAGGGGTCTCGGGTCTCCGCTTCATCGTCCGGGGGGCTGAAGGGTTGAGTGGCGGATCAGGTCTTCGTCACCGCGTCCCCGGCGCCGTCATTCGATCGACGGGGCGGCCGTCTCCGGCAGTTTCTTGATCAATGTCTTGGGGGCGACGCATCGATAGGACTCGTCCAGCCACTCCAGCAGCAGAGGGACGGGCACGTCGTCGTCCTCTCCGAACCCGCAGCTGACCCACCCCGCGCGGCCCAGCCCGTAGCCGGTGGGCTTCGTGAAGGGGAGCATCAGGGCGTCCTCGCCCGTGTGCTTGAGCTTGAAGCTGAAGTTCAGCCGCTCCTTGTGGATGCCCGAGAACAGGAAGACCTTCTTGCGCACCTTGGCGACCGTCTCGCCCCACGGATGGTCCTTCCAGGCCTCCGGGTAGGCGAGCGCGGCTTCGAGGATCTCGGCGTGAGCCTTCTCCAGAGCGGTCATGGTCCCTCCGAGCGGCGATGATACGGCCCGCATCGCCCCCCTGCGCGCGTGCTAAGTGATGGCCCATGCGCATCCGTCTCGTGATCGCCGTCCTCGCGTGCGCGCTCATGGCGTGCGAGGCGGGGTCGGGGCCGACCGAAGACGTCTCGACCTGGGAGGGCGGCAGCTTCCGCATCTCGCCCGCGACGGCCGCCGCCGGGCTCCCTCGGTTGGTGCGCGTCGTGGGGGCGGGGACCGACTGGCGCGACGGGGAGGTGACCCTCGACTTCGGGGTCGACGTGGATGTCCTCTCCTCCGCCGTGGTCTCGGAGGTGCTCCTGGAGGCCACGGTCGAGCCGCGCGAAGGCGCCGCGCTGGGCGCCCGGGACGTGACGGTCACCTGGGATGAGCGCCGACTCGTGGGCATCGACGCCTTCGCGGTGGAGGCCGGGTCGGTCACGGTGTCTCCCTCCGGGGCGCACCTGGGAGAGACCGTGAGGGTGCAGGTCGTCGGACACCGCACCAACTTCCGTTCCGATCTCACCAGCGTGAGTCTCGGCGACGGGATCCGCGTGGACGACCTCCGGGTGGAGTCCGAGACGCGCCTCTCCTTCGCGGCCCATGTGGCGGTCCAGGCTCCGGTGGGGGCCCACGATCTGGTCGCCCACAACGCGGGCACCGACGTCGTGTCCCTGCGCGGCGCGTTCGTCGTGGATCGCACGTCGCACACGTTCCGCATCACGCCCAACGAGGCCTCCCAGGGGGACGTCCTCACGGCGGTGGTCGACGTCCCGGAGCTGGCCATCACCACCGACCGCACGGAGCTCGACCTGGGCACCGGGATCGTCGTCTCGGACCTCGAGGTCACCGCCCCCGGCCGGGCGACGGTCCAGCTGCGCATCGGCAACAACGCCGCCGTCGGCCCCCGCGACGTGGAGCTGGCGTTCGACGACCCCTTCGACCTGCCCGAGGATGGGCCCGTGGAGCGGCTCCTCATCGACGGCTTCACCGTCCACCCGGTGGAGAGCGACGGCCTGCGCGTGCGCGTCTCGCTCTCCCACGGCATCAGCCGCAACTACAACCCCGAGCTGTGCAGCTGGGACGCCTTCACCTACGCGGTGGCGAGCTTCTACGAGGCCAACGACTTCCCGTGCCCGAGCGCGGGCGGCTCCTCGACCCTGTCCGCGCCGCCCCGCTGGGACCAGTACTCCACCGGGTACTCGACCCCTCCAGTGGGCACCACGGACTGTCCCTCGCCGCGCTCCTTCGACGCCGGCCCCTACGTCACCATGCGCGACTCCGCGGGCGTCCACCCGGACATCGTGCTCGACCGGATCGTGCAGCAGATCTCGGGCCGGGTGACCTACGCCGCCTCGGGCCTGATCCCCGACGACTACCAGGAGGACACCCTCTACGACCTGGTCGTGCCCGGCGGCGACCTGGGGTGGCAGGAGCTGCCTCCCTGGGAGGTCCCCGAGGCCCTCTGGACGCTCCCGCGCGCGTACCGACAGACGTCCCCCGACTACTGCGACCTGCGTCACTCGATCGCCGATCCGCTGGCTCTGCGCTGGGAGGCCGCGGCGACCTACGACGTGGCCGACATGAGCGCTCGCCTGAGCGGCACGATCACCGACGACGGCTTCCCGATCCTCCTGATGTATCCCTGGGACGACGGCGTGTGGGACTTCTCCCCCGAGGCCCTCGGCTTCTTCCCGGCGGGTCCGGCGGAGCTGTCCCAGACGGCCTCGCGACGCACCCGGTTCGACGTCCCGGGGACCGAGGTGGGGGGCGGCGGCTTCGGGGGCAGCAGCGTCCTGTGGCGAGGCGAGTTCGAGCTCGTCGAGTAGCGCCCGCCGGGCCCTCAGCCCTTGCGCAGCAGGCCCTCCAGGGCGTCGAACGCCTCGTGGGTGAGCGCCACCAGCGAGCTGCCCTCCCGGGCGACCCAGCGCATCTTGGCCGCGTGCATCGTCGCGATGCTCACCGACGCCGCCAGGGCGGGCCTCAGGTCCGCGTCGGCGTCCACGTCCAGCCGCCGCGCCGTGGCCTCGACCAAGGCCGACTCGAACGCCGGAAGCATCACGGAGCGCTCGTAGTCGCCCGCGGTGGCCGAGCCGGCCACGATGTTCTTCACGAAGCGTTGGTGCGCCTCGTCGGCCTCCATGGTCTGCGCGATGAGGACGCACACGGCCCGGGCCGAGGCGAGCAGGGACTCGTCCCGGGGGCGCGCGGCGTACAGCCGGACGATCTCGCCGAGCATCGTGCGCCAGGGGCCGAAGAGGACGGCCTCCTTGCCGGCGTAGTACCGGAAGAAGGTGCGGGCCGAGACCCCGACGACCTCGGCGATGTCCTCGACCGTCGTCTCTTCGTACCCCTGGTCGCGAAACAGACGCATCGCGGCCTCCTCGAACTCGCGTCGGGTCCGCTCCTTCTTGCGCTGACGGAGGCCTGCCATGAGGGGACTCTAGGGTTTGTTTCGGGGCTTGTTTCGAAAAATGTCACGAATGAATATTGTCATGAATGACAGAATTCCTAGGCTGGGATCCGTGAAGTCGCTGCCCCGCCCCCTCGTCGTCCTCGGAGTCCTCCTCATGACCGCGTTCACCGTCGGTTTCCTCGGCACCCTCGCGCCCAGCTTCGGCGCAAAGCCCGCGGGCGATCGCCTCGACCGCATGGCCGCCTCCGAGCGGTGGGACGCCGACAAGGAGGTGTTCCGCAACCTCGTGCCGACCATGGGCAACGCGGACTACGACTACTGGGGCATGGCGAAGGCCTACGCGACCAACAAGGCGGAGGTGGAGCCGAGCGTCGAGCTGCCCGTCGAGACGCCCGCCGGCCTCTCCCCGGTGGGGGACGATCGGCTGCGCATCACGTGGATGGGGCACAGCTCGATGCTCATCGAGATCGACGGGCGCCTCGTCCTCACGGATCCGGTGTGGGGTCCCCGCGCGTCGCCTTGGAGCTTCATGGGCCCGGCTCGCTTCCACGCGCCCCCGTTGCCCCTCGAGGACCTGCCCGCGCTCGACGCGATCCTGATCTCCCACGACCACTACGACCACCTCGATCACCCGACCGTCGTGGCCCTCGCCGAGCGCGACGTGCGCTGGTTCGTGCCCCTGGGCGTGGGCGCGCACCTCGAGTCCTGGGGTGTCCCCTCGGAGCGCATCACCGAGCTCGACTGGTGGGAGGAGGCGACGATCGGCGAGCACCGCTTCGTCTCGACCCCCGCGCGTCACTTCTCCGGCCGGGGCGTGGGCGACCGCAATCACACCCTGTGGACGTCCTGGGCCGTCGTGGGTCCGCAGCACCGCGTGTGGTTCAGCGGCGACACGGGGCCGGCCGGGTTCTTCTCGGAGATCGGCGAGCGGCTCGGCCCGTTCGACGCGACGATGATCGAGGTCGGCGCCTGGAACGCCCTGTGGGGCGACGTGCACCTGGGCCCCGAGGCGGCCGTGGGCGTGCACCAGCAGGTGCGGGGCGACGTGATGATCCCCGTGCACTGGGGCACCTTCAACCTGGCGCTGCACGCCTGGGACGCCCCCATCATCGAGCTCATGGCGCACACCGCTCGCGCCGACGTCCCCCTCGCGTCGCCCTTGGTGGGCGGTACCATCGACCCCGCGTCGCCGTCCGTGGACCCCTTCTGGAAGGACCGCGCCCGCGCGACCGCGCCCACGACGGCGGCGGCCCCCGCGCTGACCCCCGCGCTCTCGGAGAGCTGACGAAGACATGAGCTGGAACACCGCCGACATCCCCGACCAGAGCGGCCGCATCGCGGTCGTCACCGGCGCCAACAGCGGCATCGGCCTCGAGACCGCCCGCGCCCTCGCCGAGAGGGGCGCCCACGTGGTGCTGGCGTGCCGCAACCAGGAGAAGGGCGCCGCGGCCGTCGAGGCCATCCGGAGCGGGGCCGCCGACGCGTCCCTGGAGCTGATGTCGCTCGATCTCGCGAGCCTCGACTCGATCCGCGCGTTCGCCGAGGCGTTCGCGGCGAACCACGAGCGGCTGGACATCCTGGTGAACAACGCGGGGGTGATGATGACGCCCGCGGACGCGAAGACCGCCGACGGCTTCGAGATGCAGTTCGGGACCAACCACCTGGGGCACTTCGCCCTCACGGGCCTGCTGCTGGAGCGCCTGCTCGCGGCCCCCAAGCCGCGGGTCGTGAACGTGAGCAGCAACGCCCACAAGGCGGGGAAGATCGACTTCGACAACCTCGACGCCGCCCACGGGTACAGCAAGGTCGGGGCCTACTGCCAGAGCAAGCTCGCGAACCTGCTCTTCTCGCTGGAGCTGCAGAGCCGGCTCGCGGAGAAGGGCCACGACGTGATCGTCGCGTCGTCGCACCCGGGGTGGGCGTCGACGAACCTCATGGACGGCGTGCTCGCCTTCGCCACGCGCCTGCTCGCCCAGAGCAGCCTCGCGGGCGCCCTGCCGTCGCTGTACGCGGCCACCGCGGAGGACGTCGCGTCCCTCGAGTACTTCGGCCCCACCTGGTTCGACATGATCGGCGCGCCGAAGCGGGCGAAGACCACGAAGACCGCCAAGGACGCCGACACCGCGCGACGCCTCTGGACCGTGTCGCAGGAGCTCACGGGCGTGCGCTACCTCGACTGATCCCCCGCGCGCGGGCAGGTATGCAGGTATCAGGTATCGGTTGACTCCACCGCCGGGGCTGGTAAACCACGCGCCGCCGTGCACCCGAGGCGGCAGCCGCAGGGTCGGGCACGAGGCAACAGTCGCCTGCGTGTCACCGGGACGTGTCCCGGACGGAGTGTGCAGAAACCGCGCCCGAGAGGCGCAGGCCGAGTTCGCAGGAGCGGACGGCGGCGAGTTCAGGAGAAGGACACCATGTCCCGATACACCGGTCCCCGAGTCAAGAAGATGCGCGCCCTGGGCGTGAACCTCCCCGGCCTCAGCCGCAAGACGCTCGATCGTCGCCCCTACCCGCCCGGCCAGCACGGCGGCGGCCGCCAGAAGCGGAAGAGCGACTACGCGCGTCAGCTCATGGAGAAGCAGAAGCTTCGCCTGAACTACGGCGTCTCCGAGCGCCAGTTCCGCCGCTACATGGTCGAGGCCCTCGCGAGCAAGATGCCCACGGGCGACAAGCTCTGCGAGCTGCTCGAGCGTCGCCTCGACAACGTCCTCTTCCGCGCCGGCTTCGCGCCGACCATCCCGGCCGCGCGCCAGATCTGCTCCCACCGCCACGTGCTCCTCAACGGCAAGCGCGCCGACATCCCGTCGATCCGCGTCCGCGTGGGCGACACCATCACGCTGCGTGAGAAGAGCCTCCAGGTGCAGGCCGTCGTCGACTCCCTCGCCGGGCTGCAGCTCACGCGCCCCGACTGGATCGAGTGGAACGAGGCCGAGAAGACCGCCACGATCGTCGGCACGCCCACGATCGACTCCGTCCCGTTCGCCACCGACGTGCAGCAGGTCGTCGAGTACTACAGCAAGCGTCTGTAGTCCCGAGCCCGCCGAGGCACGCGACGAGGAGCAACAAGGCGATCGGCGTCAGGGACAAGTTCAGCCCGGTCATGACAACCGGTCGGGTGTACTAGATTGCGGGCCATGCGCGCACTCACGTCCTCCGTTTCGGTCCTCGTCCTGCTCCTCGCCGGCTGCCCGTCCACCGACGACGACGACACCGGCGTGGTCCCGGACTGCGTGCCGAGCGAGGCGTCCTACGACGAGAACGTGGCGCCGATCCTCGAGGCGCACTGCGAGCGCTGCCACGGCGAGGAGCCCGACTTCGGCGCGCCGGTCAGCCTCATGGAGTACGCACCCCTGATCGAGGGCGACGAGGGCTCCCGCACGGTCGATCTCATGGTCGAGAAGCTCGTGGCGAACGAGATGCCCCCCGAGGGCAACCCGCGCCCGGGCCACGCCGACTACGACACGCTCGTGGGCTGGGCGTCCTGCGGCAACGCGCACCCCGACTACGAGGACGGGTTGGACGCGTCGAAGCCGGTCTGGACCGCGCCCGACGAGCCCCCGGTCGGCGCCGTCCCGATCGAGCTCACGGCGAACGGCCACCTCGTGGAGCTGGACGACATCGACGCCTACGAGTACTTCACCTTCGCGAACCTCGTGGCCGAGGACATGTTCATCCGTCGGATCGAGCCGATCATCGACGAGAGCCGCGTGCTGCACCACATCACGTTCAACGACCTGCAGACCGAGCAGTACCTCTACACCTGGGCCCCCGGGACGGGCGCCATCGAGTTCCCCGACGGCGGCCTGCGCATCGCGCCCGGCGATCAGTTCTTCGTGAACGCGCACTACAACAACGGGGCCGGGATCGCGGACGCCTACGACTCGAGCGGGGTCCGGCTCTGGGTGACGCCGCCCGAAGGCACGGAGTACGTGATGGTGGCCCCGACCACGTGGCAGATCAGCGTGCCCCCGGGCTCCACGTCCCGCGCGGTGTCCGACTGCGTGGCCACCGAGTCCTTCGACATCGTCGCGGGCATGCCCCACATGCACGAGATCGGCAGCGAGTTCGAGCACATCGTGACCCGCGGCGACGGCTCCGTGGAGAGCCTCATCGAGCTCACGGGCTGGTCGTTCGAGCTGCAGTTCTTCTACGAGATGAACACGCGCGTCGAGATCGGGGACCGGCTGACGATGACCTGCACCTACGACAACGACAAGGACTACCGGGTCACCGCGGGGCAGGGCACCACGGACGAGATGTGCTTCGACTTCCTGTACGTCACTCCCCCGTCGGCGGCGGGGCAGTGCGAGTGAAGCTCGCGCTTTAGAGCACCAATCAGATAGTCCCTCGGTCGCCTCGCTCGCTCGGCACCCCTGGGCCTTCGTTGCTCCTCTTCGCGTGTCCAGACACGCGTCATCGTCGCGCCTCGCCCCCGCGGCGCCGCTCTTCGCGATGCTCGGTCACGACTACCTGATCGGTGCTCTAGAAGAGGCCTCGGCGCAGCTCCAGCACGTCGATGCGCCGGACGCGCCACGCGTCGTCGTCCTCCACCCCGGGGGCGCCGCGGATCAGCGTCACCTCGATCTTGGCTCGATGCACGACCAGGCTCTCGCTCCACTTGAACCGCACGAGCCCCTCGCTGGTGTGCGACGCGGAGTTCTTCGCGATGCGGATCTCCTCCGAGCCGTCCACGTAGTCGATGTCGTCGGCCACGTCCCACAGTCCCCGGAGCCCGACGAACAAGGCCTCGCGCTCGCCCGTGCGGATGGGGACCGGCCCCGAGTAGTCGAACGGATCCAGCAGGAGCGCGTCCACGCCGGCCCGGTCCTCGGTCTCGATCGCGACGATGAGGGCGTCCACCACGGCGTCGATCCGCTCCTCCTCGCTCACGAGCATCCGCTCGATCACGACGCCCACCACCACCAGCAGGACGACGACCAGGGCGATGAGGGTGATCGAGGGCCGTCGGCTGCCCTCGTCGTGGGTCTGTAAGCTGATCATCTGGAGGAACGACCATGGCGAAGATGAGCCTGCGCCGCAAGCTGGCGATCGCGACCTGGGGCGCCCCGAGAGAGGGCAACATCTACGGGAAGCTCACCGTCGACGCGACGCAGGCCCAGGCCTACATCGCACACTTGCGGCAGAGCACCGGGGAGAAGGTCACGATCACCCATCTCGTGGGCAAGGCCGTGGCGGACGCGCTCGCGAAGGCCCCGGGCCTCAACGGCTACCTCCGATTCGGTGGGTACCGGCAGCACAAGACGGTGGACATCTCGTTCCTGGTGGCCCTCGAGGAGGGGGCGAACCTCGCCAAGGCGAAGGTGAAGGAGCTGGATACGAAGTCCGTCGTGGACGTGGCCAAGGAGCTGCGCGCGCTGGCGGAGAAGCTGCACAAGGGGGAGGACGAGGAGTTCGAAGCCAGCAAGGGCCTCGTGAAGCTCCTGCCCACGTGGATCATGCGTCCGATCCTGTGGTTCACGGGGTTCCTCACGGCGAGTCTCGGCATCGGCTTCGCGCCCGCCAAGCTTTCGGCCTTCCCGTTCGGCTCCTGCATCATCACGAGCGTCGGCATGTTCGGGCTCGACGAGGGCTTCGTGCCCCCCACGCCGTTCGCTCGAGTCCCGGTCTACGTCCTCATCGGGGCGATGAAGGACCGGCCCGCGGTGGTGGACGGCGAGCTCACGATTCAGAAGCAGCTCACGATCACGGCCACGGTCGATCACCGCTTCATGGACGGGTTCCAGGGGGGCGTGCTCGCCAAGACGGTGCGCAGCGTGCTCGAGAACCCGTGGCAGCTCGAGGCCCCGTCGGATGCCGACGAGGCGGCCGCCGAGCCCTAGAAGCCCACCTCGACGCCGCCCACGAGGCGGTGCATCACCTCGAGCTTCACCGAGCCCGGCTGGGCGAGGTGCGAGTTGAACAGCATCGGTGAGTACCGCGCGTGGATCGACACGCGGTTGTGGGGTCGCGCGCCCACGACGAACTCCGCCCCCCCCGCGCCGTACAGCCAGTGAGGGACGGTCTGCGTCTCGAGCGTGCGGATGAGGTTCACCACCGCCACGCGGGGCTGGAACGCCAGGAGCAGGTACGGCAGGTCGAGGCGCAGCATGGGGCCGAAGCCGACCTCCACGAGGACCGTCGTGGGGACGAGCCGGGACTGGACCGTGGTCTCCGGGAACACGCCGAAGCCGACGTCCACGCCCAGCCCGAGCCGACGGAGGAACGCCGACTTGCTGGGGAACCGGAAGGCGTAGCCCACCCGGCCGCCGTTCGCCTGGGGGGCCTCCTGGAGATCCATCGCGCCCGGCACCCACCAGTGGGCGTAGCCGGCCGAGACCTGGTGGCGACCGCCGTTGAGCTCGTCGCGGATCTTCGCCACGTCGTACGCCGTCTCCGGCTTGAACCGGACGCGGCCGCCGTCGATCCGTCGGCCCTTCAGGTTCCGGAACTCGATCGTGTGGGGGCCCGGATCGACGAGGATCGTGCGCGGGAAGGCGCCCTTCTCCTCCCCGTCGATGAGCATGACGAGGCCTTGCTGGGGCTTCCTGTAGGAGGTGACGAGCGCGTACTGCGCGCGCTGCCGGTTCTCGGCGTTCCCGGACAGCAGCAGCTCCTCGCGGCCGACGATTCGATAGAAGGCCATGGGGATCTGGACCTCGGTCGTGTCCCGCATCGTCTGGTCGCGCGCGTGGTCGTGGGCCTCGGAGACGCTCACCACCCTGTCGCCGTTGACGTCGGCGGTGTCGAAGCGCTCCTTGAGGGCCTCGATGAAGTGGAACGTGTAGACCCCGTGGCCCTTGGAGCGCGCCTCCAGCGCGGGGCGGCCGTAGGTGGTGGCGAACAGCTGCGCGTCCTTGCCGCTGGTGGTGTCCTTGAAGGGGCGACGCTCGTCGACCGTGGCGTCCGAGGCGGCGTCGGCGGCGTCGGCGGCGACCTTGCCCTGCCCCGTGAAGCAGGCGTCGATCAGCAGGAGGCGGCGCTGGGTGGGGAGCGTCGCCATGAACTCCTGCATCGCCTCGAGCGGGATGGCCGTGTCCAGGGGCGCGTCCTTCTTCGTATCGCTCGCCGCCAGGTACACGTGGGACCGGTTGCGCTCGTCGGTCCAGCGCGTGCCGTGGCCCGAGAAGTAGACGAAGGCGAAGTCCTCCGGCGCGACGGTCGCGGACCACTGCTTGAGCCGCGCCACGAGGCCCCGCGCGGTCAGCTCTCCGTTGGTCACGACCTCGACGCTCGCGAAGCCCCCGTAGGCCGGGTCGAGCAGGACCTTGCCCAGCTCGACGGCGTCCGCCGAGGCGAAGGCGAGGGGCGGGAACGCGGCGTCGTCGTAGTCGTCGACGCCGATGAGGAGGGCGCGCCGCTCCCCCGTCTCGTCCGCGCCCGCCAAGGGCTCCTCCTCCAGGGTCCCGAAGGTGCCCTGCGCCGCCGCCGGTCCGGCGATCAGCAGGACGAGCGCGAGGGTCGCCGGTGCCGTGGTCTTGAGTCGCATCACTCCCCCTGTCTCCACTCGATGGCCACACGATCGAGGACCTTGCCGCCCCACTGCTCCACGACCGCGTCCCGCGCCACCGGCCCCGAGCCGACGGAGGGGGCGGGCGTCGCCGCCACGAGGTCGTACTCCGCTCGCCCCGCCTTCGCCGGACGGTACGGGGCCGCCACGCCGCCCGCGCCCACGGGGTTGGGGCCTTCGTCTCCCCCCCACACCGCACCCGCGGCGGGCCAGATCACGTGCGTCGCCCCGCCCTGCGTCTCGAGCAGAACCAGCGACGCCGAGCCGCCTTCGAGGACGCCTCGGAACGTGACCGCGTCGCTCACCGATCGCTCGGCGCCGTCCTCGATCCGAGCCTCCCCCATGATCCAGAGGGTTCCTTCGAGCTCCTCGATCACCCCGCGCGGCTGGAACTCCGGATCGCCCGGCCCCGCCTGAAGGACGAGGACCGCGGCGACGACGAGGGCGGCGGCGATGGCGAGGAGGGCGAGGGGCGCGACGCGGCGGCGGGAGGCCAGGTCCACGACGTTCGACCCGGGGTCGGCCTTCGCGGCGGGGGTGGCCAGGTCGGCGGACCACCCCTTCGCGTCGAGCGCTTCGCTCACGAGGGAGTCCAGCCGGTCGCGGCCCGCCTCGCTCAACTCCGCCGGGGCGGCGTCGAGGAGGTCGTCGGCCTCGAGCATGCCGTCCATGATCGCGTCGATCCGGGGGTCGGCCTCGGCGGCGGCGCGCAGCTCGGCGAGCTCGGCGTCGGCGAGGTCCAGCGGGTACCGCTCGAGCAGGTCGCGGATGCGCGGATCCAACGTCACGGTTCCACCTCCAGTCCTCGGAGCCGCGCCCCCAGGGTCACACGAGCGGCGCGCAGGAGCCGCTTCACCGCGCTCGGCGTCACCCCGAGCTCGTCGGCCACGTCCAGCATCGCCCAGTCGTCGAGATAGTAGCGTCGCACGGCCGTCCGCCCCGGCTCCTTCAGTCGCTCGACGGCGCCCCGGATGCGATCGCGTCGGCGCCGCGCTTCGGCGTCCTCCTCGGGTCCGCGGGAGTCGTCCGGGAGCTTCTCCACGAAGCGGCCCGCGCCCGGCACCCAGCCCCCCTCGAGGATGTCGGTGTCGCGGAGCGCGCGCGCGGCGTCTCGCTTGTGCCGGGCCTGGGCCAGGTCCAAGGCGGCGTTCTTCACGGATCTCCGAGCATAGGGGAGGAGGTACTCCGGCTCGATCTCGTCGAGGCGATCGAGGACCTTCTTCATGGCGACGATGAACGCGTCCTCCGCCGACGCGCGATCGCGGAGGATCCGGCGGGCGTCGCGCAGGAGCGTCGGCTGGAGGGCGTCGACGAGAGGACGGAGGGCGGAGGCGTCGCCGCGCTGAACCCTGCGGGCGAGCGCCGCGACGATCCGGCTGCGCGTGCGGCGAGGTCCGTCTTGTCGGTCGTCCATGGGGGCCCCCCGCGCAAGCCTCGGCCTCGATGCTAGCACCGTGTCGGAGGCGGTTCGGGGGAGGGCGTGCGAGGGGCTCACATCCTCCCTGACGTGGATTCGGACGAGTCCGGACCGACTTTTTTCGAGAAAAGTTCGAAAACCCGGAGAGGGAGGTCGTTCAACGATCCGGGTGATCGGGGCGTGGGCGAGCAGCCGTTCGGTTTCTCTTGCGCGAGGGGTGGGGCGACTTCCTCCGGCCGCGTCCCCGGTCACCCCGTTTTCCGCTGATAGCATCGGCGCCGTGAGTGCCGAGGGCTGCGCGCGACACCCTTCCGTCCCCGCGGCCCGACGGTGCGTCGGGTGCTCCCGCGCGTGGTGCGCCGACTGCGTCGTCCCCACCCTCGACGCCTCCGCAGCCGAGGGGTACGGCGTGTGCGACGAGTGTCGCGACCGCGTCCCTCCCCACCGCTGGAATCGCTTCTCGGCCGGCCTCCCCGACGACATCGCCGACCACATCGTCGACGGGCTCGTCCGGCCTCGTCGGGCGATGCTGCGGGCGGCGTTCGGCGACCTGCCCTGGGGCGGCCTCGCGGCCGCGGTCCTGGGGGGCTGCCTGGGGGCCTCGTGGTTGCTCCTGGCCCTGCTCGAACCCGAGACGGCGGGGGGCGTCCGCCTCGGTCGAGGCGTCGTCGGGCTCTGGCAGACGGTCCCCGTGGCCGCGGTGTTCGCGCTCACGATGCACGCCCTCCAGCCGGACGGTCCCGGCTCCCCCGCGCCCCTGCGGCGGTCGCTCGCCATGGTGGCGACCGCCGGGATCCCCACGTCCGCGGCCGCGCTCGGGGGCGCGATCGTCGCCTTCCTTGGGCCCCTCTTCGGGGCCGGGATCCTGGCGGCCCAAGCCGCGGCCGGCGCCTCGGCGGCGACCGGGCTCGTCTCCGCGGTGCTGGCGGGGCGGGGCCTGGCGATGCGTCGCGGCGCGTCCCCGGCCCTGGGAGCCCTGGCGGCCGCGGCGGGGGTGGTCGTGTCGCTGCTCGTGGTCGGGCTGCTGATCTGGATCCGGCTCCACCCTCCGTGGGGCGACGCCTGGGACGCCGCCGGCGGCTGATCGCCCGCGAAACTCCTTGTGATCATGAGCGCTCATGACTAATCATGAGTGAGCAATGGTGAGCAACAGCGACTACCTGACCCTCGAAGAAGCCGCGGAGTTCCTCAGCACCCCGCGCAGCACGCTGTATCGCTGGCTGCGGGAGGGGAAGCTGCCCGGGCACAAGCTCGGGAGGCGCTGGCGGTTCCTCCGCAGCGAGCTGGAAGAGCTCCGCCGAGGGGGCGCCCGGTCGCCCTCGGCGGGCCTCGAGGGCCTGGCCGCTCGCCTCGCCGAACGAACGGAGCACCCCGTGGAAGCCACCCCCGCCGCCCTCGCCGAACACCTCCTCTGGGACGCCGCGGACGCGGGCGCCTCGGCGGTCCACGTGCACCCCGTGGGGGACGCGTACGAGGTGCGGCACCGCACGTCGTCGGGGCTGGAGAAGGTCGCGCGGCTCCCGGCCGACGCCTTCGACGCGCTCGACCGGGAGTGGTCGAGGCGCAGCCGACCCGTGCGCAGCGAGACGAAGCGCCGCCTCTTCCTGGAGCGGGACGCCGATGGTCGGGTGGGTCGGCTGCAGGTGCGGTACCGCCGACTCGAGACGTTCGGGGGCGAGCGCGTGACCTTGCGCCTGCTCCGGGAGGACCGCGAGCGGGTGTCGATCGACCGCATCGCCCCCGCTCCCACCGACGCCGAAGCGCTGCGTCGGTTGTGCGGGTTCCGTCACGGCGTGGTCCTGATGTCGGGGCGGTCCGGGTCCGGCAAGACCACGACCGCCTACGCGTGCCTCATGGAGACCGCCACGACCGGGGAGCGCGTGGTCTTCACGCTCGAGGAGTCCATCGGGACCTTCATCCCGGGCGTGGACCAGGTGGAGGTCGCGCTGGACGACGAGGCCGCCCTGCGTGCCGCGTTCGAGGCCGTCATGGACTCGGACCCGGACGTGCTGTTCGTCGGATCCGTGATCGCCCAGCCCCACCGAGAGGTCCTCTGGGGGCTGTGCCTCTCCGCGGCCGAGGAGGGGCACCTCGTCTTCGTCCAGCTCGACGCCGACAGCGTGGAGGACGCGGCGACGCGTTTCATCTCCGCGCTCGACCGTCCCCCGGGGTCCGCCCTCGTGGGGGGCGTGTGGCAGGAGCTGGTCCGCGACGACGGCCCGGTCCGGGCGCGCTATGAGTTCCTTCGGTGACGGCGCGGCTCAACCGAACCGGGCGGCGCTGACGGTCGCGCCCAGGACCTCGTCTCGGAAGACGATGCGACCCGGGTCGTCGCCCGCCGCCCCCGCCGCGACGTGGAGCGGCAGCAGGTGCTCCTCGCGGGGGTGACACCAGCGTGCCTGCGGTCCCGCGGTCCAGTCCGTGAGGGCTCGGTCGCGTCCCTCGGGCGCGGCGAGGACGCCCTCGAGCCAGGCGTCGAACGTCCCCGAGGCTGCCGCCGCCGCAGGCCGTCCGAAGCCGCGCATGTTGTGGAAGCTCATCCCGCTGCCGACGATCAGGACCCCCTCGTCGCGGAGGGGGGCGAGCGCCCGTCCGATCGCGAGATGCAGCGTGGGATCGAGGCCGCTCACCAGGGACAGCTGCGCGGTCGGGATGGTCGGGGTCGGCCACGCGACCTTGAGGGGGATGAACGTGCCGTGGTCGAAGCCCCGACAGTCCGTCCCTCCGGTGGCGATGCCGCCTGCCCCGAGGAGCCGCGCGACGCGGTCGGCGAGGTCCGGAGCGCCCGGCGCGGGCCAGGTCAGCTCGTACGTGTGGGGAGGGAACCCGCTGTAGTCGTAGCGGAGGCCCGGGGCGGCGGACGTGAGCAACGTCGGCTGGGGCTCCTCCCAGTGGGCCGAGACGACCAGCAGCGCGGCGGGCTCCGCGGGCAGCGTGCCGGGCAGGGCACGGAGCCACGCCTCGGTGCGCTTCCAGGTGCCCGGGGGCCCCATCGTCCAGTCCATGAAGAAGCAGGGGCCGGCGCCGTGAGGGAGGTAGATCGTGGGCTGCCGAGTCATGACGGGATCCTGGGGGAGTAGCCGCCTTGCAACAAGAGGGTGGTTCGACAACGATAGGTTGCAGGAATGCAACCTCATGACGGGAGGGGCGCGTATGAATCTCACCGACCTGAGCACCTTCGTATTGGTGGCGGAGGCGGGCACGATCAGCGGCGCAGCGCAGCGGTTGGGGGTCCCGAAGTCCACCGTGAGTCGGCGCGTGAGTCGGCTCGAGGACGCCCTCGGGGTGGAGCTCCTCCGTCGATCGGCGCGGGCGGTCGCGCTCACGGATCACGGGCGGGCCCTGCACCGTCGCACGTCACCGGCGCTGCGCGAGCTCCAGGACGCGGGCGAGGCGCTGCTCGACACCACCGCGACCCCCGCGGGTCGGCTCCGGCTCACCACCGCCGTGGACTTCGGGCAGACCCGCCGCTTCGCGGACATGGTCGCGTCCTACGGGATCCGATACCCGGAGGTGGTGGTGGAGGTCGAGCTGACGAACCGGGTCGTGGACCTGGTGGAGGAGGGCATCGACGTGGGCGTGAGGATGCACGCGCAGCAGCTCCCGGGCGGCGCCGCCCTCATGTCGCGCACCCTGAGACGCTTCCAGGCGGGGCTCTACGCGGGCCCGAGCTACCTGGAGGAGCGCGGTCGGCCCCGCCTCCCCGAGGAGCTGGAGGGGCACCGGGTCGCCGCCCACCCCCTGTTCCTCGGTCGACCGTTCGGCCCCTGGATGCGGGCCGGGGAGCCGGCCGCCGACGTGCACATCCCCGCTCCCCGGTGGGTCGTCAACGACTTCGGCGCCCTCCGTGGGCTGGCCGAGGCGGGGGCCGGTCTCATCCTCATGTCCACCCTGCTCGCGGAGCCGCGCGTCGCCTCCGGGGATCTCGTCCGCGTGTTGCCCGAGTACAGCGTCCCGGGGGGCGCAGCGACGGCCGTGTGGCCGGCCAGTCGGCACATGGCGCCCCGGGTGCGGGCCTTCATCGATCACGCCGTGGCGACCCTGGGCGAGGGCTGAGTGGCGCCCCGGGATTGGATCGGAGGGGCGGCCCTCGTGGTCGGGGCGACGGCGGTGTCCCTGGGGGTCTTCGACGCCGTCGGGGGGCACGCGTTCGCGGCCCACGAGGACGCGCTGCTCGTGGCGATGCAGGGCGGGGAGGCGGCCGCGGGGTTCCACCGGCTCGAGGTCCACCCCCTGCATCGGGCGATCTACTCGGGGGCCGGGAAGGTCGCGGGATCGAGCCACGCGGCGTTCGTCGGAGTCGCCCTGCTCATCGGGGTCTGGGGGCCTCTGCTCGCGGCGCGGGCCCTGCGGCTCCTGACCGGCTCGCGCGCGATCGGGCTGCTCACGGGGGCGCTCCTGGTCGTGCACCCGGACCTGGCGTACTGGAGGGTCCACGGGTTCCACGTCGCGTCGGCGCACGTCGCCTTCTGCGCCACCTTGCTGCTGTCGGTCCTGGTGGCCCGGGGGCCGTCCCGGCTCACCTTCGCGGCCTGGTTCGCCGCGGGCGCCGTCACTCTGTACCTGAGACCCGAGATCGCGGGGGCGGTCCTGGCCACGGCCGTCGTGCCGATCGATTTCGGGGGGGCGGGGATCGTCCGCCAGTGGCGGCGCTGGGCCCCGGGCCTGGCGATCGCCTCGGCGTTCCTGGCGCCCCCGACCCTCGCCGCCATGAGCGAGGTGGCGGCTCGGGAGGACTATCACGTGGGGCTGCGCTTCCTCGGGGAGCACCTCGCCGTCGCCGAGCTGTTCCGTCCCCTCGACTCGCCTGCCGCGTGGGTGCTCGCTGCGTGCTCTTGGCTCGTGGCCGAGCGCCGTCGGATGGTGGGCGTGCTCTGGGCGATCGGCCTCGCGGGGCTGTTCCCGGCCGGCCTCTTCATGGACTTCGGCCCTCGGCACCTCCTCGCGGCGAGCACGGTGGGGGCGGCGATCGTCGCCGTGGGCGCCTGGAACGTCGTGGAGATCGCCGCACGTCGGGGCCTTCGACCGGTGGGTGCGGCCCTCGCGACCGTGGGGGTGGGGGCCGTCGTCCTGGCCTGCGGGGGCGTGCTGGCGGACCTGGGCGACCGCTACGGAAGGGAGGGGGACGTCCCTCTGCCGGTGGGGGCGGCCGCGCCCGCGCAGGCGCTCGTGCCCGGGGTGGAGCGGGGGTGCGCGAGCTACGCCCAGGACGGCGACGTCTGCGGGCGGTGGGAGCACTGTCACCCGCCCAAGGACCTTCGGGATCGGGACTCCGTTCGACGACGGTGGGACGACCACGGGGGCTGCGTCGTGTGGGGGATCGACGCCTCCGACGGCGCGGTGTCGGGCGTGCGCCACGAGTCGTGGCTGGTGCTGCGCGCTTCCTACTCCTGGGAGCCCCTCGGGATCCTCCCTCGGGGCGGGGGCCCGGAGCCCGCGCTGAGCCGTGGACCGCAGGGGCAGGTGTGGGTGTTCCGGATGACCGAGCGACCCTGAGTCACTCGGGCTCGGCCTCCCGCAGAGTGGTGAGCGCCGAGCGTCGGATCATCGCGAACAGGCCGAAGGGGACGACCCAGCAGAGCGCGGTGGCGGTGTCGAGGAGGCTCACGGCCACCGCGGCGTCGGCGGGGATCCCGTAGGGCTGCAGGATCGCGAGGCTGACCCACTGGGCCACGCCGAGCTGTCCGGGGGCGCTCGGGATCGGGACGGCCAGGGCGATGGCCACGACCACGGCGACCGACGCCGAGGCGGTCGCGTCCGCGTGGCACGCCTCGATGAGGACGCCGATCGAGAACGCCTCGATGATCCAGATCACGACGGACCAGGCGACGGCCCGGGCGAGGACGCGGGGGCGGTCCAGGAGCACGAGCCCGTCGCGGAAGCGGTTGGCCTCCCGGGCGACCTTGGCGCGGAGGCCGTCCCCGGCTTCCGAGAACCGAGTCACCCCTCGGAGGAGCTGCAGGCCCCCCACGACGCCCGCCGCCGCCAGCGCCGCGAGGACGCCGATGGATCGCAGCCAGTCGGGCATGCCGTCCGGGGTGGGGAGGAGCCACATGGCCGCCGCGAAGCCGACGCCGAGGCAGGCGAGGTCGAGCACCCGCTCCAGCACCGTCGCCCCCAGCAGCTCGGAGTAGGGGCGTCCGCTTGCCTGGGCGTACACGAGGGGCCGCGCGAGGTCGCCCGCCTTCGCGGGGAGGGCGAAGTTGGCGAGCCAGCTGAAGAAGAGGGAGTCGAAGGCGAGGGTCCGCTGCGCCCGGCTCAGCGGCTCGCCCTGTTCGGCGATGACCGCCCAGCGGTGGACGCGCAGCAAGAGGATCACGAGGTGCAGCCCGAGGACGCACAGCAGGAGATCGGTTCGGGCCCCCGCGAGCGTCGCCACGACCTCGTCCACCGGCACGAAGCGGACGAGCACGGCGAGCAGAGCGACCGACGCGACCGTCCCCACCGCCAACCGAACCTTCGGCGTCATGTCCTGGCTCCCACCGAGGCAGGGTAGGAAAGATCGGCCCGGGCCGCTGGCCGGTTCGGCGTCCTCCAGCCATCCTGAGGGAGCGCTCGGTGCGAACGGCGGGAGGAGCCATCCGAGGGGTGATCGACGAAGCGGGCCTTCGGTGGCTGGCGGCCCGGGGTCGTCGCGAGAGCCCGTTCCACCTGCTGCCGGTCGGGCGGGGGCCCGTGATCGCGGTGCATCCGGAGCACGTCGCGCAGGTGCTCCGCGATCGTCCCGAAGACTTCGTGAAGAGCGGCGACGAGGGGATGCGCGGGGCGGCCGGGAGCTTCCGCCTCTTCGGCGCCTTCCGCGACGTGACCGGCGGCACCCTCGGGGGCGACGTGGGGGCCACCTGGCGACGTCGTCGGGGGCCGGTCGTCGAGGCCCTCCGTGCCCACGCGCACGGCCTCGACCCCGACGTGATCGTCGCCGCGGTGCGCGCCGCCGTCGCCCCCGAGATCGAGGCCCGCCCGCAGGCCGTCGACCTGCACGCCTTGGCGCGTCGCGTCGCCGCCCGCCTCTTCCTGGCGTCGCTCCTGGGGCCGGAGGGTCCTCGGGTGCCGGGCGCGGTCGCGTCGCTGCTGGCGCTGGACGAAGCGGTGAACCGGCCGTGGGTGTCTCCACGAGTCGCGAAGGAGACCGCCGCGGCCGCCCGGGCGCTGCTCGGCGAGGAGGCGTTGGCGGCGGCGCCGTCGGGCAGCCTGGGGGCGCTGCTCCGAGCGCGGGCCGCGGCGGCGGGGGCGTCGCCGGAGTGGGTCACCGACGAGCTGCTGGCCTTCTACCTGGTGGGCGGGGACCCGATCGCCTCGGTGCTCCCCGCGGCGCTGATCCACGTCGCGCGCGAGCCGGTCGACGGGCTCCCCACCTCGGGGAGCGGGGCCGATCTCCTCGCGTCGGATGTCCTCGAGGCGACGGTCCGGGAGACCCTCCGGCTGCACCCCCCGGTGTGGGCGATCGGTCGCCAGGCGGCGCGCGCGACCACGCTCGGGGACGTGGCCGTGCGGGAGGGGGCGCTCGTGGTCGCGCTGGTCTGGGCGACCCAGCGTCACCCCGACTACTACGACCGCCCCGACGCCTTCCGCCCCGAGCGGTTCCTCGGCGCCGAGGCGGCCCGGGCGCGGGAGGCGCTGTGCGGTTTCGGGCTCGGCCCCCGGCGCTGCCCCGGTCGCTCGACGTCGTTCCTTCAGCTGCGGGTCGCGCTCGGCACGATGCTGCAGGTGCTGGCGGTCGCTCCGACCGCGCGGGTGCCGCGTCCGCGGCTGGGGATCACCCTGGGGCCGGCGGGTCCGGTGGTGGTGCCGGTGCGCTGGATCGCCTCTTCCTGATCGCGACCCCGCCCACCCCGAGGAGCACGAGGATCGCGCCGCCTTGGGCCACGAGGCCGGCCCCGAAGCCGGGACTGCGCCAGGTGCATCGGGCCACGCCCGCGTCGGCCAGCTCCAGCGTGAGCCACTGCTGCTCCGGCGGCGGATCGCCGAGGTCGTGGTCGGGGGGCCGATTCGCGGCGCCGTGCAGGACCAGGCCGGGGCGCTCCTGGCACTCGGGGGAGAGCGCGAGCCAGCCGTCGACGATCTCCGCGCCGTCGCAGCTCCAGCCCGGCACGGCGCGCTGGGCGATCACGAGCCCGTACCCGGCCGGGCCCTCGACCCGCCAGCCTTCCACGTCGGCCGCGACGCGCACGGAGGGCGGGGCGGGCACGGGACACCCGTTCGACAGCCCCCAGACGAGCCTGCCGTGGGCGCCCGCGGGCGGGACCATCCGCCCGTAGTCGAAGGCCTCCCGCCGGGCCCGCAGGCTGCCCTCCACCACGGAGAGGGCCATGGGGTGGTCCCCGTCGACCATCACGCCCCGGACGGTCCCCGCGTCGGTCGGGAGGGGCGCCGGGCCCCGGGGCGTCGGGGGCGGATTGGCGGTGAGCGGCACGTGGATCCACCATGCGACGGCCCCCGCCACGGCGAACGCGGCCGCGGCCGACATCGTGCGGACCCTCGCGTGGCCGGCCGCCGCCCGCTCGGCTGCCATCGCCGCGAGCGCGGGCAGGCCGAGCATGGGGAACATCAGGAGGACCCACGACCAGCGGCCGTGCGCGCCGAGGGCGGCGGTGCCGGGCAGCCCGGTCCAGAACAGCCACGGCTTCCACTCCGACCCCTGGGTGAAGGCCGCCGCCGCGCCCGCCGCGACGACGAGGCCCAGGGCGGGGCGGCGCGCGAGGAGGCCGACCGTGCCGAGGAGGACGAGGACCCACAGGAGGGGGTCGGGGAGCCAGGCGATCGCCTCCAGTCGGGCGCTGGTCGCCCAGGGCAGCCCCTCCGCGAGCAGGTCGTCGGTCGACGCCGCCGTCCCCCAGTCGAGCCGCCCCTGGGTCGACACCGCGAGCACGCCCGTGAGGACGAGCATCCCGGTGGACGCGAGGAGCCCCAGCGCCGTGCCCGCGGCCGTCTCCACCTTCTCTCGGGGGCGGTCGCGGAGGCCGAGGAGCAGGGCGACCCCGATCGCCGCCTCCAGCACCCGGCGCGCGAACGAGGGCCCGTCGTGGCCGAGGAGAGGCACCCAGAGCAGCGCGGCCAGGGCGAAGACCGGGCCTCGGGGCGCGCCCGCCGCCCAGACGACCAGGAGCACGAGCAGGAGCCCCATCGGCATCGCGTAGTGGCTGCCCCCGAGGAGCGCCGAGCCCAGCAGCAGGCCCGCGGCGGCCCCCAGGAGCAGGCGGCCCTCCCGGCCGCGGTCGACGTCCATGGCCGCGTGAGCGCAGGCCAGCGCCCCCGGCCAGGTGGCGGCGCCCAGCACGAACAGGTGCCCGCTCGCCAGGCGCGCCGACCACTCCCAGCTCCCCACGAAGAACATCGCGGGCACGATGCCCGTCACGGCGGGGAGCTCGAGGCGCCGCGCGAGCGCTGCGGAGCCCCCGAAGAGCAGGAGAAGCGACGTCCAGTACAGCGCCGTGAGGCCGGTGAACCAGGTGCCGAAGGCGGTCCCCACGGCGAAGGCGGGGTGGAGGAGGAACCCCTCGGGGTTGGCCAGGAGCGGCGACCCGAAGCCTGCGAACGGGTCCCAGTGCAGCAGTCGCGCCCGTCGGATCGCGACCTCCCCCATGGCCGCGGCGTGCAGCCGGGCGTCCCAGTCGTCGCCGCCCGAGAAGCCGAACTCGTGGCCGCCGAGGCCGGCGGGGAGCCAGTCGATGCGCTGCACGTGGGCCACCGCGACGATCACGACCACCGCGACCAAGGCCGCCCGAACCGCCCCGCGGCGGAGCGACGGCGTCATTCGATGAGCGGGCGCCAGGGGGTCTCGGCGAGCAGTCCGACCGCGAGCTTCCGCAGGCCCGAGGGCAGCCGGCCCTTCGCCGCGGCTTCGAACGCGCGCCCCAGCGCCGCGCCGTTGGGGAAGCGGCGGGTCGGCTCCACGGCCATCGCGATCACGAGGGCGGCCTCGAGGTCGAGGTTCACGTCGAGGGACAGGTCGCCGGGGCGGACCGGTCGCTTGTCCACGACCCGCAGCAGGGTCTCCACCGCCGTACGTCCCGAGGCCGGGGGTCGGCCCGTGAGCGCGCGATAGAGGACCGCGCCCAGCCCGTAGATGTCCGTCGCGGTGGTGACCGGGTTGCTGAGGGCCTGTTCGGGCGACATGTAGGCGGGCGTGCCCACGACGTCGTGCTGCGTGAGGGTCCCCTCCGAGTGCCAGAGCTTGCTGACCCCGAAGTCGAGCACCTTCCACACCGGTCCGCCGGGCGTCTCGGCGCGGAAGAGGTTCCCGGGCTTGATGTCGCGGTGGATGACCCCGCCCGCGTGGGCGTCGTCGAGCCCCTGCCCCACGTCCCGGGCGAGCTTCACGGTCTCCTCGACGCTCAGGGCCCCCTCCGCCCTCAGCAGCTCGCTCAGGGTCTTCCCGCGGAGCAGATCCATGGCGATGAAGGGCGGGCCCCCGTCGGCCGCGACCCCGATCTCGTGCACGCGGACCACGTGCGGGGAGCTCAACGACGCGGCGATCTCCCCCTCCTGAAGGAAGCGCGAGACGATGCCGGGCTCCGTCGCCATCCGCTCGTCCAGCACCTTGACCGCCCCCCGGCGGCCGTCCCCGTGCACCGAGGCGTAGACCTCCCCCACCGCGCCCCGTCCGATCAGCGCGCCCAGGCGCCACCCTCCGAGGACCTTGCCCGTGTAGCTGCCCTTCGAGCCTCGCCGCGTGCCCATGGCGTCGAGCTCCTGGAGGACCTCCTCGAACTGCGCTTCCTTGCGCTCGGCTCTCCGCGAAGCGTCGCTCGCCTGCTTCATCACCCGGCGCAGGGTGGAGCGCGCGGTGCGCCCGTCCAGGAGGGTCGCCCCGAGCACGAGCGGCACCATGCCCGTCATCCAGAGCTTCGCCCCCATGGACGCGTCCGCCGCGCTGAACAAGCCGGGGTCCGAGAGCAGCCCCGCGGTCATGAGCGCCGACATCACGAAGTAGGCGACGGTGGCGGCGAGGCAGATGACGAGCCCCCCCAGCCGGTCGTTGCCGCGGCCGAAGAACGAGATGCCCAGGGTCACCGCCAGGGGCGTCGGCGAGAAGACGCCCAGGTGGAACTCGCACAGCGTCGAGGCGGCGACCGCGAGCGCCCCCCAGGTCCGGAACAGGCCTCGCGTCCACGCCTTCTCGTCGCGCACGATCCACACGACCGCGAAGGAGAAGAGGCTCAGGGCGGCGGTCGTGGCGGAGGTCGTCGCGCGGATGGCGGGCACGCCCCCCATGAACGGGAGGGTCACGGCGCAGATGCCCGTGATGATCCCGAGGGCCCACCCCATGGACCGGGCGCGGCCGACCTCCTCCGCGTGCAGCGACGAACGATGGCCCCGACGCGGCTCTCGCGCCGGGGCCGTCGTGCCGATGTCGGGTTCGACCGGCTCCAGCCGAACCTCCGCGGGCTCGGGCAAGGGCCGGATCGGCCCGACGATGGTGGGGGCTTCGTCTTCCACGCGCCTCCGATTTTACTCCGGGTCCGCGCCGGGGGGCGTCACCACGAAGCTGAGGTCCCAGGTCGCGAGCACGACGCCGTCGTCTCCGTACAGGGTCGTGGGCACGACGTACACCGAGTCGCTGAACATCGAGGCGGCGTCGTCGGCCGTCTCCGGCGCGAGGCTGAAGGTGAACGTCACGCTGTTGAGCGCGGGCACGTCGTCGTAGCTCGCGGGGGACACCGTCACGACGGCGCCCTCGGGATCCTCCGGCGTCATGGTCAGGTCGTAGGTCACGTTCACCGTGAACTCCTCGATGCCCGTCAGCACCTGGGTGACGATCTCGTAGCCGTCCGACGGGTAGACCATCAGCTCGTCGTCCGTGATCGCGCCGTCGCCGTTCAGGTCGAGGCCCGAGTCGGTCCAGAGCGCGACCATCTTCATGGCCTCCACCGGGTCGGTCGTCGCCGCGGGCACGCCGATCGTGCGACCGTTCACGTCGGCCAGGGCGGCCTGCAGCATCGGGGCCGCCGCGTCGGCGGAGCACGCGCCCACGACCTCCGCCTTGGGGCCTTCACCGTAGGGGTCGAAGGCGTTGCGGACCTCGGCGTCGGTCGCGTACACGAAGATGGGGACGGCGCCTTCACGGAACCCGTTGCCGCCGAGCGTGCCGCCGCCGGGGATGGACGGGTCGTAGGTCTCGCCCGCGAGCCCGCCGAAGGGATCCAGGGGCGACGCCAGGAACGGCAGGACGTCCGTGTCGGGGTCGTACAGGCCGTCGCAGTTCATGTCGTAGCCGATGCCGGTGGCCGCCTGGTAGAGCGACTCGATCGACGACTCGGGCCAGTCGAGGCCGCCGCCCGCCTCGAGGCTGTCGAGCGCCTGCTGCACGAGGCCCAGATCGGTCGTCTGCTGGACGCGGTGGTGGTACGGCTTGTCCGGGGCTTCGCCCATGACGCCGCTCACGTAGTCGTCGTGCGAGGCCACGCCGAAGGTGAGGTCGGGGATGAGCCCGCCGGCCTCGGTGACCACCTGCGAGAAGTTCCCCGCCACGTCGTCCAGGGTGCCCTGCATCGAGCCCGTCTCGTCGAGGATGAACATCACGTCGCCGAGCTGGATCTGCGTGTCGTAGGTCACGGTCACGTCCGAGATCTCGCCCGCGGGGATCTGCGTGGTGAAGGCGTCGCAGGACTCCTGGGGATTCTCCGGGTCGGTGCCGCAGAGCTCTTCCTGCAGGTCCGTGAAGCCGTCGCCGTCGGCGTCGTCGTCCAGCGGGTCCGTGTCCTGGCTGTCGGGGATGCCGTCGTTGTCGGCGTCCTGGTCCCAAGAGTCGGGGATGGAGTCCCCGTCCACGTCGCCCCAGCCCTCGACGTCGTCGGGCACGCCGTCGCCGTCGAAGTCCTCGTCGTCGGAGTCGGGGGTGCCGTCGCCGTCGGAGTCCGGGTCCAGGAAGTTGGGGATGCCGTCGCCGTCGATGTCGTCGTAGGACTCGCTGTCGTCGGGCACGCCGTCGCCGTCGCTGTCGCCGTCCAGGTAGTTGGGGGCGCCGTCGCCGTCCGCGTCCGCGCTGCCCTCGGCCGAGTCCGGGATGCCGTCGTTGTCCGAGTCCTCGTCGAGGAAGTCCGGGATCCCGTCCGAGTCGTTGTCGGTGGGCGGGGTCGCGTTCGCGCCCTCCACGTCGTTGCCGATGCCGTCGCCGTCGACGTCGTCGTCCTCGGCGTCGGAGGTGCCGTCGCCGTCGCTGTCCACGTCGTTGGAGTCGATGCGTCCGTCGCCGTCGGTGTCCTCGGAGCCCTCCCAGCGGTCGAGCAGGCCGTCGCCGTCGCTGTCGTCGTCCAGGAAGCTGGGGACGCCGTCGCCGTCGTAGTCGATCTCGCCCTCGTCCACGTCGAGGATGCCGTCGCCGTCGCTGTCGGGGTCGGTGTAGTTGGGCCGACCGTCGCCGTCGGGATCGCCCGTCCCCTCCACGTCGTCCTCGATGCCGTCGCCGTCGCTGTCGCGATCGCCCCAGTCGGGCGCGCCGTCGGCGTCCGTGTCCATCGGCGGTCCGCTCAGGGGGCCGCCCCACTCGTCCTCGTTGGAGATGCCGTCGCCGTCGTAGTCCGGGTCGTCCACGTCGAGCACGCCGTCGCCGTCCACGTCGGTGTCCAGGTAGTTGCCCACGCCGTCCCCGTCCCAGTCCGCGTCGGTCTCGGAGAAGTCGGGGATGTCGTCGCCGTCGCTGTCGCCGTCCAGGTGGTTCGAGACACCGTCGCCGTCCACGTCCGGGTCGGCCGCGGCGAGCTCCACCTCGTCGGGGATGCCGTCGCCGTCCGAGTCCATGTCCATGGAGTCCGGAACACCGTCCCCGTCTCTGTCCCCGGTGCCTTCGTCGTCGTTGTCGACGCCGTCGCCGTCGAAGTCGTCGTCCTCGTCGTCGCGCTGCGCGTCGCCGTCGGAGTCGAGGTCCAGGAAGTTGGGTCGCCCGTCGCCGTCGATGTCGTCGGCGCCCTCGGTCCGATCGGAGAACCCGTCGCCGTCGGAGTCGTCGTCCAGGTAGTTGGAGACGCCGTCCAGGTCGAAGTCCCCGGGGCCCTCCACGCGGTCGGAGATGCCGTCGCCGTCGCTGTCCACGTCCAGGAAGTCGGGCGTGCCGTCGCCGTCCGAGTCCACCGGGGTGTGGGCGGGGAACCCGGCCTCGTAGTCGTCGTCGATGCCGTCGCCGTCGCTGTCGCTGTCCACGCGGTTGGGGAGCCCGTCGCGATCCGGGTCCTCGTCGCCCTCCACCGCGTCGGGGATGCCGTCGCCGTCGTCGTCGTCGTCCTCGGAGTTCACGAGGCCGTCGCGGTCGATGTCGTGCTCATCGGCGGCCGGGTCCCAGCCGGGGGTGCGCTCGAAGTCGTCGTCCGAGGGGGCCGGCGGGTCCCAGGCGACGGCCTCGGGGGCGGGCTCGCGCTGGTCGGTGAAGCCGCAGCCCACGGCCGCGCCGAGGAGCGACGTCAGGGCGAGGCGGTGGATGAGGCGGAGGGTGCTGCGGGAGATCGTGGGTCGAGACATGGGTCCGTCCAGGGCTGCGGGTTGTTGCAGTCGATTGACGTGGTCAGTCCACCCGGACGCCGGTGACGGGGGGGCCACAATGGGTCCTCCACTTCCCCGTGACCTCGCTGTGACCCCCGGCGGGAACCCGGCAGAATGCGCGCGGAGGCCCCATGCGACCCGTCCCGATCCTGCTCGTCCTCGCCCTCACGGGGTGCCCCTCGGGGCCCGAAGCCGAGCCCCCGAGCGTCCCGAAGGCCCTGGTGATCGGGCTGGACGGGGTGCGCGCCGACGCCCTCGCCGCCGCCGACACGCCCGAGATGGACGCGCTCATGGCGACCGGCGCGTGGACCCTGGACGGGACGACCCAGCTCACCGGCCCCACCGTGTCCGGGCCGGGGTGGACGTCGATCCTCACGGGCTTCGAGGTCGTCGATCACGGCATCGTGAGCAACGACGGCTGGGACAACCGCGTGGCGGGCACGCCCACCTGGCTGCTGCGGGCGAGCGAGGCGGGCATCCCGACCGTGGCCGCGATCCACTGGGTGCCGATCCTCACGGGGCTCATCGAAGCCGGCGCCCTCACGGACCAGGCGATCGGCGTCGACGACGAGGTCACGGACGCGATGGCCGACTACGTGACGGCGGGCGCCCACGCGCTCCACTTCGTCCACCTGGACGACGTGGACGGGGCCGGACACTCCACGGGCTTCTCGGCGGACAACCCCGAGTACCTCGCCGCCATCGAGGCCCAGGACGTGCGCATCGGCCGGATGATGCGGGCGGTGGAGGCGCGCCCGGACGACGAGGCCTGGTTCGTGGCGGTCACCACCGACCACGGCGGCAGCGGGACCGGGCACGGGGGCCTGGACGCCGACAACCGGACGATCCCGGTGCTGATGCACGGGCCCGGCTGGGACCACGGAGAGCTCGAGGGCGGCGGGGCGATCACGCACATGGATCCGATGACGACGGCGGCGGCGCACGTGGGCGTGACCATCGACGACCGCTGGGGACTCTCCGGCGTCGTTCTGCCCCCACGGTGACGCCTCCCCCGCTCGCTCGGTAGCCTGCGCTCGTGGACGACCTCCCCCGCCTCCCGAAGCTGCACCTCGCCGGGTGCGTCGTCGACTTCGACGCCCGCTGCGCGCGGTGGCCGGGCGAGGAGCGCACGCTCACGCCCACGGAGGTGCGCCTGATCGCCTACCTGTCCTCGCAGGCGGGCCGGGTGGTGCCCCAGCGCGAGCTGCTCAGGGAGGTGTGGGGCTACCGCGGCGGCGTGGTCTCACGGACCGTCAAGACGACGATGGGGCGCCTCCGCGGCAAGGTCGAGCGGGACCCGTCGGACCCCGACCACCTGCTCACGGTCGTGGGCGCCGGCTACCGATTCAAGGCGGGGGACCCGCGCCCGGAGGAGCCCACCGTCGAGGGCAGCATCCCCGAGAGCGAGCGCCGCGCCGTCCACGAGCTTCCCGAGGCGCCGTCGACGATCCACGGGCGTGAGGCGGACGCGACGCGCGTGCTGGCCGCCCTCGCCCCGGGGCGGCTGGTCACGCTCACGGGCCCGGCCGGGGTGGGGAAGAGCAGGCTCGCGCTGGAGGTCGCTCACGCCGCGGCGGAGAGCGGGGAGTTCGACGAGGTGCGCCGCGCCGGGGCCGAGGTCGCGCGCACCCGTGAGCACGTCGCGGGCGCCGTGGCGACGGCCCTGCACATCGATCCGGACGCCGCCGACGGGGACGTCGTGGAGGCGGTCTCGGCGGCCCTCCGCGGGCGCGGGCGTGTGCTCTTGGTCCTGGACGACCTCGACGCGTCGGCGGCCGCCCTCGATCACCTCCCCGCGGACTGGATCGAGGGGACGCCGGGCCTCGCCGTCCTCTCGACCTGTCGCCGCGCGCTGGGCGTGCAGGGCGAGCGGGTGGAGGCCCTGAGGCCTCTCGGCGTGGACGCCGCCACCCGGCTCTTCCACGCGCGGGCGGGGACGGCGATGCTCGACGGCTACCGGGACCCCGCCCGGCTCACGCCGGTGCTCACGCGCCTGGACGGCCTGCCGCTGGCGATCGAGATGGCCTCCTCCTGGGCCGGCTTCCTGGCTCCCGAGGATCTGCTCACCCGGCTCGATCGGCAGCTGGATCTGCTCCGCTCGGACGCTGCAGAAGCGCGGCATGCGTCGCTCGCGGCTGCCTTCGCGTCCTCCTGGGACCTGCTGAACGAGACCGAGCGCGACGCGCTCACGCAAGCCTCCGTGTTCGCGGGCCGCTTCTCCGTGGAGGCCGCCGAGTGGGTCGTGCGCCCGAAGTCCGGTCAGCCGCTGCAGGTCCTTCGTCGCCTCTGCGACCTCTCGCTCGTCCAGCAGCTGGAGCCCGACGACGGCGGGACCCCCGCGCTCCGGTTGCTGCACGCGGTCCGGGAGCTCGCCCGCTCCGCCGGCCCGCCGCTCGAGGCCGAGGAGCGCCACGCCCGTTGGTTCGCCCGCCTCGGCTCACGCGCCGCCGTGTCGGCCCTCGACGATCAGGGGGGCGCGCAGGCCCTGGGGCGGCTGGAGAGTGCCCGGGACGACCTGCGCCTCGCCGCCGAGCGGGTCCCCGCCATGGGCCTCCCGGACGTCGCCGCGGGGTGTGCCCGCGCGCTGCTCGCCTTGGCGCGGTTCCGAGGGCCGGTGCTTGGGGGAGGGGAGATCGCGGACCGCGTGCTCGCCATGCCGGGCCTGGACGCGGAGCTCGCGGCCGCGCTGCACATCGATCGCGCGGGGGCGCTCTTCGCCGCGGGCAAGGCCGACCAGGCCGGCCGGCGCCTCGAGCAGGTCCTCGAGCTCACCCAGGAGCCCGGCGTGCGGGCGGAGTGTCTCCGTCTGCGGGCGAGCGGCGCGGCCACGCGGGGGACGGCCGACGCGATCGACCTCGCCCACGCGGCCCTCGCCGAAGCCGAAGAGATGGGCGGCACACGGGAGATCGGGCGGGCGAAGACCACCCTGGGGGTGATCCTGAGGTCGGCGGGCCGCGGGCGGGACGCGAAGGAGCACCTCGACGCCGCCGTGGAGCTGCTGCGCGCCGTCGGGGACGCCCGCACCGAGTGCCGGGCCCTCGAGCACCTCGGTCGACAGGCCCTGGATCGCAGTCGCCCGGTGCGCGCCCGGTCGCTCTTCGTGGCGGCGCTCGAGTCGGCGCGCTCGATCGGGGCGCGGTCGGTGGAGGCCGACCTCCTCGAGCGGCTGGCGACGCTGTCTGCGCTGTCGGGGGCCGAGACCGCGAGCGAGGAGTTCGAGAAGGCGTTGGCGCTGCGTCGCACCCTCGGGCACCGCCTCGGCGAGGGATACACCCTGGCCAACCTCGGGGCGTACGAAGCCGAGCATCGACCGGCGGCTGCCCGTGAGCCCCTGGAGAAGGCGCTGGGGATCGCGCTGGAGGTCGCCGACAAGCGCCTCGAGGTGTCGGCCCGGGCGAACCTCGGCGACCTGTACCTGGAGCTGGGTCGACTGGACCACGCCGAGCGGCACCTGAACCTCGCGCTGGAGCTCGCCACGGCGCTGGGGCAGCCGCGGCTGATCGGGTTCTCCCGGGGGGTGCTCGCCCAGATCGCGTACGCCCGGGGCGACGAGGACGAGGGACGTCGACTGCTCGACGAGGCGCTGGCGCAGCTCCAAGAGGCGGGGGTGCGGACCGACCACGTGCGCCTCCTCGAGCGCGGCGCGCAGTGCGAGATCGACGCAGGCCGGGCCGAGTACGCGCAGAAGTACCTGGACGAGGCTCACGAAGCGCGCGAGCTGAGCAAGGTCGACCGTCCCGCCACCGTCGTTCGGTGAGTCCCCCGGAGCCGGGCTGTGACCTCGCCGCCGGTCGTTGTTCCACGCCTGTGACGCGTCGCTCTCTAGCGTCTCCCTCGGATGGGGTCCGTCGCCGGGCCCCGCCGCGGAGATCTCTCGATGCCTCTCTCGACGGCCCGCCTCGTCCTCGTCTCCACGCTCCTCCTCGGGGCCGCCGGTTGCTACGGCGACATCTTCGGCGACCCCGGATCGGCCCCCACCACGACCCCGGCTCCGAACGTGGCCGGCCCCCACGACGTCGTGGTGGACGTCGACCCGGAGCGGCTCGCGGAGTGGGCCGAGCTGCCCGCCGAGGAGCTGTTCGAGGCGGTCGCCGCGGCCTTCGACGTGCCCGCCGATCTGCTCGAAGCGACGGCCTGGGTCACGAGCGCGCTGGGTGAGGTCGACCCCGCGGCGGAGGGCCTCCCCGCGGCGTTCGGGTGGTTCGCGCTGGACGCGGCCGACCTCCGCCGCGCGATGGCGATCACCGGCCTGACCGAGGCGCAGCTGTCCGCGGACCGCGCCGGCGACGTGGTGGCCGGAGCCGCCCTCCTGCACGAGGCGCGCGTCATCGAGGCGCCCGAGGCAGGCCCCCTGGCCGCCGCTTGGTGGCCCGCCGTGGCCTCGTTCCCGGGGCTCTCTACGTCGGCTCTGGGGGACGCGTTTGCGAGCGAGGTGTTCGCCGTGCTCCAGGGGGGGCTGATCGCGCCCACCTCCGAGCTGGACGAGCGCGACGAGCCCGACGTGGTCGTCGTGGCGCCACGCCGGATCGAAGACCTCCCCGCCGCCGCGGACGTTCGATCCAGCGGAGCGCCGCAGTACCCCTTGGCGTTGGGGGTGGTGTCCGCGGGCGCGGCTATGCCCCGGGATCCCGGGCCGGCCGCGATCGAGACCATCGACCTGCGCCCCACTCACGGGTCCTGGGCCCGCTCCCTCGACGCGGTGGGCAGCGGCGCGATGGGCGCGCACCTCGTCGTGCGTCGGTCGGACGGAGCGGTGCTCCAGGCGGCGACGTCGGAGCAGGCCGTCCCCACGGTCGAAGGTGTGGATCACGGCGCGGTCGTCGTGCGCCTGGCGGCCCCGTCGGACGGCTTCGCGCAGTGGACCCCGCCCCTCCTCGAGGGCTCCGCCCGCGCCGCGGCGTGGCTCTCGCTCAGGCACGACATCCCGCTCGACTCGGCCCACGTCCGCACCGCCGCGCTCGGCGCGCGCTTCCCCGCCGCGGCGTGGCTGGAGGCGGCCCGCTGCTTCACGGAGCGGCGGGACTGCGTCGTCCCGTCGGGCGCCCCGGAGGACGTCGACGTGCCCTCGGGCGCGCGCTCCACCCCCCGCGACGGCTCGGTCCCCTCGGTCCCGTACTTCTATCAGTATGCCAACGCGCTGCACCCGTCGGCCTCCTGCCAGAACACGTCGATCGCGATGGTCCTGAAGTGGCTCGGCTGGTCGGGGACGCCCGACACGATCACGGCCCGCTTCGGCAAGGACCTCGCCCAGTCGCCCGAGGGCCTCGCCCAAGTGTTCAACACGCTCGCCTCCGAGGCGGGCCTCACGGCCCGCCTGACCCCCCGCCGCGACGGGACGATCGAGGGCATGCGCGCGCTCCTGGCCCAGGGCAAGCCGGTGATCGTGCACGGCTACATGACCGGCTACGGGCACGTCGTCGTGGCGCGCGGCTTCACGGGTTCCCAGTACCTCGTGAACGACCCCGCCGGGCGGTGGACCCAGACCTGGAAGGGCGGATTCCCGTACGGCTGGTCGGCCTCCATCGGCCGGGGCATCCGCTACTCCGCGGCGGCGTTCGAGCAGGCCGTCGGGACGAGCAACGGGTACACCTCCCTGCCCCTCTGGTACCACCAGCTCACGGACGTCGACGGGGGCGCGCCGGTCTCCGATCCCGAGCCGCCGGCGGAGGAAGGGTCGGGTTCGTCGACGCCCCCCGAGCCCCTGGGCGAAGAGCCGGCGGGCGCCCCGGGCGGCAGCAGCACGCCCCCCACCGACTCCGGCTCGGGCGGGCCGTACCCCTGGGCCTCGGTGCAGTTCCTCACGCCTCACGACGGCGACACGGTGGGCAACCCGCTGTCGGTCCGGGCCGCGCGCGTCTCGGGGCAGCGGATCGAGTTCTGGTCGGGGGCCGAGCGCCTCGCGGAGCCGCGGACCGACAACCCCGCCGACGCGACGGTGGCCGTCTACACCGGCGGGGAGCGCACGCTCACGGCGAAGAACATCTCGGCGTACGGCACGCTCCTGGCGACCCACAGCGTCCGCGTGAACGTCGAGCAGACCGCGTCCCTCACGCCCCTGTGGACCGAGCACGGCGACCTCGTGATGGAGTTCCGGGCGTCCACCGACGTGGAGAACGTCGCGTACGTCACCTACGAGGTCGACGGCTACGTCCTGCGGGACACGTGGAGCGGCGAGTCCCGGGCCCCGGGGCCCGACTTCATGCTGATGTACGCGTTCCACGAGGAGGGGCTCGACCGCCTCCTGGTGGCCCGCGCCTACGACACCGACGGAACCCTGCTGGCCGAGGGCCGGGTGGTGATCTCGATCACGGGCTCCCGTCCGGCCGCGCAGTGCGGAGTGGTGGGTGAGATCGCCTGCGGCGGGAGCGTGAGTGGCGACACGTCGTCCACTCACGGTCGGTCGGACGTGCTCAACGGGTACCCGAGCGTCGTGGGCAACTACCACGGGCCCGAGGTCGGCTACACCTGGACGGGGACCGGCGGCGAGGTCGAGATCGGGTTCGTGAACCCCACGCCGTCGCTGTACGACCTGGACATCCTCATCCTCGAGCAGGACGAGGGCACGTGCTCTCCCGCGGACCTGGTCACGCGCATCTTCAACTCGGGCACCTTCGAGTCCCGGGCGGGGGCGAGCTACACGCTGGTCGTCGACGGGTTCGCGGGCGACCAGGGGGCGTTCACGCTCGAGGTGAACTGCGACTGAGGGCCCCGGGCTCGCCCCGCGCGGCTGGGGTAGCGTGCCCGGATGCCGTTGCCCGTCGAACCGACCCTCACCCTGATCCTCGACTTCGTGATGGTGAGCGTCCTCACGGTCGTCATCCTCGCGGCGGGGCTGGCGCGGGCGGGCGCGAGCGTCCCGAGGTTCCTCGGCGGGGTCGGCGCGTGGATGGTCCTCACGGGCGGGCTGGCGGGGGCGGGGCTGCTCGCCCACTTCGACCCCCCGCGGCCTCTCCCTCTGCTGATCCTGGCCGTCGTCGGCGTGGCCTGGTTCGTCCGCTCGGAGGACTACGGCGGCAAGCTCGCGGCGCTCCCCCTCGGCCTCATCGTGGGCTTCCAGGGCTTCCGCGTGCTCGTGGAGCTCATCATCCACCGGGCGGCGATGGAGGGCGTCGCGCCCCTGGAGATGTCCTGGAGCGGGCACAACTACGACATCGTCACGGGGCTCACGGCGTGCCTCCTGATCCCCCTCGCGGGCCGCGTGCCGAAGGTCGTGCTGCACCTGTGGAACGTGATGGGGCTCGGGCTGCTGGCGGTGGTGGTGGGCACGGGGATGCTGTCGATGCCGTCGCCCTTCCAGCAGATCGTCACCGACCCCCCCAATGTGTGGATCGCCCACTTCCCCTACATCTGGCTCCCGACCGTCCTCGTGGCGTCCGCGCTGATCGGCCACGGCGTCCTGTTCCGCGCCCTCCGTCGAGGAGGCTGACCGGCGACCTCGGTAGAATCGCCCCATGGAGTACCTGCACACGATGCTGCGCGTCCGCGATCTGGAGGCCGCGCTCGACTTCTTCTGCACCAAGCTCGGCCTCGTCGAGACCCGCCGTCGCGACTCCGAGCGAGGCCGCTTCACGCTCGTCTTCCTCGCCGCGGCGCCGGGCGCCCCCGAGATCGAGCTGACCCACAACTGGGACCAGGAGGACGCCTACGCGACCGGTCGCTTCTTCGGCCACCTCGCCTACGCCGTGGACGACATCTACGCCGTCTGCGAGCGCCTGCGTGAGCACGGCGTGACCATCAATCGCCCCCCGCGGGACGGCCGCATGGCGTTCGTGAAGAGCCCCGACGGCCACTCCGTCGAGCTGCTGCAGCGGGGAGGCGCGCTCGAGGTGAAGGAGCCGTGGGCGTCGATGGCCAACGAGGGGAGCTGGTGATGCGCTGGTGGATCGCGGCCGCGCTCGCGGTCTTGGTGGCGCTGCCCGCCGAGGCGGGGCAGGGGTTCGTGTTCGGGTGGCCCACGGGCAGCGCGGAGGTGCGCGCGACTTGGGACGGCCACATCCAGACGGAGTCGACGTACGAGATGCACGTCCGGCGGATCGGCGACGGTTGGGGGATCCGGTACGACCGAGAACGCTTCGTTTCGGCGTCGGGCGAGGGGCTGACTCGGGAGCGCGCGCAGCTTCTCTCGGACGTTTCCCCAGTGCTCGAGCTGGTCCTGAATGCGAAGGGACGAGCGGTGCGCGTGACCGAGATCGAGGCCGCGAAGACGCCGCCCCGGTTGGATGACGAAGGTCTGCAGGCGCTCGTCGATGCGGCGGCGGAGCATCAAGCGGACTCGGCGACCAGCCTCCTCGAAACCTGGAACGAGGAGGTCGCGTCTTGGGTGGGGGTGAACCTCTCCCCCGGCAAGGCGCTGCGCAGAACCGCCGGCGACGGGCGGTCGATGCTGCTCGAGTACGTGGGATCGGTGGACGAGCCGAAGGGCTTCGTGCACCGGAGCATGAGACTCACCGGCGCGACGCGGGACGCCGTCCGAGGATGCGATTCGGAGCTGCTGGAGAACCTCCGCGTGGGCCTGACCATCAAGGGTCGCTCCGAGCAGGAAGCCGCCGAGATGGTGAACGGAACCCGGTGTGAGGAGGAGACCGTGACCGAGTCGGTGGTGGATCCCCGCACGCTGCGGCCCCACCTCGAGGTGGAGATGGTCACCACCAAGCTCACGTTTCCCGGGTACGAGCCGCGCGAGCAGTCGACGGTCAAGAAGTGGGAGTACACATGGCGATGAGGCAGTTCTGGGCGCTGCTCACGGGGCTCACGCTGTCCGCGGCGACCGCGTTCGCGGGCCTGCCGTTCACTTTCGGCTGGGAGCCCGGCACGGTCCGGGTGGAGTCCTCGGAGCAGTACGACGGGGTGAAGGTCCGGCGCACCTACGACCTCACGCTCGCGACGGCCGAGGACGGGTTCGAGCTCACGGGCAAGAACGTCGAAGTGAAGCTCGTCGAGGGGACCCTCGCAGGCGACGTGATCGAGGAGCTGCGGGCCGCGCCGGCGCGACCGGTGGAGCTCAGCGGGCGGGGCGTGGCCGAGTTCGCGGGCGGAGACGACGCGCAGTCCGCGGCGGCGATCCACGAGTGGAACGCGGTGGTCGGGTACTGGACGGGCCGGGACCGCTCGATGAACCGGGCGGTGAAGGCCAAGCTGCCCGACGGGCGGATCCTCCGCCTCGAGCACCTCGGCCCGGTGGCGGACCCGGTGGGCTCGCACCACCTGAGCGTGACGGTGACGGGCGAGCGACCGGGGGCGGTGAGGGGCTGCACGGAGGACGAGGTGGAGGGCCTCCCCGCGATGCTGAAGGGGACGGCGGACACGGCCGAGATGGTCCACATCCTCGACACGGTGTCCTGCGAGCGCACCGAGTTCATCGAAGCCGTCGTGGAGCCCGACACGCTGCGGCCGCACCTGGTGGTGATCCAGAACATCACGACGATCAAGCTGCCCGGCCGGTCGTCGATGGAGAAGAAGTCGACGATCCGGCGCGACTACCGGTGGGGCGCGAAGAAGAAGCGCTGAGCGCGCCACGGCAGCTTTCGCGCGGGTCGGTCCTTGACAGTCCCGCGAGCCCCGATTAGAAATCCCTCCGCTTCGCCGCAAGGCGCCGCTCTTTACATTGAGGCGTAGATCAATTGGCAGATCACCTGACTCTGAATCAGGCGGTTGTAGGTTCAAGTCCTACCGCCTCAACCATCACGCACTAAGACAAGTGCTCCCATCGTCTAGCGGTTAGGACACCGCCCTCTCACGGCGGAGACAGGGGTTCGATTCCCCTTGGGAGTACCA